>JADJOM010000001.1:0-600000 GCA_016713785.1 Gemmatimonadota bacterium | reverse complement strand
GCCGGCCGCGCCGGGCGCTACGACGTGAATCCCGGCAGCTCCCACCGCGCCATCATCGACGGCATCGCCGACCTGACCCTCGAGCCGCTGGAGGGGGCCTACCGCACCCCCAAGGAGTCCTTCGACAAGGGCGTGGTGGTGGCGCGCCTGGTCAACAACGGCGATTCGGCGCTCGCCCGGCTCGGCATCCAGCCGCGGTCCACCACCTTCTGGTTCGTCTACCGGAAGGATGGCGCATTCTTCTCCGCCTTCATCCCGGATGTGCCCACCGGCAAGTTTGATGTCCTCGACGTCCGGACCATCGGGCATCCCCCGACCCGCCCCTGGCGGCAGTCGGTGTCCCAGTGGCAGCTCCCGGGCGTGCTGGGCGAGAAGGTCGGCATGGGGGCCCTCGGCACGGTCCTTCGGACCGGCACCCTGCCCTGGGTCACCTGCGCGACCGATCTGTGCTGCAAGCCGGAGCCGCCGACCCGCTAGCCCCGCGAGGCGGGAGGTGGACCACCACCCCCCGCCGACTCGGCCCCGGTGTGACGTTTTCCGGCCTGCGGCGTATTATCTCTTCGTGATCCCCCCGCTCCCCGAGACCAGGCCGTCCGTCCGTGCCCCCGCCCCCGAGGCGGAGGGCCCATGGCCCAGGCGTGGTACGAGGCCTATGGCCGGGCCGTCTACAGCTACCTCCGGTTCCACCTCCCCAGCGCCGACGCCGCGGAGGACGTGACCTCGGAGACCTTCCTCAAGGTCTTCCAGGCCGCCGACCGCTACGACCCCGCGCTGGGCGAGCCCCGGACCTGGATCTTCCGGATCGCCCAGAACACCCTCCGCGATCACCTCCGCCGGGCCCGGGTGCGTCGCCACGTCTCCATCGCCACCATGCGCGATCTGGCCTGCTCGGCCCCCTCCCCGGAGGAGCGTCTGCTCTGGGAGGAGCAGGTGGCCCAGCTGCTCGGCGCGATGGCTGGACTCCCCGACCGCGACCGCGAGATCATCGGCCTGCGCTACGGCAGCGGGCTCGACAGCGCTGCCGTGGCCGAGGTGCTCGGCATCAAGGAGGCGGCGGTGCGCACCCGGCTGTGGCGGGCCCTGGCCCGCCTGCGGGGGCTGCTCGATGTCGAGGGGGGCGAGCCATGAGCCAGCCGCCGGAGGATCTCCGCGACCTCGACCGGCTGCTCCGGGGGGTCCGGTTCGAGCCCCGTGCCTCGCTCGGCCCCGAGATCGCCGGCCGATGGCGCCAGGGCGAGCGGCCGGGGCGCGGCACGCCGCACGTGCGGCGCTGGATCGGCATCGCCGCCGCGGTGGCGATGGTGGGGCTCGGACTCTTCATCTTCTGGCTGGCGGCCCTCCAGCCGCTCCGGGCCTACGCCGTCGACCACTGCTGCCAGGACCTCGACGGCGGGGGTGACGCCGATGACGGCCTGATGGTGGTCGCCCGGCGCGGCACCGAGGTACGGCGGCTGGCCATCTACGAGGACCGCGATGGCAGCCGCACCTTCACGCCCGGCGATGCCATCCGCTTTGACCGCACCGGGCGGCCGGTGGTCACCGCGCCGCTCCTGCCGGGCATCATCACCACCGAATTCTGCTGCCTGGACTACGACGGCGGCGGGCCCAGCGACGATGCCCTCGTGGTCATGGGCCTCCCCCCCGACCGGATCAGCATGGCCGCGATCTACGAGCGTGATGCTCTCGGGGAGTTGCGCTAGCGCGACCGATCCTCCATCGCCGCTCCGGCGCGCTCGCTTCCATTTCCCGTTTCCCTCACCCCGGTCCCATGCCCCTGCTCCGTCTGACCAGCGCCACGCTGGCCGTGGCTCTCGCCCTGCCGCTCGCGGCCCAGCAGCCCGACACCACCCGGCGTGACACCACCGCCGCGGTCGTGCTCAAGCCGATCGAGGTCGTCGGCTCGATCCTGGCCCCGACCGGCCCCAAGGTCGGGTCCGGGGTGCCGGCCCGCACCACGATCATCACCCGCGACCAGATCGAGGCCAGCGAGCCCCGGCTGCTCACCGACCTGCTGGTGAACCAGGCCGGCATCTCGAGCTATGACGATCTCGGCGCGAGCTACAAGCTCTCGCTCAGCTCCCGGGGCTTCTACGCCTCGCCGATCGTCGGCCTGCCGCAGGGCATCTCCATCTTCCTCGACGGGGTACGGCAGAACGAGCCCGACGCCGCCCAGGTGAACTTCGACCTGCTCCCGATGGAGCACGTGACCCGGGTGGAGCTGCTCTCCGGCACCGCCTCGCTGCTGGGCCGCAACTCGCTCGGGGGCGCCATCAACCTGGTGACCAACTCCGGCGGCGGCCCCACCCGCGGCGAGCTCGAGGTCTCCGGCGGCAACTACAAGACCTTCGGCGCCGATGGCTCGATCGCCGGCGGGTTCGGCGGCGGCAAGTGGAGCTACTACGCCGGCGGTGGCTACGACCGCGAGGATGGCTGGCGCCAGCTCACCGGCGCGGAGCAGTACAACGGCCTCTTCAACCTGGGCCGCCTCACCGAGACCTGGGGCATCCGCCTCCAGGGCACTGCGGCCAAGTCCCGCGCGGAGACGGCCGGGTCCCTGCCGCAGAGCGTCTTCAAGACCCGCCCGGATTCCAACCTGAGCTCCGGGGACTTCGAGGACCTCAACAACCTGCAGCTCGCGGTGAGCGGCTACCGCCGGTCGGAGCGGGGCCAGTTCTCCGCGACCACGTTCGTGCGGCGGCACCGGGCCGAGCGGTTCAACGTCAACCAGGAAGACGATCCCGACAACCTCGGCAAGTCGCGCAACCTGATGCTCGGCGGCTCGGCGGACTACCGCTGGCAGGCCACCGACCGGCTCGGCGTGCGCGTGGGCGCCGAGGGCTCGTCCAGCCGCACCGAGGTGGAGCTGTTCGCCGACTCCACCAAGTTCAGCGGACCCACGGTGCAGACCACCTTCGTGAAGAGCCCCACCTGGGACCTCGCGGGCTACCTGCTGGCCGACCTCACCGTGGGCCGCGCCACCTTCTCGGTCGGCGGCCGCTACGACTACGTACGGATCCCCTTCGAGAACCAGCTCGATCCCGCCCGCGACACCACCAGTTCCTACAGCCGGCTGAGCCCCAAGGCGGGCGTCAGCGTGGATGCCGGCCGCGGGTTCTCCCTGTACGGCTCGTTCGGTGCGGCGTTCCGTGCCCCGGCCGTCATCGAGCTGGCCTGTGCCGACGAGGCCGAGCCGTGCCCGCTGCCGTTCGCCCTGGGGGACGACCCGCCCATCAAGCCGGTGCGCGCCACGACCGTCGAGGTCGGGGGCCGTCTGGTGGTCGGGCAGGCGGTGTTCAGCGCCGCGGCCTACCACACCGACGTGAAGGATGACGTGTTCCTCTTCGCGTCCGACTCCTCGCCCAGCGGCTCCACTATCGAGGGCTACTTCGACAATATCGACAAGACCCGGCGCCAGGGCGTGGAGCTCTCGGCCCAGTTCTTCCTGAATGGCGGCCACACGCTGTACGCCAACTACGGCTACACCAAGGCCACCTTCCAGAGCGAGGCCGAGATCTTCAGCATCCGCGAGGACTTCGGCGGCGAGAACGAGGTGGTGGCCGGTGACGAGCTGCCGCTGGTGCCCAATCACCAGGTGAAGTTCGGCGGCGCGTTCCAGCTGCCCCGCGGGTTCTTCGTCGGCGCCGACGGCCGCTACACCGGCACCCAGTGGATGCGCGGCGACGAGGCCAACGAGGAGCCCAAGCTCGACGGCTACTTCGTGGCCGACGCCCGGCTCGGCTGGCGCGGCAAGGGCTGGGAAGTCGTGGCAGTGGGGAACAACATCTTCCAGAACAAGTACGCGACCTTCGGCACCTTCAACGTGAACCAGGGGGCGGGGGACGTGCTGGAACGCTTCCTGACTCCGGGGTTCCGCCGCGTCGTCCGCCTCGTAGTCCGGCGCAGCTTCGGGGGCGGCGACGACTGAGGGGAGTGTTTGAAAGTTTGTGTATGAGCCATATCCTAGGGAGGGAGGAGGGGATATGGCACGGAAGAAGCGCCCGGCCGCGGACCCGCAGGAGGCTGCGGCCCTGGAGACCCTGCTGGCCCAGGTGCAGACGCCGGAGCAGCTCGAGGCGGTGTTCCGGCGGCTGAAACAGCGGATGGTCGAGCGGGTGCTGCAGGCGGAGCTGACTGAGCACCTGGGGTACGCCCCGGGGGCCGGCCGCGGGCCCGACGGCAATGCCCGGAACGGGACCACGCCCAAGACGGTGCTGACCGACGAGGGGGCGCTGCCGCTGGCGATCCCGCGGGACCGGGAGGGGAGCTTCACGCCGGCCTTCGTGCCCAAGGGGGTGCGCCGGCTGCCGGGCTTCGACCAGAAGGTCCTGTCGCTCTACGCCCGGGGCCTGACGGTGCGGGAGCTGCAGGCGCACCTGGAGGAGTGCTACCAGGTGGAGGTGTCGCCGGCGGTGATCACGGCGGTGACCGACGCGGTGCTGGCCGAGGCGGCGGCGTGGCAGCAGCGGCCGCTGGAGCCGGTGTACATCGCCGTCGTGCTCGACGGGCTCCGCGTGAAGATCCGGACCGAGGGGCTGGTGCAGCAGCAGGTGATCTACCTGGCGCTGGGCATCCGGCCGAGCGGCGAGAAGGAGGTGCTGGGTTTCTGGCTCGCGGCGGCGGAGGGGCGGCCTTCTGGCAGCGGGTGCTGAGCGACCTGCAGGGGCGCGGGGTGCAGGACATCCTGATCGCGCTGGTGGATGGGCTGCCCGGCTTTCCGGACGCCATCCACGCGGTCTTTCCCCAGACGGTGGTGCACCAGTGCGTGGTGCACCTGGTGCGGCAGAGCCTGGCGCAGGTGAACTGGCGGGAGCGGAAGGCGGTGGCGAGCGCCCTGCGGGGATCTACCAGGCGCCAGGCGAGGCGGCCGCGCAGCAGGCCCTCGCCGACTGGGCCGCGAGTCCCCTGGGCCAAGCACATTCGGAGATCACGGCGCTGTGGCAGCGGCACTGGGAGCGGCTGGCCCCGGCGCTGGCGTACCCGGTGCCGGTCCGGCGGCTGCTCTACTCGACCAACGCGATCGAGAGCCTGCACCGGACGCTGCGGAAGAGCCTCAAGGTGCGGGGGCACTTCCCCTCCGCGGAGGCGGCGAGCAAACTGCTGTACCTGGCGCTGCGGAACGCGCAGGCGAAGCTCGGCACGCCGCAGCACTGGGTGGAGGCGCTGCGGCACATCCGGCTCCTCTTCGGGGACCGGGTCCCGGCATGGCAGTGAACCAGGCTCATACACAGAGAAACTGACACTCCCCGACTGAGGCACGTCCCGATGTCCTGACCTCCATCGGGCGGGCCAGTTCCACGCGGGGCAGGGAGCCACGGCTTCCTGCCCCGTGTGGCGTCCAGGACGCCCGGTCTCCCGCCTGTCCGGCCCGACCCCGTTGTCGGCCGGGTTGCAGTCATCGCCGGCGGACTTGTACTCGCTGCCAGCGGACCTGTTCGCATTGCCGGCGGACGTGTACTCACGTCCGGCGGATCCGGGACCACTGCCGCCCGACTTGTACTCACGTCCGGCGGACCCGGGACCAGTGCCGCCCGACTTGTACTCACGTCCGGCGGACCCGGGACCATTGCCGCCCGACTTGTACCCACGTCCGGCGGACCCGGGACCATTGCCGCCCGACTTGTACGCACGTCCGGCGGACCCGGGACCATTGCCGCCCGACTTGTACGCACGTCCGGCGGACCCGGGACCATTGCCGCCCGACTTGAACTCACGTCCGGCGGACCCGGGAGCATTGCCGCCCGACCCTGCGGCGTTGCCGGCCGATCCCGGAGCATTGCCGCCCGACCCTGCGGCGTTGCCGGCCGATCCCGGCGCACTGCCGTCCGACCCTGCGGCGTTGCCGGCCGATCCCGGACCATTGCTGCCCGACCCTGCGGCGTTGCCGCCAGTCACCGCCTCCCTCCCTTTTCCCTTTTCCCTCTTCCCTTTTCCCTCTTCCCGATTCCCTGCAGTTCTCGAGGTCGACAACTGTCCGCCCCGCCCCGACTTGGCTACCTTTTCGGCGGCCGGACGTCCCCGAATGACCCCCGAACGAGGTGTGCTGTGCGCATAGCGGTCTGCCTGAAGCGGGTGCCCGACACCACCAGCCGCATCGTGGTCGGCACCGACGGCAAGTCCATCGACGAGGCGGGCGTGAAGTTCGTCGTGAACCCCTACGACGAGTACGCCCTCGAGGAGGCGCTCAAGCAGAAGGAGGCGGCCGGGGCGGGCGAGGTCGTGGCGTACTGCCTGGGCAGCGACGCCGCGCAGGAGACCCTCCGCACCGCGCTCGCCATGGGGGTGGACCGGGCGGTGCTGCTGCAGTCGGCCGGGAGCGCCGACGGGCTGGAGGTGGCCCGCGCGCTGGCCGCCGAGCTCAAGGGCGCCGGCTACGACCTGGTGCTGTTCGGCAAGCTCGCGGTGGATGACTACAACCACCAGGTGGGCCCGATGGTGGCCGAGCTGCTGGAGCTCCCCTGCGTCACCTCCGTGGTGAAGCTCGCGGTGAGCGGTGGCGCGCTCGAGGCCGAGCGCGAGATCGAGGGCGGCGTGGAGGTGAGCACGGCCAGCCTCCCCGCGGTGCTCACCTGCGACAAGGGCCTCAACACCCCGCGGCTCCCCAGCCTCAAGGGGATCATGGCCGCCAAGAAGAAGCCGCTCGAGGTGAAGCCGGTGGCGCCGGCGGCCGGCGGCCTCACGCTGCTCGGCCTGACCCTGCCGCCCGACCGCAAGCCGGGCCAGATCGTCGGCGAGGGCGCCGACGCGGTGCCGGCCCTGGTGAAGCTCCTCCGTGACGAAGCGAAGGTGATCTGATGACCCGCATCCTCGCGGTGACCGAGCAGCGCGACGGCGCGCTGCGCAAGGTGTCCCTCGAAGTGGTCTCGGCCGCGCGGCGGCTGGCCGACGCCCTGGGCGGCACGGTGGACGCGCTGGTGATCGGCGGCGGCCCCGTGACCGGCACCGACGCGCTGGCGCGGGTGGGCGCCGACCAGGTGCTCAGCGCCACCCACGCCGACTTTGCGCTGTACCAGCCCGACGGCTACGCCGCCACGGTGGCGGCGGCGGCCGCGGGGGCCACGGTGGTGCTCTTCGCCTCGACCGCCACCGGGCGCGACCTCGCCCCGCGGGTGGCCGCCCGGCTCGGCGCCGCCCTGGCCACCGACGTCACCGCGCTCGAGGTGGAGGGCGGCAAGGTCGTCGCCACCAGGCCCATGTACGCCGGCAAGGTGCTGGCGCGGGTGCGGCTCGACGGCGCTACCGCCCTCGCCACCATCCGGCCCAACACCTTCGCCACCGCCGACGCGCCCAGGGCGGGCGCGGCGGGCACCGCCACGGTCCCGGCGTTCACCGCGCGGGTGAAGGTCACCGGGGTCAAGGCCCCCGCCTCCGCCGCCCTCGACGTGGCCGAGGCGCCGGTGGTGGTGAGCGGCGGTCGCGGGCTCAAGGAGCCGGAGCACTTCAAGCTGCTGGAGGAGCTGGCGGCCGCGCTCGGGAACGCGGCCGTCGGCGCCAGCCGCGCCGTCGTGGATGCCGGCTGGCGGGAGCATGGCGCGCAGGTGGGGCAGACCGGCAAGACGGTGAGTCCCAACCTCTACGTGGCCGTGGGCATCTCCGGCGCCATCCAGCACCTGGCCGGCATGCGCACCGCCAAGACCATCGTCGCCATCAACCGCGACAAGGACGCCCCGATCTTCAAGGTGGCCGACTACGGCATCGTGGGCGACCTGTTCGAGATCGTGCCCCGGCTCACCGCCGAGGTGAAGAAGCTCCGCGGCGAGGGATAACGCCGCTGGCCCCAGGGGCCGGCGGCGCGTACCTTGGCGTCGACCCCCTCGGAGCCCTCGTGACCGCACCCGCCACCCCCGCCGCCGCCCCCTCCCGGGGGCGGCTGCTCCAGATCCTCGGCGTGGCCTTCGGCCTCGCCGTCATCATCGGCAACACCATCGGCATCGGCATCCTCCGCACCCCGGGGGAGGTCGCCGCGCGCCTGCCGGAGCCGGCCTGGTTCCTCGGCGCCTGGCTGGTGGGCGGCCTCTACGCCCTGCTCGGCGCGCTCACCCTCGCCGAGCTCGGCGCCATGGTGCCCCGCTCGGGGGACAGTACGTCTTCGCCCGCCGCGCCCTCGGCGACTACGCCGGCTTCGTGATCGGCTGGAGCGACTGGATCTCCACCTGCGGCTCGATGGCCGTGGTGACCATCTCCATCGGCGACTACCTCGGCGTGCTGGTGCCCGGGCTCGCCCCGTACGCCGTGGCCGTGGCGGTCGGGGTGACCTTCCTCTTCGCCGGGATCCACGGCATGGGCATCCGCACCGGCGACCTCACCCAGCAGGTCACCAGCCTGCTCAAGGTGGTGCTGCTGGTGGGCCTCGCGGTGGCCTGCCTGCTCGCCGCGGCCCCGGCGCGCCCGGAAAGCGCGGCGGTGGTGCACGCCCTGCCCGGGCTCACCGCGGTGATCATCGCGTTGCAGGGGGTGATCTACACCTACGACGGCTGGAACGGGATGCTCTACTTCAGCGGCGAGGTGCGCGACCCGGGGCGGCAGATTCCCCGGGCCATGGCCGGGGGCGTGGTGCTGATCATCGTCATCTACCTGTTGCTCAACCTGGCCTACATGCGGGTGCTGCCGCTGGACCAGATGGCGGGACAGACGCTGGTGGCGGCCACGGCGGCGGGGGTGCTGTTCGGGCCGGCGGGGGAGGCGGCGGTGCGGGTGGTGCTCATCCTGTCGCTGCTCAGCGCCGCGAGCGCCATCCTGCTCATGGGGAGCCGGGTGCCCCACGCCATGAGCGAGGACGGCCTCTTCTGGGCCGGCGCGCGGCGGGTCAGCACCGGCGGCTCGCCCCTCGCCACGCTGCTCTTCACCGCCCTGATCACCACCGGGATGCTGGTCACCGGGACCTTCGACCAGGTGCTGGCGGTGACGGCGTTCTTCTTTGTGCTCAACTACCTGCTGTCGTTCACCTCGGTGATCGTGCTGCGCCGCCGCGAGCCCGACACCCCGCGCCCCTACCGCGCCCTGGGCCACCCCGTGGTCACCTGGCTGCTGGTGCTCGGCTCGGTGGGATTCCTGGCGGGCAACGTCATCGGCGACCCCGCCAACTCCCGCTGGGCCGTGGCGCTGCTGCTGGTGAGCTATCCGGTGTTCCGGCTGACGGTGCGGCGGTAGGGCGGCGACCGAGGGCCCTTCGGGAGCGACGCAGTCGCGACCCGGGCCCGAGGGAGTGGCGGTAGGGCGGTAGGGCGGTAAGGCGGTAGGCGGTAGGCGGTAAGGGCGGTACCGCCCTTACCGCCCCTACCGTTTCACCGTCCCCCCACCAGCCGCTGGATGCGGGCCACGCCCTCGGCCACCGACGCCTCCTCGGGGCCGAACGAGAGGCGGACGTACTGCCGGAACCGCGACGGCCGCCCGCTGCGCCGCTTGCCCGGGTTGATGTCGAAGAACTCCCCGGCACGCAGATCACCTTCTCCTTGACCGCCGCCTTGAAGAACGACATCCCGTCGTTGAGGCCGGCGGGCAGCGCGGAGACGTCGGCCCAGCAGTAGAAGGTGCCGTCGGGGTCGAGGTCGAGCCGCATCCCCGCCGCCTCGAGGCCCGACTTGAGGATCTGCTTCTTGCGCAGGAACGCCGAGCGGATGGCCGCGGTCTCGGCTCGCACCACGTCGGGGGCGAGCAGCGGCACCGCCGAGCGCTGCAGCGGCTTGCTGCCTCCGCCGTCGAGGAAGGAGCCGGTGCTGGAGACGGCGTCGATCACCGCGCGCGGCCCCACGATCCAGGTGCAGCGCCACCCCGGATAGCGCCAGTTCTTGGTGAGGCCGTCGAAGATCACGATCGGGTCGCGGTCCACGTCCTCGACGTAGCGCGCTGCCGAGACGATGGCGTCGTCGCCCGTGCCGGTCCAGACATAGTGGGAGTAGAACTCGTCCAGCAGCAGCGCGCAGGCCAGCTCCCGCGCCGTGGCCACCCAGCGCTCCAGCTCGCCGTCGCGGATCACCCGGCCGGTGGGGTTGTTGGGGTTGGAGAGCAGCACCGCGGAGAGGCCGCGGCCGGTGATCTCGCGGCGCAGGTCGTCCACCGAGAACTCGTACCCCCGGGCGCCGTCGAGCAGGATGGGGATCGAGCTGAACAGCTTGAAGATGTCGAGCAGCTCCTCGTACGCGGTGTAGTCGGGGAGGAAGTGCCCCAGGTTGATCTCGCCCAGCGCGGCCACCGCCCGGGTCAGCGAGGCCCGCCCCCCGCCGCAGATGCAGACGTTCTTCTCGGTGTACTGCGATGCCTTCCCCTGCCGGAACAGTTCGTTGTAGAGCGCCGCCACCGCCTGCCGCAGCTCGGGGATGCCGGGCACCGGGGCGTATTCCTGGTCGTCGAGGGCGATCTGCACCGACTCCACCCGCGGGGGCGCCCCCGGCAGCGGGCCGGTCTCCGGCATTCCCTGGCCCAGGTTGCACCACTCCGGGTGGCCGTAGCGGTAGCCGTGGCGCGCCGCCTCGGCCATGACGTAGATGACGCCCGTGAACGGGACGGGGCGGAACCCCGGGATCTGCGGTGCCTGCATGGCCTGGCCGGAATGAGGTGCGGGAGCGATCGAGTGCTGGATTATAGCGGGATGCGGTAGGGCAGCAGCTTGGGCACCCGCCGGCGATAGGCGTCGTATCCCGGGTAGCGGACCACCAGTTTCCGCTCCTCCGCGGCCGCCTTCCGGTCGAAGTATCCCCACGCCACCACCAGGGCCAGCAGGCCGGCGGTCCAGCCGGTCAGGAGCCAGCACACCCCCGCCAGGGCCAGGATCACCCCGGTGTAGATCGGGTGGCGGACCCAGCGGTAAGCGCCGGCCTCGATCATCGCGCCATCGGCCACGGGGGTGGTGGCCGGAGTCAGGTTCCGGCCCAGCGCCGCGGCGCCGGCGGCCGCGAAGCCCAGCCCGGCGGCCAAGGGGAACAGTCCGGGCCACCGGGGGCCGCCGGGGTGCAGCAGCCAGCCCGCCGGGCCCCCCGGCGGGGTCTGGCCGGCCAGCCAGGGCAGCCCCCCGCACAGCAGGGCCGCCAGCGTGAACTGCCCCCAGACCCACGGGTCCCGGAACGCCCCGTCCAGCCTCACGGGACCCCCCTCTGGATCACCTCGCCACCGGCCGATAGCACCTTATATTCCCCCACCCTTCCGGTACCCTCAGAGGAACGGCTACCCGTGACCCCGATTCTGCCCCGCCGGCACCAGCGCGGCCTCCCCCTCGACCAGCTCATCCGGACCGCCCCCCCCAGCGCCGAGGCGCTGGAGATGGACGTGGTCTTCGTGGGGGCTGGGCCCGCCGGGCTGGCCGGCGCCATCGAGCTGGCTGGCCTGGTGCAGCGCGAGCAGGCCACCGGCTCCGGCTTCCCCGACGTGAATATCGCCGTCCTGGAGAAGGCCGGGAGCCTGGGCGAGCACAGCCTGAGCGGGGCCGTGATCAACCCGGTGGCGCTCCGGGAGCTGTTCCCCGACAAGCCCGACAGCGAGTTCCCCTTCCGCCAGGCGGTCAGCGGCGAGGCGGTGTATTTCCTGACTGAGGGCGGCTCGCTCAAGATCCCCACCCCGCCCACCATGCACAACCAGGGATTCTACACCGCCTCCCTGTGCGAGGTGGTGCGCTGGCTTGGGGAGCAGGCCGAGGCGCTGGGGGTGAACATCCTCCCCGGCTTCCCGGCCGACGCGCTGCTGGTGAGCGGCACCGCCGTCACCGGCGTGCGCACCACGCCCAGCGGCCTCACCCGTGACGGCCAGCCCGGCGAGGGCTACCAGGAGCCCACCGACGTCACCGCGAAGATCACCGTGCTCACCGAGGGGACCCGCGGCACGCTGGGCCAGGCGTGGCGCGAGTGGCAGCAGGTGCGCTCCGACAACCCGCAGATCTTCGCGCTGGGCGTCAAGGAGGTCTGGAAGGTCCGCCGTCCGCTCGACCGGGTGATCCACACCCTGGGCTGGCCGCTGCCGAGCACCGCCTTCGGCGGCACCTTCCTGTACCCGCTCGGCCCCGAGATGGTCTCGCTCTGCATCGTGGTGGGGCTCGACTACCGCGAGGCCGCGCTCGACGTGCACCAGCTGCTGCAGCGGCTCAAGCGGCACCCGCTCATCCGGCCCGTGCTCGAGGGCGGCGAGCTGCTCGAGTGGGGCGCCAAGACCATCCCCGAGGGCGGCTACTACGCGCTCCCCTCGCGCCGCTCCGGCGACGGCCTCCTCATGGCCGGCGACACGGTGGGCTTCGTGGACGTCCCCTCGCTCAAGGGGGTGCACTACGCCATCCAGTCGGGGATCTACGCGGCGCGCGCGGCGTTCCAGGCGCTCAAGGCGGGCGACACCTCCGCCGCGCAGCTCGCCGGGTACGACCGGATGGTGAACGAGAGCTACATCGTGGGCGACATGCACCGCACCCGGAACATGCGGCTGGCGTTCAAGGATGGCCTGGTCCGCGGCGGGATCAAGGCGGGGCTCATGACGCTCACCGGCGGGGCCTTCCCCGGTGGCCGCATCGCCATGCACGAGGACGCCGAGCGTCCCCGTGAGCTCGAGCCGCCGAGCCGCCGGGCCGTCGAGCCGTCGCCCGATGGCATCCTCACCTTCAGCAAGCTCGACGCTGTCTTCAAGGCCGGCAATGCCACCCGCGACACCGTCCCCTCGCACCTGCTGGTGGGGCCGGACATCTCGCCCGAGGTGGCGGAGTTCTACGCCCATCTCTGCCCCGCCGGCGTCTATGAGCGGGTGGGCGACGAACTCCGGGTCAACGCCCCCAACTGTGTGGACTGCAAGGCCACCGACGTCCTGGGTCCGCGCTGGACCCCGCGCGAGGGCGGGTCCGGCCCCAAGTACCGGTTGATGTGACGTGACCCAGGGCTACCTCCACTCCCGACGCCGGTCCCGCGCCATCAGCATCCCCGAAGTGGTGCCGGTGGAGCCGGAGCTGCCGCTGTGGCGGCGGGTGGTACAGCCCCCCGACCCGCTGCAGATGGACGCCGGGGCGGAGGGGGAGCTGCTGGTGGCCCGGGTGCGCACGGTCCTCATCCTGCTGCTGCTCCCCATCCCGATCATCAACCTGGCGCTCGATCCCGCCAACCGCATGGCGGGGCTGGTGGGACTCGCGGCGGGGCTGGTGGGATTCGGGCTCGCGGTCGGCGCCCAGCTGCTGCTCCGCGGCGACTTCTACCGCCCCTGGCTCGGCCTGGCCACCAGCCTGCTCGACGTGAGCTGCGTCAGCATGGCGCTGGCGGCGTTCCTGACGGTGGGGCAGCCGCTCACCACGGTGAACAGCCGGCTGCTCTTCGAGGTGTACTTCGTGGCCGTCGGCGCCACCGCGCTCCGCTACGACACCCGCATCTGCCTGGCCGCGGGCGGGCTGGCCATGACGCAGTACCTCGCGCTGGTGCTCACCGCCCACTACCGCTTCGACCTCGCCGACCCCGCCCTCGACCAGTACGGCTACGGCGCCTTCGACTGGGCCACCCAGGTGTCGCGCCTGGTGCTGCTCGGCGTGGCCACGCTGCTCGCGGTGGCCATCGTGCTCCGGAGCCAGCGGCTGCGGGGCCAGTCGCGCATCGACCGGCTCACCGGGCTCCCCAACCGGAGCTACTTCGACGAGCGGGTCACCGCGGAACTGTCCCGGGCCCGCCGCTACGGCGAGCCGGTGGCGCTGCTGATGCTCGACGTGGACCACTTCAAGCACTTCAACGACACCCACGGGCACGCCGCCGGCGACGTGGCGCTCCAGGTGGTGGCCGGGGCGCTGCAGCGTGACAGCCGGGTCAGCGACGTGGTGGTACGCTACGGCGGCGAGGAGTTCGTGGCGCTCTTCCCCGGGATGCACCCCGACGCCGCCATGGAGCGGGCCGAGGCCATCCGGAAGATGGTCGACAGCCTGGCCATCGCGCTGCCGCGCCGCAGCGGGCTCGGGCACGTCACCATCAGCATCGGGGTGGCCGCCTACGGCTACGACGGCACCCGTGCGGAAGACCTGCTCGACCGGGCGGATGCCCGGCTCTTCGAGGCCAAGGAGGCCGGTCGCAACCGGGTGATCGGGCCGCCGCCGGCCGCCGCCCTGTTCGTACTCACCGGCCGGCCGTCAGGGGAGCAGGAGTCAGCCTCCTAATACGTTGCCAAGCAACAGCTTGGGAACGTGACCCGCGGCACCGCGCCACTCATCACTTCCTGTCACATTCTGCTACAGCCTTCGGGCCAAGCCGGTCGGTGCTGGCCCGGATCTTCCTTGTCTGCCGCCCCATGAGGCCGCCGATGCTCCCTTCCGCCCATGCCCCTGGGCTGGCCGCGCTGCTGCTCGGCGCCATGGTGCTGGCCGCCTGCCAGCGCGGTGACGACGCCGGCGGCGGCCCGGCCCCCACCGGGGTGAGCCAGGCCTATGGCCGCTGGACGCCAAGCCACTGGGATACCTGTACCAAGGAGATCCACGACGGCTACAGCGTGGTGGGTCCGGACGGGAAGCTCTACCCCACCTGGCACCCGCCGGTGGACGCGAAGACCGGCTGCACCTTCGGCCACGAGCACGGCCGCAACCCGAAGCACTCGACGCTGTACGGCACCACGGGGCCGATCCCGTTCGGGGTGGCCAACGAGGCGCTGGAGACCTGGGACCCGGCGGGCACCCGGCTCGAGGATCACGTGGGGCACAAGATCGAGTGGGAGAACGGGGTGGAGCTGCAGCGGACGGTGGGCGCCCAGCGGGTGAACATCGGGGTGCAGTGCGACTTCCTGACCAAGATCCACCAGGGGACGCACAGCAAGGACGCCTTCACCAACAACCTGCACGAGCTGGCGTACCACGTCCGGTGCACCGACGGCACCGAGCTGCACGCCACGCTCATGGTGGCCTTCGGGACGCCGGGGGAGTTCACCCGCTCCTGCGACAAGGCCACGGTGGTGGTCGCGGGCACCCCCGTGCCGGCCAACTCCCCGGCCGGGAGCGGGGTGCGGTTCATCCCCGACCGCTCCTGCATCACCGACTTCATCCTGGTGCCCGGCGGCGGGTTCTCCCAGTTCGGCGAGGGGCTCTACGAGGACTGGGTGAGCGGCAACTACCTGCGCCGGGGCGACGGCAGCCAGCTGGCCTACTTCGACCCGCACTTTGCCGTCTTCGCCCCCAGCCGATACTACGATGGGGGGCGCGGCGACCTGACCGGCCGCTCCCTCGACGCCTGCTACGAGGTGGAGCCCAACGGCGACCGCGCCGCCGGGGGCGCCTGCAGTGCCTCCACCGACGACGGCGGCGTCTCCGATGTCACGTGGGACGACCCGCGCTCCACCCTCAACGGGCTGGTGCGCGAGGTGTACTTCAACCAGACGGTGCTCAACAACGCCGGGGGGCCGAAGGTGTGGTACACCGATCCCTTCGGTGGCCACGCCGATACCGTGGCCTTCCCCGGCTCCGTGAAGCAGAAGCTGGCCTCGCTCGACAATACCCGCCCCTGGCCGCTGGAGTCGCAGGCGTTCGGGGCCACCCGGTCGTACGGAGGGAACGGTGTCCATGCCCCGAACTGACCTTGCCGGTCTCGTCCCGTGGCGCGCCCGCGCGGTGCTGCTGGCCACGCTGCTCGCCGCCTGCGGCGGCGGTGACGGCGGCGGCTCCGGCCCCGCCGGCTCGGGTCACCTCGCGGTCGCGGTGAGCGGCCTCCCCGCGGGCGCGGCGGCGCGGGTGACCGTGACCGGTCCCAACGGCTACGACAAGGATCTCTCCGCCTCCGCGATGCTCAACGGCCTGCAGGAGGGGACCTATCGCGTCTCCACCGGCTACGTGAACGCGCAGGCCCAGACCTGGACCGCGAGCGCGGCGCCCGACAGCGTGGTGGTCGCCGACGGCGACACCGCGCAGGTCGCGGTGGCGTACACCGGCGGCCCCGCCACCACCGTCAACCTGACGGTGGCCGGGACCCAGCTCATCCAGAGCAGCCAGCGGGCCGACGGCAGCATCCCGATGGTGGGCGGCCGGGACGCCATGCTGCGGGTCTTCGTGGTGGCGAGCGGCGCCAACGGCGCCCAGCCGGCGGTGCGGGTGCGGCTCTACCAGGGGGGCACGCCGGTGGACTCGCTGCTGGTGGCGGCGCCGCTGGTGCAGGTGCCGCAGGCGCCCGATACCGCTACCCTGTCCAAGTCGTGGAATGTGCTGATCCCGGGGGCGCGGGTGCTCGCGGGGCTGAGCTACCAGGTGGAGGTGGATCCCGGCGACGCCGTGCCGGAGACCAGCGAGTCCGACAACCGCTGGCCCGGCGGGGCGGGGACCCAGGCGGTGACGGTGCAGAACGTGCCGCCGTTCACGGTGCGCTTCGTGCCGGTCAAGCAGTCGGTGAACGACCTCACCGGCACGGTGAACGCCGGCAACAAGGCCGCCTTCATCGAGACCACCCGGCGCATGTTCCCGCTGGGGCAGGTCACCGCGGACGTCCGCACCACCTACACCACCGACGCGCCGGTCTACCAGGCCAATGACGGCAACAACGGCTGGGGCCAGACCCTGGGCGAGGTGGGCGCGCTCCGCGCCACCGATGGCAGCACCAGCCACTACGTGGGCATCATCCAGGTGACCTACGGCGGGGGCATCGCGGGGCTCGGCTACATCGGGGCGCCGGCGTCGATCTCGTGGGACAAGGTCTCCAGCGCGCCGGGCGTGATCGCCCACGAGCTGGGGCACAACTTCGGGCGCAACCACGCCCCCTGCGGCAATCCGAGCGGCCCCGACCCGGGCTATCCCTACGCCAACGCCACCATCGGGAGCTGGGGGCTCGACCTGACGGGCCTGACGCTCAAGTCGCCCTCGGGCTTCGTGGACCTCATGAGCTACTGCGATCCCGACTGGGTCAGCGACTACACCTACAGCGCCATCCTGGCCTGGCGGGGCACCGCCCCCGACCAGCAGGGGGCCGGTCCGCACCGGTACCACCGCCGGCCGGGGCCTGCTGCTGTGGGGCCGCATCGTGGCGGGGAACGTGATCCTGGAGCCGTCGTTCGTGGTGCAGGCGCCGGCGCGGCTGCCGGCCCGCCCGGGCCCGCACCGGGTGGAGGCGCTCGATGCGCAGGGCCAGCCGATCTTCGGCCTGAGCTTCGCCGGCGACGCCGTCCCCGACCTGCCCAACGGCGGGGAGGAGCACTTCGCCTTCGTGGTGCCGCTGAGCGCCGGCGAGGAGGCGCGCCTGGCGAGCCTCCGGCTGGTGGGGCACGGACTCACCGTGCTCCGGGCGCCCGCGGCGCAGCTCCGCGCCGGCGGCGCCGCCGCCGATCCCGCGCTCACCACCGTGCAGGCCAACGGCACCCTCGACCTGCGCTGGAACGCCGCCTACCCGATGGCGCTGGTGCGTGACGCCCGCACCGGCGAGGTGCTGTCGTTTGCGCGCGGGGGCCGGGCCCGGCTCCCCGACGCCGGCCACGGGGTGCGGGTGGAGCTGTCGGACGGGGTGCGCACGCTGCCGCAGGTGACGATCGTGCGGCCGTAGGGAGCCGCCTACCGCAGCAGCTCCTCCAGCCGCACCGCCGTGTCGGTCTTCTCGTCGCGGTACTTGATGATCACCGGGGCGTAGAGCGCGAGCCCCAGCGCCTGCCCCGGCCCGCTCGACACCGGGCGGCTCCCCGGCACCACCACCGCGCCGGCGGGGATCTCGAGGGGCCGGTCGCCGTCGCGGCGGTAGCGGGTGTTGCGCACCAGGTCGAACACCACGGTGCCCGCGGTCAGGATGGTCCCCGGCGCCAGCACCGCGCCCTCGCGGACGATCGTCCCCTCGTAGACCCCGCAGTTGCCGCCCACCAGCACGTCGTCCTCGAGGATCACCGGCAGCGCCCCCACCGGCTCCAGCACCCCGCCCACCTGGGCCGCGGCCGAGAGGTGCACCCGCTTGCCCACCTGCGCGCAGCTGCCCACCAGCGCGTGGCTGTCGACCATGGTCCCGGTATCCACGTAGGCGCCGACGTTGATGAACGCCGGTGGCATGATCACCACCCCCGCCGCCACATGGCAGCCATCGCGGATGGCGCTGCCCCCGGGCACGATCCGCACCCCGTCGCCGAGGGTCATCGGGCGGAGCGGCCAGGTGTCCTTGTCGAAGAAGGGGAACGGGCTGCCGAGCGCCATGGGCGTGACCACGCCGAGCCGGAAGCCGAGCAGGATGCCGGCCTTGACCCAGGGCTGGGCACGCCAGGCGCCGTCGGCGCCGCGCACCGCCGCGCGCACGGTGCCGGCGTTGAGCGCCACCTTGAGCTCCTGGAAGGCGGCGCGCGCCTCGGCCTCCGCGCCGGCCGGCACCCCGGCGGCGAACGCCCCGATCCGTGCCTCGAGGTCCCCGCTCACGGCGCCACCGCGCCCGCCGGCTCCACGCCGGCCTCCCGCAGCGCCGCGAGCAGCGGCGCGCGGCGCTGCTCGGAGAGCGGCACCAGCGGCAGGCGGAGCCGGTTCCCAATCCGGCCCATCGCCGCCAGCGCCGCCTTGACCGGCGCCGGGTTGGTCTCGAGGAAGTTGGCCTCGAGCAGCGGCAGCGCCTGGTAGAACAGCTCGCGGGCCTCCGCCATGCGGCCCCGCCGGCCCAGCTGCACCAGCCGCGTCATCAGCGCGGGGATCTCGTTGCCCGCCACCGAGATGAGGCCGTCGCCGCCGGCGGCCAGGATCGCCAGCGTCAGGTTGTCCTCGCCCGAGAGCACCGCGAACCCCTCCGGCCGCCCCAGCAGCAGGTGCTGCACCTGGGGCAGGTCGCCCGAGGATTCCTTGATGCCGATGATGTTCGGGTGCTCCGCCAGCCGGAGCACCGTGTCCGGCCGCAGGTTCACCGCCGTCCGCCCGGGCACGTTGTAGAGGCAGACCGGCACCGAGGCGGCGTCGGCGATGGCCGTGAAGTGCTGCACCAGCCCCTCGGGCGTGGGCTTGTTGTAGTACGGCGTGGCGGAGAGCAGCCACGTCACCCCGAGCCCGCTCATCCGCCGCGCCTCGGCCACGGCCTCGCGGGTGTCGTTGTGGGTGGCGCCCGCCATCACCGGCACCCGGCCGGCGGCGGCCTCCACCACCGTGCGCACCACCAGCATCCGCTCCTCGGCGGAGAGGGTCTGGGCCTCGCCGGTGGAGCCGCAGGGGACCAGGAAGTCGATGCCCTCCTCCACCTGCCAGGCCACGAGCTTCCGGAGCGCCTCGACGTCCACCGAGCCATCCGGCGCGAACGGCGTCACGAGCGCCGTCCCGCATCCCCCGAGCGTGGTCGTCATGGTGCCTCCCCGAAGAGCATCTGGTCGAACGTGTAGACTCCCTCGCGCCCCACCAGCCACGCCGCCGCCGCCAGCGCCCCGGCGGCGAACACTTCGCGCCCGCGCGCCTCGTGGGTGAAGCGGATGGTCTCGTACGGCGCGTCGTACGCCACGGTGTGCGTCCCCGGCACGTGGCCGGCGCGGATGCTGGTGACCGGAAACTCCCTCGCTGGGTCCCCGGCGCGCAGGGCGGCCGCCAGCGCCCGCGCGGTGCCTGAGGGAGCGTCCCGCTTCTGCGCGTGGTGGGTCTCCTCCACCCAGGCGCCGAAGCCCGGCCGCCCCGCGAACTGCGCCGCCAGCGTCCGGGCGGTGCGCAGGAAGAGCTGCACGCCCACGGAGAAGTTGGCGGCGTGGAGCAGCGCCGCGCGGTGACTGGTGACCGCGGCCTGCACCTCCGGCAGCCGGTCGAGCCACCCGGTGGTGCCGGTGACCGTCGGCACCCCGAGCGCCGCCAGGCGGAGCAGGTTGCCGGCCGCGGCCGCGGGGGCGGTGAACTCGAGCGCCACGTCCACCCCGGCCAGCCGCGCCGCGGTGAGCGCCGCGCCCCCGGCGTTCTCGTCCCCGGCGATGACGGTCACGATCCGGTGTCCCTCCGCCGGCGCCAGCGCGGCGAGGGCCCGGGACATCCGGCCGTCTCCCACCAGCGCCAGGCGGAGGCTCATCGCGCCACGTAGCCCCGCGCCACCAGCAGCTCGGCGTTCTGGATCGCGGCCCCGGCCGCCCCCCGGACGGTATTGTGGGACAGCAGCACCAGCCGGAGGTCGAGCAGGTTGCAGGGACGCACCCGGCCCACGGTGACGGTCATCCCCGCGCCGCGGTCGAGGTCGAGCCGCGACTGCGGCCGGTCCGGGCGGCGGTCGTACTCCACGGGGCGCGCCGGGGTGGAGGGGAGCTCCGCCACGCCGGCGGGGGCGCGGAACGCCTCCAGCGCGGCGATCGCCTCGTCCGGGGCCACCCGCCGCCCGAAGCCGACCGACACCACCTCGAGGTGGCCGTCGATCACCGGCACCCGGTTGGTGTGCGCGCTGGTGGTGATGGGCGCGGTCACGACCTGCTCCCCGGCGAAGCCGCCCAGGATCTTGGCCGTCTCCTGCTCCATCTTCTCTTCTTCGCCGCCGATGTGCGGGATGACGTTCCCCAGCGCGTCGAGGCTCGCCACGCCGGGATAGCCGGCGCCGCTCACCGCCTGCATGGTGGCCACGAAGAGCTTCTGGATCCCGAACGCCTGGTGCAGCGGGGCCACGCCGAGCACCAGCCCGGCGGTGGAGCAGTTGGGGTTGGCCACGATCCCGCCGCGCCAGCCCCGTGTCCGCTGCTGCCGCGGCAGCAGGTCGAGGTGCGCCGGGTTCACCTCGGGGATGAGCAGCGGGATGTCGGGATCCATCCGGTGGGTCTTGGTGTTGGTCACCACGTAGACCCCTGCCCGCGCAAGGGCCTGCTCCACCTCGCCGGCGATGTCGGCCTCGATGGCAGAGAAGGCGATGCGGCCCGGGATCCCCGGCGCCGCGGCGGCCACGGTCATCGCGGCCACCCGCTCGGGCAGGGGCGTGCTCTCGCGCCAGCGGACGACGTCACCGTAGCGCTTGCCCGCGCTCTGCGCGCTCGCCGCCACCGACGCGATCTCGAACCAGGGGTGGGCCTCGAGCAGCCGCACGAACTTCTGGCCTACGGTGCCGGTGGCACCGAGGATGGTCACCGGGATCTTCGCCGCCGTCATGGTGCCTCGCTCCGGATCAGGTCCTGCGCCAGCTTGGCGTAGAGCCGCACCCCTTCCCGCAGCTCCGCCTTGGCGATGCGCTCGTCCCGGGTGTGCGCCACCCGGATGGTGCCCGGGCCCAGCTGGAATCCCTGCCCCCACGCCTGGTGGAAGGGGAGGTCGCTGGCGTAGTGCACCACCGTGGTGTCCCACCCCGCCGGGGGCGGCGCGGTGTTCTTGAAGTACGGCAGCTCGGTGGGGAAGGTGACCGTCACCCCGCCGACCGCGCAGCCGGCGATCGCCTGCCGCATGGCGTCCGACGGCCCCACCAGCCGGAGCAGCAGCTCCGCCCGCCCCGACGGCGGGATGACGTTCGGGGCCACGCCGCCCTCGAGCACGCCCACGTTGAGCGTTCCCTGGCCCAGCAGCGGGTCGGTGGGCTGGGGCAGGGCGCGGATCCGTTCGAGGGTGTCGAGGATCGGCAGCAGCGCGGAGCGGCCCTCCTCCGGATAGGCGCTGTGGGCGGCGATGCCGGCGCACTCCAGCACCACCTTGAGCGAGCCCTTCTGCCCGATGCTCAGCCGGTTCTCGGTGGGCTCGCCGTTGATGAGGAAGCGCCCCTTGGGGCCGAGCTCGTGGGCGCACTGGGCGCCGTCGGAGCCGTTCTCCTCGCCCACCACGAACAGGAGCCCGATCCGCCGCTCGCCGGCGGCGGCGAGCTGTTCCGCGGCCGTCACCATCGCGGCGGCGAGGCCCTTGGCGTCGCAGGTGCCGCGGCCGTGCAGCCAGGTCTCGTCCTCGCGCAGCGGCACGTAGGGCGGCACGCAGTCGAGGTGGGTGGAGAAGACCACCACCGGGGGCTCGCGCCAGGCGTAGAGGTTGTCGCGGCCCGGGGTCACCGGCTGCCGCACCACCCGGTAGCCCAGGCGGCCCAGCAGCGCGGCCAGGCAGTCCACCGCCGGGCCCTCGTGGCCCGTGGGGGTCTCCAGCTGCACCAGCTCCCGCGTCAGGTCGAGGACGTCCACCCTGCCTCCCGGCCCTCCCGGGCCCCAGCAATGCAAAACCCCGCCGGCGTGTCGCGGGCGGGGCGGATCAGTCAGGCCTGTCGACAGCAGTTCAGGCTGGCCGTCGCTCCCCGCGCGCGGTCATGGGCTTCTTGGTGCGCGTGCCGGTGCCGGGCAGCGCGGGAGCGAACGGGGCGTGACGGGTCATGGCTCCAACATACGGAACGGTGAGAATTCATACAAGGGGCCGCGGGCGGCTCAGGCCTTCCCGAAGGCCCGCTTGATCTCCGGCCGGGTCAGGTAGTACAGCACGGTGCCGCTCACCGCGATGTCCACCCACCGCTCGGAGAGGATCCCCGGTCCGAGCACCGCCAGCAGCGACCAGGCCAGGATGCAGCCGTGGGTCACCGCGCCCAGGGTCCAGGCCCAGGGCTTCAGGGTGAAGGCGCCCCACGCAAAGACCAGCGACAGGATGCCGGTGACCAGGGCCAGGCTGCCGAAGACGATGGCCATGCCCCCCACCACCGCGCCCGCCACCGGGTTGGCGATGGCCGTGATCAGCGCCACCCCGCCGCCGATGCCGAACCAGGCCAGCGCCTTGAGCAGGCGCCACAGGCCTGACACCAGCGAGAGCACGCCGAGTACGGTGACGCCGAGCGGACGTTCCATGACCGCCTCCGGGGGGCGAGGTGAGGCGGGAAGCTAGGGGCATGCCCGTCCCCGCTCAAGCGCGGCGGCTTGACGGCCTCACGGGGCGCGGTGAACCTTCGGCCGTTGCCCTCGACTCCCGGAGCCCCGCCGATGCCCAGAAGCGCCGCCGCCGTGCCGATCCTCCTCGCCCTGCTGCCGGCCGCCCTCGGCGCCCAGCAGGTGGCCCGCACCATCTACGTGGCCGATGGCGAGGGCCGCCTGCTCACCGGCGACGGCGTGGCGGCCCAGGAAATCACCCGGGTGGAGGCCACCCTCTACCAGAACGGCGGGCTCGAGCTCGGGCTGTTCAAGGGCCGCAACCGCTGGGTGTTCATGGGCACCTGGTCGGGCGATCCGGTGGCCGGCTCGGTGGGCCTGCGGCTGGACGAGGCGTTCGACCGCGCCGCCGACGGCACCGGCCGGCTCTACCTCGACCGCACCGCGGTGGAGCGGCTCCGCTTCAGCGGCGGCAACCGCGACGGCCGCTTCGAATTCAGCTTCGAGGGGCGGACCAGCGGGCGCGACGACGGGCCCGCCGCCGGGCCGGGCGAGGTGGCCACCACGCGCAACGGCGAGGGCACCATCACCGCCGACACCACCGTGGTGCAGGTGACCCGCGCCCGGGTGCGGCTCTACAGGAACGGACGGGCCCAGCTTCGGATGTGGGGCACCGAGCTGTACACGGTGGACGGGCGGTGGACCGGCAACCTCGACGCCGCCTCGGTCCGGCTGTCGGTGCCCGAGTGGGACGACGACGAGGCCGACCTGCGCGGCACCGTGTCGCTCTCCCGCCGCAACGGCTGGGACCGGGTGGTGCTCGAGGGGCCCACCGACCACGGCCCGGTGAAGATCGACTTCACCGGCCGGAGCGTGGCGCTCGAGTACGACGACAGCGGGCCGCTGGTGACCAGCGTGGAGAAGACCATGCGCGGCACCGGCACCCTCATGGTGAACGGCGTAGCGCGCGACCAGGCGGTGCTGGTCCGGGTGCACCTCAAGCGGAACTGGGAGGCGGTGGTGCAGGTGCAGGGGGCGAAGGAGCGCTTCGCCTTCGCCGGCACCTGGCTGCAGCGGGGCCAGGAGCCGAAGCTCTCGCTCGACCTGACCAGCGGCTCGCTCGGCGGCGGGACCACCGGCACCGGCACGCTCGAGATGAGCGGCGAGGAGCGCTGGCGCACCCTCACCCTCACCGGCCGCCAGGGCAGCGCCAGCTGGGCGCTCACCTTCCGCGCCACCGACGGCGCGCGGCTGCTGTTCGACCCGGGCGACGAAGGCACCCCCGCGCTGGTGGCGGAGCTCACCACCGAAAAGGCGGGCACGGGGACGCTGGCCCTGCCCAACCAGGCGCCGCGCGCGGTGCGGAAGCTCCGGGTGGCGCTCAAGCCGGGACAGGACGCGGAGGTCACGATCGTGGAAGGGGATACCACCGCCACGCTCACCGGCCGGTGGCAGCCGGGGGAGCGGCCGGGGCGGGTGGAACTGACCCTCACCGGCGGGACCCTCAAGAGTTTCCGGGGCGCCGGGAAGCTCGACCTCGACGACGCGCTCGGCCTGGTGCGCCTGACGATCGAGGGGCGGGTCGTCACGCTGCGGAGCAAGCTCGAGTTCACCGCCCAGGGCGCGCCGCCGCCCCGCCGCTGATCAGGCCGCCTCGGCGGCCTCCGCCGCGCGCGCCGCGGCCTGCCCCTCGTCCACCCTGACGAAGTAGAGCAGCGCCCCGCCCACGATGAAGAACGCCACCACGGCCAGGATCGCGCCCCGGCTCGATCCCGTGGCCGTGATCACCCGGGCAAAGATCCACGGCCCGAAGATCCCCGCGAATTTTTCCACGACCGCGAAGAACCCGAAGAACTCCGCCGAGCGCTGCCGGGGGATCATGCTCGCGAACAGCGAGCGCGACAGCGCCTGCGTCCCGCCCTGCACCACCCCGACCAGCAGCGCCAGCACCAGGAAGTCGCGGGCGGTCTGCATCCGGTAGCCGAGCATGCTGATCACCATGTAGGCCACCAGCCCGAGGAAGATGGCGCGCTTGGCGCCGATCTTCCCCGCGAGGCCGCCGAACAGGAAGGCGAAGGGAATCCCCACGAACTGGGTGATCATGATCGCGGCGATCAGGTCCGCGTCGCCGATGCCGATCTCGCTGCCGTAGGCGGTGGCCATCCGGATGATGGTGCCGATGCCGTCGTTGTAGATCAGGAACGCGATCAGCATCAGCAGCGCCTGCGGGAACTTGCCGAGCTGCCGGAAGGTGTCGCCCAGCTCGCCGAAGGCCTTGCCGATGCGGATGCGGCCGTCGCCGGTGGGCGGCGGCTCCGGCACGTGGCGGAAGAGGGGGATGGAGAAGACCAGCCACCACACCGCCACCGAGACGAACGCCAGCCGGGTGGGGAGCGTGGCCTGCGCCGGGGTCAGGTCCGGCCCGCTCGGCAGCCCGAACCAGTGCGGCATCTTGATCCACGCCAGGTTGAACGCCAGCAGCACCCCGCCGCCCACGTAGCCCAGGGCGTACCCCGCGGTGGACACCCGGTCCATCTCGTCTCCCCGCGCGATGTGGGGGAGGAAGGAGTCGTAGCAGACGTAGCTCGCGTTGACGGCGATGTTGGCCACCACGAACAGCAGGCTCGCGAGCAGCAGGTCGCCCCGCTGGATCAGGAACATGAGCGCCACGGCGGAGACGCCGACGCCGAGGGAGATGCCGAGCAGCCGCTTCTTGACGCCGGCCCGGTCGGCGATGGTGCCCATGATCGGGGAGAGCACCGCGATGATGCCGAGGCCGATGGTGGTGATGTCGGCCAGGCGGCGGGTGGCCATCGCCGGCTCGAGGTCGGCGCCCGCCACGCGGACGAAGTAGATGGGGAACACCGCGGTGACGATCGTGGTCACCATGGCGGAGTTGGCCCAGTCGTACATCGCCCAGGCGCGCAGCTCACGGCGGTGCAGGCCCAGCCGGTCGAGGAGGCTCATGGTCCGAGGGGGGTGAGGGTGGTCAGCCGGGCGGCTTGCCGTAGCGGGCGCCGAGCCGAGCGGCCAGGGCGCGGGGCACCAGGCGGGTGCTCCACGCCGCCAGCCGGAAGGGGAGGAAGGGGAGCACGTGGCAGTCGTCGCGGGCGTAGGCGCGGAGCCCGCGGGCCGCGACCGCCTCCGCCGACTGCATCAGCCAGCGCGGCGGCCGGCCGGTGAGGCCGTTGGCGTCGAAGAACGGGGTGTCAACCGGCCCGGGCGAGACGCAGCAGCAGCGCACCCCGGTGCCGCGGAGCCCGCCCCACGTCGCCTCGCTCCAGGTGATGACGTACGCCTTGGAGCCGGAGTAGACCGGGAGCCAGGTGAGGCCCTGCCAGGCGGCGGTGCTCGCCACGTTGAGGATGCCGCCGCGCCGCCGCGCCACCATCCCGGGCAGGAACAGCCCCGCCAGCGCCGTCACCGCCCGCACGTTCACGTCGATCACGGGCAGCTGCGCCGTCACCGGCAGGTCCTGGAAGCGTCCCTGCGGCCCGATGCCGGCGTTGTTGATGAGGTGATCCACCGTGAAGCCGCGCGCGGCCACCGCCGTGGCCAGCCGTGCCGGCGCCTCGGCCGGGGCTAGGTCCGCCGGGAAGACCTCGGCCGACCCGCCGAGCTGCCGGACCGACGCGGCCACCCGCTCGAGGTCCGCGACGTGGCGCGCCACCAGGAGGAGCCGCGCGCCCCGCGGCGCCAGCAACCGGGCGAAGGCCGCGCCGATGCCGCGGCTGGCGCCGGTGATCAGGACCGTGGTGTCGCGAAAGAGATCGGGCATGAGGGGCCGGCGGGGCCGGACCCGCGAAAGATGCGCGCCCGGGGGCGGGAGTGCCACCCGGGCCCGGGCCTACGCCTGGTCCACCTGCCCGGGCCGGAGCAGCGAGAGGCCGATCGCGCCGGCGAGGATCGTGACGATCACCACCAGCGACACCACCGTGGAGGGGTGGATCCAGGCGCTGGCGATCATCTTGGCGCCGACGAAGAGCAGGATCAGCGCCACGCCGGGCTTGAGGAAGCGGAAGTTGTCCATCGCGCCCGCGAGCACGAAGAACAGCGCCCGGAGCCCGAGGATGGCGAAGAGGTTCGAGGCGTACACCACGAACGGGTCGCGGGTCACCGCGAAGACCGCCGGGATGCTGTCGATGGCGAAGACCAGGTCGCTCCATTCCACCACCAGCAGCACCAGCAGCAGCGGGGTGGCCATCAGCACGCCGCTCGCGTTCCGCACGAAGAAGTGCTGCCCCTCGTAGGCGGGCGTCACCGGGAAGACCTTCCGGGCCAGCCGCACCAGGGGGTTCTTCTCCGGCTCCACCCGCTCGTCCCCGCCCCGGAACATCTTGAGGCCGGTGAGCACCAGCACCCCGCCGAAGACGTAGACGATCCAGGTGAACTGCTGCAGCAGCAGCGCGCCGGCGCCGATCATCACCGCCCGCATGAGCATCGCGCCGAAGATGCCCCACTTGAGCACCCGGGGCTGCAGCGCCGCCGGCACCGCGAAGTACTGGAACACCATGAGGAAGACGAACAGGTTGTCGACGCTGAGCGAGAGCTCGATCAGGTAGCCGGCGTAGTACTCGAGCGCCGTGGTCGACCCCACCTCCCACCAGAGGAAGGCGCCAAAGAGGAGCGCCAGCGTGACGATGCTGGCGCTCCAGGTCAGGGCCTCCCGCTGCCCGAGGATGTGCGACTTCCGGTTGAGGACGCCGAGGTCGAGCACCATCAGGCTGCCGACGACCACGACGAACGTGAGCCAGACCTCGGGCGAATGGGTGGTGACGGGCACTCAGCGTCCCGCGGCCATCGCCTCGAGGCGCGCCACGCGCTCCTCGGTGGGCGGATGGGTGCTGAAGAGCCGCATTACGCCGCCGCCCATCGCCGCCAGCGGATTGACCTGCGCCAGCGGCGCCGCGGCCGGGGCCACCTGCATGGGGATCTGGTGCGCCAGGGAGTCGAGCCGCGTGAGCGCCCGGGCCAGCGGCAGGGGGCGGCCCAGGATCTCGGCGCCCACCCGGTCGGCCTCGAACTCGCGCTGCCGCGAGATGGCGAACTGGATCAGCATCGCCGCCACCGGCGCCAGGAGCACCAGCGCCAGCTCGCCGAGCGGGTTGCGCTGCTCGTCGTCCCGCGATCCGCCGGCGAACATGAGCAGCCAGGGCAGATTGCCGATCATGCCGGCGATGCCCGCCGCGATGGTGCTGATGAGCATGTCGCGGTTCTTGATGTGCGCCAGCTCGTGCGCGATCACGCCCTCGAGCTCCTCCTGCGGCATGGCGCGGAGGATGCCCGTGGTCACCGCCACCACGGCCTTGGCGGGGCTGCGTCCGGTGGCAAAGGCATTGGGCTGGTCGTGCGGGGCCACGGCCACCACCGGCATCGGGAGCCCGGCGCGCTGCCGCAGCCGGTCCACCATCCGGTAGAGCTCCGGCGCCTCCTGCTCGGTCACCACCTGCGCCCCGTACATCCGGAGCACCATGCGGTCGGAGAAGAAGTACATCACGAAGTTCATCCCCAGGCCCAGGATGGAGCCGAGGATGAGCCCGTTGGTGCCCCCCAGCACCTGGCCGGCGGCCATGAGCAGGGCGATCATGCCCGCCATGAGGACGGCGGTCTTCAGGTTGTTCATCGTACCCTCCAAAAACTCAGCGAGACCTCCGCGGCCGGACGGCACGCACCTGGTGCGCGCCGACGCCGCGAAGGTCTCGCTCTGCATGATGGACCAGAGGCTCCACCTGCCTGCCATCACCGTGCAGCGGGTGCCGGTTCTCCCGGCCCTGGGCTGCAGTCTTGACGATGAGGGCGTCCGCCGCGAGGCGGATAAGCTACTCCCCTTCAGGGGCGGAACTCTAAGGGCCGGAGCCCCGCGCGTCAACGGCGCCCCCGCCGGCGCCCCGCCCGGGGCTGTTCACCCTTCCGGCCGGCCGGGGGCGTGGACCGCGCGCACCAGCAGCCCGCCGTTCTGGGTACGGAACAGCTCCCGGAAGGGGAGCCCCGTGGCCCGCTCCAGCGGCATCTCGGGCACCAGCAGCGTCACCGCGAAGCCCGGCAGCCGCTCCCGGCACCGCTGGCCCAGCCGGGCAAAGAGGTCGCGCAGCTCGCGCCCCTCGCTCACCCGCACGCCGTAGGGCGGGTTGCTCACCAGCTGGCCCGGCCCCGCGTGGGCGTCGAGGTCGCTGACACTGCGCTCCACGAAGCGGATGTCGGCCGCCACGCCGGCGCGGTCGGCGTTGGCGCGGGCGGCCCGGATGGCGCCCGCGTCGCGGTCGCTGGCCACGAGCTCCGCCCCCGCCCGCGGCCGCTCGGCCGCGCGTGCCGCCGCGAGCAGCGGTGCCCACGACCCGTCGTCCCACGGCAGCCAGTGGCGGAAGCGGAAGGCGCGCCCGGCGCCGGGGGCGATGGCCCGCGCCAGCAGCGCCGCCTCGATGGCAACGGTGCCCGAGCCGCACATCGGGTCCACCAGCGGGGTGCCCGGGTCCCATTCGCCGGCCAGCAGCAGTGCCGCGGCCAACGTCTCGCGGAGCGGCGCCTTGGCGGTCTCCAGCCGGTAGCCCCGGCGGTGCAGCAGCGTGCCGGAGCTGTCGAGGCTCACGGTGACCTCGTCGCGCAACAGGCGCACCACCACCAGCTGGGTCCCCGGCTCGGGCTCCCCGTCGGGGCCCGCCGGGGGCGCCGCCGGGCACCCCGAGGCCCGGATCACGCGCTCGGCGATGGCCTTCTGGTGATAGAGCCGCGACTTGTGGCAGCTGACCCGCGCCTGCACCCGGGTGCCCGCCGGCAGCCACACCCCCCACGGCAGCAGCGCCAGCTTGCGCTCGAGCTCGCCGAGCGCGCGGGCGTGGAACGAGCCGAGCCGGACCAGGATCCGGCTCGCGGTGCGGAGGTGGAGGTTGGCGCGGGCGAGGTCGGGAAGTGCCGCGGTGAAGCTGACGCCGCCTGGCTCCGGTGCCTCGGGGGCCAGCCCCAGCGCCGCGAGCTCGGCGGCGGTGAGCGGCTCGAGCCCGGGCGCGGTGACGGCATAGCAGGAGAGCGCGCCGGCTGGGGAGCTCAGAATGGCGGGTCCGCCACGTGCACGCCGTCGTCGAGGAGGATGGCCTGCAGGGTGGCGCCGGCGGGGGTCTCGAACTGCCCCTCGGGCAGGATCAGCAGGGCGTTGGCCCGGGCCATCGAGCTCAGGATGCCCGAGCCCTGCGGGCCGGTGAGCCGGGCGACGGGGAGCGCGGCGGCGTCCGGCCAGGTGACCACCGCCCGCTGGAAGTGCTGCAGCCGGGGCCCGACGGTGATCGGCTCCTCGGTCCGCACCGGGATCGCGCGGCGGAAGGGCAGCGCCCGCCCCGCCATGAACCGGATGGCCGGCCGCACGAACAGCTCGAAGGTCACCATGGTGCTGACGGGATTCCCGGGAAGGCCGATCCACGGCAGGTCGCGGAGCAGGCCGAAGCCCACCGGCGCACCGGGCCGCATCCGGAGGCGCCAGAAGCGGAGGTCGGTGCCCAGCTCCTGCAGCACGGTGCGGACGTGGTCGTGGTCGCCGACGCTGATGCCGGCGCTGGTCACCAGCAGGTCGGCCTCGTCGGCGCGGGCCAGGTGCGCCCGCAGGCTCTCGGGGGTGTCGCGCGCGATGCCGAGGTTGACCGGCTCCCCGCCCGCCTGCCGCACCAGCGCGGCGAGGGTGTGGGTGTTGCTGCTCGCCACCTTGCGGCCGCTGAGGATCTGGTCCGGCTGGTCGATGTCCACGATCTCGTCGCCCGAGCCGAGGATCGCGATGCGCGGCCGGCGGTAGATGAGGGGCGTGGCCACCGCGAGCGAGGCGAGCACGCCGAGCTGCGCCGGGCCGAGCTCGGCGCCGGCCTCGAGCACCGTGGCGCCGCGGCGGATATCCTCGCCCGCGCGGCGGATGTTGCTCCCCGCGTCGCGGTCGCTGGTGATGGCCACCGTCTCCGCGCCGAGGTCGGTGTCCTCCTGCCGGATCACGCAGTCGGCGCCCTCGGGCACCGGGGCGCCGGTGAAGATCCGCGCGCAGGTGCCGGGGGTGAGGGCGCGGGTGGGGAAGGCGCCGGCGGCGATCACCTCGAGCACCGCGAGCCGGCGCGGGGCGTCGGCGCGGGCGCCGCGCACGTCCTCGCCGCGGGCGGCGTAGCCGTCCATCGCGGAGTTGGGCCAGGCGGGGATGTCGAGGGGACTGATGATGGTCTCGGCCAGCACGGCGCCGAGGGCGTCGTCGAGCGGGACCCGCAGGGCGGGCTGGCGGCGGAGGGAGGCGAGGATCCGGCCGGCCGCGTCGCGCGGGGCGAGCGGGGCGGTCAAGGCACCAGGGCCTTCTCCCACGCCAGGTTCGCCAGGAGCTGGAGCCACATCGTGTCGCGGAAGCGGAGCACGGGGCAGGGGGCGTGGAGCTTGTCGTCGTCGGTGACGATGGCCACCCACTCGCCCGCGTGGGGGTCGGTCGCCGTGTAGAGCGGCTGCTGCGCCGCCTCGAGGCGGTGGACCTCGATCTTGGGCAGCCGGGCCTGCTCCACCCCTTCGACCAGGATCAGGTCGGCGCCGAGTCCGGCGCTCAGCGCGTCGCCGATGGGATTCTGGCTCACGCGATCGGGGGTGACGTGCGCCACCCGGCGGCCCTTGCGCCCGAATTCCGAGACGAGCGCGGCGATGAGCGTGCTCTTGCCGGCGCCCGGCCTGCCGATCACCGAGAGGATGCGTGTCCCTGCCACAGCTGCTCCGCCGCCGCGAGATCCCCGGCCGTGTTCACGTTGAAGAACAACCGGCCCGGGTCGCCCAGGCCGCTCACCTGCCCGGGGGAGAGGATACCGACTTTCAGGCGATCATGGAAGCCGATGGCGCGGCGGTCCCCGGCGTCGAGGGCGGCGGTGATGGCGGGGCCGGCGGCGGGCCCGTACGCGGCGCAGAGGGGCTCGAGCCCCCTGGGCCCCCCGCTCGCGGGGAGGAAGGCATCCCAGTCGGCGAGGCCGTCGGCCAGGGCGGCGAGGAGCCCGGGCGTCACGAAGGGCATGTCCCACGCGGCCACGACCACGGGCGCGGGGGCCGCGAGCACCGCGGTATGGAGCCCGCCGAGGGCGCCCTGACCCGGGCGCAGGTCGGGAACCACCCGGAGCCCGGGGGCCCAGCCGGCGGCGTCGGGGGCGTTGGCCACCAGGAGCGGTGGCGCCCCGAGCGCCGTGGTGAAGGCGGCGATGAGGCGGTCGAGGATCCGCACGCCGCCCACCTGCAGCAGTCCCTTGGGCTGCCCGCCGTACCGGGTGGCGTCGCCCCCGGCGATGATCGCGCCCCGCATCAGTAGCGGCGGCCCCGCTTCCGCTCCAGCACCACGTCCACGCTCACCACGAAGCTGAGGAGGTGGTGGCCCTTGCGGCCGAGGCTCGGCTGGACCCCCTGGCGGCTGGTGGCGCCGGTGATCATCGGCAGCCGCACCCAGGTGTCGCGCACCTCCACCCGGGTCTGCCACCCCGGCGCGATCGCGGCCGCGAACCCGACCCCGAACGAGAGGTAGGGCGAGGTGGTGGTGACGTCCTCGTCGCGATAGACCGCGGCCACCGCCACCACGCTGTCGGGGGTGCGCACGAAGCCGTCGGTCGAGGCGAAGCTCTTCTGCGCGATGAGGATCCCCCCCATGGCGCGGGCGAAGGGCTGGATGCTGCCCCGCAGCCCCGGGCGGAGCATCACCCCGGCCGAGAGCGAGGCGGTGCTGGTGCTGGCCTCGTTGTTCTGGAGCGAGCCGCAGAGGTCGGAGGCGTAGAGCGTCGCGGCGGAGGAGCGGAGGCGGCAGTCGTCGCCGGTCCCCAGGCGGGTCACCAGCACCTCGCCGGCGAAACCGTAGTAGGTGCTCGGGAAGTACGCGCCGTGGAAGGAGAAGCCGAGCCCGCTCGTCAGGCGGCGGGAGATCCGCAGGGTGTCGATGCCGGCGCCGTCGAGGATCGGCTGGTGGCCCACCGACCAGAGCCGGCCCCCGCCGCTGGTGTGCAGCAGGCCCGCGCCGATGGTGAGCCGGGCCTCGTCGGCCTGCCGCTGGGCGGCGGCGGGGCGCGCCAGGCAGGGCCCGAGAAGGGCGAGGGCCAGCAGTCCGGCTCGGCGCATGAGGGAAGCCTCGTGGCTAGTAGCGTCGCCCGCGCTTGCGCTCGAGGACGATGTCGAACCCGATCAGGAAGGTGAGGAAGTGCTTGCCGACCTGGGTGGACGGCGGCTTCACGCCCTGTCGCAGCGTGGCGCCGGCCACCGACGGCACCCGGACCCAGTTGTCGCGCACCTCGGCCCGGAACTGGTAGCCCCGGCCCACCACCGCCACCACGCCGCCGCCCAGGGAATAGTAGGGCTGGATGCTGCCCGGGCTGTCATCGGCGTAGAGCGTCAGGTCCGCCGCGGCGGTGCTGTCGCTGTCGATGCCCACCCGTCCCGCCGTCCGGAGGTAGCTCTGCTGACTCACCACGAAGCCCGCGCTGGCCCGGAAGAAGGGATGCAGCGGCTGCTTGCTGAAGGCGCGGTACACCAGGCCCCCGGAGAGCCCCACCGCCGAGGCGTTGCGACTGCCGCCATTGATGGAGCGGCAGAGGTCGGGACCGAGGGTGTCGCCGACCGTGGACACGAGGCGGCAGTCATCCTGGGTGACGAGGCCCAGCAGCTGCGCCTCCACATTGAACCCGAGATTGTCGTTGGGGAAGTAGGTGCCCGAGAACGTCACCGCCAGGCTCCGCCCGAACGCCCGCGACACGGCCAGGGTGTCCACTGCGCCGGGGCCGACGATGAACGGCTGCCGCCCCACGCGCCACAGCGTGCCCCCTCCCGAGGTCTGCCCGAAGCCCAGGGTGAACATGAGGCGGGCCTGGTCGGCGGTGGCCTGGGCCTGGAGGCCGGCCGCGCCGGCCAGCAGGAGGGCCAGGCAGAGGGAAGGCAGTCGCCGCATCAGTGGCTCAGGAGCGAGGGGAGGTCGACCATCAGGCAGCGGTTCATGACCACCGCGATGCCCGCCGCCTCCAGGGCATCCCGGGTGGGGACGTCTGACACCCCGACCTGCATCCACACCAGCCGGGGCCGGACCGCCAGCAGCTCCGGCAGCAGGCCCGGCACTGCCGCGGAGCGCCGGAAGATGTTCACCACGTCGAGCGGGCCGGCGGCGGCCGCCGCCTCGGCGAGCGTGGCGAACACCGGCTCGCCCAGGATGGTGCCGCCCCCCGGGCGCACCGGCAGGACCCGGTAGCCGGACTCCTGGAGGAAGGCGGCCACCTCGTGGCTCGGGCGGGCCGGGTCGGCGGACAGTCCCACCACGGCGATCGTCCGGGCCGTGCGGAGCAGGGCGCCAAGGCCCCGGGCGTCGGTCATCGCGCCACGCGTGTCGGAGGGTCGTGCGGGAGGTGCATCACGGTCCGGGTGGAGACGCGGCGGGTCCCCGGATGCCGCACAGCGCGGGCCGGCTCAGTCGTCCGCGGTGCAGTCGGCGTAGAGCGAGGGGCCTTCCGCCACGCGCACCCGGTGGAGCCGCGCGCCGGCGGGGAGCCGCGGCGCGATCCGGGCGAAGAGCCACGCCGCGAGCGCCTCACAGGTGGGCTGCACGGCGCAGGTGGCGAAGGGGGGAATCGCGGCGTTGAGGTCCCGCCCGTCGAGGCCACCGACCTCGTCCGCGAGGATCCGGTCGAGCGTGGGGAGGTCGAGCAGCATGCCGCTGGCGGGGTCGGGGGCGCCGCCGACGGTGACGGCGCAGGTGTAGTCGTGGGGATGGGGTTCGGTGAGGTCACCGAAGCGGGCCCGGTTCTCCTCCGCCGTCCGTCCCGGCAGCCGGTAGTGGTGCGTGGCCCGGAAACCGAGGATGCGGGTGAGGGTGAGCCCCATGCGCTAGAACGCGAAGCCGAGCCCGACCCGCAGTTCGCGCCCGCCCGACCACTGGTCCCGCTTGCCGCCCGGGAGCACGGCATTGGGATTGTCCGGGTCGGTGGAGGGCTCGGCGGCCGGCTCGTCGGTGTAGGAGAGCGGGTAGTCGAGCTTCCAGTAGAGCTGCCGCGCCTCCAGCCGGAGCTGCAGGCTGTTGGTGAGGAACACCCGGACCCCCACCGCCGGCGCCAGGTACAGCTTGCTGCCGAAGCGGTAGCCGCTCGAGTCCTCGACCGCGCCGGGCGCCAGGTCCTCGCCGTCGACGTAGCCGCCGGTGACCCCGATGAACGGCGCGAGCCGGTGCCACGACTTCCTGCCGGTGACATTCAGCTGGAACCCGGCCTCGATCATGGTGAGGCCCTGGTCCACCGGCCCGCGCTTGCGGGTGGCCACGCTGTCGTCGGCGCTCACCACGAAGCGCTCCAGCTCCGCCCGGGCCACGGCCACGGTGAAGTGGACGGGGGTGCCGATCCGGATGTCGAAGCGCAGCCCGTACGACTGGCCGTGGTGGGGGCCGATGCCGAGCTTGCCGCCGTCGCCGCCGATGTCGCCGAAGAGCAGCGTCAGCGACTTGCCCTTGGTAATGTCGCGGTAGGGCGAGGAGGTGGGCGGATGCCCGACCTGGGCGGCGAGGGGCACGGTGAACGCGAGCGCGAGGATCGCGTGGCGGAGGGCGCGGAGCATGGCGGGAATAGTAAGGGGGGCGGGAGGAAGTACGGAGGCCCGAGGCGCCGGGGACGCGACGCTACGCGCCGCGCAGGTCGCGGCCGGTCATCTCCGGCGGCGGTTCGATGCCGAGGAGGCGGAGCACCGTGGGCCCGACGTCGCAGAGTGCGCCGCCCGCGCGGAGCGGCCCGCCGGCCCGCACCGCCACCAGCGGCACCGGGTTGGTGGTGTGCGCGGTGTGCGGGCCGCCGGTGGCCGGGTCGATCATCATCTCGCAGTTGCCGTGGTCGGCGGTGACCAGCACCGTGGCGCCCGAGGCCTCGGCGGCGGCCAGGATGCGCCCCAGGCATTCGTCCACCGTCTCCACCGCCCGCAGCACGGCAGGCAGCACGCCGGTGTGCCCCACCATGTCGGCATTGGCGAAGTTGCAGAGCATGAAGTCGTGGCTCTTCCGGCGCAGCGCCCCGATGAGCGTGTCGGTGATCCCCGCCGCGCTCATCTCCGGGGCCAGGTCGTAGGTGGCCACCTTCTGCGACGGCACCAGCGCCCGCTCCTCGCCCGGGTACGGGGGCTCGTAGCCGCCGTTGAAGAAGTAGGTGACATGCGGGTACTTCTCGGTCTCGGCGGTGCGCAGCTGGGTGCGGCCCTGGTCGGCGAGCACCTCGGCCACGATCCGGGCCATGCTGAAGGGCGGGAAGGCCTGCGGCACCGGGAAGGTGCGGTCGTACTGGGTCATCGTGACCATGCGCAGCCGCGGGCGGTCGTCCACGTTGAACCCGTCGAACCCGGGGATCATCAGCGCCCGCACGATCTGGCGCATCCGGTCGCTGCGGTAGTTGAAGCAGAAGACCCCGTCGCCGTCGCGCAGCGGCGCCACCGGCGCGCCGCCCTCGGTGAGCACGATCGGCTTGACGAACTCGTCGGTCTCACCCCGGGCCAGCGCGGCCTCCACCGCCGCCACCGGGTCGGTGGCCGCGAGCCCCACGCCGCGCACCATGGCGTCGTAGGCCAGCCGGGTGCGCTCCCAGCGGCGGTCGCGATCCATGCCGAAGTAGCGTCCCACCAGGCTCGCGATGCGGGCCCGGCCCGGCGCGATCCGGGCGATGTCCCGGGTGAGCTGGCCCACGACCTGCGCGCCGATGGTGGGCAGCGTGTCGCGGCCGTCGAGGAAGCCGTGCACCGCGATGCGGGGCACCTCGTGGCGCATCCCGAGCTCGAGGCAGGCCAGCAGGTGCTGGTCGATGGCGTGCACGCCGCCGGGCCCGAGCAGGCCCACCAGGTGCAGGGTGCCGCCGGTGTGCTTGAGGACGGCGCAGAGGTGGGCGAGCGGCTCGAGGCGGAAGAAGTCGCCCCGCTGGATGCTCTGGGAGATCCGGACCAGGTCCTGGGGCACCACGCGGCCGGCGCCCAGGTTCAGGTGGCCGACCTCGGAGTTCCCCATCTGCCCCTCGGGGAGGCCGACGGCGAGCCCGCTCGCCTCGAGCAGGGTGCGCGGCTGGCTCTCCCACAGGCCGTGCCACACCGGCGTCCGGGCCAGTTCGATCGCGTTGCCCTCGCGGGCCTCGCGATACCCCCAGCCGTCCAGCACAATGAGCGCCACGGGACCGCGCGTGTTTGACATGACTCTCCGGCGTCTCTACAATCGAAAGCGTGCGAGCCGCGCAAGAATCTACTTCCCGAGGGTGCCGCCTACCAGCCTTGCTGGTGGCCGCCCTGGTCTTCGTCGTCACCCCCGGTGCCGGCCAGTCCGCCGTCACGCTCACCGCCGAGGCCCGCTTCACCAAGGCGCCGCGCGGGGCGGTGCTCGGTACCCTGCTGTCGGGGGCGGAGGTCCGCCCCGGCCGGACCTCCGGCGCCGCGGTGGAGGTGGCCTTCGAGGGGTGGCTCCCCACCGCCGCCCTCGGCCCGTTCACGCGCGACGGCTTCGACCGGGTGGTGAACCGGCGGGGGGGCGAGCAGCTCCGCCTCACGCCGGAGGGGAGCATCGTCGCGCGGGTGAGCAGCGGGGTCGGGTTCGTGAAGGTCGACACCCGCGGCACCTGGACCCGGGTGCGGCGCACCGCGTGGATCGAGCAGAAGGCGCTCCCGGCGGCGGGAAGCCAGGCCGCCGCCCCACCCGCCGGCCCTGACCGCGGGGTGCTGGCCCGGAAGGCGCCGCTCGCGGTGGCCGCGGGGGGTGCAGTGGTGGGTTCGGTGGATTCCGGCGTCCCCGCCCGGGTGATCGCCCGCTCGGCCGGCTGGACCCGCCTGCAGCTCGAGGTCTGGGTGCCGGACAGCCTGGTGCAGACCGGGGACAGCGGGGTGCTGCGCGGGGTGAGCGTGGCCGAGGTGCGGGCCAATCCCTCGCGGTACGTGGGGCAGGTGGTGGAGTGGCGGGTGCAGTTCGTGGCGGTGCAGAAGGCCGACGAGCTGCGCCCCGAGATCCCCCTGGGCCAGTCGTACCTGCTCACCCGGGGCCCCCTGCCGGAACCCGGCTTCGTCTACGTCGTAGTGCCGTCCAGCCAGGTCGCCCGCTTCGAGGCGGTGCCCGCCCTCAAGGAGCTCACCCTCCGGGGCACCATCCGCGCCGCGGCCACCAAGTACCTGCCCACGCCGGTGCTCGACCTGGTCCAGGTGATGGCCGGCGTGGCCAACTGAGGACGGAAGGCGGGGCGCCCCATGAACGACCTCCTGCGGCAGCGCATCCTCCGGCGGCTCGAGTCGCTGCCCGACGAGCGGGCCTACCAGATCCTGGATTACGTCGAGTTTCTCGAGAGCAAGTACGCCGAGCGGGCGGCGCCGAGCGGCCTGCTGGCCCGGATCACCGAGACGGTCGAGGACACCATGCGCGCGGCCAAGCTGCCGGTGCAGGCCATCAGCGGGACGGCGTCCGTCATGGACAGCGCCGGCCGGCTGATGAAGGGCCTGGCGGCGGCGGGGCAGGCGGTGGTGGACGAGGCCGTGAAGGTCGCCTCCACCGCTCCGGCCCCCCCTTCCCCTCCCCCCAAGGCTGACGGCCCGTGACCCCTCCGACGGCATCCTCCTCCGCCTCACCCTCGTTCATCTCCGGGATCGGTCCCCTCGCCGCCATCAGCATGGTGGTCGGGACGATGATCGGCTCCGGGATCTTCATCGTCTCCGCCGACATCGGCCGCCAGGTCAACGCCTGGGGCCCGGGCGCCCTGCTGGTGATCTGGCTGGTCACCGGCCTGATGACGGTGATGGGGGCGCTGGCCTACGCCGAGCTCGCGGCCATGATGCCCACGGCGGGGGGGCAGTACGTCTTCCTGCGTGACGGGCTGTCGCCGCTGGTCGGGTTCCTGTTCGGGTGGACGCTCTTCGCGGTGATCCAGACCGGCACCATCGCCGCGGTGGCGGTGGCGTTCGGCAAGTTCCTGGGGGTGCTCTTTCCCGGGGTGACCCCGGACGTCTTCCTCTCGCTCGGGCACCTGCCGATGCCGGGGGGCAGCATCGAGCTCGGGCTCTCCTGGCAGCGGCTGGTGGCGCTTGCGGTGGTGGCGGCGCTGACCCTGGTGAACGTCTTCGGCGTGACCCTCGGCGCGCGGGTGCAGACGGTGTTCGCCGTGGCCAAGGTGGCGGCGTTCGCCGTGCTGATCGTGTGCGGGCTCGGGCTCCGGCACGGCTCGGTCGAGTGGGCCGGCAACGCCGCGGGCTTCTGGGGCACGGGCGACTGGTCGCTGGCGCTCATCCCGGTCTTCGGCGCGGCCATGGTGGGGAGCCTCTTCTCCGCCGACGCCTGGAACAACGTGACCTTCGCCGCCGCGGAGGTGCGCGACCCGAAGCGCAACCTGCCGCTGGCGCTCGGGGTGGGCACCGCGCTGGTGTGCACCATCTACCTGCTGGCCAACGTGGCGTACCTGCACCTGCTCCCGTTCGGCGGTGACCCCGCCGGGGCCGACGCCACGGCGCGGGGCATCCAGTACGCGGCGCAGGACCGGGTGGGGGTCGCCGCCGCGGAGGTGATGTTCGGCCCCACCGGCGGGCTGCTCATGGCCGTGGCGATCATGCTCTCCACGTTCGGCTGCGTGAACGGGCTCACCCTGGCCGGGCCGCGGGTGTACTACGCGATGGCCCGCGACGGGCTCTTCTTTGCGAAGGCGGGCGCGCTGCACCCGGAGTACAAGACGCCGGTCTTCGGCCTGGTGACGCAGGCGGGCTGGGCCATGGTGCTCTGCCTGAGCGGGAGCTACGGCAACCTGCTCGACTACGTGATCTTCGCCTCGCTGCTGTTCTACTTCTTCACGGTGCTGGCGCTGTTCCGCCTGCGGGCCACCCGCCCGGAGCTGCCCCGCCCGGTCAAGGCGTTCGCCTACCCGGTGGGGCCGGCGCTGTACATGGTGGCGGTGGCGGCGCTGATGGTGATCCTCCTCTTCAAGAAGCCGCTGTACACCTGGCCGGGGCTGCTCATCGTGGCGCTCGGCGTCCCCATTTATTTCCTGTGGCGCCGGGACCGGAGCGGCTGACGGGTCACCTTGCGCCCCCTCCGCTCGGCGCCGTAACTTTAAGGATGGAACACCCGAACACATTCCGAGTGGTCGCCGCATGAGCGCCATCCGTCCCGGCCTGGCGCTCACCTTCGACGATGTCCTGCTCGTCCCGCGCCACTCCACCGTGCATCCCCGCCAGGTCAGCGTCCAGAGCCGGCTGACCCGCGCCATCCCGCTCAACATCCCGCTGGTGTCCGCCGCGATGGACACGGTGACCGAGGCCGCGATGGCCATCGCGATGGCCCGCGCGGGCGGGATCGGGGTGATCCACAAGAACATGTCGGTCGAGAAGCAGGCGGCCGAGGTGGACCGGGTCAAGCGCAGCGAGAGCGGGATGATCCGCGACCCGATCACCCTGTCGCCCGACCGCCCGCTGCGGGAGGCGGCCACGGTGATGGCGCGGTTCCGGATCTCCGGCGTTCCGATCGTGGACGCGGCGGGGATGCTGGTGGGGATCATCACCAACCGCGACCTCCAGTTCGAGCGAAACCTCGAGCAGCCGATCCGCGAAGTGATGACCAAGGAGCGGCTGGTGACGGCGCCGGTGGGCACCGGCCTCGACGAGGCGGAGCGGATCCTGGCGCGGCACCGGATCGAGAAGCTGCCGGTGGTCGACGCCGAGGGCCGGCTCAAGGGCCTGATCACGGTCAAGGACATCTTCAAGCGCAAGCAGTACCCCGACGCCAACAAGGACCAGCACGGCCGGCTGCGGGTGGCGGCGGCCGTGGGCGGGACGTCCGAGGCAAAGACGCGGGCCCGCGCCCTGATCGACGCCGGGGCCGACGCCCTGATCATCGACTCGGCGCATGGGCACAGCGACGGCGTGCTGCAGACGGTCAAGCTGCTGCGCGACGCCTTCCCCGACGTGCAGCTGGTGGCGGGCAACGTGGCCACCGAGGCCGGCACCCGGGAGCTGGTGCGGATCGGGGTCGACGCGGTGAAGGTGGGCGTGGGGCCGGGCAGCATCTGCACCACCCGGGTGGTCACGGGCGTGGGGGTGCCGCAGGTCACGGCCATCATGGACGCGGTGCGCGGGGGCGGCGACATCCCGATCATCGCCGACGGCGGGATCAAGTACTCCGGCGACGTGGTGAAGGCGCTGGCCTCCGGCGCCAGCTCGGTGATGATGGGCTCGATGCTGGCGGGCACCGACGAGAGCCCGGGCGAGTCGATCCTGGCCGAGGGGCGCCGGTTCAAGTCCATCCGCGGGATGGGCAGCCTGGCCGCGATGCAGGAAGGCTCCGCCGACCGGTACTTCCAGGAGGGGGAGCTCTCCACCTCCAAGATGGTGCCGGAGGGGATCGAGGGGCGCGTCCCCTACAAGGGGCCGGTCGGTGACGTGCTGTTCCAGATGGTGGGCGGGCTGCGGAGCGGGATGGGGTACTGCGGCGTGGCCACCGTGGACCAGCTGCGGCAGGAAGTGGAGATGGTGCAGATCACCAGCGCCGGCCTGCGCGAGTCGCACCCGCACGACGTCACCATCACCCGGGAAGCGCCGAACTACAACGTCTAGGCCCGGGCAGGTTCCCCGCCGGCGCGGCCCCCGTGGCCGCGCCGGGCCCTTGTGTGTCGCACGCAGGATCGACTGTCCCTGAAGCGCCGGTCGTCATTCCCTCACAGTCTCTCTCCCCCGGGAGCCGTTCATGTCCCTGTTCCGCACCAAGTCCCTCTCCGAGCTGATGCCGGAGGAAGGCGAAGGCGGGCTCAAGCGGGCCCTCACCGCCTCGAACCTGGTCCTGCTCGGCATCGGCGCGATCATCGGCGCGGGCATCTTCGTCCTGACGGGCACGGCCGCCGCGCAGTACGCGGGCCCGGCGATCGTGCTGTCGTTCGTGCTGGCCGGCCTCGGCTGCCTGTTCGCGGGGCTGTGCTACGCCGAGTTCGCCTCGATGATCCCGATCGCGGGCAGCGCCTACACCTACGGCTACGCCACGCTGGGCGAGCTGGTGGCGTGGATCATCGGCTGGGACCTGATCCTCGAGTACCTGTTCGCCGCCTCGACGGTCGCGGTGGGGTGGTCGGGGTACTTCACCGCGTTCATGGCGGAGCTGGGCATCCGGCTGCCGCCGGCGCTCACCGGCGCGCCGTTCAGCGTGGTCGGGACCCACACCCTGGTGCCGGCGCAGATCTGCACCGATGCGTCGACCGGGGCCGTGGCGGTGAACGCGGTGACCCGCACCGCGATCCCGGTGGCCGACTGCGTGGCGCAGGGCTACACCCTGGTCAACGGCATCCTCAACGTGCCGGCGATGGTGCTGATCCTGCTGATCACCGCGCTGCTGGTGGTGGGCATCAAGGAGTCGGCCAAGTTCAACAACATCATCGTGTACGTGAAGGTCGCGATCGTGCTGCTGGTGATCGGGTTCGGCATCAAGTACGTCAACACCGACAACTGGGTGCCGTTCATCCCGCCCAACACCGGCGAGTCGGGGCACTACGGGCTGTCCGGCATCGTCCGGGGCGCGGGGGTGATCTTCTTCGCCTACATCGGGTTCGACGCGGTGTCGACGGCGGCGCAGGAGGCCAAGAACCCGCAGCGGGACCTGCCGATCGGCATCCTGGGGTCGCTGGCCATCTGCACGGTGCTCTACATCGCGATGGCGCTGGTGATGACGGGCATCGCGCACTACACCGAGCTCAACGTCCCGCACCCGGTGTTCGTGGCCATCGAGAAGGCCGGCCCCTCGCTCAAGTGGCTGGGCTTCCTGGTGAACATCGGCGCCATCGCCGGCCTCGCCTCGGTGGTGCTGGTGATGCTCATGGGCCAGCCGCGCATCTTCTACAGCATGGCCCGCGACGGCCTGCTGCCGGCGGTGTTCGGCAAGGTCCACCCGAAGTTCCAGACGCCCTACATCTCCACCATCATCACGGGCATCGTGGCGGCGCTCATCGCCGGCATCTTCCCGATCGGGCTGCTGGGCGAGCTGGTGTCGATCGGCACCCTGCTGGCGTTCGTGATCGTCTGCGGCGGCATCATCGTGCTGCGGCGGGTGCAGCCGGAGCTGCACCGGCCGTTCCGCACCCCGCTGGTGCCGTTCGTGCCGATCATGGGCATCCTGATCTGCGGCTACATGATGTACGGCCTTCCCGCTGACACCTGGATCCGGCTCGCGGTCTGGATGGCGCTCGGGCTGACGATCTACTTCCTCTACGGCAAGCACCACTCGAAGCTCAACAAGGCGTAACCCCAGGCTCCGGGGCGCCAAGGCCTGCCTTGGCGCTCCCGGCGGCCCTTGGCCCCCCCGGGCCCCCGCTGTAGTTTCCCGCCCCATGCCGCCCGTCCTGTCCGCCGATCGCCTCGCCGACGCCCGCCGCTTTGCCGAGATCCTGCAGCCGGGCCGGCGCATCTGCATCACCACCCACGTGAACCCCGACGGGGACGGGCTCGGCAGCGAGACCGGGCTGGTCCACCTGCTCCAGGCGCGCGGCATCACGGCGGTGGTGACCAACCCCTCGCCCACGCCGGAGCGGTACCACTTCCTGTTCCGCGACCTGCCGGGCGTGGACCGCAGCCACGAGGCGGTCAAGGAGCTGCGCCGCGCCGACCTGATCCTGGTGCTCGACATCTCCGACGTGGGCCGGCTTGGCATGCTGAGCCAGACCGTGCTCGAGCGCGGGGTCCCGGTGGCGTGCGTGGACCACCACGTGAGCCAGGGGCACCTGCCCGACGGCCCGCGCTACGTGGACCCGGAGGCCTCCGCCACCGGCGAGCTCATCTTCCAGCTGGCGCAGGCCAACGGCTGGCCACTCACCCCCGCGGCGGCGCGGGCGCTCTACGTGGCGATCCTCACCGACACCGGCGGGTTCCGCTTCAGCAACACCCGGCCCGAGACGCTGCGCACCGCCGCCGCGCTGCTTGAGGTGGGGCTCGATCCCGAGCAGATCTACCTCGAGGTCTACGCCAACGCCCCCGAAGGCCGGGCCCGCCTGCTGGCGGAAACGCTCCAGACCATGGTGGTGGAGGCCGACGCCGGCCTGGCGTGGGTCACGGTGCCGCCCGGCGCGCTGGAGCGGCTCGGCGCCACCGCCGACGACCTCGACGGGATCGTCGAGGTGCCCCGCCAGATCGCCGGGGTGCGGATGGCGCTGCTCTTCCGGGAGATCGCGGCGGGGCGGGTCAAGGTGTCGCTGCGCTCGGTGGGGGCGGTCGACGTGGCGCATTTCGCCAAGCCCTTCGGCGGCGGCGGGCACACCAAGGCCTCGGGGCTGTCCATGGAGGGATCGCTCGCGACGGTGCAGGCCCGGGTGCTGACCGCGGCGCGTGAGTACCTTTCCGGCAACGGGTCCCGCTGAACCGGCGGCCGCCCCGATTCCCAGCACGCAGGACCGCACCCATGACGACACCAGCCTCCGGCCCGGACCTCCTCGAGCGGATCGAGCAGACGCTCGACACCCTCCGGCCCTACATCACCTCGCACCGTGGCAGCGTGGAAGTGGTCGACTTCGATGAATCCCAGGGGCTGCTCCTGCTCCGCCTGGGGGGCACCTGCCACGGCTGCTCCGCCTCCACGATCACCCTCAAGCAGGGCATCGAGACCCGGCTCAAGCAGCTGGTGCCGGAAGTCCGCCAGGTCGAGGCCATCTAGATGACCGACTCGCTCGCCGCCCGCGTCGCCGCCGCCCTGGGCCGGATCCAGAACCCCAGGCTGGAGAACGACCTGCTCTCTGCCGGCATGGTCCGCGACCTCGCCGTCACCCCGGACGGCAAGGTCTCGTTCACCTTCCTTCTTTCCCGCAGCGACCCGGCCACGCTGGTGCGCGAGGCCCGCGCCGCGGTGCGCGCCCTCGAGGGCGTGAACCCGCAGGAGCTCCGGATCAGCGTGGTCGACCCGGGCGGGCCCGCCAAGTCCACCCACGCCCCGCCGGGCCAGCCCGCGCCGGGGCAGACCCACGGACAGGCGGGCCTGGTGCCGCCGCCACCCTCGCCGGCCGAATACCCCAACCTGGGCTGCATCATCGCCGTGTCGTCGGGCAAGGGCGGGGTGGGCAAGTCCACCGTGTCGGCCAACCTGGCCGTGGCGCTGGCCCAGCAGGGCCACCGCGTGGGCCTGATGGACGGTGACATCTACGGCCCGAACATCCCGCGGATGTTCGGCGTCTTCGAGAAGCCGCCGGTGACCCAGGGCCGGATCCAGCCGCTCGCGGGGTACGGCGTGAAGCTCATGTCGCTCGGCTTCCTGGTGGACCGTGACGCGGCCGCCATCTGGCGCGGGCCGATCATCATGAAGGTGGTGCAGCAGTTCCTGCGCGACGTCGAGTGGGGCGAGCTGGACTACTTCATCGTGGACCTCCCCCCCGGCACCGGCGATGCGCAGCTCTCGCTGGCGCAGTCGTGCCAGGTGGCCATGGCCGTGATCGTCACGACGCCGCAGGAGGTGGCGGTGGGCGATGCCCTGCGCGGGGCGAAGATGTTCGAGAAGGTGAGCGTGCCGGTGGCGGGGGTGGTGGAGAACATGGGGGCGTGGACCGACCCGGTGAGCGGCGCGCGGCTGGCGATGTTCGGCGAGGGGGGCGGCCAGCGCCTGGCCGAGGAGCTCAAGGTGCCGCTGCTGGGCCAGGTGCCGCTGCAGCCCGGCATGGCCGACCTCGCCGATCGCGGCCGTCCGATCGTGGCCGCGGAGCCGGGGAGCCCGGCGGCCCGGGCGCTGCTGGGGATCGCCGGCCGGATCGTGGAGCTGGCGGGCCACCGCCCGCAGCCGCTCCCCATCCTCCGGGGCTAGGCCAGCTCGCGCAGCGCGGCGAGGCGGGCGTCGACCTCGGCGCCCACCTGCCGCACCACCTCCAGCGCGCCGGTGAGGCCCTCCGGCGTGGCGGTGCCGGCCCGCAGCCGCAGCAGGTCCAGCCGCACGGTATCGAGCGCCCCGAGGGTCTCCCCGAGGGTCCGCGCCACCTCCCGTCGCTCCCGCTCGAACTCCTCCCGCACCGCCTCCCGCGCCGGATGCCCCGGCCCCCCGACCGAGGCCAGGGCGGTGCCCAGCTCCGCCTCCCGCGCGCGGAGCGTGGTGGCCTGCCCGGTGAGCTGGGTGATCACCTCGCCCAGCCGCTGCAGTCGGCGGCGGTCGTCTTCCGGGAGCGCCTCGAACAGGGCGCGCGCCTGGTCGCCCAGCAGCAGCTCGGTAGGGCGGGCGTCCGGGAGCGCCGGCTGGCCCGCCCGGCGCCTGCGGCCCATCAGCCGCAGCAGCCACTCCGCCTTCCGCGCCAGGAGGCGGTGGAGGAAGCCGGGCCGGCCCTCGCGCGGCGCCTCGAGGCGGGTGCCGATCCAGCGGCCGAGCGCCACGGGCAGGGCCATGGCCACGAGCTCCACCGCCAGCGCCGCCAGCCCGGTGATGCGGGTCAGCAGCAGCTCGCGGGGGCCGAGCCAGACGCCCAGCGAGGCCGCGAACCCGAGCAGGTAGAGCAGGATGGCGCGGGTGCGGGTCGGGGGCGTGCCCTCGACCGCCGCGGCCTCGCGTGCGTCCGCCTGGAAGGCGGCGCGGAGGTCGGCGGGGCTCCACCCCTCCCGCGCGGCGTCGCGCAGGTACCGCGCGGTCGAGAGCCCCTTGATCGCCGTCAGGCTGAGCAGCACCAGGGTGATGCCGATGGTGTACAGCTGCCCGAAGCCGAAGAAGTCGCTCGAGGCGGTGAGGGCCTGGGCCACCAGCACCACGGCGGCCAGGGTGCCGTAGCCCGCCAGGTCCACGCTGAAGGACCCTACCTCGCGGACCAGCCGCGCCAGGGTGGGCGGCACCGGCGCGGCCACCGCCGCGCCCGCGCTCAGCGCCGTGGCGAGCGCCTCGCCCGAGGCGTACCGCTCGGCCGGGTCCTTGGCCAGGCAGCGGTCCACCGCCATCGCGAGGGTGCGCGGCACCCCTGGCCGGAGGCTCGCCACCGGCGGGGCGGGCATGGTCAGGTGCTGGGCCAGGAAGGCCGCGGCACTCTCCCCCTCGAAGGGGAGCCGCCCGGTGAGGGCGTAGAAGGCGGTCACGCCGAGCGAGTAGAGGTCGCTGCGGCCGTCCGCGGCCTCCCCGGCGGCCTGCTCCGGGCTGGCGTACTGCGCCGTGCCGAGCTGGGCGCCCGGCGGCGTGATCGGGTGCTGCGCCAGCACGCGGGCGATGCCGAAGTCCATCACCAGCGCCCGCCCGGTGCCCCGCTCGAGCAGGATGTTTTCCGGCTTGATGTCGCGGTGCACCACCCCCTGCTGGTGGGCGTAGGCGAGCGCCCACGCCACCTCCTGCACCATCCGCGCGACGACGCCCGGGGCCAGCGGTCCCTCGGCCTGGACCCGTTCCGCCACGGTCTCGCCGGGGACGAAGGACATCACGAAGCAGGCGCAGTCGCCGTGCTCCTCGACCGCGTGGATGGGGACGATGTGCGGGTGGGCCAGCCGGGCCGCGGTCCGCGCCTCCTGCAGGAAGCGCTCGCGGAGCTGGGGCATCCCGGCCAGGTGGGGCGGGAGCAGCTTGATGGCCACGGGCCGCTCGAGGGCGAGGTCCCGGCCCAGGAAGACGACCCCCATGCCGCCCCGGCCCAGTTCGCGTTCCAGCAGGTAGCGGCCGCGGAGGGCCGCCTCGAGCGCCTCGAAATCAGTGGACATGGGTCTCCGGCCCGCCGGCCGTGGCGCCGCGCCTGACGCGGGCTACCTTACGGGAATGGCCATCATCACACTGCTGACCGACTACGGGACCGTGGACTCCTACGTCGGGGAAATGAAGGGAGTTTTGCTCTCCCTGGCCCCCGGGGCCACCCTGGTCGACCTCACCCACGAGGTCGCGCCCGGCGACCTCGCCTCCGCGGCCTACGTGGTGGGGCGCGCCTGGCATCGCTTTCCCCCCGGCACGGTGCACCTGGCCGTGGTCGATCCCGGGGTCGGGACCCAGCGCACCGCGCTCGCCTTCAGCACCCGCGGGCACTACTTCGTGGGGCCCGACAACGGCCTGTGGAGCGGGGTGATGCACGGGGCGCCGGTCGAGGCCGTCACCCTGGCCCCGCCCCCGCAGGCCTCGCCCACCTTTCACGGCCGCGACATCTTTGCCCCCGCGGCGGCGCGCCTGGCCTCGGGCGAACCGCTGACCAGCCTGGGCGCGGCCTACACCAGCATCCCCCGCCGGGTGAGCGGCGCCCTGCCTCATCATGAGGGCAAGGTCGTCGTTGGGGAAGTGATCTACGTGGACCGGTACGGCAACCTCGTCACCAACCTGACCCCGGAGGTGGTGCCGGCCTACGCGGTCCTCGAGGCCGAGTCATTGGTGATCGGGCCGCTCCGCTCCACCTTCGGTGATGTCCCCACCGGCGCCCTGCTGGCGTATGTGGGCTCGGGGGGGCATGTGGAAATCGCCGTGCGCGATGGCTCCGCGGCACGGCGACTGGGGCTCGGCGTCGGGGGCCGGGTCCGGGCCCGGCTAGGGTAGCGGCGGAGGGGTCCGGTCGCGGGGCGGCCGCTTCACGGCCGTGACGCCGAACTGCGGCGTGGCCCAGAGGAACTCGTCGGTGAGGGTCTCCGCCGGGAGGATCCGCCCCGCGAAGTGCTCCCGGAGCCCCGCCCGCGAGAGCAGCGCCGCCCCGAAGCCCACCGTGGCGAGCAGCCAGGTGACCAGCACCGCCGTGGCCAGGATCAGCGTCCCCGCCACCGGCACCCAGCCGAAGGCCACCCAGGCGAGCCAGGTCCCCGCCACCGCCGCGAGCCCCGCCATCACGTAGCGATAGCTGTTGGCCGGCACCGCGCGGCCCAGCGCGAGCTGGCGCCGGGTCAGGCTCTCGCCCATGGCGTGGGCGATGGCCAGGAATCCCCCCAGCACCGCCACCACCAGCAGCAGGGCAAAGACGATCACCGCGAAGGGCACCAGCAGGATTCCCGCGACCGTCAGCACCAGCCCCACCACCAGCATGCCGAAGGTGGGCAGCACCAGCACCTGGCCCAGCAGCCCCACGAGGAGCGAACGGGTGAAGGAGTGCAGCACGGTGTCGCTGACCACCTCGAGCGGCTGGCGGCCGAAGGCCACCAGCCCGGTGCCCACCAGCATCAGGGTCAGGAACACGCCAAGGACGCCGGCGCCGTTGCGCGCGGCGCGCATCCAGGCGGGGACGGGCGGCGCGACGGCCGTTCGGGCGGCCGGTTCCGGCGGGGCGTCGAGGGTGCGGATCTGGCCCAGGATGTCGCCACCGAGGTCGCGCACCTGGCCGGCCACGGCGAGCACATCGCCGGTGACCACCGCGCCGGGGTGGACGATGACGTCGCCCTCGACGCTGGCCAGGTTGCCTTCCACCCGGCCATAGATGTCGGCGTTGCCGCGCACCACCAGCAGGTGGCCGGCGTAGCGCTCCGCCGAGCCGAGCCCGTAGTGGCCGAGGTGCGCCTGCCCGCCGGGCACGGTGATGCGGAGCGCGTCGCCCCGGAGGGTGGCGGCGGAGCGGAGGAGCGGGGCCAGGCGCAGCGGGTTGCTGAGGTCGCCGAGGTCGATCGTGAGGCCGCCGGGCGCGGCGGTCCCCACCGGCTGGGGCGACGGCAGCACGCCGGCCGGCGCGGTCAGGCCCTCCACCTGCTCGCCCAGCAGTTCGGCGAAGGCAGACTCCTCGCGGGAGAGGCCCGCCGGGGCCCACGCGCGCAGCCGTTCCAGCGCGGCCGGCGTGTCGTGGCGCGACAGCTCGAGCATCAGCGCCCGCCACCCAACCGCCAGCGCCCCGTCCGCCGCCACGCGGCCGATCGGCTTGCCATCCACCAGCAGGACGCCGCCCTCGACGGCGAGCACCAGCGCGCCGCCATCGGTGAAGTCGAAGGTGACGGAGGCGATGTCGGTGGCGAGCGAGACCACGTGATCGCGGACCACGTGGTCGTCATCGTTGCCGAGGAGCTGGTTCAGGAGTTCGATGCGGGACTTCCAGGACGGCTCGCTGCTGTCGAGGTCGCGGGCGGCGGCCGGCGCGGGGAGCAGCGCCAGCGCCAGGGCGCCCACGAGGACTGACTCAGGGAAGCGCACGGGCCGTCCCGGCGGAGGGCAACGCGAGCAGCCGGCGCAGCGCCACGACGCCCGCGGCGTAGAGCGACACGGTCACGCCGATCAGGAGCGCGGCGCGGCCCGGCGTGAGGCCGGTGCGCAACGCCTGGTACCAGCCCTGCTGCTCGAGCATGGTCGAGGCGAACCCGACGCCCTGCCAGAACAGCGCCTGCGCGTGGGTCATGAGCCAGGTACTCGTGCCGCTGATGGTGTCCTGGTGGCCGGCGGCCCACGCTACGCTGGCCGCGATGGAGCCGCCCAGCAGGCCGCCCACGCCGGCCGCCGCGCCGACGGTCAGCGGGTTGCGGGCCACGCCGCTCCGCCACCGGCGCCAGGCGCCGGCCAGCGACAGCCCGCCGGTGTCGACCTGGTCCATGACCCGGTCGGCGAATTCGGCGGGGGGCGTGAAGAGCGGCAGCGCCTCGAGCTGGAGCACCAGCACCCGTTCGGCATCGGCCAGGGCCTGGCAGTCGGGGCAGCCGCGCAGGTGCGACTGGCGGGCCAGCGGCAGCTCCCCGAGGACCCACTGATCGAGGTCGTCGGCCGACAGATGCACGTCCGCGGCAACGGCGGCCACCCCGGCCACCGCCACCCGGGCCATCACCCGGTCCGCGAAGGCCCGGCCCGGCGCCACCTGCGGCAGGGCTCGGAGCTGGGCCACGAGGTCGCGCAGCTCCTCAGCGGTGGTGCGGCACTGCTCGCATGTTTCGAGGTGGGACGTGCGTGGATCGGGGAGACGTCCGTCCAGCCAGAGATCGAGCTCGTCGGGGCTGAAATGGGGTGCGTCAACCATACGGCGGTCTTACGGCCTCGTCGGAGAGGGGGTTTCAGTCTCGGAGGTGCGCGAGCATGTCCCGCAGCTCGTGGCGCGCCCGGTGGATATAGGTCTTCACGGTGCCCAGGGGCAGGTCGAGGAGCTGGGCGATCTCCTCGTAGGCCAGCCCCTCGACGTGCCGGAGCATGATGCAGGAGCGGTACTCGGGCCGGAGCCTGGCGATGGCCCGCTCGATGTGGGTCCCCAGTTCGCGGGCCTCGAGCTCGGCCAGGGGGGTCTCGCCCTTGTCGCCAACCTGCAGCGCCGTGGCTTCGATGTCGTCGGCGCTGGTGGCGTTGGGGGCGCCGTCGATCGAGAGGGTGTCGACCTCGCGGCGGCGCAGCTGATCGATCGCGGCGTTGTTGGCGATCTTGAAGATCCAGCTCGAGAACTTGAACTCGGGGCGGTAGCTCCCGATGGCGTTGAGCGCCTTGATGAAGGTCTCCTGGGCCAGGTCCTCGGCCAGCTGGCGGTCGCGGACCATGCGCAGGATGAGGGAGAACACGGGCCGCTCGTACCGGCGGATGAGTTCACGGTACGCGGCTTCGCGTCCCTCCTTGGCGAGGGCCACGATCTCCTGATCGCTCAGGGACACCAGATCGGGACGTTCAGCCATGAAGAGCCCGGCGCCTTGCCCGGCCGCCGCTCCACGGACTACATTCTGCGCCTATGTTAGCCACAGATAGGAAGTTACCGCTCTCCGGCGGGTTGGAGAAGCGGTCCTATGTCCGGGAGATGTTCACGGCCATCGCCCCCCGGTACGACTTCCTGAATCACCTGCTCAGCCTGAACGTCGACCGGCGGTGGCGCCGGCAGGCGGTGGCCGAGCTGGATTGGCCCGCCCGCCCCGACGGACTCTACCTCGATCTCTGCGCTGGCACCCTGGATCTGGCCGCCCAGCTGGGCCGGCAGGCCGGGTTTGGCGGCCGGGTCATCGGGGCGGACTTCGTGCTGCCCATGCTGGTGCTCGGGAAGGGCAAGTCGGACCGGGTGCGCCCGGTGAACGCCGACGCGCTGGAGCTGCCGTTTCCCTCCGCGACGTTCGACGGCGCCACGGTGGGCTTCGGGGTCCGCAACTTCGCGGAGCTGGACCAGGGGCTGGCGGAGGCGGCGCGGGTGCTCAAGCCGGGGGCGCGGCTGGTGATCCTCGAGTTCACCACGCCGCCGCGGCAGCCGATGCGGGGGCTCTACTTCTTCTACTTCCGCCGGCTGCTGCCGCTGATCGGGCGGCTGGTGTCGAAGCACCAGGACGCGTACGCCTACCTGCCCGCCTCGGTCCTCGCCTTCCCGGAGCCGCCGGCGCTCGTCGCGCTCATGGAACGGGCGGGGTTCACCGGGGTACGGTACACGCTGCTCGTCGGTGGGATCTGCGCCATCCACGTGGGGACCCGCGCATGACGCTCGACACCCTGCAGGAATTCATCGCGGCCATCGAGAAGATGGGCGAGCTGGTGCGGGTGCGGGAGCCGGTGCGGACCCGGCTCGAGATCGCGGAGATCGCCGACCGGTGCATGAAGAGCCCGGGCGGGGGGCCGGCGCTGCTGTTCGAGCGGCCGCTGCTCGACGACGGCCGGCCCAGCGAGCACCCGGTGGCGATCAACCTGTACGGCTCGATGAAGCGGATGTGCCTCTCGCTCGGCGTGCAGCACCTCGACGAGGTCGGGGCGCGGATCAGCGAGCTGCTCAACCTCAAGGTGCCCGACGGCCTGTTCGGGAAGCTCTCGATGCTGCCCAAGCTGGCGGAGGCGTCGAAGTTCCCGCCGCGCACGCGCGGCGGCCGCGGCGCCTGCCAGGAGATCGTGTGGCAGGGCGACCAGGTGGACCTGGACCGGATCCCGTTCCTCACCACCTGGCCCGGGGACGGCGGCCGGTACATCACCCTCCCGATGGTGATCACCGAGGATCCCAACCGGGGCATCCGCAACGTGGGGATGTACCGGGTGCAGGTGCAGGGGAAGCGCGAGCTGGCCATGCACTGGCAGCGGCACAAGGTGGGCGCCCACCACTGGCGCGAGCTGGCGGCCCGGGGGGAGAAGATGCCGGTGGCGATCGCCGTGGGCGCCGACCCGGCCAGCCTCTATTCGGCCTCGGCCCCGCTGCCGCCGATGATCGACGAGTTCATCTTCGCGGGGTTCCTGCGGAAGTCGCCGGTGGAGCTGGTCAAGGCCGTCACCTGCGAGCTCGAGGTGCCCGCCGAGGCGGAGTACGTCATCGAGGGCTACATCGACCCGGCGGAGCCGCTGGTCACCGAGGGGCCGTTCGGCGACCACACCGGCTACTACTCGCTGGCCGACCTCTACCCCCGGGTGCACGTCACCGCCGTCACCATGCGGAAGCAGCCGGTCTACGCCGCGACGCTGGTGGGCCGCCCGCCGATGGAGGACTATTACCTGGGGCACGCCACGGAGCGGATCTTCCTGCCGCTGCTGCGGCTCACGGTGCCCGAGGTGGTGGACTACCACATGCCGGCCTGCGGCATCTTCCACAACCTGGTGTTTGTCTCCATCGACAAGCAGTACCCGGGCCAGGCCTACAAGGTGATGAACGCGCTGTGGGGCGCGGGGCTCATGTCGCTGGCCAAGGTGCTGGTGATCGTGGACAAGCACGTGAATGTGCAGGACCCCGACGAGGCGTGGTGGATCGTGCTCAACAACATCGACCCCGAGCGCGACGTGCGCTTCACCAAGGGGCCGGTCGACGTGCTCGACCACGCCAGCCAGCACTTCAGCTTCGGCAGCAAGATGGGGATCGACGGGACCCGGAAGTGGCGGGACGAGGGCTTCACCCGGGAGTGGCCCGAGCTCATCACCATGGACGAGGCCACGCGGCGCCGGGTGGATGAGCTGTGGCCCCGGCTCGGGATCCGCCTGTGAGGGCCGAGGGCCAGACCTACGACGGCGCGTCGCTGCTGGCCCGCTATGCCAGCTTCGTCAAGCTGCCGCACACCATCTTTGCGCTGCCCTTCGCCATGCTCGGCGTGCTGGAGGCGTCGCTCGAGGCGGGGGTGCGGTGGCAGACGGTCGCGGTGGTGGTGGTGGCGTTCAGCGCCGCCCGCTGGGTGGCGATGGGCTTCAACCGCATCGTGGACCGCCGCTACGACGCCCGGAACCCGCGCACCCGGGAGCGGGAGCTGCCCCGGGGCCGCCTGACCCTGCGGCAGGCGTGGCTGTCGGTGGTGGTGGCCGGCGCGGTGTTCCTGGCCTCCTCCTGGTTCCTCAACCCGCTCTGCTTCCGGCTGAGCCCGCTGGCGCTGGGGTGGATCATGCTCTACAGCCTGGCCAAGCGGTTCACCTGGTGGCCGCACCTCTGGCTCGGGCTCTCGCTCGCGATCGCGCCGGTGGGGGGCTACCTCGCGGTGACGGGGCGCTGGAGCGAGCCGTGGTGGGTGCTGGTGGCCATCACGATGGCCGTGGCCACCTGGGTGGCGGGCTTCGATATCTTCTATGCCCTGCCGGACGAGGGCTTTGACCGCGACGCCGGGCTGCACAGCGCGGTGGTGCGCCTGGGCCAGGCGCGGAGCATCCTGCTCGCCAAGGTGCTGCACGGGGTGACGATCCCCGCGCTGGCGCTGTTCGGCTGGGGCGCCGGATTCGGGGCCTGGTACTTCGTGGGAGTGGCTGCCGCCGCGCTGATCCTCGCGTACGAGCACCAGCTGGTGCGCCCCGGCGACCTGTCGCGGCTCGACACCGCGTTCTTCACGATGAACGGCGTGATGAGCCTGACGGTCTTCATGTTCGCGCTGGTGGACCGGTTGGTGTAGTCCTGGGAAGCGGGAAGCGGGAAGCGGGAAGCGGGAAGCGGGAAGCGGGAAGCGGGAAGCGGGAAGCGGGACGACGAGAGTGGACGTGGGCACCACCCAAGGGGAGGCACGATGGGCAAGCGACCGAAGGAAAGCCTGATTCCGCAGCGGGGCCGTGGCAAGCCGAAGCCGGAGAAGGGCGCGCAGCAGCCGCGCGTGCCGCCTCCCCAGCCGGAGCGTCACGCCCCCAAGAACCCGACCGCCAACCGCCGCGGACGCTGACCGATGCACCCCGTGGTGCTGGCCGTCACCGGGGCCTCGGGCGCGCCCTACGCGGTGCGCCTCCTCGAGGTGCTGGCGCGCCACCGGGTGCCGGTGTGGCTCATCGTCTCGAGCCACGGCTGGCGGCTGCTCGGCACGGAGGCGGGCCTCGCGGATGAGGCCGCGCTCCGGGAGGCCACCGGCGGGGACTGGTCCAGCATCACCTGCTTTGCCGATACCGACCGGGGCGGCACGCCGGCCTCCGGGTCGGCGCGCAGCGCCGGCATGGTCATCTGTCCCTGCTCGATGGGCACGGTGGCCGCGGTGGCGCACGGGACCAGCCGTTCGCTGGTGGAGCGCGCCGCCGACGTGGCCCTCAAGGAACGGCGCAAACTGATCCTGGTGCCGCGCGAGACGCCGCTCTCGCTGGTGCACCTGCGCAACCTCACCGCCGTCACCGAGGCCGGCGCGGTGGTGCTCCCCGCCGCCCCCGGTTTCTACCACCGGCCCACCGGGATCCCGGAACTGGTGGACTTCATCGTGCAGCGGATCCTCGACCAGCTCGACCTCGGCCTCGACATCGCCCCCCGGTGGCAGGGCTGAGGCGGTGCGGCTCGGCATCATCGCGGACACCCACGGCCTGCTCCGGCCCGAGGTCTTCGAGGTCTTCGCCGAGGTGGACCTGATCCTCCACGCCGGCGACATCGGTCCGCTCGACCTCCTGACCGAGCTCGAGGCGCTGGCGCCGGTGCTCGCGGTCTACGGCAACTGCGACGGGTGGGACGTGCGGCAGCGGATCCCGCAGGTGGTCGAGCGCCGGATCGAGGGGCTCGACTTCGTGGTGACCCACGGCGACCAGCTCGGCAGCCCGGCGCCGGAGAGCCTGCATCGGCTGTGGCCCGAGGCCGACGTGATCATCTACGGCCACACCCACCGGCCGCTGCTCACCACCGTGGACCTGGTCCGGACCGTGATGAACCCTGGGGGCGCCGGGCCGCGCCGCTTCGACCTGCCGGCCTCCGTCGGGATCATGGAACTCGAGGCGGGCCTCCCGCCCCGCGCCCGGCTGGTGCCGCTCACCGGGCTCGACGTCGATTAGTCCGGCGCCGGGGTGCGGCTCCTCGGGCCCATGCCCACCCCGTCGAGGTCGCCGGCCTCGGTGAAGACCCAGCGAAAGACCAGCGATTCCTCGGTGAAGGCGGCATAGCGGCTCTCCCGCCAGTACTGCGGCCGGCCGTTGCGGCGGGTCATCTTCTCCTCGACGATCTCGCCCTCGACGCCGGCCAGGTTGAGGAATTCCACGATGGCGCGATTGACGCCATCGACGCCCCCGGCCCGTTCCTGTGCCCCCGCGCTCAGGTGTGCGACGAGACTGTCGGCCTCGGCGCTGACGAACCAGTCGTAGTACTTCCGGCCGAGCGCCAGGTAGTCGGCGTCGGTGAGGGTGGTCTGGGCCGTCACCCAGGCGAAGTGTCGTTCTGCAACCAACCGGAATCCCCATGCACCTGCTCGTGGCCGCGCTCCTGCTCGATACCCTGCTGGTCCGGCCGGCGCCCGCGCCGGTGGTCTTCGATGGCGTCGCGTCGCGGGAGGAGTACGGCGCGCCGACGCTCGAGCTGGCGCGGCCCGCCGGCGTGGTGCAGCTGTGGGTGGTGCGCCACGGCGGGTCGGTGGTGGTCGCGGCCCGGATGCCGGACCGGACGGTCTCCTGGGGCGACGACCTGGTGATCAGCCTCGACACCCAGGGGGATCGCGCTCCCGGCCCGATGCACGACGACTTCCAGTGGTACTTCCGCCGGGTGCTCGACAGCAGCGTGGTGCTGCGGGGCGAGGCGGGCACGTGGCGCGCCCCCCGGGACGATCCGGACTGGCGCCTCGGCGCCGAGCGGGAGGGGGGCGGGTGGGAGGTGCGCGCCGTGAGCGACGCGGAAGGCTGGTCGCTCGAGTTCCGGATGGATCAGGCCTACTTCGCGGAGGCCGGGGCGGGGCGGCCGGGCCTCGCGTTCCGGGTGTTCGACGACGATCCGCAGGGCTGGGTGGCCTGGCCGACGGCGCCCCGGGTGAAGCACCCGACCGAGGTGGAGCGGCAGCCGGCGCTGTGGGCGCCCGTCAGCTTCACTCGGTGATCGTCACCCGCCGCCGGGTGGTGGCCTGGCCGCCGTCAGCGGCGGTCACCGCCAGCTCCAGCAGGTAGTCGCCGGGCCGCAGCGCCGCGAGCGAGAGTGCGCGGCTCAGCCGGGTGACCGGCCCCGACGCGGTGCCCTCCCAGGCCGCGGTCAGCGCGGTGCGCCGCCCGCGGCGCAGGGTGAGGCGTACCAGGTACGGCGCGCCCGCCGCCAGCCCATACACCTCGTGATAGAGCGCCAGCGTATCGCCACGGGCCCAGCGGGCGCGGGGGGTGAAGTAGGCGGTGTCCGCCGCCTCTGGGGCCCACGGCGCGCCGATCCCTGGGCGGCCGAGCACCAGGTCGCTGAGCGCCAGGCGTGCGCCGTCGAAGTCTCCCACCTCCAGTGAGTCGGTGGGGAACACCTGCCCGGTGGAATCCCCGACCGCGAGCTCCACCCGATAGCGCCAGCGTCCCGGGGGCACCGCGAACGCGGCGCGCCCGAACGCCTCCAGCACGCCGGGCCGGCCCGGCGGCAGGCTCGCGATGGTGGTGGTGTCCACCCAGGCCACCGCGGCGCCGTCGGCGCCGAGCACCGCCACCCGCAGGTGTACCGGCGACTGGAGCCGCGCGCCGGCCGGCACCCCCTCCCGCACCGCGACCGGGACCTGGTAGGCCAGGTGCACCAGCGTCCGCTCCCCGCGCCGGCCCACCGCGAAGGCCTCCATGCGGGCCTGGAGGCCGTGGGCAAAGCGCCGTTCCCAGCCTTCGCCCGACACCGCCACCTCGGTGCTGCCGATGACCACCCGCTGCTCCTCCGCCACCAGCTGCGCCCGGCCGTGCGGACCCCACGCCGGGTAGCGACAGTAGACCGGGTGCAGGGGGCAGCGGGAGAGCAGCAGCAGGTCCCAGGCGGTGCTGCGCTGGTACATCGCGTCGAACAGCGTGGGCACCAGGCGGTAGTCGTCGATGGCGCCGCCGAAGTCGAGCGCGCCCGAGCTGTAGCCGCCCGCCTGGAAGTGCAGCAGCAGGTCGCCGTCGGCGCGGCGGTAGTGCCAGGTCTCGAGGGGCGGGAGCCCGAACAGCGGCACGATCACCCGGTCGTCGGGGGCGCCGAAACGGATCCAGACCACGCCGCGATCGTCGTACCACTGCTGCGCGGAGCGATACAGGTTGTTGGGGCTGTAGTAACGCCGGTTGAGCTGCAGCGCGAAGTGCCGCGTGGCGTGGGCGAGCCGCCGGTAGTGCTCGGCCACGCGCTCGGCGGGGTCGCGGAGGTCGCGTCGCGCCCGGGCCTCCCAGAACTGCCGCAGCGTCCCCGCCCGATCTTCCGCGGGGGCCGCGTCGAAGCCGGCGAGGGCGCTGTCGTCGGCGATGGCGCCGAGCGCCTCGCGGTAGGCCAGGACGCCCGAGGCGTCGTCCCGCGCGGCGGCAGCGTAGTAGAGCGAGTCGGCCCACGGCGTCCCGGCCTGGAAGCCGGTCCACGCAAGCGCGTGCCCCGCCTCCGCGGTGGCGGGCAGGTACCGGAGCAGGCTGTCGAGCGGTACGGAGGGCGGGAGGCTGTCGTCGAGCTCCTCGCGCGCCACGCGGACCAGTGCCAGCACCAGCTCGGGCGTGCGGAGGCCGGCCGCCCACGCGCCGGCGAGGGCGGGGCGCACCTCGGCGCGGACCGCCTGCGTGTCGCGCAGCACCACCGCGGCATCCACCAGCAGCGTGAGCGCGGGGAGAAAGCCGGGTTCGGCCACCAGCGCCTGGCGGGCGGAGCGCAGCGCTTCCTCGAGCGCCCCGTACCCTACCCGGGAGCCGAGGTTGAGCGGATCGGCCGCCAGCCACTCGGCCCGGCCCTGCTCGGCGAGTGCCCGGCCGTACCAGGGCCAGGGCCACGCGGGCCGCTGCGCGGCGGCGGCGGAGAAGTCGCGGGTGGCGCGGCCGAAGCTCCAGCCGTCGCCCACCTGGCCCAGCCGGATGCGGGTGAGGCCGCGGTGCAGCCAGGGGATCGTCCCGGTGTCGCTGGAATCGGTCCCGGGCTCGAGGGCACGCTCGCGGGCGCGGAGGGCGGTGGTATCCCCGACGCGCGCCAGGTCGGCCTGGTACCCGGCGAGCTCCGCCCGGAGCCCGGGGCTCTGGCTGGCGAGCGGCGCGGTGACCGCCAGCCATGCCAGCGTGACCGTCCTCAGGCCACCCATGACTCCAGCCTGCTGGTGCGCCGGAAGGCGTCGGGATGCCGCCGGAACCACGCCATGATGAGCAGGATCTCGTCGAGGTGACGGAAGGGCAGGGGGCCCGGGACCGGCGCCGGCCGCGCCAGTTCGTCGCGGACCTCGGCGCGGAAGGCCTCGCGCTCGATCGGCGTCTCGGGCCAGGGATAGCTGGCGCGGACGATGCCGTGGCGGATCAGGTAGGCGCGATCATCGCCGAAGTCGCCCGGGTCGCGATAGACGAACGTGAGCGCCTCGACCGCCGCGCGGGCCCGGTGCGTGGCGGCCAGCAGCCACTCGAGCTGCTCGAACCGCTCCCGCCATTTCGCGGCCCGCTCGAACTCCGCCAGCTCCGCGGCCGCCTGCATCTCCCGGACGATGCGGTCCATCGGCTGGATGGTGCGCCCCTCGAGGAAGGCCAGCGCGGTCTCGGCCCGGTCACGGTAGGCGGCCTCGGTGACGAAACCGGCGCAGGGCCCGGTGCAGTACCCGAACTCGTGCCGCATGCAGGCCGCCTGCAGCGCGGGCCGGAAGAGGTCGATCTGGCCCGCGAAGACCATCGGGATGGCCGGGGCGCAGTCGCGCAGGCCGAGCAGGTCATTGAGGGTACGCACGGCGTCGCGGACCCGGCTGGCGCCGGTGAAGGGGCCGTACCAGCGCTGGTCCTCGCGCCCGGTGACGCCGCCCACGCCGAGCCGCGGCGCCGGGCCGCCCGCCACTTTCACGAAGAGCGTCCGCCGGGCGCGGTTCATGTGGTGATTGAACGGCGGGCGGAACCGCGCGATCTGGCGCAGCTCGGTCAGGTGCGCGGCGAACTCGCTCGGGACGTAGTCCCAGGCCAGCTCGGCGGTGGCGTGGATGATCCGGGCCGCCTTGTCCTCGGGGTAGCTGGCCCGGAAGTACGACAGCAGCCGCTGCCGCAGCCGCTTGGCCTTGCCCACGTACAGCACCCGCCCGTGCGGGTCGAGCATGCGGTAGACCGCCGGCCGCGGCTCGCCCAGCCGGCGCACGCGATCGCGCAGCGCGGCCAGGTCGGCGGTGGGAAGCGACAGGCGGAGGGCAGTGGCCACGGGGGGTCGTGGAAAGGGGAGTGCCGGACTGCTCCTGAATTATGACGTCGGTCCCGTCGCCGGCGCCACGCCCGGCCGGCCTAGCGCTGGCAGCGGTGGCAGAACACCGTGATCCTGGCGTCGATGGCGTGGGTCCCCGCCAGGGTGGTCCCGCAGGCCCGGCACGGCTGTCCCTCGCGCTCGTAGACCAGGAGCTCCAGCTGGAAGTTCCCCGGCTGGCCGGTGCCGGTGCGGTAGTCGCGGAAGGTGGTCCCCTCGGCCTCGATGGCCGCCTTGAGGATGCGGCGCACGTGCTGGTACAGCCGACCGTAGGCCTCGGGGGTCACCAGGTGCGCGGGCTTCGACGGGTCGATCCCGGCGCAGAACAGCGCCTCGTTGGCGTAGATGTTCCCGACGCCCACGATCCGCCGCTGGTCCATCAGGACCTTCTTGATGGCCGCCCGCGAGGGCCGCAGCTGCGCGGTGAACGCCTCCGCCGTGAGGGCGGGGTCGAGGGGCTCGGGGCCGAGGGCCTGGTCGTAGCGGGCCCAGCCGGCCGCGTCGAGCAGCAAGAGCGTCCCGATCCGGCGGATGTCACGGAAGACGAACTCGCCGCCGCGGTCGAGCCGGGCCCGGAGCACGGCGTACTTCGCCTCGGCGGAGGTGAGCGTGTCGTCGTAGAGGAGCAGGTTGCCGGTCATCCCCGGCTGCAGCACGAACCAGCGCCGCTCGCCGGAGGCCAGCACCAGGTGCAGGATGCCGTGCTTGGCGCGGCGGGTGACGCGGTCGACGAACGCGCCGGTGAGCGCCGCGACCAGGCGGGGCCGCGACACCCCGCGCAGCACGTCGGTGTGGGTCAGCGTTGCGCCGACGATCGTTGCCCCCTCGAGCCGGGGGCGGACGCCGCGGACCATCGTCTCGACCTCGGGCAGCTCCGGCATGTCCCAAAGCTAGAGCAGATGGCTTCCCGCGCCTACGGCTGGCCCGCCTCCCCGCGCCCGGGCCGGCTGATACCCAGCTTCTTCATCCGGGCCTCGAGCGTCGTGGGCTTGAGGCCCAGGCGTTCGGCGGCGCCCCCCGGCCCGCTCACCCGCCAGCCACTGGCCTCGAGCACCCGCACGATATGCTCGCGGTCCACCGCGTGCAGCGTGGTCGGCCCCTGGGCCGCGGGCGGCAGCCCGACGGGCGCCGGCGACACCGGGACGTGCTGGCCGGTGGCCCACTCGGCCAGGACCAGGGTGGACCCGGGCGTGGTGATCACCGAGCGCTCGATCACGTTCGCGAGCTCGCGGATGTTGCCCGGCCAGGGGAACTGGCGGAGCCGGTCGAGCACGGCCATGGGAATGGCGTCGATCTCCTTGCCAAGGCGCCCCGCGTACAGCGCCACGAAGTGGCGCGCCAGGTCGGGGATGTCCTCGGTCCGCTCGCGCAGGGGCGCCACCGGGATCGGGAAGACGTTCAGCCGGTAGTAGAGGTCCTGCCGGAACTCCCCCCGCTGCACCATGGCGGCAAGGTCGCGGTGGGTGGCGGCGACCACGCGGACGTTGACGCGCACCGGCTGGGTGGCGCCCACGCGGATCACCTCGCCCTCCTGCAGCACCCGCAGCAGCTTCACCTGCAGGTCGAGTGGCAGGTCGCCGATCTCGTCGAGGAAGAGCGTGCCGCCGTCCGCCAGCTCCACGTAGCCGATCTTCCGCGTCAGCGCGCCGGTGAAGGCGCCCTTCTCGTGCCCGAACAGCTCGCTCTCCACCACACCGCGCGCGATGGCGCCGCAGTTCACCGCCACGAGCGGCCGGTCCCGCCGGGCGCTGGCGCGATGGATGGCCCGGGCGATCAGCTCCTTGCCGGTGCCCGTCTCGCCCCGGATGAGCACGGTGCTGTCCGTGGGTGCCACCTGCGCGATCTTCTCCTGGACCCGGCACATCGCCGCGCTGCATCCCACCAGTTCGGGACACGGGGCGGGCGGCGCCGGCGCCGTGAGGGGACCGGCGCCGCCCGTGGCCGCCGGCGGCGCCTCCGGCCGCAGCACCACCCAGATGGCGCGCAGCGCGCCACCGTCACGCACCCCCTCCCACCCGGCGCGGCAGAGGACGACCTCGCCCGCCGGTCCCGGCAGCCGGATGGTGCTGTCCGCGAGCCGGCCGCGCCCGGCCAGGAAGCGCCGCGCCAGCAGCGGCTCCGGGCGCGCCGCCGTGGCGGGCAGCGCCCCGAGCCGGACTCCGACGAGGCTCTCCCGGCGAGGCGCGCCGAACAGCGCCGCCGCCGCCGGGTTGAGGTAGCCGATCCGGCCCTCCCGCAGCAGCGCCTCCACGAAGGCCTCGGCCGGGGCCTCAGGAAGCGGCGCGATGGGCAGGTCCCAGCGGCAGAGGGGGGTCGGGAGCAGGTCGAGGACCCGTTCCGGCACCCCGTGGAGCGGCTCCGACCCGGCGGGGAGGTCGGGACGGGCCAGGGGGGGCAGCATCTGGGTGCCGTGCGGGAGGGGCGGCATGGGCGGCTCCGGACCGTGTGAACCTTTCTCAAGTGTCCGGCGTTGAAAAAGGTTCCAGAGGGGTGTTCATGACCATCACCGCGGCACAGCTCCAGGGCCTCCTGGGGGAGCGCTACGCCATCCGGCATGAGCTGGGGGGCGGGACGCTGGCGGCCGTGTTCGCCGCCGACGACCTGCGCCACGGCCGGCCGGTGGCCATCAAGCTGCTGCGTCCGGAGCACGCCACCGCACTGGCCGCGGAGCGGTTCGACCGCGAGATCCAGATCGCCGCCCGGCTGCAGCATCCGCATATCGTGCCCCTGCTCGACTCCGGCGAGGCCGGGGGGCTCTTCTACCTCGTGATGCCCCTGGTCGAGGGGGAGAGCCTGCGGGCCCGGTTGGTCCGCGAGGGGCCCCTGCCGGTGCGCGATGTCCTGCGGATCGTCGCCGACGTGGCCGATGCGCTGGCCTACGCCCACCGGAAGGGGATCATCCACCGCGACATCAAGCCCGACAACATCCTGCTCGCCGGGCGGCACGCGCTGGTCGCGGACTTCGGCGTGGCGAAGGCCATGAGCGAGGCCCTCGGGACCGACCGGAACCTGACCGGCGGCGTGGCCCTGGGCACGCCGGCCTACATGGCCCCCGAGCAGGCCACGGCCGATCCCGCGCTCGACCACCGGGTGGACCTCTACGCGCTCGGCATCCTCGCCTACGAACTGCTGACCGGGCGGCCACCGTTCGATGGGGACACTCCGCACGAGGTGCTCACCGCCCAGGTGCTGGATCCGCCGGTGCCGGTGTCGGAGCGGCGTCCCGACACTCCGGCGGCGCTCGCGGCGCTGGTCATGCGGGCGCTGCAGAAGGACCCGGCCGCGCGCTGGGCCACCGCCGACGAGCTCCTGCCCCAGCTCGACGGCCTGGCCACCCCGAGCGGGGGCGTGGAACCGGTGCCGGCCGCCCCGGCCCCGCCGGCCCGCTGGGGACGATGGCTGGCCGGGCTTGCGGTGGCAGTGGCCGCCCTGGCCGTGGCCGTCAGGGTGGTGGTGCGGCGCGTGGAGGCGACCGGGCTGCCGCTCGTCACCCAGCGGCAGCTCACCTTCGAAGGATCGGTGAGCGCCGCGGCCCCCTCCCCTGAGGGCAGCCTGCTCGCGTATGTCGCCGAGACCCAGGCGGGTGACGAGCTCCGGGTCCAGGACCTCCGAGGCGGGCAGTCGGTTCGGCTGGCCCTCGCGCGGGACATCAGCGGCCCCAGCTGGTCCGCCGACGGGTCCGAGGTGCGCTTCGACGCCCTCGACTCGGCCCAGCGCTACGGACACTACACCGTGCCGCGACTGGGCGGGGGCAGCCGACGGCTCGGGTTCCTCGACGGGACCGCCCTGACGCCCGATGGGCAGTGGCTGGCACAGTACCCCGGAGGTGGGACCCGCCTCCTGCTCATCGGGCGCGCCACCGGCGACACCCTCCATCGCGACCTTTCGGGATACCTCTGGCACAGCGACCCCGTCCTCAGCCCGGTGGGACCGCGGGTAGCGTTCGCGGCCGCAGCCCCGGCGGAACGCCGGTACCACCTGCTGGTGTGCGCCCCGCCGGACCTCGCTCCCATCATCGTGCTCGAGGATTCGGTCCCGATCGGGATGCCGGCCTGGGCGCCCGACGGACGGCGCCTCTACTACCTCCGGAGCTCCGGGGCGCTCAGCGACCTCATGATGGTGCGGCTGTCCGGGCGGGGGCGCGCCGATGGCCCCGCCGTCCTGGTGGCGGCGGGGCTGTCGGCCGAGCCGGAGTACATCCGCCAGCTGGCAGTCTCGGGGGACGGGCGGCGAGTGGTCTATGTGCGCCGGGACCGCTGGTCCAACCTTGCCCTGGTGACCCTGGCGGGACGGGCCATGCCGGCCATGGAGCGGCTCATCACCATGGGGTCCGCCCTCTACCGGACCGCCAGGCTCTCGCCGGACGGCCAGACCATCGCCTACGTGCGCGACCGGTCGGACGGCATGAGCCTCGAGCTCCAGCCCGTCGGCGGCGGTGCGCCACGGGCCATCGCGGTCCGGGCCGCCATCCTGGCCGTTGCGTGGTCGCCGGATGGACGGCACATCGCGGCGGCGGTGGGTGAGGAGTCCCGGCAGACCGGGGTCGAGATCTTCCCGGCGGATGGTGGCGAGCGCCGGTCATACGCGGGGATCCGGCCGGGTGCCTCGCTGGGGTGGCTGGGCGACTCACTGCTGCTGGTCACCGGGGAGGGGAATCGCGGCCTCTGGCGTGTCCCGCTCGAGGGAGGACCGCCGAGCCTCTTGCCGGGAGTCGACACGCTCTCATGGATCTTCTTCCCGCTGGCGGCCCCCGATGGTCGGACGCTGCGCTTCTACCAGAACTTCGGGGATGGCAACTGGGGCATCACGCACCTCGACCTGGCCACCGGGAGGTCCCGCCTGATGCAACGCGGGGCCATGCGCCTGCTGCACCTCGGGCGCGAGGGTCGCGATGTCTACTTCACGCCGATGGGGGCGCCGGCCGATAGCGCGCAGCTCTGGCTCGCGCCCGGCGACGGCGGCGAGCCCACGGTGGTGGCGGCCTTTCCCCGGGGGTCGGAGATCCTCGATGTGGACCCGCGGCGCGGCACGGTGCTCCTCAACCTGCGTGATGCCCGCGCGGACGCCTGGGCCGTGGAGCTCCCGGCCGACTGACCCCCGCGGTCGCCACGCCTCGCCTTACGCAACGAGCACCCCAACCTCCTCCTCCTCCCTCTCCACGCCACCCACCGGCTCGCTGACCAGCCCGCGTTCCACCGCGAGCGCGAGCAGCGCCTGCTTGAGCAGGCGCCGGCCGCGGTGCAGCCGGGACCGCACCGTGCCCACCGGGCGGCCGATGATCTCCGCGATTTCCTGGTACGCCAGCTCCTCCATGAAATAGAGCGTGCACACCGTGCGATACTCCTCCGGCAGCCGGGCCAGCGCGTCGGCGATCTCGCGGGTGTCGAGCTCGGAGATGTACGCCACGTCGGCCGGCACCGGGCCCAGGTCCTCCGCCACGGCGGCGCCCAGCACCGCGTCGCCCATGTCCGGGTCGTCGAGGGAGAGCCGATTCGGCGCCCGACGGACCCGGCGATACTCCGAGCGGCACACGTTCGTGACGATCCGGAGGAACCAGGCGCGGAAGTTGGTCCCTGCCTCGAAGCGGCCGAACGCCCGCCAGGCCAGGAGGGATGCCTGCTGCACCGCATCCTCCGCGTCCGCGGCGTTGCCGGTGAAGTGGCGCGCGGTCCGGTAGGCGGGTGCAAGCACCGGGGTGAGCAGCTCCTCGAACAGCGCGGAATCTGGGGTGGGGTTCGCCACGGTTCCCTCCATCGGTGAATCCGTCTGGTGGCCTGCGGACGGACCGAGGGAAAGGCAGGGGGCGGGCCGCGGCCGCGAGGGGCCGCGCCTTGTTTGGAAGAACTTGCGGTGGAAGGAGTTACGACGCCGGCGCCGAATGGCGCCCGCCTTGGCTTATCCCAACCGGTCACGACCCGATGGGAGTTTCCCAAGATGGGGATTGGGAACTCCCATGGACCGCGCCGCGCCGCGCACCCTCGCCGAGGCGGGGCTGCATGGTCTCCGGGCTACGGATTCACAATGACCAGCCCGCGCATGCCGGGGTGGATGCTGCACTTGTACGGGAATTCGCCGGTGGCGGCGAACACCACCGAGGCGGTGTCGTTCCGGGAGCTGAACGTCACATTGAAGGCGTTGGCGGCGGTGGTGTCGGTGACGGTGTGTCCCGCGCCGTCGTCGTTCCGCCACGTGACGGTCCCGCCGGCGGCGAGGCTCACCTGCAGGGTGTCGGGGTTGTAGGCCTGAAAGCCCTTGGTGGCCGCGCCGGAAACGATCGCAACGTCGGCGGCGGGTGGATTGCCGGGCCCGTTGCTGTCGCCGCCGCCGCAGGCGGAAACGAGGGACATGGCCACGAGGGCGGCCGCGGGGAGAAGGAGGATGTGGCGCATCACGTCGCTCCAGACGGAGGGAGGGTCGAGAGGGGACCGCAGGTCGAGCCCGCAACCTCGCATCGCCTCCCCGCATTCCCTAGGAGCCACGTCACACTTTCCGCCGCGCCGCCTCCCGCCAGCCGATATCACCCCGGAATACCTTCCCATCGTAGCGAATCGCGGCGGCGCCCGCGCGGCTCAGCGCCTGGGCTTCCGCGAACGTCGGGGCCACCGCCGTCACGTTGAGCACCCGGCCGCCGCTGGCACGCAGCACGCCCGCGGGGTCGCGGGTGGTCCCGGCGTGGAACACCGTCACGCCCGGCGGCAGGGTCGCCGGGATCTCGATGGCGGCGCCCTTCTCCGGGTCGTCGGGATAGCCGCGCGCCGCCAGCACCGTGGTCACCGCCGCGCCGGACCCGACGCGGAGCGGGCTTGGGGCCTCACCGCGGGCCACCCGGTGCAGGCACTCGAGCAGGCCGCCGTCCACCAGCGGCAGCACCACCTGCGTCTCCGGGTCGCCGAGGCGGCAGTTGAACTCCACCACGCGGAGGCCGCCGTCGGCACCCACCATGAGTCCGGCGTACAGCACGCCGTTGTAGGGCGCCCCCTCCGCGGCGAGCTGGCGCAGCGTGGGCGCGAGCACCTCGCGCCGCGCCCGCTCGAGCAGCGCCGGGGTGGCCAGTGCGACGGGTGCATACGCGCCCATGCCGCCGGTGTTGGGCCCCGTGTCACCCTCGCCGAGTCGCTTGTGGTCCTGCGCCGCGGGGAGCAGCTCGATGCCGGTGCCATTGGTAATGGCCAGCAGCGAGAGCTCCTCGCCCGGCATGAACTCCTCGACGACCACCACCTTCCCGGCCGCGCCGAACTTCCCCTCGCCCAGCATGGCGGTCACCGCCCCGCGTGCTTCGGCGCGGGTGGCGCACACGATGGCGCCCTTGCCCGCCGCGAGGCCCGAGGCCTTCACCACCAGGGGCTCGGGATGGGCGTCGATATAGGCCAGCGCGCGCGACAGGTCGGTGAGGGTCCGGCTCCGCGCGGTCGGGACGCCGGCGCGCTCCATCACCGCCTTGGAGAAGGCCTTGGAGGCCTCGATCTCGGCCGCGGCCTGGTCGGGGCCGAACACCGGATGTCCCGTGGCGCGCAGCCGGTTGGCCAGCCCCATGGCGAGCGGCGCCTCCGGCCCGACGATGGTGAAGGTGATGCCGTGCGCCACCACGGCCGCGACGAGGCGGTCGAGATCGGTGGCGGCGATGGGGAGATTGGTGGCGACCTGCGCGGTGCCGGGGTTGCCCGGGGCGGCGAAGAGCTGGGCCCCCGGGGCTTCGCGGTGGAGGGCCCACGCGATCGCGTGTTCGCGCCCCCCGCCGCCGACGACGAGGATCTTCACGTCTGCTGGGCCTTCCGGAAGGCGTCCTTGGCGCGCTCGGCCGCCTTCTTCGCGGCGTCCACCACCTGGCCGATCGTCTCCCGCGCTTCCTGCGCGTAGTAGTCCTTCGCCGCGTTCACCTCATCCCGCAGCGGCCGCTCCTGCGACTCCGCCCCGCGCCGGGTGTACTCGCCCCGGACGATGCGGTCGTATTCCCCCTGGCCGATCCAGCGCTGCAGCTCCGCCGCGCGGACGGTGTGCATCGGGTGGGTCACCATCAGGGTGCTCAGCACCTTGTAGAGCACGTCCAGCCCCTCGTTGCTGGTGGCGTACTCGTGGGCCTGGGCCATGAAGCTGTCGAGGTCGAGCTGGCCCTCGTGCAATCCCGGGCGCACCCCGCCGGCCATCTTCATGAAGAGGCTCTGCGCGGCGATCGGGTCCTGGCTGCCCAGCAGGCCGGCGCGGTCGCTCGAGAGCTCCGATTTCCGGGACCACTCCAGGAACGCCAGCTTCACCGGGATCAGGGCCAGGCCGGCCAGGCTGGGGAGCGCGGAGGCGCTCACCAGGAACAGGATCGCGGCAATGGTCCGGTAGAAGGCGTGGCCGCTCATGACGTGGCCCATTTCGTGGGCCAGCAGCACCCGGACCTCGTCGTCGTCCAGCAATTCAAGTGCGGCGGAGTGGAGGACGATAAATGGGGAGTCCACGCCATAGGCGCCGGCGTTAAATACCGGCGTCTGCGAGACATAGAGCTCAGGGACCGTCGGCCAGTCGAAGGTCGTGCAGACTTCGACGTGGGTGGTCCAGAGCTTCGGGAACTGGGTGGGTCCCACCCGGATGGCGTTGGCCTGGAACAGCAGTCGGATGCCCCGCTCCCCCCCAAGGAACGCCAGGATTTTCCGGGTGATCTCCTCGAACCCCGGGACCGAGCGCAGGGTCTGCAGCGCGGCGCGGTCGGCGGGATGCTCCCAGCTGACCGGGGCAATATCAGGAAACGTGCGACGAGGGCGTGGCGCTGGCATCGACATGAGCGGCTCGTGGTATGGGACGAGGTCCGTACGCCTCGAACGATAGGTGGTTTCAGGATGAGACAACTCAGTGGCGCGGCGGTGTGGCGGCCTGACGGCCCGGCGGGGACGTCGCAGGGCCAGGCCGCCGGGTCGCCGAGCCGCCTACCCCAGCGCCTGCTCCAGATCCGCCATCAGATCCTCGGCTTCTTCCACGCCGCAGCTCAGCCGCACCAGGCTGTCGGTCAGGCCCATGGCCTGTCGCAGCGCGAGGGGGACGGAGGCGTGGGTCATGCTCGCCGGGTGGCCGATGAGGCTCTCGACGCCGCCGAGGGATTCGGCCAGCGCAAAGACCCGGGTGCGTTCGACCACCCGGCGGGCCAGCGCCGGATCGCCCAGCTCGATCGAGATCATCCCGCCGAAACCCCGCATCTGCCGGCAGGCGAGCGCGTGCTGCGGATGGTCGGGGAGCCCCGGGTAGTAGACCTTCCGTACCTGTGGATGCTTCACCAGCCAGGCCGCGAGCTCGCGGCCGTTGGCGTCGTGCTGGCGCATGCGGAGCGGGAGGGTCTTGAGGCCGCGGAGGCAGAGCCAGCAGTCCATGGGACCGGGCACCCCGCCGGCGGCGTTCTGCAGGAAGCCGATCCGCTCGGCCAGGTCGTCGCGGGCGGTAACCAGCATGCCGCCCACCATGTCGCTGTGGCCGTTGAGGTACTTGGTGGTGGAGTGGAGCACGAGGTCGGCGCCCAGCGCCAGCGGCTGCTGGAAGTACGGCGTGGCGAAGGTATTGTCCACCGCGAAGAGCAGCCCGCGCGCCTGGGTGATGTGGCCGATGGCCTCGAGGTCCGCGAGGAACATCATCGGGTTGGTGGGGGTCTCGCCGTACACCAGCCGGGTGGCCGGGGTGATGGCGCTGGCCACCCGGTCCGGGTCGCGCATGTCCACGAAGGTGAACGTCAGGCCGAACCGGCCGTAGACCCGCTCCATCAGCCGGTGCGAGCCGCCGTAGACGTTCTCGCCGCAGACCACGTGGTCGCCGCTCGAGAGCAGCTTGAGGATGGTGTCGAGCGCCGCGAGCCCGGAGCCGAAGGCAAAGCCGTGCGTGCCGCCCTCGAGGCTGGCCACGCACCGCTCCAGCGCCTCGCGGGTGGGATTCTGGGTGCGGGCGTACTCGTACCCCTTGTGCCGGCCCAGCCCCTCCTGGACGTAGGTGGACGTCTGGTAGATGGGCGTCATCACCGCGCCGGAGAGCGGATCGGGGGCCTGGCCGGCGTGCACCGCGCGGGTGGCAAAGCCATGCCGCGCATCGTCTTCGCGAAGCTGAGTCATGCGGAACCGGGTTCGGGTCGGGCGAAGGTTACCCGCCCGCTCCGGGGGCAGCAAGCGTCGCCCGGGCGGGGAGGGGCCAGCTGATGCTCGATCAGGTCGCTGCCGCCCTGGAGCCGCGCGCCCTCGCGCCCCGCTGCCTCGTGGTCGACGATGATGCCCCGGTCCGCTCCGCGATCGCCAAGGTCACCCAGCTGCTGGGGCTGGCGCCGCTCGAGGCCGCCGACGGCGCGGCCGCCCTCCGGCTCCTCGCGGAGCAGGGCGAGGTGCCGCTGGTGATCAGCGACGTGAACATGCCCGGCATCTCCGGCATGGAGCTGCTCGAGGAGATCACCCGGCGCTACCCCGATACCGCCGTCCTGATGCTCTCCGGCGTGGCCGACGTGAAGATCGCGGTGGCCTGCCTCGACAAGGGCGCGCTCGACTACATCGCCAAGCCGGCGCTGCTGGAGGAGGTGCGGGCCCGCGTGGCCAAGGCCCTCGAGAAGCGCGACCTGCTGCTGCAGCGGCGATTCTACCAGCGCAACCTCGAGCTCCGGGTGCGGGTGCAGGCCAACCGCATCAAGGAGCTGTTCCTGCAGGGGGTGCAGACCCTGGCCCAGGCGCTGGAAGCGAAGGATGCCTACACCAGCGGCCATTCCATCCGGGTGAGCCGCTACGCGGTGCAGACCGCGGTGCGCCTCGGCTTCACCGGCGAGAAGCTCGAGGAGATCCGGCTGGGCGGGGAACTGCACGACATCGGCAAGATCGGCACCCGCGAGGCGGTGCTCAACAAGCCGGGGCCGCTGACCGACGAGGAGTTCCTGCACATCACCGAGCACACCATGCTCGGCGAGAAGATCCTGGCCCCGCTGGCGCGCGAGAACCCGACGGTACTGCGCATCGTGCGCAACCACCACGAACGAATGGACGGGCGCGGCTTCCCCGACCGCCTGGCCGGCGGCGACATCCCGTTCGAGGCACGCATCGTCTGCGTGGTGGATGCCTTCGACGCCATGACCACCAACCGCGCCTACCGGGCCTCCCGGACGCCGCAGGCCGCCATGGAGGAGCTGGAGCGCTGCGTCGGCACCCACTTCGATCCCGACGTGGTCCGCGCCTTCCTCGCCGCCTTCCCCGACCCGGGCCAGCTGCCGCTGACCGTGTGAGCCGCCGGGGTGGCATCATGAACCGCCGGGCGTGACCGTCGTCACCGCCCGGCGGTGCCGTGTGCTGCGAAACTCAAGGGTGCCTCCCTTGCCGCCGTCGCGCCGCCGGGGGGCGGCGCCGCCCGCGCCGCCCCCGCCGGAACCCGCCATGCCTCCCGGCAGCGGGCCGGCGTTGTGCCTGCTCGCCGACGACGACCCCGACCTGCGGCGCGCCATGGCCCACGTGCTCGAGGGGCTGGGACTGGCCTGTCTCGAGGCGGGCTCCGGCCTCGAGGCGCTCACCATCCTCGACCAGACCGGCGAGCTCCCGCTCCTGGTCTCCGACGTGTCCATGCCCGGCCTCGACGGCCTGGGCCTGCTGCGCGAGGCGCGCAAGCGCTACCCGGACATGGCGGTGGTGATGCTCTCCGGCATTCGCGAGGCGGAAACCGCCGTGGCCTGCCTGCAGGCCGGGGCGCTCGACTACATCACCAAGCCCGCCCTGCTGGGCGAGATCCACTCCCGCATCCGCCGCGCCCTCGAGAAGCGGGAGCTGCAGCTGCAGAACCGGTTCTACCAGCAGAACCTGGAGCGGCTGGTCGACCAGCAGGCGGTGCGGATCAAGGAGATGTTCCTCGAGGGGGTGCAGACCCTGGTCCATGCCCTCGACGCCAAGGACCCCTACACCCGCGGGCACTCCACCCGGGTGAGCCACTATGCCGAGCGGCTGGCGGCGCGGATGGGGTTCTCGGGCCAGGCGCTGGAGGACATCCGGCTGGGCGCCGCGCTGCACGACATCGGCAAGATCGGCACCCCCGAGGCCATCCTGCGGAAACCGGGGCCGCTCACGTCCGAGGAGTTCACCTCGATCAGCGCCCACACGGTGCTGGGCGAGCGGATCCTCTCGCCGCTGGTGCGCGAGAACCCGCTGGTGCTCTCGATCGTCCGCTCGCACCACGAGCGGGTGGACGGCGAGGGCTTCCCCGACCGCCTGGAGGGGCCGCGCATCCCCTGGGCGGCGCGCATCGTGGCCGTGGCCGACGCGTACGACGCGATGACGACCGACCGCTCCTACCGGAGCTCGCTGTCGCCCGAGACCGCGCTCGCCGAGCTCGACTCGCACGCCGGCAGCCATTTCGACGCCGAGGTGGTGGCGGCCTTCCGGCTCGAGTTTCCGCCCGCCGCCGCCGCCCCGCTGATCGGCTAGCGGGGCGGGGGGTGGCGCCCGACGGTTCCACGGTCCGCTCCCTCCTCCCCCGCCGCCCCCGCCGCTACCTTACCGCCATGTCTGACACCCTGATGATCAGTGTCTCCGGGATGCGGGGGATCGTAGGCAAGGACCTCACCCCGGAGCTCGTCGCCCGCCACGCTGCCGCCCTCGGCGCGTGGGCCCGGGCCAGCGGCAAGCCGCTCGTGGTCCTGGGCCGCGATGCCCGGACCAGCGGGCCCATGTTCGCGCGCGCCGCCACCGCGGGGCTCATGTCGGTGGGCGTGGACGTGATCGACGTCGGCATCGCGCCCACGCCGACCGTCCAGCTGGCGGTGGAACACCACCACGCCGGCGCCGGCCTGATCCTGACCGCGAGCCACAACCCGATCGAGTGGAACGCCCTCAAGCTGGTGGGGCCGGACGGGGTGTTCCTCGATGGCGAGGACGGCGCCCGGGTCCGGGCCCTCGCGGAGGCGGGCCCGCCGCGAGCCGGGTGGGAGGGGGTCGGCGCCGTCCGGGAGGATCCCGGGGCCATCGCCCGGCATCTCGCGCAGGTGCTGGCGCTTCCCATGATCGACGTGGCGGCCATCCGGGCGCGGCACTTCGTGGTGGCGCTCGACTGCGTCCGGGGCGCCGGCGGCACCACCATGCCCGCGCTGCTCGAGCAGCTCGGCTGCCGGGTCCACGCCATCCATACCGAGGTCGATGGCCGGTTCCCGCGCCCGCCCGAGCCGCTCCCTGAGAATCTGGGCGATTTGTCGCGTCTGGTACGGGAGAGCGGCGCGGCGATCGGGCTGGCGGTGGATCCGGACGTGGACCGGCTGGCGCTGGTGGACGAGACCGGGGCCCCCATCGGGGAGGATTACACCCTCGCGCTGGCCGTCCGCGCCATGCTGTCGCATTCCGCCGCGCCGTCGGGCGGCCGGGCGGGCCAGCCGACGGTCGTGGCCAACCTCAGCACCAGCCTGGTGGTCGAGGACGCCGCACGGATGGGGGGGGCCCGGTTTGTCCGGGCCCCCGTGGGGGAGGCCAATGTGGCCCGGACCATCCGGGACGAGGGGGCGCTGATCGGTGGGGAGGGGAATGGGGGGGTCATTCTGCCCTCGCTGCACATCGGCCGGGACGCTCCGGTCGGTGTGGCACTGATCCTGCACCTGCTTGCGGCAACGGGACAGTCGGTGGCCTCCCTGGTGGGAGGGCAGCCTCGGTACCGGATCGTGAAGGCCAAAGCACCACGCGGCAACGACTTAGCGCCAGTTTACGCGCGCCTGAAGGCCCGCTTTTCGGACGCGGTGCCGGATTCCCGCGACGGACTGAGGCTTGCATGGTCCGACCGCTGGGTGCATGTGCGGCCCTCCGGAACCGAGCCCATCGTCCGGTTCATCGCGGAGGCCCCGACGGACGCGGACGCGCAGGCCCTGGTGTCCGTCTGTCGCGAACTCTTTTCCAGTTGAGGACGGCCTGGCATGTGTGGCATCGTCGGGTACGTAGGCCCCAGGCAGGCGGTGGCGCTCCTCATCGAGGGGCTGCGGCGCCTCGAGTACCGTGGGTATGACTCCTCCGGCATCGCGGTCCTGAACGGCTCGGGCCTGGTGGTCCTCAAGCAGTCGGGCAAGCTGTCGGCGCTGGAGCAGCAGCTGGCGGAGTACACCCCGAAGGGCACCATCGGCATCGGCCACACCCGCTGGGCCACCCACGGCCCGCCCACCGCCACCAACGCGCATCCCCACCTGGACCAGTCGGGGAAGATCGCGCTGATCCACAACGGCATCATCGAGAACGCCGGCGCCATCAAGCAGGTGCTCCTGCAGCGCGGGCACGTGTTCAAGTCGGAGACCGACACCGAGGTGCTGGCCCACCTGGTGGGCGAGTGCTACCGGGGCAACCTCGAGGAGGCGGTGGCCGAGGCGCTGCGCGAGGTGGACGGCGCCTACGGGATCGCGGTGCTGTCGCAGGACGAGCCGGACGTGCTGGTGGCGGCGCGGAAGGGCTCGCCGCTGCTGGTGGGCGTGGGCGACGGCGAGTGGTTCGTGGCCTCGGACGCGTCGGCCATCCTCTCGCACACCCGTTCGGTGGTGTACCTGGACGACGGCGAGATGGTCGTGCTCACCCGCGAGGGGTACCACGTCCGCGACCTCGCGGCCACCCGCATCGAGAAGCCGGTCAACCAGATCGAGTGGGACCTCGCCACCATCGAGCGGGGCGGGTACAACCACTTCATGCTGAAGGAGATCTTCGAGCAGCCGGATACCGTGCGCAACACCATGCGCGGCCACCTGCTCGAGGAGGAGGGGACGGCGCGGGTCAGCGGCCTCAACCTCACCGACGACGACATCAAGCGGATCAACCGGATCGTCATCACCGCCTGCGGCACCAGCTGGCACTCCGGGCTGATCGGCGAGTACATGCTGGAGGAGCTGGCGCGGATCCCGGTCGAGGTGGAGTACGCCTCCGAGTTCCGCTACCGGAACCCGGTGGTCGACGACCGCACCCTGGTCATCGGCATCTCGCAGTCGGGCGAGACCGCCGACACCCTCGCCGCGATCCGCGAGGCCAAGCGCCGCGGGGCGCGGACCATCGGCCTGGTGAACTCGGTGGGGTCCACGATCGCGCGCGAGGTGGACGGCGGCATCTACCTGCACGCCGGCCCCGAGGTGGGCGTGGCGAGCACCAAGGCGTTTACCAGCCAGGTGATCGCGCTGGCGCTCATCACGCTGCGGTTCGGGCGGCTCAGGAACCTGAGCATCCTGCAGGGCCGGCAGATCATCCAGGGGCTCAAGGCGCTGCCGGAGCAGATCCAGCAGATCCTCGACCGGCACGAGGAGGTCGAGGCGCTGGCGGAGCGGTTCTGGCGCAGCAACAACGCGCTCTATCTCGGCCGGGGGGTGAACTTCCCGGTGGCGCTCGAGGGCGCCCTCAAGCTCAAGGAGATCTCCTACATCCACGCCGAGGGGTACCCGGCGGCGGAGATGAAGCACGGGCCGATCGCGCTGATCGACGAGAACATGCCGGTGGTGTTCATCGCGCCCAAGGACGCGGTGCACGGCAAGATCGTGTCGAACGTGGAGGAGGTCCGGGCCCGCGGCGGGCAGGTGATCGCCATCAAGAACGAGGGCGACGATCAGATCAAGCGGCTGGCGGCGGCCACCTTCACCATCCCCGACACCCTCGACCTGCTGACGCCGATCCTGACGATCATCCCGCTGCAGCTCTTCAGCTACTACGTGGCCGTCCGCCGCGGCTGCAACGTGGACCAGCCGCGCAACCTGGCCAAGAGCGTCACGGTCGAGTAGGCCCCGGCCGGCGGCAGGTGGGCACGGACGGGCGGCTCCCCTCGGGGAGCCGCCCGTCGGCATTGGGGGCTCAGGGCTTCACGGACTTCACCATCCCGGACCGGACCGCGCGCCACAGCAGCCCCCAGAAGCTGTCGCCCGGCTGCAGGTGGTAGGCGATCGGCGCGGTGCGGAGCGCGCCGGTCTCGTCCGGCGGCTGCCGGGACCGCACCAGGCGTCCCGCCACCATGCTCTTGAGCTTCTTGCCGAGGTTCTGGCGGCCCGTGACCGGGTCCACCAGGCGGAGCTCGAGCCCCTCCCACGCGGCACCGAACTCGCCGCTGGCCTGCCCGCCGGACACCACGAAGCGGAACCGCGCGGCCTGCAGCGTGCCGCCGGTGATCTCCAGGCCGTTGGACGGCAGCAGGAACCGGTTGAAACGGGCCAGGTCCAGCCGCCCCAGTTCGCCGTGCGCACGGACACGCAGCGGGCCGGGCTGGACCGGCACCTCGATCACGGCGCTGAGGGCCCCCTGGCCAAAGAGGCGGGCGGAGGCCTCGAGCCGTGCGGGACCGGCCCGTGTCGCCGTGGAGTCATTGCTCAGGTGACGCACGGTGGCCCGGAGCTGCTCGAAGCTCACCGCGCCCGCCTGGGTGCGGCCCGGCGCCAGCTCGCCGTAGCGGATGGCGCCGTCCTCGAGGACGATCGAGTCGGCGCCCACCACGACATTCCACGCCAGGAAGCGCGCCGGCCAGAGCACCCGGGGGCGGGGCGGGCCGGCCGGCGTTCGCCGGTCCGCCAGCACGTCGAGCGTCGCCTGGCCCACCCAGACCCCCCCCGCGGTGATCCGCCGGTGACGCAGGTTCTCCTGCCGCAGGCCCAGCACCCGGATGCCGGTGAGCGCGGCCCGCACCCGGGTGCTCCGGGGGCCGGCCGCGGCGAAGTACGTCGAGTCGGCGTGGACCGGGTCGTAGGTCACCGTGTCGACCGTGAGCAGCTGGCGCGCGAAGGAGCGGCGCAGGCCCACGGCGCGGAACTGGTGTCCCCCCGCGGTGGCGGCGGAGCGGAGCTCGCCGATGTCGAAGGTGGTGTCGTCCGCGCTCATGGTGAGCAGGACCCGCTCGACCTGCAGGCTCTCCGTGGGCACGCCGGTGGCATGGAGCGCCGCGGCCAGGCGCAGGGTGCCGTACTCGAAGACCCGGTGGGCGGCGCTGTCGAGCTGCAGGCCGCGCAGCTCGAGGCTGAGCCCGGTGGTGGAGTCGCGGACGGCCCGCGTGCCGCGCCGCTCCCGCGAGCTGATGGTGGCATCCGTGACCCGCACCCGCTCGATCCGGGCGCCGCGGACCTCGTCCGGCAGCCAGCCCGCCACCAGCCGGTAGAGCAGGGAGTCCGGGGCGGGGAGGGTCACGGGGAGGGAGTCCGGCGGGGCGTCGCGGGGCGCCAGGTGATCGGCCGGCCCGTCCACCTCGCGGCGCACGGAGGGGCGTTCGAGCGCGACGCCGGAGAGGCGGAAGTTCCGTCGCCAGATGACGTCGCTGAGGTCGAGTCCGGACAGGGTGATGACCGGCGCCTCCGCCACGAAATGCAGCGCGACGCTGTCCCGCGTCTGGTCGAACTGGATCCGGACCCGCTCCAGCACCAGGCGCCGGCGGAACAGGCTGAGGCGGAGCACCGGCAGTCCGATGTCGAGGCCAGATCCGGGCGCGCCGTTGGCCATGCGGAGGGTCCGCGCGCGCAGGTAGGCGTCGACCGGGACCCGGAGCGCGGCCTCGAGCGCGCGCTCGAGCAGCACGATCCCGGCCCCCGACAGGAGCACGGTGGCGAGGGCGCCGACCAGGATCCGGCGGTGGAGGGGGCGCAGGGGCATGTCCCCAAGATACCCCCGCGGGCGGCCCCCCCCGGTCGAGGGCCGCCTACCTCTGGGCGCGCTTTCGGTTCATGTTTGGCGCATGCGAATCGTCCTGCAGCGGGTGACGCAGGCCAGCGTCACCATCGACGGCCGCACCGCGGGCGCGGTGGGGCGCGGCTTCTGCGTGCTGGTGGGGTTCACCCACACCGACACCCCGGCCGAGGTGGACTGGATGGCGGAGAAGGTGGCGGGGCTCCGGCTCTTCGCCGATGCCGAGGCCAAGATGAACCTCGGCCTGGCCGACGTGGGGGGCGGCGTGCTGGTCGTCTCCCAGTTCACGCTCTATGGTGATGCCCAGAAGGGGCGACGCCCGTCGTTCATCACGGCCGCGCGGCCGGAGACGGCGATTCCCCTCTACGAACGCTTCCTCGCCGGGTTGCGGGGCCACGGGCTGCAGGTGGAGACGGGCGAGTTCGGGGCGATGATGCAGGTGGAGATCCACAACGACGGGCCGGTCACCCTGGTGGTCGAGCGCGAGGCCCCGGGGGCCCCGGGCGGCTCCGCCTAGGCGTGGGCGCCGTGACGGCGCAGGCGCCCGAGGAGGTCCACCACCTTGAGGGAGCACTGGGCGAACTCGCTGTCGAAGCCCAGCAGGCGGTGGGCCTCGTCGTGGTTCCCGTCGTTGATCCGGTCCACGACCCTTCCTGCGGCGCGGTGGAAGGCGGCGTGCTGCGCGACCAGGTCCTGGAAGTCCGGGTGCTCCGCGAGACGGCCGGCCTCCGCATGGAGCCAGCGGCCGAGGTCGCAGTGATCGTCCGCCCCGACCTCGGCCGGATCCAGCCGTCCCTCGCCGGCCATGCTGGCGTGCAGGCGGCGCTTCCACCGGGTATGCGACAGGATTGCCGCCTCGAAGTCCATGGATACTCCCGTGCCGTGATGAGTGCGGGCCCCGTCAGGGGTATCGGCCGCGGGGCCGGAAACCTGAATTGCGCCCCCGTGCGTGGTGCCTGGGTCCAGTCAGGCACCGGGCCCGCCCAACCCAGGAAGCGATGCCACGCATGATGCCGACTCCCCCGCTCATCCTCGCCTCGGGCTCGCCCCGCCGGCGCGAGCTGCTGCAGATGCTCGGCATCCCCTTCGTGGTGCGCCCCTCGCACATCCCGGAAGCGCAGGCCCCGGGCGAGGCGCCGGTGGCGTACGCGGAGCGGCTGGCGCGGGAGAAGGCACTGAGCGTCCCCGGGGACCTCGTCCTGGGGGCGGACACGACCGTCCTGCTCGACGGCCGCCTGCTCGAGAAGCCGGCCGACGCGGCGGACGCCCTGCGCATGCTGCGCGCGCTGCAGGGCCGCACCCACGAGGTGATCACCAGCGTGGCCCTGGTCGCGGGCGGCCGGGTGGGGCAGGCCACCGACATCACCCGGGTGAGCTTCCGCCCCGCGGACGATGACTACCTGCGCGCCTACATCGCCACCGGCGAGCCGATGGACAAGGCGGGGGCCTACGGCATCCAGGGGTACGGGGCCGCGCTGGTGGAGCGGATCGAGGGAGACTTCTTCGGGGTGATGGGGTTGCCGGTGCGCCTGGTGCTGCGCCTGCTGGAAGAGGCGGGGTGTGGATACCGCTTCGGGGAGGGGCGCGGCTAGGCGGCTAGGCGGCGGCTCGGCGGCTCGGCCGCCGTGGGGCAGTGCCGCCGTACCGCCCTGCCGCCCCACCCGGCTACGGCGTGAGGCCCTGCTTCGGCTCCAGCTTGGCGGCCCACAGGCCGCTGTTGAAGTCGGTAAAGAGGATGTGGCCCTTCCACGGCATCGCGTTCATCACGAACGAAGCATTGGGGGTGTATCCCTCGGGATCAAAGGGCTTGTACACCGCGATCTCCCGCCGCTGCTCCGCCAGGTTGCCCACCAGCTCGCCCGAGACATCGACCACCCGGACCCCGCCGTCGTAGTACGCCTGGTACATCACGTCGTCCTCGACGATGATGTCGTGCGCGCCGAACTCCTCCTGGTGGTACTTCGCGATGTTCTGCGGGTGCATCGGGTCGGTGAAGTCGATGATGTGGGTGTAGCCGGCCGAGGTCTGGGGCACGCCGCCCCGCTTCGGGATGCTGCCGAAGAGGTCGGGGAAGTAGTTGGTCCCCTCCCAGACGCGTCCCTCGCGCGACATGATCTCGTCCCCCAGGAACAGGTAGACCTTGCCGGTGGCCTTCTGGATGTACGGGAAGATCTCGTGCGTGGCGCCGCTGGTGGTCGCGAAGGTGTTGATGAGGACGGGCTTCTCGATGGTGCCGCCCCACCGGCCGTTGCCCACGTCCACCGCGACCACGCCGGTGCCCCACTCGGAGCTGTAGGCGATGCCGTCGTGCACCCAGACGTCGTGCACCCGGCTGTTGGGGTGGTCGTATTCGCTGACGTACTTCGGGTGGTCCACATCGCGGACGTCGATGATGACGTAGCGGTCGCCGCCCGAGATGGCGAAGAGGTAATCCCGGGTGGCGAACATGTTGTGCACGCCACCGGTCAGCTCCTGGTCGAAGCCGGACGCCACCCGGGGGTGGGCCGGCGTGGCGAGGTCGAGGAGGACCACGCCGTTCACCCGGTTGGAGGCGCCCTCGCGGGACAGGACGCCGTAGCGGCCATCGGGCGAGACGGTCACGTCATTGATCACCCGCGCGTCCACCTTGATGGAGTCGGTGCGCACCGGGTGCGCCAGGTCCGTGATGTCGAAGACGTAGGCCCAGCCGTCGCCGCCCCAGGTCCCGACCAGGGCGTAGTCGCGGCCGTCGCGGCCGGTCCAGGGCCAGAAGTCCGAGGTGTGGACGTTGGTGATCGCGCCGCGGCCGGTGACGCTGATGCGGCGACGCGCGTCACGGGGGCGGGCCTCCACGACGGCCCGGGCCACCACGTCCCCGGCCGAGGCGAGCAGGGTGTAGCGGCCCGGCACCTCGGCGGTGAAGAGGCCGCGATCCAGGACGCCGGTGGCGCCCGGGGCCGCGATGGTATCGTCGGGGGCGTAGGTGTAGCTCCAGGTGATCGGCACGTCGGTGACCGGCGTCCCGTTGGCGCGGCGTGCGGTGGCCTTGAGGTGCAGGACATCGCCGGTGCGGACGCTGGCCTGGTCCAGGTCCACCGAGAGGCTGCGGACCGGATTGGCCAGGACCACCTGCCGCCAGTCCGCCCGGCGTCCCTCCGCCTCCGCGGTGATCACCACCGTGCCGGCGCGGTGGGCCGTGACGTAGCCATAGCGGTCCACCGACGCGATCGCGGGGCTGGAGCTGCGCCACGTGGCCGGGAGGGCCGCCGCCGGGCGTTCCCCGCCGTCGGCGTGGTGCCCGTGCGCCGTGAGGCCGAGGGTGATGCCGGTATAGAGCCGGCCGGGCTCGCTGCGCACCGCGAGCGACTGCAGGGCCGGCCAGGTGACCTGCACCGGGATCGTGACCATCGCGGGCGGGGTGCCATCCCCGCTGACGGCCGTGAAGACCATCTCGAACCGGCCCGCCGCCAGCGCGGTGACCGCGTTGCGGCCCAGCCGCAGCGCGTTGCGCGGGCCGCTGCCCCGCAGCGGCGGGTTGGGGATCTCGCGGCCGGCGGCGTCGAAGGCGGTGACGCGGAACGAGTCCGTGGCACCCACCTCGAGCGTGAGGGCCGCCGGCTCGGCCACCAGCCGCGCCACCGGGGGTGGGGCGGGCTGCTGGGCCGCCGTGGGGGTGGCGGGGGCGAGGCTGATCGCCGTGACGGCGAGGAGGCGCGAGATTAGCTTCGACACGTCGGGGCTCCGAGGGATGGCGCCGGGGCGCCGTGAACCTGACGGGATGGACCCTGCAACCCGCAACCTGCAGACTGGTGGCAAGCTGATGCCCAGCTCCCCTTCCCGCAAGCGGCTCGCGCTGGCCGGCGTCGCGGCCCTCGCCCTCGCCCTCGCCCGCCCGGCGGCCGCCCAGCAGCCGCCGGCGCCGCCCACCCGCACCTACTGGGTGTACGTCGGGGCCGAGTCGGCCGACCTGCTGCACCGGATCCGGTTCGGGCCGGGCGGCGCGGTGGTGGAGCGCACCATTGCCGCGGGGCAGTCCCCGGCCGAGATGGAGGGCCCGCATGGGCTGCAGATCAGCCGCGACGGGCGGTTCCTTCACGTCACCACCGGCCACGGATCGCCCGACGGCCGGTACTGGCGCTACGCCCTCGGTCCCGACACCCTCGCGGGGCCGGGCATCCTGCTCGGCAACTTCCCCGCCTCCCTCGACGTCACCGCCGACGGGCTCTACGCCTTCATCGTCAACTTCAACCTGCACGGACGGATGGTCCCCTCGTCGGTGTCGGTGGTCTACACGCCGACCCTGACCGAGGTGGCGCGCACCGAGACCTGCACCATGCCGCATGGCAGCCGGCTCTCGCCGGACGGCCGGGCGCAGTACTCCACCTGCATGATGGACGACCAGCTGGTGGAACTCGATGCCGCCACCTTCGAGGTGGCGCGCCGCTTCGGCCTGGCGCGCGGGAGCGAGGGGCCGCTCCCCGCGGTGGCCCCGCCGGCCCACGGCGGCCATGACATGGGCGGCATGATGCCGCGACCCAGCTGCTCGCCGACCTGGGCCCAGCCCGCCGCCGACGGGGCCCACGTTTACGTGGCGTGCAACAAGGCGGACGAGATCGTGGAGGTGGAGCGGGCCGGCTGGCGCATCACCCGCCGGTTCCCGACGGGTCGTGGCCCCTACAACCTGGCGGTGACGCCGGATGGGCGGCTGCTGGTGGCGAGCCTCAAGCAGGGGGGTGGGGTACAGGTGTTTGACCTGGCGCGCGGCCACAGCGTGATGCAGGCGCAGAGCTCCACCACGATCAGTCACGGGGTGGCGATCAGCCCCGATTCCCGCTACGCCTTTGTGAGCAGCGAGGGGGTGGGGGCGGCGCCGGGCACGGTGGACGTCTGGGACCTGGTGGCGCTGGCGCGGGTGGCGTCGGTGGAGGTGGGCCAGCAGGCCGGGGGGATCGCGTTCTGGAAGATGGAGCCGGCGGCGCCGTAGCCGCCGCCGTCAGACCTTGACCCGCCAGACCGGCACCGCCTGGGCGCGGTTCTTGACCGCGAGCGGGTCGCGCGCCTCGACCGGGGGCTTCTCCTTGAGCACCTGGTAGAGCGGGTCGGAGATCAGGATCTCCCCGCCCTTGGCATTGGAGCAGAGCCGGCTGGCCACGTTGACATTGTCGCCGATGACCGTGTATTCCAGCCGCAGGTGGCTGCCGATGTTTCCCGCGAAGGTCTCGCCGTAGTTGATCCCGATCCCCACGCTGATGCTGGGCCGCCCGTCCGCCGTCCACTTGGCGTTGAGCGCGTGGATGGCGCGCTGCATGGCGATCGCCGCCTGCACCGCGCGGTCGGGGTCGTCGGCGTGGGGCACCGGGGCCCCCCAGAGGGCCATGACGGCGTCCCCGATGAACTTGTCGAGGGTGCCGCCGTTGGCGAAGATGATGTCCACCATCTCGGTGAAGTAGTCCGAGAGCAGGCTCGCGATGCTCTCCGGGCTCATGTGTTCCGACATCGTGGTGAAGCCGCGGATGTCGGAGAAGAGGATCGTCACCGGGCGCTTGTCGCCGCCCAGCTTCACCGCCCCCTGCTGCATGGCGATCTCCGCCGCCACGTTCGGCGCGAAGTAGCGCTCGAAGTTGGAGCGGACCATCGCCTCGCGCTGGATCTGCTCGGCGAAGCGGCTGTTCTTGATGGCGATCGCCGCCAGGCCGCCGAACGCGATGAGGAACTGCAGGTCCTCGTCGCTGAAGGAGTTGGTGGCGGTGAGGTTGTCCACGTACAGGATGCCGAGCACCATCTCCGCGCTGGCCATGAGCGGGATGCACATGGCGCTGCGGACGCTCTGCAGCATGATCGACGCCCCGCCCTTGAAGCGGTCGTCGGCCACGGCGTTGTCGGTGAGGATGGCCACCCGCTCCTCCACCGCCTTGCGGGCGATGGATCGCGGCACGTGCTGCGCGGAGCTGTCGCCGAGGCGGCTCTTGGACACCCGCGGCACCAGCTCGCCGCTCTCGGTCTTGAGCAGCACCGACACCCGGTCCACGCCCATGACGTCGAAGGTGGTCTCCACCACCCGGCCCAGCAGCTTGTCGAGGTCGAGCTCGCCGGAGAGCTTCTGCGACACCTCGAGCAGCAGGGAGAGCTTGCGCGCGTTGCGCTCGGCCGTGCTGGCGCCGGCCACCTTGAGCTGGCCCTGGGCGTCGTGGGCGCCGGCGGCCTGGGCCACCTCGCCGACGATGGCCGCCCCCACGTGGCCGCTCATGGCGATCTGCTTGACGATCGTGCCGCCGGGCTGGGGCAGGTTCTGCCCGGTGGTGACCAGCCGCGCGCTGCCCATCTCGGGGGTCTTGAGCTGGAAGACCACCTTGCCGAACGTCACCGAGTCGCCGGCCTCGAGGGTGCCGTCGGTGACCCGCTCGCCATTGATGAACGTGCCGTTGGAGCTGCCCAGGTCCTTGAGCGCGATCGTGGCCTTCCCCACCCGGAGCTCGGCGTGGCGGCGGCTGATCGTCGGATCGAAGATGGGGATGTCGCTCGTGACCGCCCGGCCGACCACGTAGGTATGGTCCGGGATGAGCTCGAAGTCCTGGTCGCCGGTGAAGGAGACGAGCTTGAAAGGCATGGCCTCCAATATACGCGCCCCGGGGAGGGGCCGCATGTCCGCGGGCCGGCGGCCCGGCCGGGCCTAGGGCCCGCGCGCCCCCGCGAGGCCGAGCGCCGCGAGCACCGCCCGCGCCTTGGCTTCGGTTTCGCGCCACTCCGCCGCGGCCTCGGAGTCCGCGACGATCCCGGCGCCGGCCTGCACCCAGGCGCGGCCACCCCGCATCACCACGGTGCGGATGGCGATGGCCGTGTCCAGGGTGCGCGCCCCCCAGCCGACGTACCCTACCGCGCCGGCGTAGGGCCCCCGCCGCGTGGGCTCCAGGGCGTCGATGATCTCCATGGCCCGCACCTTGGGCGCGCCGCTCACGGTGCCCGCCGGGAAGCACGCGCCGAGGGCGGCCAGCGCGTCGAGCTCCTCGCGCAGCCGGCCGCGCACCTCGCTCACCAGGTGCATCACGTGCGAGTACCGCTCCACCACCATGAAGGCCGTGAGCCGCACCGTGCCGAACGCCGCCACCCGGCCCACGTCGTTCCGGCCCAGATCCACCAGCATCAGGTGTTCCGCGCGTTCCTTCGGGTCGGCCTCCAGCTCCGCCTGCAGCGCCTGGTCCTCCGCGGCGGTGGCGCCACGGGGCCGGGTGCCGGCGATCGGGCGCACGGTGACCTCGCCCTCCTCCACGCGGATCAGCACCTCGGGCGAACTGCCCACCACGTGCAGGTCGTCGAAGTGCAGGAAGTACAGGTACGGCGCCGGGTTGAGCGCGCGGAGGTAGCGGTAGGTGAGGAACGGGTCCGGCGCGTCGAGGTCGATCCGGCGGGACAGCACGGTCTGGAAGGTGTCGCCCGCGGCGATGTGCTCCTGGATGGTGCGCACGCCGTCCTGGTAGGCCTGGTCGCTGAAGGGCGCGGTGGTGGCCGGGATCGGCGCCGCCCCCTCGATGGCCAGCGGCGTCAGGGCCGAGGGCGCGGCCAGACGCGCCAGCCACCCCTCGATCCGCGCGACGGCGCCGTGGTACAGCGCCTCGAGCGCCGCCGGCGACATCCCCGGCGCCACCTCCACGTTCGCGATGATCGTGGCCCGGTTGAACAGGTTGTCGAGCACCAGCAGGGTGTCGGCCACCATGAGCAGCGCGTCGGGGAGCCCGCGGTCGTCGGCCGGGGCGTCGGGCAGCCGCTCCAGGCTGCGCACCACGTCGTAGCCGATGTACCCCACCGCGCCGCCGGTGAAGCGGGGCAGCCCCGGCAGGTCCACCGGGGGGTACTGCCGCATCGTCCGGGCAAGGTGGTCGAGCGGCGCCTCGTCGGTGGCCACGGTGCTCCAGCCAGCGCCCGGGGTCCACCGGCGCACCTCCCGGCCGTGGTAGCTTAGGACTTCGCGGGGGTCGGTGCTGAGGAAGGTGTAGCGGGCCCAGCGCTCGCCCCCTTCCAGGGACTCGAGCAGGAAGCCGTAGCGCCCCTGGTGCAGCTTGGCGAACGCGGCCACCGGCGTGTCGCCGTCGAGCACCACCTGGCGGACCACGGGCACCATGCCCGGCGTGGCGCGGGCCAGGAAGTCGGGGAGCGAGCTGAAGCCGGGAGCCATGACGCGGGAGCCGTGGGCTGGGGAGGGTCGGGTGACGCGAGGGCCGAAACCTACCGCCCGCGGGCCCGTCGCGCGACTCACGCTAGCGGGGCGCCGCCAGCAGGTAGGTGCCGGGGCCGCGCAGCGGCGCCTCCAGGTTGTCGGAGGCGGGCCGGCTGCTCGGCAGCACCCCCCAGCGGCCGTCGTCCAGCCGGACCAGCACCACCAGCGCGCGCTCGAACCGGGCCAGGCTGCCGTACCGGGCCACGCCGGCGGCCGGCGCGGCGAAGTGCACCGGGTACTTGAACCGCAGCCGCGCCCCCGTGTCCGGCGGGATCGTGCTGGTGAGGGTCAGGCCGTACAGCCCGGGGGCGGGGGCGACGCTCACGGTCACGCTTTCCGGCGTGCCCGCGGCGGCGAACGCCGCGGCCGGGAACGCGAGCTCCACGAACACGGTATTGTCCGGGGGGCCGTGCCGCAGGATGATGGTCCGGGGCCGGCCCGTGGCGAAGGTCACGGTGGTGTCGCTGGGCGTCACGCCGGCCACTTCCAGCGGGAAGAGCTCGTCCGCCGGGAGCACCCGGCCGACCGCGGGGGGCACGGCGTCGGGTGTGCCCCCGGTGGCGGCGGGCGCCCGGCCGCAGGCCAGGGCCAGGGCGAGCAGCGGCGGGACGAGGCGGGATGGAGGGATCACGGCTGCAACTTACCACGAGGCGGCAGCGAGCGGATGCTTCGACGGCACGGACGCGGGGGACACGGGATCCGGGGGCGACTCGGTGCCGCGCTGCTGCTGGCGGCGCTCGGCGGCGCGCCGGCGGCGGCGCAGGGCTGGGACGATTCCACCACCCTGGCGCTGGTGGGGCGCGCCATGGCCGCGCGGCAGCGCGCCGAGCCGGATTCCACCCTGCGGAGCTACCACACCACGGCGCACGGCTTCGTCTTCTTCCTGGGCCAGGCGGGTCGCGACCTCGCCGCCGCGCCCCGCCTCATCAAGGCCGACGAGCTGCTGGTGGACGTCTACTGGCAGGCGCCCGACCTGCACCGCCAGGTGATCCGCGGCTGGCGCGACGGCCGCTGGCTCCCCACCGACATCAATTACCACCGCGACCACCTTGGCATCGTCACCAACAACTTCGGTGACCGCATCCGCATCGGCGAAGGGGACGAGGTCCGCGACGTCATCCACCCCCTCGCCCCGGAGGGGCCGGCCGCCTACCACTTCCGCCTCGCCGACTCCCTCGAGCTGCGCACCCAGGAGGGCGCCCGCCGGCTGCATGAGGTGCTGGTGCGTCCCCGCGATCCGGCGGCGCCCCGGGTGATCGGCACCCTCTCGCTCGACGCCACCAGCGGTGACCTGGTGCGCTTCCGGTTCAGCTTCACCGCCGCCGCCTACCTCGACCGCTCCATCGAGGACCTGAGCGTGCGCCTGGAGAACGCCCGGGTGGAGGGCCGCTGGTGGCTGCCATGGCGCCAGGAGATCGAGATCCGCCGCCGGCTCACCTGGCTCGACCTCCCCGCGCGGTCCATCATCCGGGGACGCTGGGAGATCGGCGAATACGAACTCAACGCCGGGGTGCCCCAGGTGGTGCGGCTCGGCCCCGCGGTGGGCGGACTCCGCGCGCCGGCGGAGAGCACCGCCACCTGGGATGCACCGCTCGCCGCAGCGATCCAGGAGGTGGCACGCCCCGTGGCGCAGGGCGACCTCGATGCCCTCCGCGACGAGGTGGCCCGCCTGGCCCCGGGGCAGCACCTGAGCGGCCTCGCCCGCTCCCGGCTCGGAATCTCGGCCATCAGCGACCTGGTCCGGGTGAACCGGGTGCAGGGCCTCACCCTGGGCCTCGGGTTCCGCTTCGCCCTCGGACCCGCCGCCGCCCTGCTGCCGCGCGCCGCGATCGGGACCGCCGACGGCCGCCTGACCGGCGGCGCGACCCTCGAACTGGGACGGGGCGCCACCGCGGCCACCCTCACCGCCGCCCGGGCCATCGCCGATCTCGGCGACACGCCGGTGGTCTCGGGCGTGGTCAACTCGCTGCTCGCGCAGGAGGGGGGGCGCGACCTCGGCGACTATGTCCGGCTCGACCAGGTGGGCCTGACCGTGGCCCGGCGGCTCGGTGGCTCGGTTGCCAGCAGGGTGGAGGGCGGGGTGGCGGTGGAGCGGACCCGGTCCGTGGCGGTGGAGGCCACGCCCGCCTCCGGCAGCTACCGCCCCAACCCGGCCCTTGGTGCCGGGACGGTGGGCGTGGGGCGGCTCGGCGTGGTGCTGGGTGCCGCCCGGCTCGATCGCGACGCCTCCCACCGGCTCGAGGTCCGGGTCGAGGGTGGCACCGGGGACCGGGACTACGGACGGCTCACGGCGGGTGTGGACCTGCGGCGGCCCGCCGGGCCCGGTGTGGTGGCGGTTCACCTGGAGGGGGGCGCCGGCAGCCGCGAGCTGCCCGCCTCTCGGAGCTTTGCGCTGGGAGGCTGGGGCACCCTGCCCGGGGTCGGCTTCCGGGCCATCGGAGGCCGCCGGTACGCCCTCGGCCGACTGGAATACCGCCTGGCCGCGCCCGCGCCGGCCATTCCGCTCGGACCCTACGTCTCAACCGGCAACCGGCTGGTGCTCGCGCCGTTCCTGGCCACCGGGGTGGCTGGAGGAGGGGTGGCTGGGGTCCCCTGGCGGGCCAGCGGCCGGCTGCAGCCGGTGGCGGGGGTCGGGCTGGAGCTCTTCCACCGGCTGCTCCGGGTCGAAACCGGGGTCTCGCTGCGCACCGGCCGGGTGGGTCTCTCGGTGGATGTGGAGCGGGAGTGGTGGGAGATCCTGTAGGCCACTCCCCGGGGGTCCCCGGGTGCCTTAGGTTTCTTCCATTGCCCCTGAGTAACCGATTCTCCCGCTTGGGCTTGCATGCAGTTTACTGACGAGTGGCTGGTCCCGACCATCGAGAAGCTGCTCAACCCCGAGGTGCTGATCAAGCTCCGGGGTGAGCTGGCCAAGGACCCGCAGTCGCTCTGGGCGACGGTGGTCCAGCGCAAGCTCGTCAGCGATGACGAGATCCTCCGCGCGGCGGCGGCCCGGTTCCGGCTGCCGGTGGCCGACCTCAGCAGCCTCGACCGTACCATGCGCGACCTGGTCCCCGAGCCGCTGGTGCGCCGTTTCGGGATCCTCCCACTGCGGCAGACCGAGGCGCTGCTCGAGATCGCCACCGCCAATCCCTTCGACATCGACGCGGAGAAGGACCTCGCCTTCGCCACCGGGCGGGAGGTGCGGTCATTCCTCTGCTCCCCGCTCAAGATCCGGGAGCGGATGGACGAGCTGTACCGGGGCGGTGGCTCCGACGTGATGGCGCAGCTGCTCGGCGGCATGGACGGTGACCTGCAGGTCACCCAGCTCGACGACCATGACAGCGTCACCGACCTCGCCGCCTCGGCGGAGGAGGCGAGCCAGCGCCCGGTGGTGCGGCTGGTGGATCTCATGCTCTCCGACGGCATCCTGGCCCGGGCGAGCGACATCCACATCGAGCCGGGCGAGGCCGGGGTGGCGGTGCGCTACCGCATCGACGGCGTGCTGCGGCAGGTGATGAACATCCCGCGGACCGCGGGGGCGCCGCTCATCTCACGCATCAAGATCATGTCGGGGCTCGACATCGCCGACCGGCTGCGGCCGCAGGACGGGCGCGCCCGGGTGGCGGTGAACGGCGCGCCGGTGGACCTGCGCGTCTCGACGCTGCCGGCCTCCATGGGCGAGAAGGTGGTGATCCGGATCCTGAACGCCCGGGCCACCGTGCTCACCCTCGAGTCGCTCGGCATGTCGGTAGACGAGCGGGCCCAGATGCAGGCCCTGCTCAACAACAAGGAAGGCGTCATCCTGGTCACCGGGCCCACCGGCTCGGGCAAGACCACCACGCTCTATTCCATGCTCCGCATGGTGCAGAGCGAGGGCGTGAACATCGTCACGGTCGAGGACCCGGTCGAATACCGGCTGGGCAAGGGCATCGTGCAGGTGCAGGTGCACGAGAAGGCGGGGCTCACCTTCGCGTCGGCGCTGCGCTCGATCCTGCGGCAGGACCCCGACGTGGTGCTGGTGGGCGAGATCCGCGACCGCGAGACCGCCCAGATCGCGGTACAGGCGTCGCTGACCGGCCACCTGGTGCTCTCCACCCTGCACACCAACGACGCGGCCAATGCCGTCACCCGCCTGGTGGACATGGGGATCGAGGCCTACAAGCTGGCCTCGGCGCTCCGCGGGGTCATCGCGCAGCGGCTCATGCGGAAGCTGTGCGTCACCTGCAAGGAGCCGAGCGATCAGCCGCCCCCGGAGCGGATCCTGCGCTTCATCCCGGCGGGGACCCCGATCTACCGCCCGGTGGGCTGCCCCGACTGCTCCATGACCGGCTACCGCGGCCGGTTCAGCGTGGTCGAGGTGCTGACCATGAACATCGAGCTGGAGCGGCTGATCGGCGCCGGCGGCACCGCGGAGAAGATCGCGGAGGCGGCGCGGGCCAACGGGATGCGCTCGCTGTTCGACAGCGGCCTCAAGCACGTCCTCGCCGGCGAGACCAGCACGGACGAACTGCTCCGCGTGGTGGACGTGCCCATGGTCGAGGGCGGCGCCACCGGCACCGGCACGGTGACCGCGCCGCGCACCTCCGGCGCCACCTCGGCGCCCAAGGCCCCCGAGGCCCCGGCGCGGAAGACGCCGACCTCCAACCCGATCGTACCGCCGGCGGCGCCCGCCGCCGCGGCCGTGCTGGAGCCGCCGGCCCGCCGCCCACCCGAGGCCGACCTCTCCACCGCCTTCGACCTCCTCGAGGAGGAGGACGCCGTGGAAGTCTCCGGCGTCCGGCGCGCGCTCAAGGGAATCTCGGTGCTGCTGGTGGACGACGAGGACGTGCTGCGGAAGGTCATGAAGGACCTGCTCACCCGCGACGGGTACCAGGTGGTGGAGGCCGCCACTGGCCTCGAGGCGCTCGACCAGGTGGACCGGCACGCGCCCGACATCATCGTGCTCGACCTCAACCTCCCCGGGCTCGACGGCTACTCGGTGCTCAAGGAGCTGCGCACCCGGCCCGCCACCTCGCGGATCCCGGTGATCGTCCTGACCGCCAAGGGCGACGAGGACAACGAGGTGCGCGTCTTCGAGCTGGGCGCCGACGACTTCCTGAGCAAGCCCTTCCGCGCCAAGGCCCTCTCCAAGCGGCTCGAAGTCGTCCTCGGGCGCCGCAAGTAGGGACGCCCGTGACGCTGCCCGATCCCGCGCCCGCGCTGGGCCTGCTCAAGCCGTCGGTGCGCGCCCTCGCGGCGTACACGCTCGAGGCGCCGGTCACCGCCCGCAAGCTCAACCAGAACGAGGCGCCCGCCGACCTGCCCCCGCACCTCAAGGCGGAGGTGCTGGCGCGGGCCGCCGCCGCCCCGTGGCACCGCTACCCCGACTTTGCGCCCATGGAGCTGGCGGGCGCCATCGCGGCCCGGCACGGCTGGGATCCCGCCGGGGTGCTGGTGGGGAACGGCTCCAACGAGGTGATCCAGGCCACCCTCGCGGTGAGCGTGGGCGAGGGCGACGCCGTGGTGGCGCCCGCCCCGACCTTCGCGCTCTACCGGCTGCTCACCGGGGTGGCCGGCGGGCGCTACGTGCCGGTGGCCCTCGGGCCCGGCTTCGGCTACGACGTGGACGCGCTCATCGCCGCCGCGCGGGAGGAACGGGCCCGGGTGGTGGTGCTCAACTCGCCCAACAACCCCACCGGGTCCGCGCTGCCGTCGGGCGCCGTGGAGCAGATCCTGGCGGGGACGGGCGCGCTCGTGGTCTGCGACGAGGCCTACCAGGAGTTCGGCGGGCCGAGCGCCATCCCGCTGCTGCGGCAGTCGCCGCGGGTGGTGGTGCTGCGCACCTTCTCCAAGGCGTTCGGCCTGGCGGGGCTGCGCTTCGGCTATGCGCTGGCCCACCCGGCGGTGGCCCGTGAGATCGCCAAGGCCAAGCTGCCCTACAACGTCAACGCCATCACGCTGGCGGCGGCGGCGGTGGCCCTGGCGCACGAGGACGAGTTTGCCGCGCGCACCCGGGCGGTGATCGCCGAGCGGGAGCGCTTCCAGCCGCGGCTGGCGGCGCTGCCCGGCGTCACCATGTTCCCGAGCGCGGCCAACTTCGTGCTGTTCCGCTGCGAGCGGGTGCCGGCGCGGGAGGTGTTCCGGCGCCTGGTGGAGGACCATGGCATCCTCATCCGGGATGTCTCCGGCGGGGCGGGGCTGGCGGAGTGCCTGCGGGTGTCCATCGGCACGCCGGAGGACATGGACGCGGTGCTCGCGGCGCTGCAGGTGATCCTCGGCGGCTAGGCGGCAGGCATGCAGGTCTTGCGACGGGACGGGCCACGATGACCAGGACGGCGGAAGTCACCCGCGACACCAAGGAAACCCGGATCCGGGTGCGCGTCGACCTCGACGGCACCGGGCGCGTCAGCGCCCGCACCGGCATCGGCTTCTTCGACCACATGCTCGACGCGCTGGGCCGCCACGCCCTGCTCGACCTCGAGGTGGAATGCACCGGTGACCTCCATGTCGATGGCCACCACACGGTCGAGGACACCGGCATCGTGCTCGGCCAGGCCATCGCCAAGGCCCTCGGCGATCGCGCCGGCATCCGGCGCTACGCCGACGCCACGGTGCCGCTCGACGAGGCGCTGGTGCGCGCGGTGGTGGACGTCTCGGGGCGGCCCTACCTCGCCTACCACGTCGAGATCGCCAGGTGGCAGATGCTGGGCGACTACGACGTCTTCCTGACCCCGGAATTCTTCCGGGCGCTGGTCCTCAACGCCGGGCTCACCGTGCACCTGGACCTGCTCCGCGGCGAGAACCCCCACCACATCGTCGAGGCCGCGTTCAAGGCCTTTGCCCGCGCGCTCGACCACGCCACCAGCCGCGACCCCCGCGTCGATGGGGTCCCCAGCACCAAGGGCGCCCTGTGATCGCCGTGGTGGACTACGGGGTGAACAACCTGCGCAGCGTGGTCCGGGCGGTCGAGGCCGGCGGTCACGCGGCCACCCTCACCGCCGACCCCGACCAGGTCCGCCGCGCCGACCGCGTCCTCATGCCCGGGGTCGGCAACTTCGGGCAGGCCGTCCCGAACCTCGCCCGCTCGGGACTCGGCGCGGCGGTGCAGGAGGTGGCGCGCGCCGGCCGGCCGGTCATGGGCATCTGCCTTGGCCAGCAGCTCTTCTTCGCCGCGAGCGAGGAGGCCCCCGGGGTCGCGGGCCTCGGCCTCCTGCCGGGAACGGTGCGGCGCTTCACCACCGCGCTGCCGGTGCCCCACGTGGGCTGGGCCGGGGTGCGGCTCACCCCCGACGGGGAGCGGCACGCCATGCTCGCCGGCCTCTTCCACGGCGAGATGCAGTTCTTCTACCACGTGCACTCCTACCATCCCGCCGACCTGCCCCCCGGCGTCGCCCTGGCCACCGCGGAGTACGATGGCGCCTTCCCCACGCTGGTCGGGGCGGGCAACGTGGTCGGCGCGCAGTTCCACCCCGAGAAGTCCCAGCGGATGGGCATCGCGCTGCTGGCGCGCTTCGCCGAGTGGCGCCCATGACCACCTTCCGGGTGGCCTTCGTGGACGTCTACGTGCTGCGCGAGGGCGTCACCGGCCTCGAGACGCTGGCGCTGCGCCGGGGCGCCGGCGGGCGCTGTCCCGGCGCGTGGGAGGTGGTGCATGGCAGCATCGAACCCGGCGAGGCGCCGGTGCAGGCGGCGCTCCGGGAACTCCGGGAGGAGACCGGGCTGGTGCCCGCGCGCTGCTACAACCTGAGCCGGGTGGAGTCGTTCTACCGCCACAGCACCGACGAGGTGGGGTTCATCCCGGTGTTCGCCGTGTTCATCGACGATGCGCCGGTGGTGCTCTCCGCCGAGCACGATGCCTTCGAGTGGCTCCCCGTGCCGGCAGCGCTGGCCCGGCTGGCCTGGCCGCGCGAGCGCCGCGGCCTCGAGGACATCCAGGTGCTGCTGGCCCGGGGCACCGCGGGCCCGCTCGACGACGTGCTCGCGGTGGCGCTGCCACCCGGCCGCGTGGGGGGCTGACCCGATGCTCGCGCGCCGGATCATCCCCTGCCTCGACGTGGCCAACGGCCGGGTGGTGAAGGGGGTCCACTTCGAGTCGTTGCGGGATGCCGGCGACCCGGTGGAGCAGGCCGCCCGCTACGACGCCGAGGGCGCCGACGAGCTGGTGTTCCTGGACATCTCCGCCAGCCACGAGGCGCGGGAGACCATGCTCGGGATCGTCTCCCGGGTGGCCGACACCATCTTCATCCCGTTCACCGTGGGGGGCGGGATCCGCTCGGTGGAGGACGCGGGACGCGCCCTCCGCGCCGGCGCGGACAAGGTGGCGGTGAACACCGCGGCCGTGCGCGACCCCCAGCTGGTGCGTCGCCTCGCGGAGGCCTTCGGGTCCCAGTGCGTGGTGGCGGCGGTCGACGTCCGGCGCACGCCGGGCGCCGGCTGGCAGGTGCACGTCACCGGCGGCCGCGAGCCCACGCCGCTGGAGGGCCTCGCCTGGATGGCCGAGCTGCAGGGGCTGGGGGCGGGCGAGATCCTGCTCACCTCGATGGACCGGGACGGCACCCAGCGCGGCTACGACCTCGACCTGCTCCGCGCCGCGGCCGCGGCGGTCCGGATTCCCGTGATCGCCTCCGGCGGCGCCGGGAACCTGGAGCACCTCGCCGAGGCCTTCGACGCCGGGGCGCACGGCGTCCTGGCGGCGTCCATCTTCCACTACCAGGGCCGCTCCCTGCCGGAGGCGCGCGCCTTCCTCCGCCAGCGCGGCATACCGGTGCGGCCATGATTCGATTGTCCAACGCCCTGCTGTGGCCGGTCCTGCTGGCCGCCGCGGCCCCCAGCCGGGCCGCGGAGCCGCCCGGCCGCCGCGCCGCGGTCTACGCCCCCTGCGTCCGCCTCGACAAGGCGGGCACGGTGGTGAGCGGTGAGGTGAAGATCTGCCCCGGACGCTATCGTGTCCCCGACCGCACGGAGCGGGGCGTGCTGGTGGTGAGCGGCTCGGGCACCCGCATCGACCTGACGGGCGTCACGCTCGAGAGCGGCGACACCGTCCCCGCCGCGTTCACCGGCATCGGCATCCTGAGCCGCGGGGCGGACAGCATCACGGTGCGCGGCGGGCGCATCCGCGGCTTCCGCTACGGCATCCGGATCGAGGGGGGGCAGGGGCACCGGGTGAGCGGGATCAACCTCTCCGGCTCCCGCGCCCAGGCGCTGCGCTCCACCCCCGAGCGGTTCGACGAGGGCGACTGGCTGGACATCTTCCGGCCCGACACCTTCGAGAGCTACGGGGCCGGGCTTTACCTCAAGCGCACCCGGCGCGCCCAGGTCACCGGGGTGATCGCGCAGGGCAGCCAGAACGGGATCGGGCTGTCCGAGAGCCGCGAGGCCTGGATCGCCGACAATGACGTGTCCGGCAACTCGGGGTGGGGCATCCACCTGTGGAAGTCCGCGCGCAACACGATCGTCCGCAACAACGCCTCCCGCAACGTGCGCTGCGAATCCCCGGCCTACCGCCGGGGCTGTGACAGCGCCGCCCTGCTGCTGCGCGAGCAGAGCGACTCCAACCTGGTGGCCGACAACGACCTCACCTGGTCCGGCGACGGCTTCTTCCTGAGCGGCCAGCGGCCGCAGGTGGGGCCCTCGATCGGCAACATGGTGCTCCGGAACGACGCCAGTCACGCCTACCACAACGCCTTCGAGGCGACCTTCAGCGCCTGGAACAGCTTCATCGAGAACCGGGCCGACTCGAGCGACTACGGCTTCTGGCTCGGCTACTCGCGCGGCAGCGTGGTCCGGGGCAACCTCATCCTCGGCACCCGGAGCGCGGGCATCGCCATCGAGCACGGGGGGGAGAACGCGCTGGCGGAGAACACGATCATCGGCGGGGCCCTGGGCATCCGGCTGTTCGCGCCCCGGGCCGATGACGAACCCAGCACCGACTACCGGGTGGACGACAACACCATCGCCCGGGTGGAGCGGGGCATCGTGCTCGAGCGCACCACCCGCGTCCGCATCCGCGGTAACCTCTTCGACGGGGTACAGGACGGGCTGGTGGTGGATGGCGCCGGCAGCAGCACCCTGGTGAGCGGCAACGTGTTCCTCTCCGCGCGGCGCTGGCTCATTGATGCCGCGGAACTCGAGGCCGGCGGGAACTACTGGGGCCCCCGGGACCCGGCCGCGGCCCAGCGCCAGGTGCGTGGCCGGGTGCTGCTGCAGCCCTTCCTCCGCGCCCAGGACGCGGGGTACTGAGCGTCAGTCGAGGTCGTTCGCGTAGCTCACGAACTTCCACCGTCCCCGGCGCTCGATCACCAGGCCGAAGACCCGGCCCTCGCTGGTATCGGCGTGGCCGGTCCGGAGGCGCACGAGACAGGGCCCGTAGACCCGGTTCTCCCCCTGCCGGCTCGCCTCGCCCTCGCACCGCTCGCCCACGAACTCGAGGGGACGCCCGCCAAGCCGCTCCAGGACGTTGTGCAGACCCTTGCCATCCTGGGCGTGGTGGGTCAGCCAGTAGGTCGCGGGATCCAGGTCATACGGGGGGAGCGCCTGCGGGTTGGTGGGATAGTAGAGCCAGGCGAATTCCGCCCGTGACAGACGCAGGCTGGCCAGGGTCGCGCTGTCCCGGGCAGCCACTGCATCGAGGAAGGCGCGGACCAGCGCTTCACGGGTCGGGGCACCTCCCTGCAGCTCCGCCACCGAATCGAGCCCCTCGCGGAAGCGCCTGAGTTCGACCTGGCGGACACTGTCGGGGGTGTAGCTCGTCCCAGGGCCGGCCGGCGGGGCCCCGCCCGGGTGGGCGTCGCGGTCCTGGCAGCCGGCCAGCAGGGCGAGGGCAAGCAGGGCGCCGCGGGGCACAGTCAACAGCATGAACACTCTCCTCGGGATGGGCCGGCACGGCAACGCCCGGCGGGTGCGAGGCCCCTGCCGGGCGTGCCGAGCGAACGGTGCGCTCAGTTCGCGTAGTAGGCGGTCCAGCCACTCCACCACGCCACACCCGCGGGATCACCGGCGCCGATGTAGGTGGTGTTGGCCCAGGTGCCGCCGAAGTAGCCGGTCACCTTGCCCGCCGTGACCGTGCCGCCGCCAGCCGCCGCGGGTCCGCCGGCCTTCGGAGTCCAGTCCAGGCTCCCGGTGGTCAGGTTGAGGCCCAGCAGCGTGTCGGCGAGGACGGTGCCGGCGAACGCCTGGTGGGTGCCGATCTGGCCGGCCGGGAAGTTGGCGACCGTCCCGAAGCCTGAGCCACCCACGGTGTCGTAGTTGAAGCCGTTCTGCGCCAGCACCAGGTTCGAGAGGTGCAGGGAATCGCGCTGGACGAACAGGGTGTCGGTCCAGGCGTCGCGGATGTTGATGCCGATGCCGGGCCAGCGGGCGATGATCCCGTTCACGAACCAGCCCCCGCTGCCGCGCCGGATGACCGCCCCGTTGCCGTCCGCCGGGAAGCCGGCCAGTCCGCCCGGCCCGATCACGGTGAAGTTGGCGAAGACCGGATTCGAGTACGGGGTGCTGGCGCCGGTCGCGCCCAGGGTGCAGCCGCTCACGCCCGGGTCGCAGCCGTCGCCCTCGAAGCCGCGCGGGTCGGAGGAGAGGACACCCGCGCCCGGCCGCGGCGCGAGACGCGCAGACTGCAGTGCGATCATGAACTGGTTCCGGCCACGGTATCCTTCGCTCCAGTCGAAATGGTCGTCGCCCGACTCATAGGAGATCAGGTAGCGCCCGTCCACCGCGCCGCCCCAGTACTCGAACGAATCGTCGAGGCCAGCCATCGTCTGGATGTACTCGTAGGTCGTGCCCCGGCCGACCGCGTAACTCGACAGCGCATTGAGTTCCTGGCCGGCGCCGTTGGAGATGTCGTACCCGGCAAACTCGATCCGGACGTAGCGCAGGGTGCCGCTGTCGTCGGCGTCGTCACTCCCGCCGGCGTAGTTCTCGGAGGTGGCGGCGTCGCCCTCGGTGAGGATCGTGGCACCGGTCCGGTTGATGGTGCCGTTGCCGATGATGATCAGCCCGCCCCAGTCGCCCGGGGCCCGGTTGCCGGCGCTCCGCGCCGAGGTGAAGACAATGGGCTGGGATGCGGAACCGGTGGCCTCGATGCTGGCGCCCCGCAGGATCCAGAGCGAGCTCCCGGGGACCGTCGTGTCGCCCAGCAGCACCGTGCCGGCGGGGATGGTCAGGGTGGCACCGGCCTGCACCTTGACGTACCCGCTGATCGTGTAGGTGGTATCTGCGGACAGCGACCGATCCGCGGCGATGTTGCCGGTCAGCGTGGCCTCGCCGGGGGTCGGGTTCGGGCCGCCACCACCGTTGTCATCGTTGCTGCAGGCGCCGAGGGCGGCGGCGGCCAGCAGGCCGCCGGCGACCAGGAGGTGGCGGGTACGGGCGATCATCATCAGGAACCCTCTCTTGGAATGAGTACTGGTCAACCGTCGTGACGGGACCGTGTGCGGCGGCAAGTAGCCGTTGTCCGGTCAGGGTCCCGCCTCGGGAACGTCACGATCATGTCAATCGCGCCACTCAGGGGCGCCACGTCAGCCCTACGCCGAACACCCGCCCCGTGTGATACTCCTCTCGCACGACGGCACCCTGGGTGAGCCGGTACGGCTCATTGAGCAGGTTCTTGGCGTCCACCTTGAGCGTCAGGGTGCTGAACAGGGGCGCCTGAACCGAGGCATCCAGCACCTTGCGAGCGCTCTCGTAGGTGTCCGGCAGCGGCTCCTGCCCGGCCTCGGAGATGCGCCGGCCTACCACGTTGAACAGCGCTGTCGCCGACCACCGGCCGCTCCCGTCGGTCCAGCCCAGCCCGGCGTTGACGACGTAGCCGGCCTGGCCCACCATCGGCCGCTCGGGGCTGGTCAGGGCGGAGATGCTGCTGTTCCCCGGGGTGATCCGGGAGTGGATCAGGCTGGTGTTGGCAAAGACGGTCACGTTGCGGAGCGCCGGGGTGAGGACGGCCAGGCTCTTCCGCAGCTCGATCTCCACCCCGTAGTTGTTCGCCCGCTCCGCGTTCACGAAGCTCAGCTGGGGCGCGCCGGTCGTCGCCACCGTGACCCGCTCGATCGGGTCGGAGAAGCGCTTGGCGAAGACGCCGAGGCTCACGACTTCACCCACGCTGGGGTAGAACTCCCACCGGACATCGAAGTTCTGGACCAGGGCCCGCTTGAGATCCGGGTTGCCGTTGATGTCGAGGCCACCGAGCACGTCGAAGGAGGTCACGTCCGCCATCTCGCGGTATTCGGGGCGGCTCAGGGTCTGGGTCGCCGAGAGCCGCAACGTCTGGTCCTCCCGCAGCCGGATGTTCAGGGCCACGGCCGGGAGCACGTCGGTGTTCCGGCGCCGCACCGGCACCTGCACGCCGTTGGCCCGGATGGCGTCGAGGTCGAGCGCCCACCGCTCCACCCGCCCGCCGCCGACGAACGTGATGGCCTGGCTCACCGGGATCTCGAGCTGCACGTAGCCCGCGAAGACGCGGTCCGTCGCGGTGTACCGCCCCGAGCTGGTCCGGGCGGACATCAGCAGCCGACCGGCGAGCGCATTGGCCGCGCCGAACAGCACCTCGGGCGGAGCGGTGAGCTCGGACGCGCTGAGGTTGAAGTTCCGGAGGTCGTAGGCCCGGCTGTCCGCGGCCCGGTCCGTCAGGCGGACGCTGCCCCCCACCTTGACGGACCAGGGCGACCGGCTGTCCCCGAAGTGACGCAGGAGGTTGGTGCCCAGCTCGTAGTTGCTCTCCGTCAGGTCACTGAAGGTCCGCGCCGCCGACTGCCGGATATCCGCCCACTGCGTCGGGGTGACATGCCCCGTGCCGGGCTGCACCGAGGCCTGATAGATGAGGTCGGAGCGGTCCGGCTCGTACCGCCGGGTACGCGCCGCCGTGGCGCTCCAGTCAAGGAAGCTGCGGTCCCCGAACCGGTGCTCGCCCCGGAGCTGGTGGGAGCGGACGCTCCGCTCGGTGAAACTGAGCCGGGTGATGGCCAGCTCGCCCAGCTGGGAAAACTCCTCGTTGACCCCGTGCAGGGCCTTGGCCTCGTTGTCCGCGGACCGGGTGTAGGTGTTGTTGAGCTGCAGCTTGCTCGTCTCCCCGAGCCGGGTGCTCAGATTCAGGAGCCCGCCCCACAGCACCCCGTTCCTGGCGGTACTTCCACGATACTGGTTGATCGGTCCCCCGGTCGTGGCCAGCGCCTTCCGCTCTCCCTCCCGGACCTCCTGGCTGTAGCCATAATTGAAGGAAGCCAGGTAGCCGACCCGCTGACCGAAGAACGGGTCCTCACCGCCCAGCCCCAGGCCGAAGGTGCCGTTCGGCGACCCGTCGGCGCGCCGGGCGCTCCAGACGTCCCGCAGCGACGCGATGTACTGGTTGACCTGGGGCTGGCTCGAGCCCGAGAGGTTGCCGGCTGCCGCAAGTCCCTGCGGCAGCGCCCGCTCCGCGCCGGCGAAGCCCAGCCACTCGCGGCCCGTGGTCGGCGCCTTGGCCAGGGTCTTCCCGGTCGCGGCGTCATTGACCGCCGTGCCGGTGGAAAGGGTGAAGGTGCGCCGGGCGGGAAACTCCCGGGTCTTGAGGTTCACCGAGGCCCCGCTGAAGTCCCCGGACTGATCCGGCGTGAAGGTCTTGGAGGTGGTGATCCCTTCCAGCAGGCTGGCGGGGAAGAGGTCGAGCGGCACCATCTTCTTCTCCGGCTCCGGGCTCGGCACCCGGGCGCCGTTCAGGCTGGTGGTGGTGTAGCGCTCCCCGAGCCCACGGACGAACACATACTTCCCGTCCTGTACCGTCACCCCGCTCACCCGCTGCACCGCCTGGCCGGCGTCGCTGTCGGGGCTCTTGGCGATCTGCTCCTGCGTGACCGCACTCACCACGTTCGGTGCGTACCGCTGCTCCTCCAGGGCCCGGGCGACGCTGCCGCGTTCGGCCGCCGCGGTGACTGCCAGCTCCTCGAGCTCCACCACCTGCACGGCAAGCGTGATGTCCTGGAGGGCCGTGCTCCCGGCGGGTACCACGATGTCCTGCACCAGCTTGGGCTGGTACCCGATGTACCGGGCCCGGACCGAAACGACTCCGGCCGGCACCCGCGCAAGGGTGTAGCGACCGTCGATGGCGGTCTGGGTCCGCACCGCCGTGCCGACAACCTCCAGCACCGCGCCCGCGATCGGGGTTCCCTGTGCGGCGTCGATCACGCGTCCCACGATCCGGCCCTCGCTCTGGGCGGCGAGTCCGGGGGCGTGCAGCGCGACCAGCAGGACGATGGCGAAGGACATCGGGCGGATGGGACGGGAGAACGATCGATGCATGGTCAGCCGCGCGTTGGGGTCAGGGTCGGGCCTCGCCGCCATCGGCGTCCCGGGGGTGCTCAGGGTCAGAAATTCCCCGGCGCGCGTATCGGCGACCTGACCGTTCCGCAACGGATATGTCACGTGCGCAGGCGGGCGGTCCGGCCTGTGCCCCCCAAGACCCCTCTCCGGGTCACGACTCCGTCACGGCGGACGTGACGAGACTTCCTTCCTTTGTGGACGAGTGCCTACACTTCTGGCATGGGTGCCCTGTTCCCGGTCCTCCTCCTGGTCTCGGCCGCGCGACCCACGGCCGACCCTGACAGCGCCCTCCTCCGGGCCGTGCCGTACATCGACGCCGCCGCTCGGGAGCACCTGCGCCGCGAACCGGCGCCGGGCCTGGCGCTGGCCGTCGTGGCCGACGGCCACGTGGTCCTGGTGCGGGCGTACGGGGTGGCCGACCTCGCCAGCGGCGCGGAGGTGACCGCCGGAACCCGGTTTCTGGCCGGGTCGGTGTCCAAGGCGTTCACCGCGGTGGCCCTGCTGCAGCTCCAGGAGGAAGGGCTGCTCGATGTGCGCCGGCCAGTGACGGATTACCTGTCCTGGTTCCGGGTCCGCGGCGCGGACGCCCCGATCACCTTGCACCACCTCCTCACTCACACCGCCGGCCTGCCCCGGGACCGGAGCGATCTCCCCTCCTCGCCGTACACCGCCCTCGCGCTCCGCGACCGGGTCGTCGCGGCCCCTCCGGGCACCCGGTTCGCCTATTCCAACATCGGCTACCAGCTCCTCAGCCTGGTCATCGAGGAGGTCGTGGGCCGCCCCTTTACCCAGACGATCCGGGAACAGGTGCTCGCGCCCCTCGGCCTGGCGCGGACCGACCCCGGGGTCACCCAGGAAGCCCGGCTCACTACCGCGACCGGGTATGAGTACCTCTTCGACGACCGCCCCCCGCTGCCCGGGGAGCCCGTCGTCCCGGCGGCCTGGGGTGAGTACAGCGCCGGGGATGCCAACCTCGTGACCACCGCCCCCGACCTCGGTCGCTTCCTGGCCGCGCTGCTCGACCAGGGGGCGCCGGCCGGGCATCGACTACTGCAGCCGCAGAGCTTTGCCCGCCTGGTCCAGCGAACCGTCCCCGCCCCGGAACTCGGCCCCGGCTCCTACTACGGGTACGGCGTCGTGCTCACGGACATCGAGGGAGATCCGGTCCTCTGGCACAGCGGTGGGATGCCGGGGTTCCGCGCCATGCTCATCGGTGACCTCGATGAGCGGGTGGGCGTGGTGCTCCTGATGAACGGCCCGGGGGCGCCGCGCGCCCTGGGCGAGTACGCCCTCCGGGCGCTTATCGCGGCACGGCGAGGGAAGACACCGCCCCCCGTGCCCGTGGCTGCGCCGGCCGATTCCATCCCCGAGGCCGCCGAGTGGTCCGGGGACTACGCCGATTCCACCGGCCAAGTCCTGGCGGTCCGGAGCGAGGGGGCCCGGCTGCTCCTGCGGGAAGGTGATGCGCGGGTGCGGCTGCTGCGGGGCGGGCCAGACCGCCTGCTGGCCGCCGATTCAGGCTGGTCGCGGTACCCCCTGCGGGGAGTGCGGGAGGGTGGGCGGATCGTCGAGCTGGTGCATGGGCCGCGATGGTTCCGCCGGGTGGGAAGCCCAGCCGCGCCCGCGCGTCGCGCCCCGGCGGACTGGCAGGCCTATGCGGGACACTACCGCGCCCAGGTCCCCTACGACTCGAACGTCCGCGTGGTGGTGCGGCACGGCCAGCTCCTGCTGCTCTCGCCGGAGGGCATCGAGGAGGAGCTGGTGCCGGGGCCGGGCGGGACGTTCCTGGTGGGTGCGGAGGGGCTGGGAGTCGAGCGGGTGCGATTCCTGGACCTGGTCAGCGGCCGGGCGCTCCGGCTCGACCTGTCCGGCACGTCGTACTACCGCGCCACCTCGCCCTGAGCCGCGGGGGCGGCGAGCAGGTCGCCGGCCGCGGCCACGAGGTCGCGCGGCAGGAACGGCCGGGGCAGGGTGCCGTGTCCGCGTTCGCGGCTGCGCGCAGCGAGCTCGGCGTCCCCGGTGGCCACCAGCACGCGCCGGCCCTCGACCACCGGCAACTCCTCCGCCAGCCGGTGCGCGCCGTCCGCCGAGAGCGCGCCGTCCAGCAGAACCACGCCCCACGGCTCCGCGGCCAGCCGCGCGGCACCGTCCGCGGCGCTGCGCGCCACGTGCACCGAGTACCCCGCCGGCTCGAACAGCGCCCGGGCGATCAGCTCGGCCGCCGAATCTCCGTCGATCAGGAGCAGCGATCGGCCACCCGCCGCGGGATCGGCCCGCCCCGTGTCGGGGACGGCGGCCGCGAGTGGCAGCTGGAAGCTGAACTCGGCGCCCCGGCGTCCCGCGGGCGGCGCCTGGTGCCGCAGGCGGCCGCCATGGGATTCGATGATCCGGTAGCTGAGGGAGAGGCCGAGCCCCGTGCCTTCGCCCGGCTCCTTGGTGGTGAAGAAGGGGGTGAAGATCTGGGCCGCGAGGGCCTCGGGCACGCCGGCCCCGGAATCGCGCACCATGACCACGGCATGGCCGTCCTCCGCCGCCGTGAGCAGCGCCACCTCGCGGGGCTCGCCCGGTGGCAGCCCGCGGACGGCGTGGGCCGCGTTGTTCACCAGGTTGAGCAGCACCTGCTGCAGCTCATCGGCGTTGCCCCGCACCGGCAGCGGCGCCGCCGCGCGCTCCTCGCGCAGGGTGATGCCCCGGATGCGCAGCTCGTAGCCCACGAGGAGCGCAGTGCGCGCCACCAGGTCGTTGAGGTCCACCACCTGGTCGCCGGGCGTCCCGCGCCGCGCAAAGGTGAGCAGGTTCCGCACGATGCGCCCCGCCCGCTCCGCCTGGGCGTGGATCACCTCGAGATGCTCCCGGTCCGCGCGCGCCAGCCCCGCCCGCTCCTGCAGGAACTCCGACAGCCCCGCGATGGAGGTGAGCGGGTTGTTGAGCTCGTGTGCCACGCCGGAGACCAGCTGCCCCACCGCGGCCAGCCGTTCGCTCTGGATCAGCTGGGCCTCCAGCGACCGCTGCTCCGTCACGTCCTCCACCAGCACCACCACCGCGGCGTGCTCCGCCGGTTCCGCGAGCGGCGCGGCGGTGAGCCGGAGCATCCGGCCGGTGCCCGCGCTCCGGACCTGCAGCGGCGGCACCCGCTCGCCCCGGCGCGCCGCGCCGATGAGCGCGTCCTCCCCCTCGGGCGCGCCGACCACCATGCTCCAGAAGGGCTGGCCCAGCAGCGCGGAGGGCGGTGCCTGCAGCAGCCGGGCCAGCGCCTGGTTGGCCCGGGCGATCTTCCCGCCGGCGTCGAGCACGCCGATCCCCTCGGTCAGCGCGTTGAACGCCGTTTCCCATTCCTCCTTGGCCTGGCGCACCATCTCGAACAACCGGCTGTTGGCCAGCACCACCGCCACGTGGGTGGCCACGGTGGAGAGGAGCCAGAGGTCCTCGGGGCTGAAGGTGCCCTGTCGCCGGTCGGCCACCGCCAGGACGCCCATGGTGAGGCCGTGGGCCCGGAGCGGCGCCGCCAGCCCGGTGACCACCTGGTGCTCCGGGAGCAGGTAGACGGGATGCGGCTCGGTGCCATTGGTGACCTCGATCCGCTCCGTGATCGTGGCCTGCAGCACCAGGCTCGGCGACGCGTCGGTCACCTGCCGGCCCGCCCACGCCGCGATCGAGCCGTCCGCTGCCGCCACCCGCAGGGTGCCGTCGGCCTCGTCGTACAACAGCACGGCGGCGCCCTCGGCGCTCAGGAACCGGAGGACGTACCGGGCCACCTGCGCGGCGATCCGGTCGCTCTGCAACGACTCGGCCAGCACGTAGCTGAGTTCCTGCAGGGAGAAGATCTCGTTGATCCGGCGGTCCACCTGGCGCCGCAGCGCGCGCTGCTCGTCATCCAGGGCCCGCAGCCGGGCGCGGCCATGCACCAGGTGCGCACCGACCACGCCGAGGGTCACGAACCCGGCCAGCGGGATGACCCAGCCCGGGGGGCGCTGCCACAGGGCCAGGAGCAGGGCCAGGACCGCCGCGGACAGCTGGACCAGTGGCAGCCAGGAGCGTCGCTCCCGGCCCGCCAGGCCGAGCAGCAGGGCACCGATCGCCAGGGCGAGGGCGGGAGCCATCCGCTGCCCGGTCGCGAGCAGCACCACCGCCCCCGCGCACCAGACGGCGGCGGGGAGATAGGCAAGGAGGGAATCGCGGGTCTGGGCCTTCACGGGCCGGGGACGGGTCCGGGTTGGAGTCTCCGGAGGATAGGGGGACGACGGGGCCCCCGCTACGTGCTGCCGATCCTGCTGCCGCCCACCGCCGCTACGGCTTCGCCGCGGCAGAATCCCGCTGCACGGCCTGCCACCGGGCGAGCACCTGGCTGCGGGCGCGGTCGATCCGCCGCAGCGCCTCGTTCCACACGCTCGACTGGGTGCCGGCGTAGGAGAGGTCGAACGGCTCCAGCACCGGGATCGGCCGCTCGAAGACGAAGATGGCCGAGGCCTGGGTGCGGACGGCCAGCTGGCGGCCGCTGAAGTTCCCGGTCACCGGCACCATGCCCACCGGGCGGTAGAGCTGGTTGTGGTACACCAGGTTGAGGTTCTCCGGGTCGAACCGCGCGTCGTTGCGCAGGGCAAAGAAGCTCACCAGCGCCAGTCCCGGCTCGCCGACGCCCGCCTGCTGCACCGCCGAATCGATCGCGCCCCGCCGGCTGGCGAGCAGGCCGTGCAGCGCGTCGTAGCCGTCGTTGGCGATCAGCCGGAGGATCCGCTCGTCGAGCGGCAGGAAGCGGACCTCGAGGTCGGAGGCCGCGAACCGCACGCTCAGCTGGTCCTGGTTGAGCACGCCGAAGCCCGGCGGCGGCAGGTCGCTGCCGGGCACGTTCTGCGCGGTGGCGGGCAGCGCGCCGCCCGCCAGGGCCAGGCCGATCGCTGCGCGCACCATGAGTCGTCGCATCACTCCTCCTTGGCGGGGCCCACCGCGAGCAGGCTCTGCGCCAGCTCGTCGAGCCCGAGGCCGCTCTCGCTGCTGGTAAGCTGGACCTGCTCCTCCGGCAGCGCCAGCGCGCGGCACAGCGCCACCAGCCGCTGCTGCCGCTGCCCGAACGGCAGCTTGTCCGCCTTGGTCACCGCCACCAGCATCGGCAGGCCCTGCTCGGCGACCAGGTCCCCGTACTCGCGGTCTTCCGCGCTCGGGTCATGGCGGATGTCGAGCAGCCAGAGCAGGCCGCTCAGTGTCTTCCGCTTTTCGACCAGGCCGCGCACCAGCTTCCGGTAGCGGGCGCGCTCGCTGTGCGACACCCGCGCAAAGCCGTACCCGGGGAGGTCGAGCAGGTAGAGGGTCGGGAGCTGGAAGACGTTGATGAGCGCGGTGCGCCCGGGGGTGTTGCTGACCTTGGCCAGCTTGCGGCCGAACAGTCCGTTGAGGAGGCTCGACTTGCCCACGTTGGAGCGGCCCAGCAGCGCGATCTCGGGGAGCCGCGGCTGGAGCTGGACGGTCGCGTCGGGGTAGCTGCCGACGAAGATCACCGGCAGCAGGGCGAGCGGGGCGGTGCTCTCTTTGGCCGCGGGGATGAGCAGGGGGTACTTGGACATCGGGGGCGGGGGCCGGTCCAGGGCGGGGGGCCGGCCATCCGGCCGGGCCGCCGCCCGGGACCGGCCGGCGATCAGGCTTCGCGCTTCTGGCGGGCGCGCTCGGTGACCACCAGCGGCTGGTGGCTCTCGGTGACGCACTCCTTGGTGATCACCACCTCGACCACGTCGTCCCGGGCCGGGAGGTCGAACATGATGTCGGTCATCAGGCTCTCGAGGATGGCGCGCAGGCCGCGGGCCCCGGTGCCGCGCTTGAGGGCCTTCTGGGCCACCGCGCGCAGCGCCTCGGGGTCGAAGGTGAGCCCCACGTTCTCCATCTCGAAGAGCTTCTTGTACTGCTTGGTGAGCGCGTTCTTGGGCTCCACCAGGATCCGGATCAGGGCGTCCTCGTCCAGCGCCTCGAGCGCCACGGTCACCGGGAGGCGGCCCACCAGCTCGGGGATCAGGCCGAAGCGCAGCAGGTCGTCCGGTTCCACCTCGGCGAACGGGTTCAGCTTGTCGAACGCGGGCCCGGTCTTGGCCGCCTGGGCGAACCCGATCTGCTGCCGCCCGGTGCGGGTCTCGATGATCTTCTCGAGCCCGTCGAAGGCGCCGCCGCAGATGAACAGGATGTCCTTGGTGTTGATCTGGATGTATTCCTGCTGCGGGTGCTTGCGGCCCCCCTGCGGCGGGACCGAGGCGACGGTGCCCTCGAGGATCTTGAGCAGCGCCTGCTGCACCCCCTCGCCGGAGACGTCGCGGGTGATCGACGGGTTCTCCGACTTCCGTGCGATCTTGTCGATCTCGTCGATGTAGACGATGCCCCGCTCGCACTCGGCGACGTTGAACTCGCCCGCCTGCAGCAGCCGCACCAGGATGTTCTCCACGTCCTCGCCGACGTAGCCGGCCTCGGTGAGCGTGGTGGCGTCGGCGATGGTGAAGGGCACGTCGAGCATCCGCGCCAGCGTCTGCGCCAGCAGCGTCTTGCCCACGCCGGTCGGGCCGATGAGCAGGATGTTCGACTTGTCGAGCTCCACCTCGGAGTCCCGGGCGCTGCTCGCGTTGATCCGCTTGTAGTGGTTGTAGACGGCCACGGCCAGGGTGCGCTTGGCGCGCTCCTGGCCGATCACGTACTGGTCGAGGACGTTCTTGATCTCGGTGGGGCTGGGGACCTGCGTGATCGTATCCGCAACCTCGCGCTCCTCATCCTCCGCCAGGATCTCGTTGCAGAGGGTGATGCACTCGTTGCAGATATAGACCGACGGGCCCGAAATGAACTTCCGGACCGAGTCCTTCGACTTGCCGCAGAACGAACAGCGGAGGTGCTTGTCGTTCGACATGCGCCCTCGGGCCGGTGGTCTCAAGTGACGGGGGGAGTGGTCGAATTCTGCCCCTCCCCCCGGGTCCCGTCAAGGTGCGGCTACTTCGCCGGCTGGATCTCGCTGCGCTTGCTGATCACGTTGTCGATGAGGCCGTAGTCCCGCGCCTCCTCGGCCGACATGAAGCGGTCCCGGTCCATGTCCCGCTCGATCGTCTCGATCGGCTGGCCGGTGTGCAGGCTGTACAGCCCATTCAGCTTGGAGCGCAGGTACAGGATCTCCCGGGCCTGGATTTCGATGTCCGAGGCCGTGCCCTGCGCCCCGCCCGAGGGCTGGTGGATCATGATCCGCGAGTGGGGCAGCGCGCTGCGCTTGCCCTTGCCCCCCGCCGCCAGCAGGAACGACCCCATCGACGCCGCCATCCCCATGCAGATGGTGTTCACCGGCGCCTTCAGGTACTGCATGGTGTCGTAGATGGCCAGCCCGCTCGACACCACCCCGCCCGGCGAGTTGATGTAGAGGTAGATGTCCCGCTCGGGGTTGTCGGCCTCGAGGAAGAGCAGCTGCGCAATGATGATGTTCGCCACATCATCGTTGATCGGCGCGCCCAGGAACACGATCCGGTCCATCAGCAGCCGCGAGAAGATGTCGTACGACCGCTCGCCGCGGCTGGACCGCTCGATCACATACGGGGGATACAGGGAGGCCATGCGCTCGCTCAGGCGTCAACCACGGTGGATTGCTGGAGGAGCCAGCCGAAGGCTTTCTCCTCGGTGAGGGACCGCTCCAGCTCACGCAGCCGGCCCGCCTTCTCCAGCTGCGCGTACAGCTGCCCCGCGGGCAGGTTCCGGCCCGCGGCCAGCTGCTGGACCCGCGCGTCGAGGTCCGCCTCGGTCGCCGCCAGGCCCTGGGCCTCGACCACGCTGTCGAGCACCAGCTCCCGCCGGACCTGCTGCTCCGCGACCGGCCGGAATTCCTTCCCGAACGTCTCGAACTGCTCGGCCGGGATGGAGTAGGCTTCCATGTAGCCCTTGATCAGCCGGTTCACCAGCGACACCGGCGCCGGCACGTCGTTGGCCGCGAAGATCTGCTGCAGCAGCTCCTGCCGCAGCCCCGCGTCCGCCTGCGACTGCGCCTCCTGCTCCAGGTCGGCCCGCAGCGCCGCCCGCAGCAGGTCGAGGGTCTCGAAGTCCCCCACCTCGCGCGCAAAGGCGTCGTCCAGCGCCGGCAGCTCCTGCCGCTTCACGTCGTGCAGCGTGATCCGCACCGCCCGGGCCTGGCCCCGGCGGCTCTCGTCCGGGAAGTCCTCCGGGAAGCGCACCTCGGCGTCCACCGTCTCGCCGGGCAGCAGCTGCATCACCTTCTCCTCGACGTCCGGGATCGCGCGGCCCTCGCCCAGGACCATGCTGTAGGGCTGCGATTCTCCCGGCGTGCCGCCGTCAAGCGGGGCCACCTCGATCCGCACCATCTGGCCGGGCGCCGGCTTCTGTCCCTCGAGTGGCAGCCAGTTGGCCTTCCGCTCCTGCAGGTCGCGCAGCTTCTCCTCGACGTCCTCCGCCGAGATCGCCTTCCGGGTCCGCTGCACCGTGAACCCCGCCACCTTGGCCAGGGTCACGTCGGGCCGGACCTCGACGTGGAACTCGAACTCCAGCGGCTGCCCCTCCTCGTACTTGAGGTCGTGGATGTGGGGCTCCGCGATCGGCTTGAGGGTCTCGCTCTTGAGCGCCTCCTCCCAGCTCTCCCGGATCAGCTGCTCCAGCACGGTCTGCCGGATGGCGTCGCCGAACCGGCGCCGCACCACCGCCTCCGGCGCCTTCCCCTGCCGGAAGCCCGGGAGCCGGGCCTGCTTGGAGTAGTAACGGACGGCCTTGGTCTCTTCCTGCTGGATCCGGTCCACCGGCACCGTGATCTGCAGGGACTTCGAGGCCGCGTCTTCCTTGGTTTTCACTATTGAGATGGCCGACATGGGCGGCAATCTACCCATGCCCGTCCCCGGGGGTCAAATGAAATGTCCCGCCGGCCGATACTCGGGATGAAGGAATGGCGGGCCAGGGCGCCTGCCCGCACATCCGCGCCGGGCCACGCCCGCCACCTGGCCAAGAGTGCTTTTCTAAACCATTGCAGTAAAAGGACTTGTGACGACCGTCCTGCTTGTTGACGATGAGCCATCCATGCGCCGTGCCCTGCGGGCGTTTTTCGAGCGCTCCGGCTTCGCCGTGGCGGAAGCCGCCTCGGCCACCGACGCCCTCCGCTACGTGGCGGAGGGCGGCGTGGCCGATGCCGTCGTCAGCGATGTCCTGATGCCGGAGGTCAGCGGGCTCGACTTCTACGATCGGCTCATGCAGCTCGCCCCGGCGCTGGCGCACCGCGTGGTCTTCCTCACCGGTGCCGCCCGCGACCCGCGGGTCCACGGGCCGATCGAGCAGCGCGGGGTGCCGCTCATCTCCAAGATGGACGACCTGCTGCTCGTGGTGGATGCCGTGCGCCTGGCGGTGCTCCGCCGGACCACCGCCGCGACGCGCGTGGCCGCCACCGGCGAGTTCCGCCCGGTCGGCGGCTAGCCCGACCCGATCACCAGCTCGCCGGACAGCTCCCCGAACTCGTCGCGCACCGCCCGGGTGCCCGCGGGCACCCGCCACTCCCCCCCGTCATAGCGCACGTTCACCCGGTGCAGCCCCGGCTCCACCGGCAGCCGCACCCGCCAGCTCCCGCGGCCGTCGGCCTCGAGCTGGACCGGGCGCCAATCCGTGAAGTCCCCCATCAGCTCCACCCGGGTGACCCCGTCGAGAGGCAGGGCGAACTCGATGGTCCGAGCGTTCACTCGCGTCACGACCAGGGCCCCGCGCACCGGGACGAGGGGTACGGCCTCGCTCGGGCGCCGCCCGAGCGCGGCGCGCAGGCTCATGCGGAGGAACACGCCGCCGGGGGTCAGCAGGGAGGCGTCTCCGGGCTCGCGGCCCACGGTGCTGGCGATGGCCACCCGGTCCGTGATCCAGTACGCCGCCTCCGCCTGCCACCAGCCCTCGGAGCGGGACCGCTGCCCGGCCGTGCCCAGGCGGGTCCCGTCCCCCGGGATCGGAGGGATCAGGCCCGGCTCGACCAGGCCGAGCCGCACTCCGCCCGCCGCCCGCAGCTCCAGGCGCCGCCCCTGCCACGAGAGCCAACCCCCAAGGCTGGTGAGGATCCGGCTTTCCTTCCGGCGCTGCGGCAGGGTGTCCGGGAGGGGCGTGAGGGTGTCGATGGGATTGCTCAAGGACACCGTGACCGACTGACTGCTCTGCCGGCCCAGCAGTTGGAGGGAGAACGCGCCCCACCGGCGCCACCACGCCGCCTCCCAGTGAAACGTCGGGCCCTCGGCGTCGGCTCCCGCGAAGCCGCCGAGCCAGAAACCGCGCCCGGCCCGGGCCAGGTGCAGCCGCGGCCCCGCCTCGCCGGCCGCGCGGTCGGCCAGGCCCCGGCCACCCTGCGCGCGCAGGGCGCCCGCCAGCTCCAGCCGCAGCGCTCGGGGGCCGGTGGGAAACCACGAGGCGGTGGTCGACCCGGTCGCGCCCTGCCCCAGGCGCCCGAAGTCCCGGTAGTCGGCGGACAGCCCCAACCGGAGCCGCATCCCCTCGAGCCGCAGTGCGGGGGCCACGGACCAGTGGGAGACCTGGCCATGTCCCGGCAGCGAGGCGCCTCCCAGTCCCACGTCCACCCGACCGGCGAGCTGCGCGGCCGCCGGCCGTCCGCCGGTCAGGGCGAGCATCAGGACCAGCGGTCCCCGCCTCATCGGGGCGAACCGGTCGGCGCCGGGCGGGGCAGCCCGGCGGGCGGGCGTTCCGCCGGTGGCGGGAGTGGCGCGTGGACTTCGTCGGCCAGCCGCTCCCGCAGCGCGAGGAAGGCGGCGTCGGACGCCGCGCGCGAGGCCATGTCGCGCACGTTGCTCCAGGCCCGCTCGGGCTCGACCCCGGCCGTGAGCAGGTCGGCGAGCACGCTGAGCGGGACGGTGAGCGACTCCCGGGGACGGAGCGCCGCCAGCGCGGCGAGTCGCGCCGACGTCGCCCCGGCGCGCAGCGCGGCAGCCCCCGCCACGAGGTCTGCCTCCGAGGCGCCGGGTCCGATGGACCGCCGCGCGTCGCCGAGGAGCCGCGCGAGGGTGCGGACCGCGGCGACGATGCGGCCCGAGTCCGCGCCCTTGCTCTCTCCCTCGAGTGCCTTCCGCACCAGCGGTTCCGCGGGCAGTCCGGCGGCGCGGGCGCTGTCCACCAGGTGATCCACCGCGACCCGGATCTCCGGCCGGAGGCGCGCAACGAGCCGGGCGTCCTGGGCGGCGAGCCGGCTCGCGCCAGTGGTCAGGGTGGCGAGCCCGAGGGCCAGCAGGATCCGAAGTCGGGGGCGGCGCATCGTGGCTCAGTGGCTGATGGTGATCGCGGACGTCGGGGTGTCGAACTCGTCCTCGGCCTGCGGGGTCTCCGGGTCCGCGACCCAGCGCCGGCCATCGAGCACGAAGGCGTAGCGATAGCGGCCCGGGGGCAGCCGGAGCGTGACCGACCACTCGCCGGCCTGCCGGCGCAGCGGGTTGGCGCGCGGATCCCAGTCGTTGAAGTCGCCGATCAGCGCCACCTGCGCGGCCTGGGGTGCCGCCATCGCGAACCGCACCGGGCGGGGCCCCCCGCCCCGGAACAGGGTCACGCCCAGTGTCCCGAGGACCAGCGCCGCGGCGAGTCCGCCCAGGCGCCGGCGCCGCCGCGCGGCAGCCGCCTCGCGCGCCAGCTGCGCCAGCGCGCGGTGGAGCCCCGCATCCCCCCGGTCCGCGGGCGCCTGGAGTGTCCGCACCACCGCCACCAGCAGGTCGGCGTCAGCCACGGTAGGCCCCGGCGAGCAGGTGCCGCAGGCGTTCGCAGGCCCGGCTCACCCGCATCTTGAGGGCGGGCACGGAGGCGCCGGTGAGGGCCGCCATCTCCTCATAGCTGAACTCCTCGACATGCTTGAGCAGGAACGCCTCCCGGTGGTCGGCCGGCAGGGCCGCGAGCGCCCGCGCGATCTCCTCGCGCCACGCGGAGCCCTCGGCATCGTCCACCGCTGCCACCCGATCGAGCGCGTCTTCGCCATCGGCGGGGAGCGGCCGTGGCCGCGCCAGCCGGGTCCGGCACCGGTTGATCAGGATGGCCAGCAGCCACGACCGGAAGCGGTCGGGGTGGGCGCACTGGGCCAGCGCCCGGTGCGCCCGGAGCAAGGCATCCTGAAGCGCCTCCTCCGCCTCCTCGTGGTTCCCGAGCAGGTGATGCGCATACCGTTGCAGGCCGCCACGGTGGCGCCCGACCAGCTCCGCATAGGCGCGCAGGTCGCCCTGTCTGGCCCGCAGCACCAGGTCGGCATCGGACGCGCTCATCGTGGATAGACCCATCGGCTCCGCCGGTCGTCACATGTGACGCCCGACGGAAGGAGGAGGTCGTATGTGACAGCCGGGTGTCTTCGGCGGACGACGCCCGGAGCGGGTCGCACACGTTCATTCCACGTTTCGTACAGGAGCCGTCATGCGTACCGGAGGGAAGTTCCTGGTGGCGCTGGGCCTCGTTGCGGCCTGCACCACGGACGGGGTCGGACCCGCCTCGCAGGCGGTGCAGGGGAGCGGGGGGGCAGGAACCGCGTCACTGCGCGGCGTGGTCTTCACCGTCCGCAATGGCCCGGACAGCACCCGGGTGCCGGTGGCGGGAGCCACCGTGACGCTGGTGCGGGTCGGCGACCTCCCGGTGGATTCCACGCCGCCGGACACCATGCTGTGGAGCGGCGGGCTTCGGCTGGACCGGCTGGGCTTCCTGGACAGCGTCCCGACGGACACCATCCCGACCGACACCATCCCGACCGACACCATCCCGACGGACACCATCCCGACCGACACCATTCCGACCGACACGAATCCCCCCCCGCCGCCGCCCGCATGCCGCGACGGTGTGGTGGTGGCCACGGTGCGGAGCAACGCCGCCGGTCGCTACGAGGCCAGCCGCCTGCGCCCGGGGGTCTACACCATCGAGGTGGAGCCGCCCGCCGGCTCGCCGCTCAGCCCGAACGCTTTCTGCGGTGTGCCGGTCCGCCGTGGTGTCCCGACCCGGTTCGACGCCTTCCTCTGGCGGGGGCCGGGGCCCGACCCGATCCCCGGGGACAGCACCTGACGGGGGGCGGTGCCCCCGAGGGGGGTGAACGACGCGCGGCCACCCGGAGTCCGGGTGGCCGCGCTGCTGCCAGGTGCGAACGGTGGGACTCGAACCCACACGGGTTTCCCCACAGGATCCTAAGTCCTGCGCGTCTGCCAGTTCCGCCACGCTCGCGTGGCATCAATATATCGCCCCCCCGGCTTCCCGTCCCGCGGGGCCGGTCGGGCCGGCCTGCCTGACGTTGCGACACCGCCGCGCCGGGTGACAGGGGTCACTGGTCCCCGTCGCCGGGCGCTGCTATGCTGGCCCGAGTCGGGCCCGTGCCAAAACGGGCCGCCTTGTCGGGCCGCGGCGACTGCGCGGCATCGGGCGAAGGCGCGAGCGCTCTCCTTCCGGGGAGGGCTCGCGCCTTCTTCACGTTCCTGGGGGAGCCATGCGACGGATGCTGCGAGTGGCGACGGTCGCGGGAGCACTGTTGGCGACGGGACAGGCGGTCGAGGCGCAGGCCATCCCATCCCTGCGCCCCACGGCGGGCACCTACGCCGCGCTCGGCGCGGTGGTCCCTGCCCGGGCGGGGCCCGCGCCCCTGGGCGCGACGCAGGGAGCCGAGCCGATGGTGGCGCGCGGCAGGCGGCGCGAGGGGTCGGTGCTCATGATCGTCGGGCTCGCCGGGATCGTCACCGGCCTGCTGGTCGATGAGAGCCTGGTGACCATCGCCGGGGCCGGCGTGGCCGGGGTGGGATTGTACCTGTACCTGCGCAACGACGGGACGATTCACGTCGACCCCTGACCGGACCCGGCCGGCCCTGCCGCGCGAGGTGGCCCATGGCACGCTGCGACCACTGTGGCAATGAGTACCACCGCGCCTTCCAGCTGCTCACCGCGGCTGGCGAGACGCTGATCTTCGACTGCTTCGAGTGCGCCATCCATCTCCTGGCGCCGGTCTGTCGGCGCTGCAAGTGCCGGATCATCGGCCATGGTATCGAGGCCGCGGGCGCCTTCTACTGCTGTGCCCACTGCGCCCGGGAGGGGGGCATCACGGGGGCCGCCGACCACGTCGCCGGCTGACGCGCCGGCGGTGCCCGGCTGGCACCGGAATGGCGAACGGCGCGGGAGCGTGAGCTCCCGCGCCGTCCGGACAGCCGCCCCCTGGCGGGCTACTGCAGCCGGATCCGGATGATGCGGGACCGCTCCAGTCGCACGTTGTACACCTTGAGGGTCACGATCGCGCCCTTGCCGGCGTCGCGGATGGCCCCCTTGAGGTCGGCCTCGGTGCGGACGGCCTTGCCCTCGATGGCGGTGATGATGTCCGGCCCGTTGTCGGCCGGGGTGAAGAGCTGCTCGTAGCTCGGGCCGTTCGGGTCCACCTCGGTGACGATCACGCCCCGGGTCTCGCGATCGAGCTCGAACTGCTGCGCGATCTGCGAGGTGAGCGCCTGCACCGAGATGCCGAGCTCGTCGAAGGACACCGACTCGTCCGTCGGCGCCGCCTCGGGCTTCTCCTGTTCGTCGGCGGCCGCGGAGTCGTCGCTCGTCTGCTCCATCAGGCGCACGGAGAAGGTCTTCCGGATGCCGCCCTTGCGGGCCACCTCCACCTTCACGGTCTCACCGGGGTGCCGGAAGCCCACCAGCTGCTGCAGCTGGGCCACGTAGTTCACCGGCTGGCCGTCGATGCTGATGATCACGTCGCCCTGTTCCAGGCCCGCGCGCTCGGCCGGCGACTGCACCCCCTGGGGGAAGCCGCCCACCACCACGCCCCGGATCTCCTTGAGGCCCACGTAGGCGGCGTCGTTCTCGGTGGCGTCGCCGACCTCGATGCCCAGCGCCGCGCGCTGCACCTTGCCGTTGGTCACCAGCTGGTTCATCACCACCCGCGCCAGGTTGATCGGGATGGCGAAGCCGTACCCCATGTAGGTGCCGGTCTCGCTGGCGATCGCGCTGTTGATGCCCACCACCTCGCCCCGCACGTTGATCAGCGGCCCGCCCGAGTTGCCGGGGTTGATCGCCGCGTCGGTCTGGATGAAGTCGCCGATGGCGGCGCGGGAGCGCGCCAGGCCGTCGAGCCGGCGGCCCTTGCCGCTGATGATGCCGCTGGTCACCGTGAAGGTGAACTGGTCGCCGAGCGGGTTCCCCACCGCCAGCACCCAGTCCCCGATGCGGGTGTTGTCGCTGTTGCCGAACGCCGCCGGGGTCAGCCGGGGCGCGTCGATCTTGACCACCGCCACGTCGGTCAGCGGGTCGCTCCCGATCACCTTGGCCGTGAACTCACGCCGGTCGAAGAGCCGCACCGTCACCTTCTCGGCGCCCTCCACCACGTGGTTGTTGGTCAGGATGTAGCCATCCGCCGAGACGATGAACCCGGAACCGCTGCCGCGCTCCACCTGCGGGCCGCGCGGCTGGCCATGGAAGAACTGCTCCATGCCCGGCGGCAGGCGGCGCGCCTTCTCGGTCCGCTGGCTGCGGATGAACACCACGCTCGGCCGGACCTGCTCGGAGACGGCCGCGAAGGCGTCGGAGAGTTCCGTCAGCACCCGCGCCTGCGGGATGGCGGGAGCGGTCGCGGTCTGGATGCCGGCGGGCCGGACCCGTTCCTGCGCCACGCCCCGGCTGGGGAGGTCGAGCAGGCCGGCGAAGAGCAGGCCGAGCGCAAAGGCGAGGGTGATCAGGCTGCCGAACTTGAGCCAATTGAGCGTGCGAACCGACATCGGGATCTCCGAATCAGGGCTGGTGGAATCTAACCCTCTGTGGATGCCCGGTCGGTGGCGCAGGTCGCACCACCCGCCGGGGGACGGGAAACGGGAACCGGGAAGCGGGCGCCCCGTCGCCTGCGCCGGTGCCACGCTTCCCGTTTCCCGCTGCCCGGGCCTGCCTTAACCGATTGCCTCCGAGCCGCTTACGACTTCTTGGTGTCGTCCACGATCTCGTAGTCCGCCTCGACCACGTCGTCCTTGGGCTTCTCGGTGGCGCCGGCCGCGCCGGCCTCCCCCGTGGAGCCGCCGGCCGACTGGGCCGACTGGGCCGCCTGGTAGAGCGAGGCGCCGGCCGCGGAGTAGGCCCCGTTGAGCTCGTCCAGGGCCTTCTGGATCAGCTCCGGATCGCCGGTCTTGAGCGCGCCCTTCGCCCCCTCGACCGCGTTGTCGAGCCGGCCCTTGGCGTCGGCCGCCAGCCGCTCCACCCACTCCTTGCTGTCCTTCTCCACCTTGTACACCAGCGCGTCCAGCTGGTTGCGGGCCTCGATCTGGTCGCGCCGCTTCTTGTCATCCGCGGCGTGGGCCTCGGCGCCCTTCACCATCTTCTCGATCTCGGCGTCCGACAGCCCGCTGGAGGCCTCGATCCGGATCTTCTGCTCCTTGCCCGTGGCCTTGTCCTTGGCCGAGACGTGCAGGATGCCGTTGGCGTCGATGTCGAAGGTCACCTCGACCTGCGGCATCCCGCGCGGGGCCGGCGGGATCCCGGTGAGCTGGAACTTGCCGATGGTCCGGTTGTCGATGGCCATCTGGCGCTCGCCCTGCAGCACGTGGATCTCGACCGTGGTCTGGTTGTCCTCGGCGGTGGAGAAGACCTCCGACTTCTTGGTCGGGATCGTCGTATTCCGCTGGATCAGCACCGTGGTCACCCCGCCCAGCGTCTCGATGCCGAGCGACAGCGGGGTCACGTCGAGCAGCAGCACGTCCTTCACCTCGCCACCCAGCACGCCGCCCTGGATGGCCGCGCCGATCGCCACCACCTCGTCGGGGTTCACCGACTTGTTCGGCTCCTTGCCGAAGAACGTCTTCACGATCTCCTGGATCTTCGGGATCCGGGTCGAGCCGCCCACCAGGATCACTTCGTCGATGTCCTTCGGGTCGAGGCCCGCGTCCTTGAGCGCCTGCTGCATCGGCGGCAGGGTGCGCTGGATCAGGTCGTCCACCAGCTGCTCGAACTTGGCCCGGGTGAGCTGCACGTTGAGGTGCTTGGGGCCCGACTGGTCCGCCGTGATGAACGGCAGGTTGATGTCGGTCTGCTGGGTGCTCGACAGCTCCATCTTGGCCTTCTCGGCCGCTTCCTTGAGGCGCTGCAGCGCCATGGCATCCTTGGAGAGGTCGATGCCCTGGTCCTTCTTGAACTCGGCCACCAGCCAGTCGATCAGCCGCTGGTCGAAGTCGTCGCCGCCCAGGTGGGTGTCGCCGTTGGTGCTCTTCACCTCGAAGACGCCCTCGGCCAGCTCCAGCACCGAGATGTCGTAGGTGCCGCCGCCGAGGTCGAACACCGCGACCTTCTCTTCCTTCTTCTTGTCGAGCCCATACGCCAGCGCCGCCGCCGTCGGCTCGTTGATGATCCGCAGCACCTCGAGGCCCGCGATCTTGCCCGCGTCCTTGGTGGCCTGACGCTGCGAGTCGTTGAAGTAGGCCGGGACGGTGATCACCGCCTTCTCGACCTTGTGGCCCAGGTAGTCCTCGGCCGTCTGCTTCATCTTCTGGAGGATCATCGCCGAGATCTCGGGCGGCGTGTACTTCTTGCCCGCGATCTCCACCGACGCCAGCCCGTTGGGGCCGGTGTCGATCTTGTACGGCACGCGCCGGGACTCCTCCGTCACCTCGGAGATCTTCCGGCCCATGAACCGCTTGATGGAAAAGATGGTCTGCTTCGGGTTGGTGACCGCCTGGCGCTTGGCCACCTGGCCCACCAACCGCTCCCCGTCCTTGGTGAACGCCACCACCGAGGGGGTGGTCCGCCCGCCCTCGGCGTTGGGGATGACGACCGGGTCGCCGCCCTCCATGACCGCCACCACCGAGTTGGTCGTGCCGAGGTCGATGCCAATGATTTTGGAGCCCATGTCCTGATCCTTTCGTCTGCCGTGGGATGGGCCGGCGCCTGTTAAGGCCTTGCCGGCCAACGCGTTCGGCGTCGCCCCCGCTCAAGGCAAGGGGCGTACCGCGAAAAACTGCCTTTTTGGCCTGAAATGGCAGTGCGGCGACCAGGCGGGTGGTGGGCTGGCAGGCCGAGGCGGCCGACCTGCCAGCCCGTGAAGTGCGGGGCCCTACTTGATCCGGTCCAGCGCGTCCTTGATCCACCGGCTGTCGGGGAACTGCTGGGCCAGTGCGGTCAGCGTGGCCCGTGCCGAGTCGGGGTGCCCGGCGGCCACGTAGATGTCCGAGCGCATCAGGCCCAGCCGGACGGCCAGCCGTGGATCCTCGGCCGGCACCGGAACCTGGTCCAGGGCGGCGAGGGCGCCGGCGAAGTCCTTCCGGTCCTGGAACTGCGACTCGATGACCAGCAGGCGGATGCCGGCATCCTCCGGGTGCTGCCGGGCGAGCTCCTCCGTCAGGCGCGCCGCCTCCTCGGGCCGGCCGGCTTCCCGGGCCGCCGCCGCCTGGTGGTACAGGCCGGCCGTCAGCAGCCGCTGCACGTCCGCCGCTTCACCGGACCGGGTGCCCACGCCCCCCGCGTAGCTGTACACCAGTTCACCGCCCGCTTCACCGGCCCGGTACAGGGCACCGATGCCCGCGAGGCCCGCCACGCCCGACGCCACCAGGAGCCACTTGCCCGCCGGCTTCTGCCGCAGCGCCACGCCAGCCACCTCCAGCAGCCCGATCAGCAGGAAGACGTTGCGGGCCCACTCGCCCGCCTCCTCGTGCTCATGCACCGCCTCACGGGCGCCGGGGATTCGCTCGGCGGGTCCGTGCGCTTCCTCGCCCGACTTGGCCGCGGCGAGCGCCGCGACGGCGGCCACGAGCAGCAGGACGGTGGCCGCCGGCTTGGTCCACGCCAGCGCGCCGCTCAGCGAGACGATGCGGAACAAGACGCCCACGATGCCGAGGGCCACCACGAAGTGCACGATCTGGGGATGCAGGACGCCGATGTCTGGCATGAGGGGCTCGCCTTGAGGTGAGTGGGGGCGCCGGGTCGCCGGGAGTGCGCCCGCCAATATGGGGCGCGGCGTGGCGGTTGTCACCCGCGCGGCGGGCGGGGATATTCCCGCATGCTGCCGATCCGCGATGAGAACCCGACGCTCCGTACGCCGGTCATCACCTACGCCCTGATCGGGCTGAACGTTGGCGTGTGGGTGCTGGTGCAGGGGATGGGATCGGAGCCGCTGCTCACCCGGTCCATCTGCGCCTACGGGCTCATCCCCGCCGACCTGCTGGGGCATCTCGGGGCCAGCGTCCCGGCCGCCGGGGGGATCTGCCCCGCGGAGTACACCGGCGGGGTTCTGGTGCCGCTCAGCTCGATGTTCCTGCACGGCAGCTGGATGCACCTGATCGGGAACATGTGGTTCCTCCACGTCTTCGGGAACAACGTCGAGGATGTCATGGGGCGGGGGCGCTTCCTGCTGTTCTACCTGCTCGCCGGGCTCGCCGCGGCGGGGGCGCAGACGGCTGCGGGCCCCGGGTCCCTGATCCCGATGGTGGGCGCGTCGGGCGCCATCGGTGGAGTGATGGGCGCCTACGTGGCGCTCTACCCCCGGGCCGGCGTGGTGACGTTCGTCTTTCTCGGCATCTTCGCCCGGATGATGGTGATCCCCGCCTACGTGATGCTCGGGTACTGGTTCCTGCTGCAGCTGCTGAGCGGCACCGTGGCGCCCACCGAGGGCGGCGGTGTCGCCTTCTGGGCCCACGTGGGGGGCTTCCTCGGCGGCTTGCTGCTCACCCCGCTGTTCCGTGACCCCGACCTGCTCGCCGCCCACCGCTCCGTGCACGGACTTCGCTGATGCCCGCTCCCTGGCTGCTGCCGCACCTCGCCGCCCCGCTCGCCGCCCTGGTGGATCACACCCTGCTCAAGCCCGAGGCCACGGCGGAGGAGATCGCCCGGCTGTGCGACGAGGCCGTCCGGCTCCGCTTCGGTGCCATCTGCGTGCACGGCCAGTGGGTGGGCGAGGCCGTGGCCCGGCTGCGAGGGAGCCCGGTGGCGGTGGTGGCGGTGGTGGGCTTCCCCCTCGGCGCCAACGGCCTGGTGGCCAAGGCGGCCGAGACCCGCCTGGTGGTGGCCGACGGGGCCACCGAGGTGGATATGGTCCTCCCGCTGGGGTCGGTGAAAGGGGGGCGCTGGGAGGAGGTTTGCGACGAGGTCACCGCGGTCGTCGACGCCGCCCGGGGCCGGCCGGTGAAGGCGATCGTGGAGTCCGCGGCCCTCACGCCGCGGGAGCTGGAACTCGCCTGCCGCGCCGCCGTCGAGGCGGGAGCGCTGTACGTGAAGACCTCGACCGGCTTCCACCCGGCGGGCGGCGCCACCGTCGAGGCGGTGCAGCTGATACGGCGGGTCGTGGGGGACCGGGCCGGGGTGAAGGCCTCGGGGGGCGTCCGGACCGTCGACGACGCGCTGCGGATGCTCCGCGCGGGCGCCAGCCGGCTCGGCACCTCCGCGGCGGCGGGATGGCCGGCCGTGGGGGCGGGGCGGCCCCTGGGTGACCTGCTCGCGGCGGACGCCGGTCATGCCGGCGCGTCCGCCGCGGGGGGCTAGACGGCCGGTTCCACCTTCACCTCGCGCGCCATCACGCGCGCCAGCACATCGGCCTGCTCCTCCGCCCCCCAGCACTCCAGCGCGAGGTCGGCGCCGGCATACCGGGGCACCGCCTTGATGGTGAGGCGGGTGGGGCAGAACTCCAGCGCCAGCTTCTCGACGATCGCCGTGTGCCCGCGGTCGAGCCCCTCCGCCACCCGCAGCATCCCCGCGAGCCGCCGCACCAGCTGCTGGTCCGGCTTGGGCAGCACCCCGAACACCGCGTGCTGCTTGCGGGGCCCCCGGCGCCGGTGGTAGCGGCTGATGAGCGCCACCAGCTGGCGCTCCCGGGGGGAGAAGGGCAGGCGGTCGGCGTGGATGATGAGCTGGTAGCTGTGCTTTTGATGCTTCCGGTAGCTCACCAGCTGGCCGACGTCGTGCAGCAGCGCGGCCGCCTCGAGCAGGCCCCGCTCCTCGGGGGCGGCGTCGAGCTTGTCCGACAGCAGGTCGAAGAGATTGAGCGCCAGCACCCGGACATGCTCCGCGTGCCGCCGGTCCACGTGGCAGCGCTCGGCGAACTCGCGGATGAGGCGGAGCGGCTCCACCGCCGCCGGCGCGACGGCGGCGCCCGCCATCTCGAGCAGCAGCCCCTCCCGCAGGCCGAAGGCGCTCACCTTCACCTCGCGCGCCTCGATCCGTTCCAGCACCTCGGCGGTCACGGCGAGCCCGGCCAGGATGATGTCCGCGCGATGGGGGGAGAGGCCGTCCACCTGGGCGCGCTTGTCAGGGCTCATCGCGGTGAGCCAGTCGAGCAGGTGCTCCACCTCGGCGATCGTCACGCTGGCCCCATGCACCGGGTCGGCGGCGGAGAGCCCGCGGCGCGCGGCGGCCATGCGGCCCAGGTTGGTGAACGAGCCGCCCGAGCCGATGAGGGTCGGGGCGGCCCAGTCCCGGATCGGCAGCTTGCGGCGGAACTGCCGCCGCAGGTACTCCCGCAGGCGCTTGACCGCCGCGCGCGGATCGGGGGCCCCGGAGAGATGCAGTTCGGTGAGCCGGACCGCCCCGAAGGGGAGTGACAGGCTGTGCTCGATCAGGCCGTCCACCGCGCCGATCAGCTCCAGGCTCCCGCCGCCGATGTCGGCCACCACGGTGCGTCCGCCCTCGAGCGGGAAGTGATGCGCCACCGACCGGTAGGAGAGCGCGGCCTCGGTGTCCGCGTCGATGATGCGGAGCTCGAGGCCGACCTCCTCCTTGACCCGGCGGATGAACGCCTCGCCGTTGGTGGCCTCCCGGACCGCCGCGGTGGCCACCGCCGCCGTGCGGCTCACGCCGCGGCGCTCCGCGACGCCGACCATCAGGCGCAGCGCCTCGATCGCCCGCGCCATGGCCAGGTCGTCGAGGCGGCCGGTCTGCGCCACCCCCGCGGCCAGACGGGGCTGCTCCTTCACTTCGTCGATCACCGTGATGCCGGACTCGGGGCCGTACTCGGCCACCAGCAGGCGCACCGAGTTGGAGCCGACGTCGATGGCGGCCAGGCGCTCGCGGCGCTCGGGGAGGGCGACGACGGTCATGCGGCGGGGGGGCTCCGGTGCGTGCCCGAGCTCCGGGGCTCGCCCCGGTCCTCGGCGTGGTGCTTGATGGACTTCCCTTCGACCAGGAACACGACGTCCTCCGCCACGTTGGTGGCCAGGTCGGCCACCCGCTCGAGGTTGCGGCTCACCAGGAAGAGCTCCATCCCCGCGCCAATCATGTGCGGGTCTTCCATCATGTGGGTGAGCAGGATGCGGAACACCGAGCGGTGCAGGGTGTCCACCTTGTCGTCCCGGAGGCAGATCTCCCGGGCCTCGTCGGCGTCGCCGCGGATGAAGGCCTCGAGGGCGTCGGAGAGCATGTCGCGGGCCAGCCGCGCCATCTCGACGATCTCGGGCTCGGGGGTGATCGGCCGGGCCTGCGCCAGCCGCGCCGCCGACTGGGCGATGTTCACCGCGTGATCCCCCACCCGCTCGAGGTCGTTGGCGATCTTGAGCGCGGAGGTGAGCATGCGGAGGTCGCGCGCCATCGGCTGCTGCAGGGCCAGCAGGTTGATGCAGGTCTCCTCGACCTCCATCTCCATGGTGTCGATCACCCGGTCGTTCTGGATGACCGCCTGCGCCTTGGCGCCATCCCGCTCGAGCAGGGCCTCCACGGCCAGGCCGAGGGCCGCCTCGGCCTCCCCGGACATGGTGAGCAGGCGGACCTTCACGTCGTTCAGCTCGTCGTGGAAGTGCCGGTGCATGTCGACGCTCATCCGAATCTCCCGGTAATGTACGCTTCCGTCCGCTCGTTCGCCGGGGTGGTGAACACCCGCTCGGTGTCGCCGGTCTCGATCAGCTCGCCCCGGTCGAAGAACGCCGTCACGTCGCTCACCCGCGCGGCCTGCTGCATGTTGTGGGTCACGATCACGATCGTGTACGCCGCCTTGAGCTCGAAGATCAGCTCCTCGACCTTCTGGGTGGCGATCGGGTCGAGCGCCGAGCAGGGTTCGTCCATGAGGAGGATGTCGGGCTGGTTGCCCAGCGCCCGCGCGATGCACAGCCGCTGCTGCTGGCCGCCCGAGAGCCCGGTACCTGGTTCCTCCAGCCGGTCCTTCACCTCGTCCCACAGGGCGGCCTGCCGCAGGCACCGCTCCACCAGGTCCGGGATGTCGCGGCGGGGCACCAGCCGGTTGAGGGTCGGGCCGTACGCCACGTTGTCGTAGATCGACTTGGGGAACGGGTTGGGGCGCTGGAACACCATTCCCACCCGCTGCCGCAGCGTCACCAGGTCGGTGCCGGGCGCGAAGATCGAAGTGCCGTGGAGCAGGATCTCTCCCTCGTACTTGTGGGCGGGGATGAGATCGTGCATCCGGTTGATCGAGCGCAGGAAGGTCGACTTGCCGCACCCCGACGGCCCGATGATCGCCGTGACCATCCGCGGGGCGATGTCGAGGGTGATGCCCTTGAGGGTGGGCGTGCGCCCGTCGTAGCTGAAGCGGAAGTCCCGCGCGCTGACCGCGGGGGCCGTCCCGGGCACCGCCGCCGGCTGGGAGGCCCGCGGGGTCAGGGTGGTCCGCAGGAGCGGCAGGGCCGGCGCGGCGGCCGGGCTCGGGGCCGGCACGGAGCCGGGTGTCGCGGGGTTCGTGGTCATGGGGCTCATCCGAAACGTCCCGTGATGTAGGCTTCCGTGCGTTCTTCGCGCGGGGCGGTGAAGATCTGGCGGGTGGGGCCCGTCTCGATCATGGACCCCATGTAGAAGAAGGTCGTGGTGTCACTCACCCGGGCGGCCTGCTGCATGTTGTGGGTCACGATCACGATCGTGAAGGCCCGCTTGAGCTCGAAGACCAGCTCCTCGATGCGCTGGGTCCCGCCCGGGTCGAGGGAGGCGGTGGGCTCGTCCAGCAGCACCACTTCCGGCCGCGGCGCGATGGTCCGCGCGATGCACAGCCGCTGCTGCTGCCCGCCGGAGAGCGCCAGCGCGCTCGTCCCCAGGCGGTCCTTGACCTCGTCCCACAGCGCGGCCTGCCGGAGCGAGCGTTCCACCACCTCGTCGAGCGCCCGCCGGGCCACCCGGCCGTTGAGCCGCAGGCCCGCCGCCACGTTGTCATAGATCGACATCGTGGGGAAGGGGGTCGGCTTCTGGAACACCATCCCGATGCGCCGGCGGAGCTGCATGGGGCTCACCTTCGGGCCATAGATGTCCTCACCGTCGAGCAGCACCTTGCCGGTGATCCAGCCACCGTCGGACAGTTCGTGCATCCGGTTGAGCGTGCGCAGGTAGGTGGACTTGCCGCACCCCGACGGCCCGATCAGCGCGTTGACGGTATTGGCCCGGAACGCGAGCGACACGTCCTTCACCGCCGTGAACTTGCCATACACGGCCGTCAGGTGCTCGGTGCTGATCCGGATGGGCGCCTCAGCCATTGAGCTGGAATCTCCGCCGGGTGGCCAGCCGGGCCGCCAGGCTGAGCACCAGCACCACGAGGATCAGCACCAGGGCCGTGGCCCACGCATAGCGGTGCCACTCCTCGTAGGGACCGATGGCGTAGTTGAACACGGTCAGGGGGAGCGCCGCCATCGGCTCGGTGAGGTTGAGGCTCATGAACTGGCTGCCCAGCGCCGTGAACAGCAAGGGGGCGGTCTCGCCCGCCACCCGGGCCACCGCGAGCAGGCTGCCCGTGACGATCCCGGGGAGCGCCGTCCGCAGGACGATGCTCAGGGTGGTGCGCCACCGCGGGTAGCCCAGCGCCAGGGCGGCCTCCCGGAGCGAGTTGGGCACGAGCTTGATCAGCTCCTCCGTGGTGCGCATGACCATCGGGATCATCAGCATCGCCAGCGCCGCGCTGCCGGCGAGCGCCGAGAATTGCTTGGTGCGCGCCACGATCAGCGCCCAGGCAAACACGCCGACCACGATCGATGGGGTCCCGTTCATCACGTCGGCGATGAACCGGGTTGCCAGTGCCAGGCGGGTCCGGGGGAACTCGGCGCAGTAGATGCCGGCGCCGATGCCGAAGGGCAGGCCGATCACGCTGGCCATGCCGACGATGATCAGCGTGCCCACGATGGCGTGCGCCACGCCGCCGCCGGTCTCGCCCGCAGGGACCGGCATCCGGGTGAAGAACGCGACCGACAGGCTGCCGGCACCCTTGACCAGCAGGTTGAGCAGGATCAGCAGGAGTGGGAGCACCGCCAGGACCACGGCGACGATCATCAGTCCCACCATGCCATTGCTCACCCAGCGGCGCCAGACGCGGCGGTTCATGCTCAGGCCCCCTTCCCGCCGGCCGGCGCGCGCCCTGACACGCGCCAGATCAGCAGGCGCGCCGCGGCGTTCACCAGCACCGTGAGCATGAAGAGCACCAGCGCGACGTACGCGAGCGCCGCCAGGTGCATGTCGCCGACCGCTTCGGTGAACTCGTTGGCGATCACCGCGGCCATGGTATAGCCGGGCGCGAAGAGCGAGGCGGAGATCTCGTTCCGGTTGCCGATCAGCATGGTGACGGCCATCGTTTCGCCCAGCGCCCGGCCCAGGCCCAGGATCACCGCCCCGATGATCCCCGAACGGGCGTACGGGATGATGGCCGACATGACCGCCTCCCAGCGGGTGGCCCCGAGCGCCAGCGCCGCCTCCCGCTGGGTGCCGGGGACCGCCAGCAGGACCTCCCGGGCCACCGACATGATGAATGGCATCACCATGATGGCCAGGATAATGCTGGCGGCGCCCATCGACGGCCCGTAGATCGGGCCCTGGAAGAACGGGAGGAACCCGAGGGTCTCCCGGAGGAACGGGAACACGGTCGACTTGAGGGCCGGGATCAGCACGAAGATGCCCCACAGCCCGTACACCACGCTCGGGATCGCCGCGAGGAGCTCGATCAGGAAGGCGATGGGCTGGCGGATCGCCGTCGGGGCGAACTCGGTCAGGTAGACCGCCACGCCCAGCGATAACGGGACGGCGATGAGGAGCGCGAGGCAGGACGAGACCAGGGTCCCGATGATGAGCGGCAGCGCCCCGAACTCCTCAGCCACCGGGTCCCAGACGTTGCCGGTGATGAACCGGAGGCCGAACCGGTCGATGGCCAGGTGGGCGCCGTCATACAGCTCGTAGACCAGGAATCCCATCAGCACCGGGACCGCCAGCGCCGTCATCGTAAGCAGGCCCTTGAAGACCCGGTCCCCACGCCGGGAGGCTTCAAGGGTGGGGAGGGCCGCGGCAGGCGGTGAGGCCTCGGGAGGCGGGGCTGACGTCATGGCCGGGAGTGTACCGGGGCCCCCTCCCCGAACGGTCACGGGATTGTAACGGATGTGTCACGTCGCCCGGAACAACACAGCGGGGCCGGGGCAAACCCCGGTCCCGCTGTCACGCAGCCCGGAGGCGTCGCAGGCTAGTTCGACGCGATCGGCTTGCCGGCGCTCCGAAGGCTACGGATCCGCTCCGCGATCAATTCCCGGATACCGGCGGGGAGTGGGGCATAGGACAGGTCCTTTGCCATGTTCTGGGCCTCATCCGTGATCATCCACGCCAGGAAGTCCCGGATCAACTTGGCCTTGGTGGCGTCCGGATTGTCCACCTTGACCAGAAGCCAGGTGTACGAGGAGATCGGGTAGGTGGCGGCGCCGGGGGCGTTGGTGATGGACACCCGGAAGTCGGTGTCCTTCGCGAGCTTCACGCTGCCGGCCGCTGCCGTCGTGGATTCGAGTGTCGGCACCACGAAGGCGCCCGCGGAGTTCTTGATCTGCGCGAAGGGGAGCTTGTTGGCGATGGCGTAGATCAGTTCCACGTATCCAACCGCGCCTTCCACCTGCTTCACCTGCTGGGTCACGCCTTCATTGCCCTTGCCGCCGAGCCCCACCGGCCAGTTGACGGATGTGGCATACCCGACCTTGTCCTTCCACTCCCGCGAGTACTTGGTCAGGTAGTCGGTGAACACGTAGGTGGTCCCGGATCCGTCCGACCGGTGGACGGGGATCAGGTCGATGCCCGGCAGCGCGATGCCCGGGTTCAGCGCCTGGATCCGCTTGTCGTTCCACTTGGTGATCCGGCCCATGAAGATATCGACGAGGGTGCTGCCGTCGAGCTTGATCTGGGTCGTGCCGAGCGAGGGCAGGTTGTAGGTCACCACGACGGAGCCCAGGACCGTCGGGATATGCACCACGTTGCCCGACACGGCCTGGATCTGGCTCTCGTTCATCGGCCCGTCGCTGGCCCCGAAGTCGACGGTGCCCTCGGTAAACTGCCGGATGCCGCCGCCCGACCCGATCGACTGATAGTTGATCTGGACACCGGCCTTCTTGCTGTAGGCATCGAACCACTTGGTGTAGATCGGGTTGGGGAAGGTCGCCCCGGCCCCCGTGAGCTTCTGCGCCTCGGCCTGGGAGGCAGCACCGGCGGCGAGCAGCGCCACCAGGGCGAGGCGGCCGCGCAGCAGACCAGCAGACATGAATACGCTCCTTGGACTCGGTTGATCGGCTCGGGCCGCACCTGCGACCCGGGCGGAAGAACGCCGGGGACGGTCACGGACCGCCCCCGGCTCTGTCACGAACCCGTCACGCCGGCTAGAAGTTGACCTGCATCGAGCCCCGGACGCCGGTGATGCTCTTGGCGCCGCTGGCCTGAAAGCTCTGGTGGTCCACCCCGACCCGCAGCAGCGCCTTGCTCGTCATGTAGAAGGCGACCGACCCCGTGATCAGGGTGGCCCCGTCGTCGTCGGTGTCGGTGTCCGGATCGGCGACATCCATGCGGAGGGACGGCTCGATCGCGTACAGCCAGGAGGTCGGGCTCGCCATCCGGATGTTGTACGCCGCCAGGCCCTGCAGGCCGAGCATCTTGGTCCGCCCGGCGTTGGCCTGCTCGCCGCTCAGCACCTCGGCCAGCACGAAGAGCCCGGGCTCACCCACCTTGCTCCACTGCGCGTCCACCCCGTAGCCCTTGTTGCGGAAGGCGCTGTCGGCGCCGACGATCTGGTCGTGCGAGAAGTACGCGCCGCCCACGCTCAGCTTGTTCCAGACGTCCGCCGAGGCCCGGATGCCGAACGACTTGGCGTTGTTGTTGTCGTTGAGCGACTCGCCGCGGCCGTTGTAGATCCCCGCCACCAGCGACACCATCCGCCCGGTGGCGTCCAGCTTCCGCTCGACCCGCCCGCTCACACCGACATCATGGGAAAGCAGGCCCTGCTTCTCGAACAGCTCGTTGCTCTGCGACGCGACCAGCCCCCGGCCGGCGCCCCGCTCGATCGACGGCAGGTTGTTCGAGGAGGTGAGCTCGTACCGGCTGAATGGGCGCTTCTCCTGGCCGAACCGCACCGTGAAGGCGGTGGGCGCCTCCGGCTTCGAGAGGCGCACGTCGATCCAGGCGTCACGCAGGCGGATGCCGCCGTTGCCGTTGGTGCACTTGGTGGTGACGGTGTTCGCCAGCGTGTCCAAAGTGGAGGTGCAGCTGCTGGAGGCCGCCGCCCGGCCACCCTCGAACGAGGGCTGGATGTACGCGAGGACGTACTCGTTCAATGCCACCCGCGCCTCGACCCGGGCCCGGCGAAGGAAGAAGCTGGACTGGGGGCCAGTCGTGGCGGCGTAGTCCTCGTTGCCGAAGTAGTAGAACTGGCTCTGCAGCCGGCCGGTGACCTTGACGCTCGGATAGGTGGTCTGGGCCGCGGCGGACGCCGCGCCGAGCAGGGAGAGCAGGCCGACGCCGATGAGGCGGGTGCGAAGCATGACGGTCCTCTGGACGAGTGGAAGAGGCGGGAGCAGCACGAGACCGCTCCAGTGACCGGGGTCAATCAGTCCGGACACCGTCACAAACACCGTCCAGCTTGGTAACGTCCAGGTAACGACACCCGATGAGGGGCTCCTCAGCGCCCGCTGGGGCAGAACTCCGCGAAAGGGTCACGAAAGAGGGCGTCCTCTGAAGACAGGACGAGGGCAAGCAGGGGCCCGGGACCGCCAGGGCGATTCGCTGGCTGGCCAGCCGGCGCTGATTCGGGCGGCACAGGCCTGGGCGGCCGCGGGGACGCCTCCCGGCTCACGCCAGCACCTCGGCCGGCGCGAAGGCTTCACTGAGCACCCGCCCCTCGTACTGGGCGGGGATCGCCGCCCCCAGGCTCCACAGGACGGTGGGCGGGATATCCAGCAGGTGCGCCGACCCTGCCGGCGCGTCCGTCCGCTGCACCCCGGTCCCGAGGAGCACCAGCGGTATGCGGTCATTGATCGGGTGCGGATGATCGTGATCGTTGGGGAGCACCCCGCCTCCGCCGTGATCGGCCGTGACGATCACCAGCGTCTCGGGGTCCTCGAGCAGCGGCTCGAGGTGGCGCAGGCCGCGGTCGATGATCGCCGCGGCCTGGAGGTAAGGTGCCGACATCCAGCCCCAGGCGTGCCCGGCGAGATCGGTGTCGTTGACGTACGCCACCACGAAGGCTGGCCCGCTGGCTGCCGCGAGGTGCAGCGCCGCCTGTTCGAGCAGGAGCCCGGGGGCGCCGGTCCCTCCCCCCAGCCGGGACACGCCGCCCAGGCGCAGCAGCGCACCGGCCATCCAGCGGGTGGCGCCGCCGAGGGTGGGGGCAAGGATGGTGGTCTCCACGCCGTGCCGCCGGAGTTCGACCGGAAGCGGTGCCAGGCCCCGGATTCGGCCCAGCCGGGTCAGACTCGGGTGGTCGATCCCGTGCCGTGCGGGAGACACCCCGGTCGCCAGCGACGTGAGGGCCGCCACGGTGACGCTCGGCCGCACGGTCGTGGCCGCGCCTGCCCGCCAGCCCAGCGTCATCAGCCGATCGAGTGTCGGCATGCCCGCGGCCGTGACGGCGTCGGGACGGAGCCCATCGATGATGACCAGCAGCACCCTCCGGTACCCAGCAGGCACAATCACTCCATGAGTAGAGTCGTGGAGCAATCTTCGGTCCGGCGTGTCACCGATCCATGATGCCCCGGTCCCGGATGGGGCACGGCTGGCGCCGTGTCGCGCGCTCGTGACCTATCCGTAGTGGCCGCGTGACGGCGTGACCTGAGCCTTCCCGCATGCGAATCCTCTATTGCACGGACACCTTCCGGCCCGAGGTGAACGGGGTCACCACCGTGCTCGCGACCATGCGGGACGGCCTCCGGCGTCGCGGGCATGAGGTCATGATCCTCTCGCCGCGCTACGACCGCCCCACCGACGACGAGTCCGGGGTACTCCGCCTCGCGGCGGTGCCCTGTCCCGGCTACGCGCAAGTGCGGCTCTCGTGGCCTTGGGGCCGAGGACTGGCTCGGGCCCTCGACGGCTTCGGGCCGGACCTGGTCCACCTGGTGACCGAGGGACCGCTGGGCCTCTTCGGCGGGGCGTACGCCCGGCGCCGCGGCCTGCCGGTGGTCACCTCCTTCCACACCGACTTCCCGCGCTACGCCGCGGAGTACCTGGGGAACTGGGCCGTGGGTCCCACCAGGGCGTGGCTGCGGCGCTTCCACGCGGGCGCGGCCTTCACCCAGACCCCGAGCGCCGCCACCCGGGATGACCTGCTTGCGCTCGGCGTGCCCCGACCGGTGGTCTGGGGGCGCGGGGTGGACACCGCCCTCTTCCATCCGTCCCGGCGCGCTCGTCCGCGGGGCGCCGCGCCCCTCGAGGTGCTGCACGTCGGTCGGCTGGCCGTGGAGAAGGACGTCGCCACGCTGGTGGCGGCGTTCACGCTGGCGCAGGCGCGGCTGGGGGATCGGGCCCGGTTCACGGTGGCCGGCGACGGCCCCGAAGCCGCCGCCGTCCGCGCTGCGCTCCCCTTCGCGCGCCACCTGGGCTTTCTCCCGCGCGAGGCGCTGGCCGGGATCTACGCCGATGCGGAGCTGTTCGTCTTTCCCTCGCCCACGGAGACCTGCGGCCTGGTGGCGCTCGAGGCGCTGGCCTCGGGGGTGCCGGTGATCGGCGCGGCGGCAGGCGGCATCCCCGAGAACCTGCGGGAGGGGATCACCGGATGCCTGGTGCCGGCGGGCGATGCCGCCGGCTTCGCCGACCGGATCGTGGAGCTGGCGGGCGACGAGCCGCGCCGCGCGGCGATGGGGCAGGCGGCGCGGGCCTTCGCAGTGGGGCGGGACTGGAATCGCGAGCTCGACGAGCTCGAGGCGGACTACGAGAGGCTCAGGTGCGCGAGCACGGCCGCGCCGGCGCCAAGCGCCTGGCCGACGACCACGTCCGTGGCGTAGTGCACCCGCAGGTACACCCGCGACATCCCCACCAGCAGCGCCACCGCCAGCGCCGGCAGCCCGACGAGGGGCAACGCGAGCAGCAGGCCCAGCGCCACCGCCATGGCCGCGGCGGAGTGCCCGGAGGGGAACGAGAAGTGGTCGGGGATCCGCGCCAGCGGGGTGACGCCCGGCATCGCGAGCGAGGGGCGGGGACGGACGATCGCGCGCTTGAGACCCTGCACCGCGAGGTGGGAGAGCAGGTTGGCCGCCCCCGTGACCAGACCCGCGCCGCGGGTGGCCGGATGCAGCATCAGCCCGAGCGAGAGGCTGATCGTGGCCGTGGCCCCGCCGGCATGGGTGAGGACGCGGAAGCCGCGGTCAAGCCACTCCGGCGCCTCGCGGCGCGCCAGCGCGGCGACCAGCCGGCGGTCCTGGGTGGTAAGCCTCAGCAGCATGCGGCGCAGGGAATCCTCCTCGTCCCGTTCGCCGAAGCATCGCCGGCCGGTGTCACGGACCGGTGGAGGCTACGTCACGATCGGATGCCGGCCTCGTCGGGGAACCAGCAGCGGATGGCGGTGCCCCGGCCGAGCTGACTCTCCGCGTCGACCTCGCCCTCATGGGCCTCGACCAGGTGCTTCACGATGGCGAGGCCCAGGCCGGTGCCGCCATCGTCCCGCGCGCGCCCCGGGTCGGCGCGGTAGAAGCGCTCGAAGATGCGGGGCAGGTGGTCGGCGGGGATCCCGGCACCGGTGTCGCGCACCTCGAGCTGGACCCCGCCATCCCGGCGCGCGGCGCTGAAGGTGATCCGGCCGCCGGCCGGGGTGTGGCGGATGGCGTTGTCGAACAGGTTGCTGAGCACCTGCCGCACGGCGTCCGGGTCCGCGAAGACGGAGGCGGCCTCCGGTCCCACGCTGCCCAGGTAGCTGATCTTCCGCTGCTCGGCCCGGTCGGCGAGCAGGCCCCAGCTCTCCCGGGCCACCGCGCCGATCTCCACCGGCTCCGGCGCGGGCCGCCACCCCCCCGACTCGATCTTCGAGAGGTCGAGCAGCCCGTCCACCAGCCGCTGCATCCGGCGCGCGTTGTTGTGGATCACCCCGAGGAACCGTCGCATGGTCTCCGCGTCGGGCGGGTCCTGCACCAGGGTCTCGGCGTAGCCGGAGATGGAGGTGAGGGGGGTCTTGAGCTCGTGGGAGACGTTGGCCACGAAGTCCCGCCGGACCGTCTCCAGGCGGCGCAGCTCGGTGACGTCGTGCAGCACCAGCAGGGCGCCGCCGTGGGCGAGGGGGCGGGCCGAGAGCAGGACGGACTGCCCGTCGAGCTCCAGCTCGCGCTCCGGAATGCGCTGCCCATCCAGGACCGCGTCCACCACCTCGCGCGCCGCCTTGGCGCGGAAGAGCTGCGGCAGGGCGGGGAGGGTGGCCTCCGGCTCGTAGCCGAGCAGGCGCCGGGCGGCGCCGTTGGCGGTCACGATGCGGCCGCGCGCGTCCGCGGCGATGACTCCCTCGACCATGGCCTCCACCAGCGCGGCGCTCTCCGCCCGTTCCCGGCGCAGGTCGGCAAAGCGCTCATCGAGCTGCTGGTGCATCTCGCGCAGCGCCCGGACCAGCTCGTCGATGTCCGGCACGCCGGAGCGGGGGAAGCGCGGCACCGCGCCCTGCGCAATGGACCGGGCCGCCTGGCTGATGGTGGTCAGGGGGCGCGCGATGGAGCGTCCCGCCACCAGGGCCAGCCCCGACCCGATGAGCAGCGCCACCAGCGCCGCGCCGAAGAAGGCATTGTGAACGTGGCTCAGGATGGTGTCGGTGGCCGCCAGCGGGGCGGCCACCCGGACCACCCCTGGCCCGCCGGGCACCGCCACGTACAGGAGCGGCCGGTTCACGGTGGCGCTCACCCGGCGGTCGCTCCCGACCCGGCCGGCCAGCGCCTCGCGGATCTCGGGCCGCTCGGCGTGGTTCTCCATCCGCGGCACGCTCTCCGGCGCCTCCTCGCTCTCCGCGACCACCCGCCCGTCGGGCGCGATCAGCGTGACCCGCAGGCCCGTCTCGCGCGCGATGTGGGCCACGTCGCCCAGCCACGCCAGCGAGTCCGCCGACAGTGCGCGTGCCACCAGCCGCGCCTCCCGCTCGAGGTTGGCCCGGGTGTCGCGCTCGAGGTCTCCGCGCAGCGCGATCTCCGCGCCCACCACGTGCACCGCGATGGCCACCACGATCACCAGGATCGTGCCCCACACCAGCCGGGCCGCGAAACTCATGCGCGCCGCGTGGTGCGCTCGGCACCGCGGAAGCGGTACCCGAAGCCGCGCACCGTCTCGATCAGGTCCCCGGCCTCGCCAAGCTTGGTCCGCAGCCGCTGGACGTGCATGTCCACCGTCCGGGTCTGGATGTCGGGCTGCGCCTCCCACACGGTCTCCAGGAGCTGCGGCCGGGTCTGCACCCGCCCCCGGCGCTCCACCAGCGTGAGCAGCAGCTTGTACTCCGTGGCGGTCAGCTCGATCTCGGCGCCATCGACGGCGACCTTGTGCGCCGAGCGGTCGATCGCGATGGGCCCCGCCGCCAGGGTGGAGCCGCTGGCCACCGCGGGGGCGGCGAGCCGCCGCAGCAGCGCGCTGACCCGCAGCGCCAGCTCCGCGGGCGAGAAGGGCTTGGTGAGGTAGTCGTCCGCCCCGAGCGAGAGCCCGCGGATCCGGTCCGGCTCCTCCCGCCGCGCGGTGAGCAGGATGACGCCGACGTCGCGCGTCTCCTCCCGCCGCCGCAACTCCGCCAGCACGTCGTACCCCGAGGCGCCCGGCAGCATCACGTCCAGGATCACGATGTCCGGCCGTTCCTCGCGCGCCGACTTGAGGGCGTCGGGTCCGTTGGCCGCGGTGGAGACCCGGTAGCCCGCCTTGGCCAGGTGATACGCCACCAGGGCGGTGATGTCCGGTTCGTCATCGACGACAAGGATGCGATGGCTCATGCCGGGCGTTCCTCCAGGGTACTGTCGGTGCGGGTCCGGGCGTGGCGGCGGCTGCGTTCCGTGGCCTGCTCGCGCTCGGTGCGGTAGGTCGGGTCGGCCTGCGAGGCCTCAAGGGCCGCCGACAGCACCCGGCCCAGTGGCTCCGCCGGGCGGCGCAGGCGGTAGAGCACGAACTGGGCGATCGGGGTATCGCGGACCAGCCCGAGCTCCCGCAGCACCCGGAGGTGCCGCGAGACCGTGGGCTGGGGCACCTCGAGCAGCAGGACCAGGTCGGACACGAACAGGGGCGCCGCCGTAAGGCAGTTGAGGATCCGGAGCCGGGTCGGCTCCCTGAGGGCCTGAAGCAGGTCCGGAAGGGTCAGGGGCGGCGTCATATGCGCCAAAACGAATACACAGCCGGGGCCGGAAATGCAAGCGGGGGTGATGGAACGCATTGCGCGGCCGGAAGTGGCCCGAGGATATTCCGACATGCTCCCTTTCCTTATGATGGCGGGCGCGCTGGCCATCGCCCCTCAGGCCGACACGGTCCGCCTGGTGGTGGTGGCCACCACGGATGTGCACGGATACGCGACGGATTGGGACTACCTCCAGAACGTCCCGTGGCCCGGCGGCCTGGCGCGGGTGGCCACGGTGGTCGACTCCCTTCGGGACCGGTACCCGGGCCAGGTCCTCGTGGTCGATGCCGGCGACGCCCTCCAGGGCAGCCCCCTCGCGGCGTACTACGGCCGGAACGCGGCCCGCGACCCGCATCCGGTCATCGACGCCATGAACACCATCGGCTACGATGTCGCCACCCCTGGAGACCACGACTTCGACTTCGGGCTCCCGGCGTTCCATCGCGCGATCGCCGGCTCCACGTTCCACTGGGTGAGCGGCAACCTCCGCGCCCTGCCCGCCGACACCCTCGCCTTCGCCGCGTACGTCGTCGTGGTGCGCAATGGCGTCCGCGTGGCCGTGACCGGGTTCACCACCCCCGCCGCCATGGTGCTCAACCGGAGCCGGCTCGGCGACCAGCTGCGGGTGGACCGGATCGCGCCGGGCATCGAGCCGGTGCTGCGCGAGGCGCGGAAGGACGGCGACCTCGTGATTGCCCTGGCGCACAGCGGCCTGAGCGGCCGTGCCAGCTATGACACCACCGGGCTTGGGGGCGAGGATGTGGCGGAGCAGTTCGCGGCCGGCCCCAGCCGTCCTGACCTGGTGGTGGCCGGGCACTCGCACGAGGAGATCGTCGACACGGTCATCCAGGGGGTGCACTTCGTGCAGCCGCAGGCGCAGGCCCGGACCCTCGCGGTGGTGCACCTGACCCTGGTCAGCGAACGGGGCCACTTCAGGCTGGTCGGGGTGCGCGCGGAGCGGGTGGCGCTGGAAGAGGTCCGCCCCTCGGCCCAGATGGCGCGGCGGCTGGCCGAGCCCCACCGCGCGATGCTCGGCTGGATCACGACGGTGCTGGGGGAGTCGGACCGCCGGCTGTCCCTGGCCGCCGCGCGGGTGGAGGACGTGCCCCTGCTGCGCTGGATGCACGCGGTGCAGCGGCGGGTGAGCGGGGCCGAGCTCTCGCTGGTGCCGGCGTTCGACCTGCGCGCCGGCGTCGACGAGGGCGAGATCACGATGGCCGAGCTGTTCCGGCTGTATCCCGCCGAATACACGTTGCGGGCCGTGCGGCTGACGGGCGCGCAGGTGCGGGCCGCGATGGAGCAGGGGGCGCGCTACTACTTTGTCGACTCCACCGGGCGGGTGGCCCCGAACCGATACGTGCCGGGCCCCAACTTCGAACTGCTCGGTGGCGCCACCTGGACGCTCGACCTGAGCCAGCCGCCGGGGAACCGGATCACCCGGCTCGAGGTGCGCGGCCGCCCGCTGGGTCCCGACGACAGCGTCACGGTGGCGGTCAGCAGCTACCGGCAGCAGGGGGGCGGGAACGCCACCACGTTCGCCGGCGCGCCGGTCGTCTACGACAAGCAGGAACCGGTGCGCGACCTGTTGCTCGCCGACCTGGCACGGCGGCACACCCTGCGGGGCGATGCCCTGGGGGCGCCGACCTGGACCCTTGCCCCGGCGGACTATGCCGAACGGGCGCGGGCGTTGTTCATCCGCGGGCCCGCCCCGGCGCCCGCCCCGGAGCCGGCGCCGGCGCCCCTGCAGCTTCCCACGCCGCCGAGCAACGAGGAGATCGCGCGGCGGGACTCGATCGCCCGGGCCGAGACGCGCGCGGAGGCGCGGGCCGACTCGATCGCTCGTCATGCGGTGGCCACGCTGCGGCTGCCGGCCGCGCCCGGCCCGGAGGGCGGGGCCGCCCGCCTGCTCGCCGACGCCTACCGCAACGCGCTGCGCGCCGACCTCGCGCTTGCGCGCGGCGATGAGCTTCCCGGCGGGCTCCCGGCGGGCCCGCTGACCGCCACGCTGCTCGACAGCGCCGTCCCCGACCGGCCGCTCCTGCTGCTGCGGATGAAGGGGACGGACGTGCTGGCCCTGCTGGAGAACCTGCTGGCCGATCCTGGAGCGTGCTGCGCGCTCGCGGGGGCGCGGGTGGAGTATGACCCGCGCCGCAAGCCGTTCGAGCGTGTGCGCCGCGTCCGGCTGGTGAACGGGGCGTCGCTGAACCGGTCCGGCAGCTATACGCTGGCGGTGAGCGCGGCTCTGCTGGGCCCCGACTCCACATTCCCGCTGGGTGCCGCCGATTGCCGTGACGGGCGCGGCTGCCGAACTCCGGGGCAGCTGGGCCGCTTCGAGGTCACGGCCAGCGACCGCCGCAGCGGGAGCGTCCTCCGCGAGTACCTCCGCCGCCTGCCACAGCCCGTGGCGCTGCCCACCGACCGCCGCCTGATTCCCAACCGCTGATGCCGACCGACCTTCGCGTGTTCCTCAATGAGCAGCCCCTCACCCTTCCGGCGGGCGCCACCGTCGGCGACGCCCTCCGCCTGGGGCAGCCCGACCTGCTGCCGCTGGTCGAGGCGGGGGCCGCGCTGGTCACCGACGGGCGCGGGATCGAGGTCGGACTGGCCGCCCCGCTCACTGGCGGCGCCATTCTGCGCGCGCAGCGCGCCAGTCGGCGGGGCTGACCACGGCGATGGCAGGCTCCGCGCGGTTCGTGCGGCTGCCCAAAGTGGAGCTACACGTCCACCTCGACGGCTCGCTCCGGCCGGCGACGCTGATCGCGCTCGCCGCGGCGGCGCGGTCACCGCTGCCCAGCCAGGATCCCGAGACCCTGCGCCGCCACATGCGCACCGAGGATGCCGACAGCCTCGTGGCCTATCTCGAGCGGTTCGACCTGACCATCCCGGTGCTGCAGACGCCGGAGGCGCTGGAGCGGGTGGCCTACGAAATGGTCTGTGACGCCGCGGCTGACGGCGTCCGCTACCTGGAAATTCGCTACTGCCCCGCGCTCAGCCTCGCGGGCGGGATGTCGCTTGATGAGGTGATCCTCGCGGAGCGGCGCGGCCTGGCGCGCGGCGAGGCGGAGACCGGGGTCCGCGCGGGGATCGTCAACTGCACCCTGCGCCACCTGCATCCCTCCCAGTCCGAGGCGATCGCGGAGGCCTCGGTGCGCCACCGGCGGCAGGGAGTGGTCGGGTTCGACATCGCCGGGGGCGAGGCGGGCCAGCCGGCCGCACCGCACCGGCACGCCTTCGAGATCGCCGCCCGTGGCGGGCTCGGCATCACGGTCCACGCCGGCGAGGCGGCCGGGCCGGCGTCGATCGCCGAGGCGATCCACGACTGCCGCGCGGCCCGCATCGGCCATGGGACGCACCTGCTCGAGGACCCCGAGCTGACCGCGTACGTCCGCGACCGGCAGATCCCGCTCGAGCTCTGCCTCACCTCCAACCGGCAGACCCGCGCGGTGCCGTCGCTCCAGGCGCACCCGCTCCGGCGCTTTCTCGACCAGGGGCTCGCCGTGACCCTCTGCTCCGACAACTGGCTCATGAGCGACGTGACGCTCTCCGGCGAGTACGCGCTCGCCACCGCGACCTTCGGCCTGTCGGCGCGCGAGATCCGGCAGCTGGTCTACACCGCGATCGACGCCGCCTTCCTGCCGCTCCCCGAGCGCCGCGCGCTGGGCGCGGAACTGGTGCCCGCCGTGGCGGGCTGGGAGTGATGCCGCTGCTCGCGGTCCAGGCCGCCGCGGCGCGCCTGGCCGAGCTCGAGTCGGGGCTCCAGCTGCCGCTCGGGGAGCGGTTGATCGGGGTGGTCGGCGTGGCGGCCATGATCGGGGCCGCGCTGCTCCTCTCCTCCAATCGCGGCCGCGTCCGCTGGCGGCTGGTCGCGGCGGGCCTGCTGCTCCAGTTCCTCTTCGGCGTGGTGGTGCTCAAGACCGGCGCCGGCCGCGAGGCGTTCGACGTGGCGGGGCAGGGCTTCAACCGCCTGATCGGCTTCACCCGCGAGGGGGCGCGGTTCGTCTTCGGTGACCTGGTGGACCAGCCCGCGTTCCTGGCCTTCAGCGTGCTGCCCACCATCATCTTCTTCTCGGCCCTCATGTCGGTGCTCTACCACCTCGGCGTGATGCAGCTGGTGGTCAAGGGCCTCGCGTGGGTCATGCAGCGGACCCTGCGGACCAGCGGGGCCGAGACGCTCTCGGCCTCGGGCAATATCTTCCTCGGCCAGACCGAGGCGCCGCTCCTGGTCAAGCCATTCGTGCGCGACTTCACCCCGTCCGAGCTCTTCGCCGTGATGGTCGGCGGCTTCGCCACCGTGGCTGGCGGGGTGATGGCGGCCTACATCGGGATGCTCTCCGGCCTGTTCCCGAACATCGCCGGGCACCTGCTCGCCGCGAGCGTCATGAACGCCCCCGCCGGCCTCTACCTCGCCAAGATCATGGAGCCCGAGACCGGCGAGCCACGCACCCGCGAGGCGACCGGCATCCACCTGCCGCGCACCGATGCCAACATCATTGACGCCGCCGCCGCCGGCGCGCTGCAGGGGGTGCAGCTGGCGATCAACGTCGCGGCGGTGCTAATCGCCTTCGTGGCGCTGGTGGCGCTGCTCAACGCGCTGCTTGGCGGCGTCGGCGCCGCGGTGGGGCTGCCCGGGCTCAGCCTGCCCGCCATCCTCGGCCAGTTGCTGCGCCCGGTGGCCTGGGTGTTGGGCGTCCCCTGGCGGGATACCGCCTACGTCGGTGGACTGATCGGCCTCAAGACGGTGCTCAACGAATTCGTCGCCTACGCCCAGTTCGGCCGCGACCTCGGTGCCGGCATGGTGCTCGCGCCGCGCAGCGCGCTGATCCTCACCTACGCCCTGCTCGGCTTTGCCAACCTCGGTTCCATCGCCATCCAGATCGGCGGGATCGGTGGCCTGGCTCCCGAGCGCCGCTCGGAGATCGCGCGGTTCGGGCTGCGCGCCATGGTCGCCGGCAATCTCGCCGCCTTCACCTCGGCCGCCATCGCGGGGATGCTCGCCTGATGCGCGGGCTCGACCCGGTGGCGGCCGCGGTCGATGCGCTCGACCCCTGGCTCGACGGCGCGCGGCCCGAGATCGCCATCATCCTCGGCTCGGGGCTGGGCCGGCTCACCGAGGCGCTGACGGCCGCCCGCCGGCGTGCCTACCGCGACGTGCCCGGATTCCCGGCGGCGGCCGTGGCCGGGCACGCCGGCGAGCTGGTCCTGGGCCAGCTCGCGGGGTGCCAGGTGGTCTGCCAGAGCGGGCGGTTCCACGCCTATGAGGGTCACGCGGCGCCCGCCCTCGCCCTCCCGGCGCGGGTGTTCGCGGCGCTCGGCGTCCGGACCCTGATCCTCACCAACGCTGCGGGCGGCATCCGGCGGACCATGTCCCCCGGCAGCCTCATGCTGCTGGCCGACCAGGTGAACCTCACCTTCCGCAACCCGCTCATCGGCCCCCGGCGTGACGGGGAGTCCCGCTTCCCCGACATGTCGGCGCCCTTCGACCCCGCGCTGCGCCAGCTGGCGCGGGCGGTGGCCCGGGCGGAGCGGATCGCGCTCGCGGAGGGGGTGTACGCCGGCGTGCTGGGCCCGAGCTACGAGACCCCGGCGGAGATCCGGATGCTCGAACGGCTCGGGGCCGACGCGGTCGGGATGTCGACGGTGCCGGAGGTGGTGGCGGCGCGCGCGGCGGGGGTGGCGGTACTGGGAATCAGCGTGATCACCAACTGGGCCTCGGGCATCGGCGCCACGCCGCTCACCCATGCCGAGGTGATGGCCGCGGCCGAGGCCGCCGGCGAGGGGCTGGTGCGGCTGGTGACGGGGGTGGTGGCCCGGCGCTAGTCGGCTGGCGGGGCGGGGACGCGATGGTTGAGCGGGCCGTGTCCGCCGCCCAGCCCGGGCGCGGTGCGCAGGGCCTGGTGGACGTACTCGAGCCCGTCGGCCACGGCCCGCTCCAGCGGGCGGCCCAGCGCCAGGCCGGCGGTAATCGCGGCGGAAAGGGTGCAGCCGGTCCCGTGGGTGGAGCGGGTGTCGATCCGGGGCCGCGTGAAATGCCGCACCCCGGCCGGCGTGACCAGCACGTCGGTCATCGTGCCACCGTCGAGGTGCCCGCCCTTGACCAGGGCGTTCCGGGCGCCCAGCGCCAGCAGCCGCCACCCCGCCAGCTCCATGTCGGCCACGGTGCGCACCGGCGCGCCGGTGAGGATGGTCGCCTCGTCGAGGTTGGGTGTCACCAGGGTGGCGAGGGGCAGCAGGGCGTCCCGGACCACCGCTTCCGCCACCGGATCCAGCAGGCGGTCGCCCGAGGTGGCGACCATCACGGGGTCGAGGACATACTCCCGCCAGCCCTGCCGCCGGATGGCGGTGGCCACCAGCCGGACCAGCGGGGCTGTCGCCAGCATCCCGCTCTTGAGCGCGGCCGGCGGCAGGTCCTCCGCGAGCGCCGCCAGCTGGGCCTCGACGATGGCGTCCGGCGCGGGATGCACGGCGCGCACGCCCAGGGTATTCTGCGCCGTCAGCGCGGTGATGGCGCTGGTGCCGAAGACGCCGAACTGCTGGAAGGTCTTGAGGTCGGCCTGGATCCCGGCGCCGCCGCCGGAGTCCGAGCCTGCGATGGTCAGTGCGATCTTCATGGAGAGGCCAGGGGACGCGTGTCGCTCATCAGTACCATCCGGGACCTGCATCGCCGCCGGGCGCGGGAGCGTCGCGGCCTGACCCTCGCCGAGGGCGTGCGCCTGCTGGAGGAGGCGCTCGCGGCCGGCGTGGAAGTCCAGGGCGCCGCGGTGGCGCCGGCGCTGGAAGGTACACCCCGCGGCACGGCGCTCAAGCATCGGCTGCAGTCCGCCGGCGTGCCGCTCGAGGTGGTCGACGACGACCTCCTCGCCCAGCTCGCGGAGACCGAGCAACCGCAGGGCGTGGTGGCGGTGGTGGCGCCCCGCGTCTGGTCCCTCGAGACTATCGTTCCCGGGCCGCGGGGGGTGGTGCTGGTGCTCGACGGGGTGCAGGACCCCGGCAACGTCGGCGCCCTGGCCCGCACCGCGCTCGGCCTCGGGGCCTGCGCCCTGCTGGCGCTCCCCGGCACCGCCGACCTGGCCAGCCCCAAGGCGCTGCGCGGCAGCATGGGCGCACTGTTCCGCCTGCCGGCCCTGCACTGCACCACCGAGGCGTGCATCGCCTGGGCCCGCGGGGTGGGCCTCTCGCTCTGGACCACGGCGGCGGATGGCACCCCGGTGCGCGGCATCGTCCGCGACGGGCCGGTGGCGCTGGTGCTCGGGAACGAGGGCGCCGGGGTCCGGCCGGAACTCACGGTCGCCGCCGACCGCTCGGTGGCCGTGCCACTGGCCGCGGGCGTCGAGTCGCTCAACGTGGCGGTGGCCGCGGGAATCCTCCTGTACGAGGTGGCGCGTGACTCTTGAGCTGTTCACCACCCTGGTGGCCGGCCTCGTCGGCGCGATGCTGGGCAGCTTCCTGAACGTCTGCATCCTGCGCTGGCCCCGTGACGAGTCGGTCGTGCGTCCCCGGTCGCGCTGCCCGGGCTGCCACGAGCTGATCGTCTGGTATGACAACATCCCCGTGGTGTCCTGGCTGCTGCTCCGCGGCCGCTGCCGCCGCTGCCAGACGGCGATCTCCGCCCAGTATCCGCTCGTCGAATGCGCCACCGCCCTGCTCTGGGCCTGGATGGGGTGGCGCTACGGGCCCACGGCGGAGGCGGTCCGGTTCGCGGTGTTTGCCACGCTCCTGCTTGGCATCGCCATGACCGACGCGCGCGACTTCATCATCCCCCATGAGTTCACCTTCGGCGGCCTCGCCGTGGGGCTCGCGCTCGCGTTCGTGGTGGCGCCCGCCGGCCTCGCCGGCGCGGTGTTCGGCGCGTGCGTCGGGGCGGGACTCCTCTATTTCGTGGGGCTGCTCGGCCGCCTGGTGCTGCGCCGCGAGGCCATGGGTGGCGGGGACGTGGCCATGCTCGCCATGGTCGGGGGGTACCTGGGCTGGGAGGCGGTGCTGGCCACCGTGTTTCTCGGGGCCGTCGTGGGGCTGGTACTGGAACTGGCGCTGCGCAGCCGGCGCGCGCCCGCTCCCCCCGCGGCGCCTGCCGACCCCACGCCCGCCGACCCCACGATCGTGCCCGCCGACCTCCCGCCCGGTGTTGCCGCGAGCGAGCCCAGTCGGCGCCGTGACCTCGCCCTGCTTGGCGTGGTGCTGGCCGGGGTCGTGCCGGCCAGCCTGCTGTGGAGCGGAACCCTCTGGTCGGCGCTCGGCGGCATGCTGGCCGGCCTGGGGCTCGGCTTCATCTGCTTCACCGTCGCCTCGTTCTTCCTGCGTCCCGTGCCGCTGGTCGAAGGGTGGTACCACTACGGCTTCGGCGTCTCGGCCGTGTTCCTGCCGCTGCTCGCGGCCGCCGGCTGGTCCACCGGGCAGGCGGTGCTGGTGGTCGCGTCCCTCCTGGTTGGCGGCACCGTGGTCCTGCACCTCGTGGCCCGCGGGGTCCGGGCCGACGCGGCGCCGCCCGACCCCGATCCCCTCGAGACGATGACCACGGCGGAGCTGCGGCAGCTGCAGTACCTCCCCTTCGGCGTGTCGCTCGCCCTCGCCGCGGGGCTGGTGGCCTTTGTGCTGGGGCCGGACCGGGTCACCGCCTGGCTTTCCATCTACCGTTGAGGAACGTCCCCGTGCGCCTGCGCCGCACCCTGCCCACGTTCTGCCTGCTGCTCGCGGCTGGTCTCGGCGGCTGCCGGGGGCGCCCGCCGGGCCAGACCGACGAGACCCTGGCTCGCATGGTGGACAGCCTGGTCCCCGCGGTGGAGAAGGCCGCCGGGCTCCGGTTCAAGACGCCGCCGCACGCCACGGTCCGGAGCCGGGACCAGGTCCGCAGCTACGTCCTCGCCAAGCTCGACCAGGAATTCTCGGCCGAGAAGGCCCGCGGCATGCAGGCCGCCTACCGCCTGCTGGGCCTGCTGCCCGACACCCTGGACCTGCGCGCGCTGCTGCTCGACCTGTTCACCGAGCAGATCGTCGGCTACTACGAGCCGGATTCCACCGCCCTGTTCGTGGTGGCCAACGCCGACGGCACCGTGCTGCGCGCCGTGGTGGCGCATGAGCTGGTGCACGCGCTGCAGCACCAGTACCTGCGGCTCGACTCCATCATGGAGCAGGTCGACGACAACGACCGGCTGATGGCGGCGCAGGCGCTGCTCGAGGGCCAGGCCACCCTGGTGGGGCTGCAGGTGATGGTCCCCGACCAGAACCTCTTCGCCATGCCGGACATGTGGGAGGCGTCGCGGGAGCGGATCCGCGCCCAGCAGGGCGCCATGCCGGTGTTCAGCAAGGCGCCGCGCATCCTGCGCGAGGGGCTGATCTTCCCGTACCTCGCGGGGGCGGACTTCCTGCGCTGGTGGTACGGGTCCGAGCTGCGCGATACGCTCCCCTTCGGGAAGCGGATGCCGGTCTCGACCGAGCAGATCATCAACCCGCACCGCTACGGCCAGGGCGACCAGCCGCTGACCCTGCGCTTCCTGCCCGGGGACGCGCCGCCGCTGTACGAGGACACCATGGGCGAGTTCGACCTCCGCGTGCTCGGGGCCGAGCTCGCGGGCCTTGCCCCGACGGCCGAGATCCAGACCGCACTCGCGCCGGGCTGGGGCGGCGACCGGTTCCGGGTCTACGAGACGCCCGAGGGCGCGGCCCTGGTCTGGTACCAGGTCTGGGACGAGCCGGTGAACCGGGCCCGGTTCCTGGGGACCACCGGGCAGCGGCTGGAGTCCCGGCGCCGCCTGGGCTACCGGCTCGAAGTGATCCCGCTCGAGCTTGGTGGCCGGCCCGCCTCCCGGGTGATCCTGGCCCCGGACGGCTGGGCCGGTTGGAAGCAGCCGGCCACGGCGGAGATCGTCCCGGTTCAGTGAACCGGACCGGGTGATCGCTCGGCCAGCACCGCGGCCATCGCCCGGGCCGACCCGGACGCCACCTCGAGGACGGTGCTGACGAAGTCGAGCCCCAGGCGGAGCTCGTCGTCGGTCAGGCTGCGGGCGGTGCGCAGGGCCGCTCCCGGCCCCCGGGCCACCGCGTCGGCGAGGGCATCGGCCACCCGGAGGGCGACCTGGTCGCGGGGCGGGCCCTCGGAGGGGGCCGCGGTCAGTGGGCGCATCATGGCTCCATGGTTGGGGTTGCCCGACCATACCGGAATCCGGTCACCCGACCGTCAACCTTCCGACGCGGGACGGTACGCCCCGACGCCACTCCCCCCACCCCCCCGGCCTTGCCGAACGGGCCTAACCCCTCTATTTTCCGGGGCTTATGTTCGATGAGCTGTCCGCCAAACTCACCGCCGCGCTCTCCAAACTCACTGGGCGCGGCGTTCTTACCGAGGAGGCGGTCAAGGACGGCCTCCGCGAGATTCGTCGCGTCCTCCTCGAAGCCGATGTCAGCTTCGACCTGACGCGGGCCTTCCTGGAGCGGGTCGAACAGCAGGCGATCGGGACCCAGCTCCTCAAGGCCGTGCGCCCCGGGGACCAGCTGGTCAAGATCGTCTACGATGAGCTGGTCACGCTGCTTGGCGAGAAGCAGGCGCCGATCGCCTTTGCGTCGGTACCGCCCACGATCGTGCTGCTGGTGGGCCTGCAGGGTTCCGGCAAGACGACCACCGCCGGCAAGCTGGCCAAGCGGCTCAAGCTGGAGCAGAAGGCGCCGTACCTGGTGGCGGCCGATGTGTACCGGCCCGCCGCCGTGGACCAGCTGGTCACGCTGGCCCGGCAGGTCGAGGTGGGGTGCCACGCCGAGCCGGGCGTGACCGACGTGACCGGCATCGTGAAGCGCGGCATCGTCGAGGCCTCGAAGGCGCGGGCCCGCACCGTCCTGGTGGACACCGCGGGCCGGCTGCAGATCGACGCCGAGATGATGGACGAGCTCAAGGCGCTCAAGGCGGCCGTCAAGCCGCACGAGATCCTGCTCGTGGCGGACGGCATGACCGGTCAGGACGCGGTGCGCATCGCCAGCGGCTTCCACGAGGCGCTCGGTGTCACCGGCGTGATCCTGACCAAGATGGACGGCGACGCGCGGGGTGGCGCGGCCCTCTCCATTTACGGGGTCACCAGGGCGCCGATCAAGTACTTGGGTCTCGGGGAGAAGCTCGACCAGCTCGAGCCCTTCCGCCCGGACCGCCTGGCGGGACGGATCCTCCAGAAGGGGGACATCCTCACGCTGGTGGAGCGGGCCCAGGCCACGGTCGACGCGGCCGAGGCGGAGAAGCTGGCCCGGAAGGCGGTGTCGAAGAAGGGCCTGGACCTCCAGGACTTCCTGACCGCCATGAAGCAGATGCAGAAGATGGGGCCCCTCAAGAACGTGCTGGGCATGCTGCCGGGCGTGAGCCCGCAGATGCTGCAGGGGGCCAACCTGGACGAGAAGCGGATCAAGCATGTCGAGGCGATCGTGCTCTCGATGACCGCCCGGGAGCGGTCCGACCCCGACCTGATCAACGGCTCGCGGCGGCTCCGGATCGCGAAGGGGTCCGGGCGCACGGTGCAGGAAGTCAATCAGCTGCTGAACCAGTTCAAGGCGATGCAGAAGCTGATGAAGTCGGGCGGGAAGGGGCTCAAGATGCCCTTCGGCAAGGGCCCGGGCATGTTCGGGATGTGATGCAGGGTCGCGCGAATCGTCGCGCATCGGTGGTGCGCACCGCGGTGCGCGCGGACTAGTTCTCAGAGGACAGGTTCAGCATGGCAACCAAGATTCGTCTCCGCCGGGTCGGCCGGAAGGGCATCCCGCTGTACCGGATCGTCGTCGCGGACAAGGATGCGCCGCGGGACGGCCGCTTCGTCGCGGCGCTCGGCACCTACGATCCGCGGGCCGAGCAGGCCCAGGACAAGGTGAAGCTCGACACCGAGGCGGCGAAGGCCTGGATCGCGAAGGGCGCGACCCCGACCGACACCGTGCGCGCGCTGCTCGAGCGCGCGGGCGTGCTCGCCGCCGCGAAGGCGTGAGCCAGCCGGACCGCCCCCGCTACCTCGCGGTGGGTCGGCTCCGCAAGCCGCACGGCCTCAAGGGGGAGTTCGCGATCTTCCCCCTCACGGCCGAACCCGAGGTGGTCTTCGTGCCCGGGCGGCAGCTGGTGCGGCTGGGACTGGACGGCGCGGTGCTGGGCGAGCCGGTCGTGGTGGAGCGCAGCCGGGGCTATCACCGTGAGTGGCTGGTCAAGTTCCGCGGGGTGGACAACCTGGACCTGATGGGGCAGTGGCGCGGCCAGTTCCTGGGCGCCCCGGCCGAGGAACTCACCCCGCCCGCGGAGGGCGAGGTCTACCTCCACGAGCTGGAAGGCTTCGCGGTCCGGGACGAGGACGGCACGGCGTATGGGCTGGTCTCGGGGCTGCTGGAACTGCCCAGCGGGATCACCCTCGAGATCCAGGGGCCGAAGCGCGAGTTTCTGCTGCCGTTCATCAAGGAGTTCGTGCGCGAGGTGCGGCGCGAGGAGCGGCTGCTGGTGGTGGTGCTGCCGGAGGGCCTGCTCGACTGATGCGCATCAACGTCGTGACGCTCTTCCCGGAGGCCCTGGCCCCCTACCTCGGCGCCAGCATCCCGGGGCGCGCGGCGGCGGCGGGGCGGGTGGAGTACCGGCTGGTGCAGCTCCGGGACTTCACCCACGACCGGCACCGGACCGTGGACGACTACCCCTACGGGGGCGGCGCCGGGATGGTCCTCAAGCCGGAGCCGTTCTTCGAGGCGGTGGGCGCCCTCGAGCCGGCTGACCGGGCGGGACCGGTGGTGCTGCTGTCGGCGCGGGGGCGGCGCTTCGGTCACGCGGACGCGGTGCGGCTCTCGCTGGCCAGTCGGCTGACGTTGCTCTGCGGGCACTACAAGGACGTGGACCAGCGCGTGGCCGACGGCCTGGCCACCGAGGAGCTGTCCCTCGGGGACTTCATCCTCTCGGGCGGGGAGCCGGCGGCGCTGTGCATCATCGATGCGGTGGTCCGGCTGCTCCCCGGCGTGCTCGGGGACCACGAGTCCGCCGCGGGCGATTCGCACTACGACGGGCTGCTGAGCCCGCCGAGCTATACCCGGCCCGTGGCGTACGGGGGCCAGACGGTGCCGGACGTGCTGCTGTCCGGCAACCATGCGGACATCGCGGCGTGGCGCCAGGCGGAAGCCGAGCGCCTGACGCGGGAGCGGCGGCCGGACCTGTGGGCGGACTACGAGGCGCGCCACCACTAGGCGCGCGGGTTGATACCAGGAGGAAGCAATGGATCGGATGGCGGCGGTGGCCCGCGAAGGGCTCAGGACGGATATCCCGGCGTTCGGGCCGGGCGACACCATCAAGGTGATGGTCCGGGTGCGCGAAGGCGACAAGGAACGGCTGCAGGCCTTCGAGGGCCTGTGCATGGGCAAGCGGGGCGGCGGGATCAACGAGACCTTCCGGGTCCGCAAGGTCAGCGCCGGCGTCGGCGTGGAGCGGGTGTTCCCGCTGCACAGCCCGAGCATCGCGTCGATCGACGTGGTCCGCCGCGGTCGCGTGCGCCGCGCCAAGCTGTACTACCTCCGGAAGGTGAGCGGCAAGGCCGCGCGCATCCGCGAGAAGCGTGAGAACGTGACCCAGGGCTGAGATGCCCCCGCGCGCGCCGACGCTGCCGTCCCTCGCACGCGAGGAAGCGGCTTGGGCCGGGCGGGCGCTGCTGGTTGGCGTGGATGAAGTCGGCCGCGGTCCCCTGGCTGGTCCAGTGGTGGCCGCGGCCATCGCCTTTCCCCCATGGGCCACGCCGGTGCGCGGCGTCCGCGACAGCAAGACCCTCTCCGCCCGCCAGCGCGCCGCGCTCGCGCCCGACCTGCGGCGCTCCGCCCTGGTGCTGGCGCTGGCGGCGGCGAGTGTGCGGGAGATCGACCGGCTCAATATCCGCCGGGCCACCGCGCTGGCCATGCACCGTGCCGTGGCCCGGGCGGTGCGCGCGGCGAGCTTCCGCGGCGGGGCGCTTGAGGCCGGGGTCACCGGTTACCAGGTGCTGATCGACGGCCTGCCCCTGCCCGAGGCCGGCTTTGCGCACGAGGCGCTGGTCGACGGCGACGCCCTCTGCTATACAATCGCCGCCGCCGGCATCCTGGCCAAGGAAGTCCGCGATGGCCTGATGCGCCGGCTGGCCCTCCGCCACCCAGGCTTCGGGTGGGAGACCAACGCCGGCTACGGCACCGCGCAGCACTGCGCGGCGATCGCCCGCCACGGACCCACCGTCCACCACCGGCGCAGCTTCGCGCCGGTGTCCCAGTTCACGTTCGACGTCTGAGCCCCATGCGTCCCACCACCTGCCTCCTGGCCCTGTGCCTCACCGCCCCGCTCACCGCGCAGACCAACGCCGAGCGGATGGCCACCGACCGCTACTCGCGCAGCCACGATTACGACCTGCTCCATCAGCGGATCGAGCTGCGGGACTTCGACTGGGACCGGCCCGGCTTCCAGGGCCGGGTCACGGTCACGCTGCGGGCCCTGCGGCCGGCCTTCGACTCCGTGGTGCTCGACGCCGGGGCGTTGCTGGCGATCACCGAGGTCACCGGGCCGGCACCACGGGGCGTGCCCTATCGCTTCGACCACGTGCGCGACACCCTCGTGGTGCACCTGCCGCGGGCGGTGGCGACGGGCGACACGGTCCGGTTCGTCATCCGCTACCGCGGCGTGATCGCCAACGGCCGGGGGCTCACCTTCATCGAAGCCGACAGCCTGCCCCCCGCGCGCCCGCGGCAGGTGTGGAGCCAGGGCGAGGACGACAACAACCACGACTGGTTCCCGACCTACGACTTTCCCAACGATCGCGCCACCTGGGAGATGATCGCCACGGTGCCCCGGGGTTACACCGCGGTCTCCAACGGCCGCCTGGTGGCCGAGCGCGCCAACACGGATGGCACCCGCACCTGGCACTGGCGCCAGGAGCAGCCGGCGGTCACCTACCTCGCCTCGCTGATCGTGGCGCCGCTGGTCCGGATCCGCGACCGCTGGCGCACCGTGCCGGTGGACTACTACGTCTACGCGGCGGACAGCGCCCGCGCCCGGCGGCTCTTCGGCGTCACCCCGGACATGATCGAGGTCTTCTCCCGGCTCACCGGCGTGCCCTACCCGTGGAGCAAGTACGCCCAGACCACCGTGGCCGACTTCTTCGGCGGCATGGAGAACGTCAGCGCCTCCACCATGGTGGACTGGATCCCCGAGGCCCGCGCCTACGTGGACCGGCCCTGGTACCAGCACATCCTGATCCCCCACGAGCTGGCACACCAGTGGTTCGGCGACTACGTCACCACCGCCAACTGGGCCCACATGTGGCTGAACGAGGGCTTCGCCGAGTTCCTGCCGGGACAGTACTGGCGCACCCGGCGGGGCGAGGCCGCCGGTGGCGACTACTACCTGGATGAGTACCGGCAGTACCTCGGCATCGACCAGCGCCGCCGCATGCCGCTTGCCGCGCTCGGGTCGAACAACATCTACCCCAAGGGCGCGCTGGTGCTGGAGATGCTCCGCAAGCGCCTCGGTGACGACCGATTCTGGTCGGGGGTGAGGCACTATCTCCGCCGCCATGCCCTCGGCGTGGCGACGACCGACGACCTCCGCCAGGCCTTCCTCGAGGCCACCGGCGAAAACCTCGAGGGGTTCTTCTCCCAGTGGGTGTACCGCGCCGGCCATCCCGACTTCCAGGTGAGCGCGGCGTGGGACGGGAGCATCGGCCTGCTGACGCTCACGGTGCGCCAGCGCCAGCGTGATACCCTGCCCGCCGACAGCACCGGCCTCCGCTACGAGGTGCCCGAGGTCTTCCAGGCCCCGGTGACCATCCGCGTGGGGACGGCCACGGGCGACGTGCGCGCCTCCGCCCAGCTCGACCAGCGCGAGCAGCTCATCCATGTCGGCGGGGTGTGGAGCGCCCCCACCATGGTGGTGTTCGACGAGGGGAACACGATCCTCAAGACCCTCGAGTTCGCCCAGCCCACGGCGTGGCTCGCCGCCCAGCTGGCCGCCGATCCCGATCTGTGGAACCGCGCCTGGGTGATCGAGCAGCTCGGCGCCCGCGCCGCGGATGCGGAGGCCCGCGCCGCCCTGGCCCGCGCCGCCACGGGCGCGGACTACTTCCTGACCCGCGCCCTGGCGGCCACGGCGCTCGCGGAGTTCCCCGGCCCGGAGGCGGAGGACGCCCTGGTCGCGGCGCTCGCCGACACCGCGGCGTCGGTACGCCAGGCGGCGCTGTACGCGCTGGGCACGCGGGGCGCCACCGGGGCGGTGGCCGCCGTGCGAGGGCACTGGGAGCACGATGTCTCGGACGAGGCCCGCGCGGCCGCGCTGACCGCGCTGGCGCAGCTCGATCCGGCGGGCGCCCGGGTGCTGCTGCCGGCCGCGCTGGAGGTGCCCTCCTACCAGGATGGCATCAGCAACGCCGCGGCGTTTGCCGCGGTGTCGCTCGGCGACACGGCGCTGGTGCCGTTGATCGCCCGGGCCGCCGAGCGGACCAGCGGCGGGGTTTATGCCTTGGCGTCCTTCGGGAGGAACGGGAGCGTGGCGGCGCTGGACCGCCTGGGGGAGCTGGCGCTCTCGCGGCGGGCGGGGCTGCGGCGCCGGGCGCTGGAGGCGTTCCGCTTTGCGGTGGCCCCGGCGCAGGCGCGAACCCGGCTCACCGCCTTGCTGGCGGCCGCGCCGGAGGAGGCCATCCGGCGGGACCTGGTCGAGGCCCTCGCGCGCCTACGGTAGCAGCCAGCCGGCGATTTCCTTCACCGCCTCGGCCGACTGCACGTCGTCCGAGAGGTGCGGCACCGTGACCACCGGCACATGATCCGCCAGGCGCACCAGGGCGCCGGCGTTGTACCGGGTGCTGTCATCCGGCGCGCCCGGCTGGTTGAGCACCACGCCCAGCACCGGGACCCGCTCCGCCGCGAGGACCCGCAGCGCCATCAGGGTGTGGTTGATGGTGCCGAGCCGGTCCGCCGCCACCAGCAGCACCCGCGCCCCCAGGCTGTGGGCGAGGTCCAGGTGGTTGTCGCTCCAGGTCAGCGGCGAGAGCAGCCCCCCCGATCCCTCCACCAGCAGCAGCGATTCCGGCGTGAGCAGGCTGCGGAGCCGCGCCACCAGGTCCTCGTAGTCCAGCTCCACGCCGGCCTGGTCCGCGGCGATGGCGGGCGCCACCAGTCCCGGCAGCCGGATCAGCGCGCGGAGCGGCCCGTCCTGCCCCGTGGCCGTGGCCAGCCGCACCCCATCCTCCTCGGGGGAGGGCGCCTCGGCCAGGCCGGTCTCGATGGGCTTGGCGGCGATCACCTTCTGCCCGAGGTCGGCCAGCGCGCGCGCCACCGCGCAGGTCACCCACGTCTTCCCGACGCCCGTGTCGGTCCCCACGATCAGCGTGATCGGCGGGTGCTTCGGCACCGGCGGATCCGCTTCGCGCACGATCGCGGAGGGGCGGGTCGTGCGTCCGGTGCTGCGCTTCTTCGGGGCCGGCGGGGTCATGCGCAAACCTCCAGGATACCATGCTCGATGGCGTCGATGAGTCGGCGGATCTCGTCCCCGGTGATGCTCAGCGGGGGCATCAGCACGAGGGTGTCGCCGAGCGGGCGCAGGAAGACGCCTCGCTCGCGAGCGGCACGGCACACGCGCATGCCGCGCCGCTCCGCCGCCGGGAACGGGGCCCGGGTGTCCCGGTCCTGCACCAGTTCGATCCCCGCCGCCAGGCCAAACTGCCGGATGTCCCCCACGGCGGCGAGCGGCGCCAGGCGCTCGAGTTCCCGGGCCAGGCGCGCGATCCGCTCCGGCAGCGCCTCCAGCACCCGCTCCCGCTCGAAGATGTCGAGCGTCGCGAGCGCCGCGGCGGCGGCGAGGGCGTTGCCGGTGTACGTGTGTCCGTGGAAGAAGGTGCGGCCCTCCGCCGGCGGCCCGAGGAAGGCCTCGAACACCCGCTCGGTGGCCAGCGTGGCCGCCATGGGGAGATAACCACCGGTGAGCCCCTTCGCCAGACAGAGGAGGTCCGGGGCCACGCCCGCGGCCTCGCAGGCGAACATCCGACCCGACCGCCCGAACCCGGTGGCCACCTCGTCCAGGACCAGCAGGGCGCCGACCTCGTCGGCCACCGCGCGGGCGCGCTGCAGGAATCCCTCCGGCTGCACCAGCATCCCCGCCGCGCCGAGCAACCCGCTCTCGAGCACGATCGCCGCGACGTTCGGGCCCTCCGCGCGGACCAGCGCCTCCAGCGCGGCGACGCAGTCGAGCTGGCAGGTGGCGCGCTCCCTGCCCAGCGGGCAGCGGTAGCAGTAGGGCGCCGGCGCCTTCCGGGTCTCGAACAGGAGCGACCGGTACCGCTCATGGAACAGGTCGATGCCGCCGAGCGAGACGGAGCCCACCGTGTCGCCGTGATAGGCCTGGCCCAGGGTCACGAAGCGGGTGCGCCGCCGCTCGCGGCCGCCGGCGTGCTGCTGCCAGAACTGGAGCGCCAGCTTGAGCGCGACCTCGACCGCGGTGGAGCCGTCGTCGGAGAAGAAGACCCGCGTGAGGCCGGCGGGGGCGAGCGCCGCGAGCCGTCGCGCCAGCACGATGGCCGGCACCGCGGCATGGCCCAGCAGGGTGCTGTGGGCGATCCGGTCGAGTTGCGCCCGCACCGCCGCATCGATGACGGGGTGCCGGTGGCCGAAGAGGTTGCACCAGAGCGAGCCGACGCCGTCGAGGTACCGGCGGCCCTCGGTGTCGACCAGGTAGTGCCCGTCACCGGCCACCACCTGCAACGGCTCCTCGGCGCGGTAGACGCTGTGCGGGGTGAAGGGGTGCCAGAGGTGAGCATCGTCCCAGGCCCGCAGCTCCTCCGGCGTGGGGTCCGGGCCAACGGGGTGACCCCGGCCGGTCACTCCGCGGCCACCAGCTCGGCCACCCGGAAACCCAGGTCGACGATCATCCGCCGGTCGGCCTCGGCCCCCTGACCGGGGGTGGTGAGGTACCCGTTGCTGAACAGGGAGTTGGCGGGGAAGAGCGCCAGGGGCTGCAGGTGCCGCAGGTTCACCTCCCGCCCGCCGGCCACGCGGATGTCGCGCGACGGGTTCACGAAGCGGAACATGGCCAGGGCCCGCAGGCAATCCTGGGGGCGGAGCCGCGGCTGGTCGCCGAGGGGCGTGCCGGGGCGCGGGTCGAGGAAGTTGACCGGGATCGACTCCACCTCGAGCTCGCGCAGCTCCAGCGCCAGCTGCACCCGATCCTCGAGCGACTCGCCCATGCCCAGGATCCCGCCACAGCACGCCTCCAGCCCCGCGGCCTTCGCGGCCCGCACCGTGGCGATCCGCTCGTCATAGCCGTGGGTGTGGCAGATCTCGCCGAAGTGCGCGCGCGAGCTCTCGAGGTTGTGGTTGAACCGGGTCACCCCCGCCGCGGCGAGGCGCTCCGCCTGGCCGTCTTTGAGCAGCCCGAGCGAGGTACAGACATTGAGGTGGAACTCCGCCTTGATGCGCCGCACCGCCTCACAGATCCCGTCGAGGTCGCGCTCCGACGGCCCGCGGGTGCTGGTGACCATGCAGTACTTCACCGCCCCGAGCGCAGCCGCGGCGCGCGCGCCCTCGACGAGCGCCTCGACCGACTCGAGCGGGTAGCGCTCGACGGCGCTGTGGTGCCGCGTGGACTGGCTGCAGAAGGCGCAATCCTCCGGGCACAGCCCGCTCTTGGCGTTCCGCAGCACGTGGATCCGGACGTCCAGCCCGTGATGGGCCCGTCGCACCCGGAACGCGGCATGGAGCACCGCCAGCAGTTCGCTGTCGTCGGAGGTGAGCACGGCGAGCGCCTCGGCGGGAGCCACGGCCTCGCCCCGCAGGCTCCGGTCGGCCAGCTGATTCCAGTCGGTCATGGTGGGAACGGCAAAAGGGTGAAGCACCGGGCGCCCGCCCGGTGCGGGCAGCAGGCCGGGTCAGGATCCCGGCGGGTGGAGCAGCAGCAGCTGGCGGAGGGCCTGCAGGCGCGCCGCGAAGTCCAGGGTGCGCAGGTCGAAGACCTCGTCATTGCCTCCCATGAGCGCGGCCATCGTCTCCGCCTGCCGGTCGGCGCCCTCGGCGTGCACCAGGGTCTTCCGGATCAGGCGCAGTTCGCCGATCTGCGCCACCCGCACCGCGCCCAGGGTGTCGGCCTGCCGGAAGAAGAGGGTGTCGCCGCCCAGGCGCACCAGCCGGACGTCCCAGAGGTACTCGCCGGCCTCGGTGGTGATCTGCCAGCGGTCACCGCCGGCCTGGGCCGCGGCTGGCGCCCCCACCGCGAGGCAGAGCAGCAGCGTTGGTAGCGCGGTCCGCATGGGGCCCTCCCGGCGCGGGCGGCCTTGAGTTTCCCCGCCGGCCGCCCGAAGTTTGGGCCCGGCAGGGGGCGTAGCTCAGTTGGTAGAGCAAGGGACTTTTAATCCCTAGGTCGTGGGTTCGAGTCCCACCGCCCTCACTGATCCATCCCTCGGGCGATCCAATATTGCCCTCCATGCGGCGCCCGGCAATCAGTGACGCCCGCGGCCCTTCCCAACCACGTCCGCCTCCGCGACATTCCCCCCGGCACGCGCAGGAACCGAAGGCTTCCCGAATCATCCGAGGGCAGGGCCGTGACGCTGATCTACCTCGATGGCCAGTGGCTGGACAAGGCATCCGCCAAGATCTCCGTGTTCGACCACGGACTGCTCTACGGCGACGGCGTCTTCGAGGGCATGCGGGTGTACGGCGGCAAGACCTTCAAGCTGGCCGAGCATGTCCATCGGCTCTACGACTCGGCCAAGGCCATCCTGCTCGAGGTGCCGATGTCCCGGGAGGAGATGATCCGGGTCACCGAGGAGGGCGTGCAGCGGGCGGGCCTCACCGAGGGCTACCTGCGTCACGTCATCACCCGCGGCGTCGGCGACCTGGGCCTGGACCCGCGCAAGTGTCCCCGCGCCTCGATCATCATCATCTTCGACACCATCGCCATCTGGCCTGCCGAGCGGTACGAGCAGGGACTGACCCTGGTCACGGCCGGCACCCCGATCAACCAGCGCGAGGCGCTCTCGCCCCGGGTCAAGTCGCTCAACTACCTGAATCACATCATGGCCAAGGTCGAGGCGACCAACGCCGGCGCCGACGACGCCATCATGCTCGACAGCGCCGGGCACATCGCCGAGGCCACCGGCATGAACCTCTTCGTCTGGAAGAACGGGCTGCTCCTGACCCCGCCGGCCTACGCCGGCCAGCTGCGTGGCGTCACCCGCGACACCATCGTGGAACTGGCCCGGCAGGCCGGATACCCGGTGCAGGAGACCATGCTCAACCGCTACGACCTCTACACCGCCGACGAGGCGTTCCTCACCGGCACCGCGGCCGAAGTAGCGCCGATCCGCATGGTCGACGGCCGCCTCATCGGCGCCGGCAAGGCGGGGCCCGTCACCCGGGACATCCGGGCCCGCTTCCAGCAGCTGGTCCGCCGCTGACGCGCCGGGCGCCGGGGCCCCGTCCCGGCGCCCCACTCCCGGCCCCCTGCCCGCCGTCGGCTCCCCCGGAGCCCGCTATCCTCGCATCCACGACTCCACTGCCCCCCCCATGCCGTCCGTGGGGGGCAGTTCGCCAGTGGCCATGATCCCGGTTGCGTCAGGCCCGCGTGACGCCTGTCACCGTCCGGAGTGCCCGCCGGGCCGCGCCGGGGGCGCGCGATGAGAAGGACCAGCACCGTGCCGCGTTCCGGGAGGGAGGGGGCCGGCAGCCGGGGAGCCGCCGACCCTGGCGTGAACCCGACGGCACGCCTCTTGACATGTCAGGTACCGGGGGAGACATTCGCGCCCCCGAACGGCCTTCCCCCTGAGCGACTCATGGCCTGGAAAGAAGTGACGATTGGCGAGACCCGGTGGTCGGTCGCTCCCGTGGCGGAGCGGACGGCCAGCACCCGTGCCTGGCGGCTCCTGCTCAGCTGCCGGTGTGCCGGGGAGCCGCGCCGCGCCGTCTGGGCCGACACCGAGCTCGAGTCGAGCTCGCGCTCGGACCTCTATGCCCAGGCCGACCGCCTCTCCGACGACCGGGTCGCCGCCGTGCTGGCCCGGCACATCGCCAGCCGACCGGGCTGACCCCGACCACTATTCCCGCGGGTCCGGGCGCCGCGTCGCCCAGCGATAGACGATTCCCGACAGCTCCGCCATCAGCCGTTCCGCCTCCCGCCGGTCCGTAAATCCCCGCGTCAGGACCACCAGCACGTAGGGCCCGCGCGCCGCGGGGTAGACGATGGCGGCATCATGGGTGATGCCGGTGATCTCGCCCGTCTTGTGCGCCACCCGGACGCCCGGCGGCAGCCCGGCGGGAATCCCGGCGTTGAACTCCTGGGCCAGCAACAGCTCCAGCAGCACCGCGGTGGTTGCCGGGCCGGCGGCGCGCCCCCGCGCGACGGCATCGAGCAGCCGGGCCAGGTCGCGGGCCGTCGTGGTGTTGTTGCGCCCGAGCGCGTAGGCCTTGCCGTCCTCCACGCCGCGCAGGACCGCGATCGAGTCGGCGCCCAATGCGTGGGCCGTGCCGTTCACGCGGGCGGGGGCAAGCCGCTCGATCAGCAGGTTGGCGGCCAGGTTGCTGCTTCGCGCGATCATCAACCGCGCCAGCTCGGCGATCGCCACGCCGCTCCCCTCCCTGGCATAGAGCGTGGCGTCGGAGTCCTCGGCGGGATCCAGGCGGAACTCCGAGCCGTCCACCATCGAGTGAAAGAGGTTCCGGACCGGCAGCGTGTCGGTCCAGCGGAACTCCCCGGACTCGATCCGGCGGCCCAGTTCAATCAGCACGGGGACCTTCATGGTGCTGGCAGCGTGGAAGCGGGTGAGGCCCTCGATGAGGAGGGTGTCGCGGGTCACCGGATCGTAGTAGGCCACCGCCACTAGCGCCGTATCACGGGCGATCCGTGACCGGAGTTCGGTCTCCAGGGCGGCGATCTGCTGCCCGGCGAGCGGGGGCGCGCCGAACAGGAGCGGCCCGAGCAGGACGGAGAGGAGGCACGGCTTTCGCATACCCGTAAGGTATTCCCGAATGGTCGCACCTGCCGAGGCCCTATCGCCCTATGCCTGCCGAACCCCGTCTTCCGGATCGCCTCAAGTTCGCCGAGTTCGCCCTCGACCGCCTGGCCACCGGGCGCTGCCGCGCGCGGGTGGTGCTGAGCTGGCTCGACAACACCGAGTTCGAGGGGGTCTCCGAGGGGCTGACCAGCCAGGCGGGGGAGCTGCGCTGCGCCGCCGAGGCCTGTGTCACCGCGCTCACCAAGGCGGTGCAGGGAGAACTCAAGTTCGAGCTCCTGGGGGTGAAGGCCGTCCGGGCCTTCGACGCCAACGTGGTCATCGTCTCGCTGGCCCTGCCTAACCAGAACGATGCCCAGCGGCTGGTCGGCTGCTTCCTTACGCCCGACGCCGACCCCTCCCGTGGCGCCGCCCTGGCCGTCCTCAACGCCACCAACCGCATCCTGGGCAACCGGTTCTTCATGCGCTGACGCGACCGGGACCCCACCCGCCGCATCTTGAGAAAAGCCCGGACCATTTCATTTCGCGTGGACGAGCCGCGTCCCATTCCGTAACGCCGAAGATCGGCCGAAATGGGGTTCTCTTTTTCCCGTCTCGCAGGTTTCTTGCAAGCTGTTCTGGCCGGGTCCAGGGGCCGGCCGGCATGGCCCCCACTCGCCACCAAGCCGAGGCATCGCCCGCTGGACGGGCGGCGCCATCCGCAATGCGAAAGGCAACCATCCCATGACGGCATGGCGCTCCTGGGTGCTGGCAGGACTGCTGGTGGCGTGCGGCGGTGGGCAGCGGCCGGGGCCGACCCCGGCGCCCACCCCGACAGACGCCCCCCAACCCGCCGTCGCTCCCGCGACGGAAGCCGTGACGGCCGCGGTGCCGGTGGCCGACAGCACCGCCGTGCCGGCCCAGCTGGCTGATTCCCTCGCCGCGGACAGCCTGGAGCCCGCGGTCGTGGATCCCGATTCCGCCGCAGACGCCGCCATTCTGGAGCAGCTGGCCACGTCCCACCCGGAGCCGCTGGACAGCGGTGCCGACGACGGGGCGGCCTCCACCACGCCGGGCGGCGCCAACGCCGCGGGCGGCGAAGTCACCTACGACATCGACGTCGAGACGTACGGCACCCATGCCCGGGTGCAGTACTACCTCGATTTCTTCCAGGGTCCCGCGCGGGAGCGGATGAACGTCTGGCTGCAGCGCATGCCGCGCTACGAGCCGATGATCCGCGCCAAGCTGCGCGAGAACAGCGTCCCCGAGGACATGGTGTACCTGGCGCTGATCGAGAGCGGCTACTCGAACACCGCGGTCAGCCGGGCCCGCGCCACGGGGATGTGGCAGTTCATGAAGGGGACCGCCAAGCTCTACGGGCTCCGGATCGATTCCTGGGTGGACGAGCGGCGGGATCCGGTGCGCGCCACCGACGCCGCCGCGCGCCACCTCGCGGACCTGCGGGACCGTTTCGGCTCGATGTACCTGGCGGCCGCGGCCTACAACGCGGGCGCCGGCAAGGTGGGGCGGGGCCTCCGCCGGCTGGGTGACGACGAGGACGACGAGGAAGACAACCCCGACGCCGCCTTCTTCCGGCTCTACGACACGCGGTTCCTGCGGCGCGAGACCAAGGACTACGTCCCCAAGCTCATCGCGGCGGCGCTGATCGCCAAGCAGCCGGAGAAGTACGGCTTCGTCCGGCCCCCCGAGGTGGAGCCGCTGGCCTACGACTCGATCGTGGTGCCTGATGCGACCGGGCTCGATGTCCTGGCCCGCCTGGCGGACACCTCGGTGGCCGCGCTGCGCGAGCTCAACCCGCATTTCCTCCGCCTGGTCACCCCGCCGCGCCGGGAGGCCGTGGTCCGCCTCCCCGCCGGGACAGGCGACAGCGTGGGGGCGCGCTACGCCGCCCTCGCCACCAAGGACCGGGTCAGCTTCGTGGAGCACAGCGTGGCGCGCGGGCAGACCGCGGCCACCATCGCGCGGCTCTACCGAGTCACCACGCGCCTCATCCAGGACGCGAACCCCGGCGTGCGCCTGACGCGGCTGCGGACCGGCACCCGGCTGGTCATCCCGACCAGCTACGTGCCCACCGTGGCCGAGCCGGCCACGGCGGTTGGCACCGGGTCGGCCGCGTCGTCGTCGACCACGATCCGCTACCGGGTGCGCAGCGGGGAGACGCTCTCGGAGCTCGCGGGGCGGTACCACACCACGGTCACCCGGCTCCGCTCCCTCAACGCGATGGGCTCGCGGGAGATGCTCCGGGCCGGGCAGGTGATCCGGGTGCCCGCGCCCGCCGCCCCCGTCGCCACCTCCCGTTCGACCACCGCGTCGGCGGCCAGCGGCCAGACCCATGTGGTGCGCCGCGGCGAGACCCTGTCCACGATCGCGCGGCGCTACGGCGTGACGCTCTCGGCGCTGCGCACGGCCAACGGCATGGCCGAACAGGACGTGCTCAAGGCCGGCGCCCGGCTCCGTATCCCCTGAGCGCCGGCGGACCGGGTACGCGAACGGGCGGGCTCCCCGAGGGAGCCCGCCCGTTCCGTTTCCGGTCCCGCGCCGCGGCTCAGTTCGTGGTGGTCGAGTCGTGCCGGGTACCCTTGAGCACCGCCTCGGCATAACCGTTCGAGGGGTCGCCGCCCTGCAGCAGGATCTCCTCGACCTTGCCCGGCCCGCGGTTGTAGGCCACCAGCGCGAGCTCGAGGTCGCCGCCGTACCGCCGGGTGAGGTCGCGGAGGAAGCGGAATCCGAGGCGCAGGTTCACGTCCCGCTCGTACAGCTGGTCCTCGCCCAGCCCCGGCTCGTAGAACCGCGCGGTGGCCGCCTGGATCTGGGTGTACCCGATGGCGCCCTTGTTGGAGAGGGCGGTCGGCTTGAAGTTGCTCTCGATCTTGATGAGCCGGAACGCCACGTCGGTCTCGACCCCCTCGCTCAGGGAGATGTCGTAGATGGCCGCGGCGAGGTCCGCCGGGATCTGGTAGCGCCCCGAGTAGCGGATCACCGCGTCGGCGCGGTCCACCTGGGCGCGCGCCACCGCCAGTTCCTCGCGGGTGGATTCCAGCCGCTGGTTGATGGCGCGTACCTCATCGGCCACCATCCCAAGGCTCGGTGACGGCGGATCGGCGGCGCGGGCCGCCGAGCTCGACCCCGCGAGCGCGCTGATCAGGAGGGTCGCGGCCAGCAGGGCCACTCCCCTCGCGAGCAGGCGCCGGGTCCAGCGGGCACGGCCATGCGGATCGATGACGTCGTTGTGCATGCTATCCTCCAGTTAGCCGGTTCGAGGCCGGGCCGCGCGCCTACCGCGGATCCCTGCGCCAGTCGCCCCGGGTTCCTCCGGTCTTTTCCAGCAGCCGGATTCCATCAATCACCATGGCCTTGTCGGCCGCCTTCACCATGTCGTACACGGTGAGGCACGCGACCGACACCGCCGTCAACGCTTCCATCTCGACGCCGGTCTTGCCGGTCGTCACCGCGGTGGCCACGACCCGGACCCCGGGCAGGGCCTCCTCGGCGGTGCATTCGAGCCGCACCACCTCCAGCGGCAGCGGGTGGCAGAGCGGCACCAGGTCGCTGGTCCGCTTGGCGGCCATGGTGCCGGCCACCTCCGCGATCCGCAGCACATCGCCCTTGGCCACCTGGTTATCCCGCACCAGCGCAAACGCCGCGGCGCTCATCCGGACCACACCCTCCGCCACTGCCGTCCGGCGGGAGTCTGCCTTCCCGCCCACATCGACCATGCGGGCCCGGCCGGCCTCATCCACGTGACTCAGGCTCACGCCAGCACCTCCGCCAGGTCCTCGGTCAGCGTCACCAGCAGCAGCTGGGGATTCACGTTGCCCTGCGCCGCGTCCCGCGCCTCGGCCACCCGGGCCTGCGCCTCCACCAGGGCATCGAGGCCCGGCCGCCGACGGGGCCCTTCGTGCGCCGATCCGCCGCCGTCCGCCCCGCGGGCCAGCCGGGAGAGCTGTTCCGCCAGGGCGTCGAGCATGGCGGTGAAGTCACCCCGCGCGGCGAAGGGTCCCTGCTTGAGTGCCCGCTCGGCCCGCGCGCCCGGCCCGGCCACCACCAGCTGCAGCAGTTCCTCGGCGGCCCGTCCGGCCTTCTGGCCGGCCTCGCCCGCGGCCAGCGCCCGGCCGATCGATCCCCGGCCACGCTGCACCCGCTCCCGCAGCTCGGTACCGGCCAGGCCCGCGTGCGTCCCCAGGAAGCGCTCGACTTCCGCGTCCGCCAGCCGTCCCAGCCGGAGCGGCACCAGCCGGGACCGGATCGTCGGCAGCAGGCGGTTCGCGTCCTCCGTCGTGAGGAGGAAGTGGCTGTCGGCCGGCGGCTCCTCCAGCAGCTTGAGGAGCGCGTTCGCTGCCTCCGGACTCGACTCCTGCGGCACCAGCCGCTCCGCGAAAGCGAGCAGGAACACCTTCCGCCGGCCCTGGGCCGGGGTCAGCGCGGCCCGGCGCTGCAACAGGCGGGCGGTGGCCACGAAATGGCCCGCCAGGCCATCGGGCGCCTCATACACGGGGTTCCGGCGCCGCTCCTCCATTACCTGGCCCAGGGTCTCGGCCAGCTCTTCCACCTGCTTGTCCGGCTCCGAGGCCTTGGGACGCGGGACCGGGACCATCCAATGGAGGTCCGGGTGCACAAGCCCGAGGACCTGCCGGCAGGACTGGCAGGTTCCACAGGGCCGGGTCTCGGCCTCGCAGAGGATTGCCTGACCCAGCCACAACCCGAAGCGCTGCTTGCCTACCCCCGCGGGACCGGTGATCAGGAGCCCCTGAGGGAGGCGCCCTTCCTTGAGGGCGCGGATCACACGGTCCTGTTCGGTCACATGACCGAGGAGGGGGTGGAGCGTCATGGAAGCAAGGATAAGGTGGGGGCCGATCGGCGGTAGTGCCACTTCTTGTAAAAGCATTTTCCACAACCACTTAGGTGTCAAACTGGCATCGAAAAAACGCGTAGTATTGACCGAAAGCCGCGATTACACAAATGCGAGCGCTCGCTCGCGCAAAATATGGTGATAGTGTGCACTCACAATCGTGGTAAGAGATTCCACCAGTTCGACTTAAGCAAGTTGTGCTGGTGCGACGGAACCAGCGCATCACCTTGCGCCGATACTGCCGCGGCAGGCCTGAATGCGCCCAGCTGGCGGACCTTGCCCATTACGTGTCGTTAGAATGTACGCATGCTGTCGCGTTGTTGGCGTTTATTGGACATCCCTCACACCCGCTTGATCTCTGCCCACGCCGATGGTATTCTCTCGCGCCTTCCCGAGTAGCTCAGTTGGTAGAGCAGCTGACTGTTAATCAGCGGGTCGCAGGTTCGAGTCCTGCCTCGGGAGCTGTCGCAAGTTGCTCCACCTGGCCCCGCCTAGGGTCCCATGACAAACGGGTCAGCCACTTGGCTGACCCGTCCGCGTTCCGGCCCACCCCACCGTCCCGCGCTAGCGATCCACCGCCCGCTGCCCACCGAACCGCTGGACGATCTGGTCGTCGTACTCGTCGGCGGTATTGGATACCGCCATCAGCGTCCACATGAACTCGTCGACGTCCATGCCCTCGCCCAGGATGGCGTGGGTGAACAGGATGTCCCCGGTGCCCGGCTCCTGCGCGAAGGCGCCGAACCGCATGTTGAAGTTCTCCTCCAGGAGGTACTGCTTGAGCTCCGGCGTGTTCTCCGCCCCCGTCACCACCCAGCTGTAGGCGCGCACCACCGTGGCCTTCTCGTTGATCGGCGTGACCACGACGGTGGAAAAGGCCGAGCCGGCACGGATGGCGAAGCTCGGCGCCTCGTCGTTGGCCCGGGCCTGCTTCCCGAACTGTTCCTGCAGGACCTGCGCGACGCGGGCGTAGACCTTTCCCTGGGCTTCGGTCTTGAACTGCGGGGGCATGGCGCTCTCCTCGGTGGGGGTGGTGGGATCAGGGCAGGCGTTCGATGACCAGGTTGGCCTGCTGCCGACGGATGACATAACGGCTCGGCACCGGCGCGGCGCCCTGGTAGAGCGCGCGCACCAGCGCCGGACTGACTTCCTGCTCGATCAGCTGCTCCAGCCCGGTGGTGTCACGGGAACTCGACCACTCGGCGGCGAGCCAGTGCACGATCGACGGGTCCCATTCCAGCGTGATCCCGTGCTCCCGGTGCCGCGCCGCGACCTGCGGCAGCAGCCGGCCAGTGATCCACTCGTTGCCCAGCGCCACGGCCTCGGCGGCCTCGCTGAAGCTGAAGTCAACGATGCCCGCGAGCTCGCGCCCGATGCTCTCGGCGAGGTCCGGCGCATGGCGCTCCACCGTCGGTTCGGCCGGAACACCGAACCCGATGGTGTCCATCTCCCGGCCGGCCTCGCTGGCCACGGTGATCACCACCACCGCGTCACTCAGGTAGATCCGGCGGCCGCGGAAGTCGGTAATCATTCCCTGGGTCAGCGCGGGGGCGAACGCGGCGAGGACGGCCGGGTGGCAGCGGTCGAGCCGGTCGCAGAGGACCACGGACCAGGGCATCTCGGCGAGGGCATAGAGCGCATGCCGGTCCTCGTACCCCACGTACCCGGCCGGGGAGCCGAGGAGGGCGGTGATGCTGGCGTCGTCCTGGAAACGGGCGAAGTCGATCCGCACCACACGACGGGGGTCGCCGTAGAGCCCTTCCGCGATGGTCTCGCAGAGGGGCATAGCGCGCTCCGCCATCGGGCCGCTCAGGGCGATGATGGCGTTGGGCCGCGCGGCGTGCAGGTCCAGGCCGCGGCTGGTAACCTCGAGCCGGCCCACCAGCCGGTCGGCGGCGAGGTGATCGAGCAGCTGGCGTTCCTCCAGCTGCGCACGCAGCGCGTCGAGCCGGGCGCGCTCCAGCGTGGGGATGCCGAGCATGCGTTTGACGACGGTCTCGGCATCGGCCCGGGTGACCGCGCCGAGCCCGCGGCTCACCCCGTGGGCCACGCTCTGGTCGAGCAGGTCCACCGCCTTGTCGGGGAAGTGGCGGTTGGGCATGAACTGCCGGGCGATGTCCACCAGCCACGCCAGCACGTCGTCGGCGACGGTGATGGAGCGGCCGCGCACCAGGTCATCCCGGACCACCTTGAGCACCTCGAGGGTGCGCTCCGGGCTGAGCTCCTGGATGCGGATGGGCTGGAAGCGCCGCTCGAGCGCCCGGTCGTGCTCGATGAACTGGCGGTACTCCTCGTCGGTGGTGGCGGCGATGCAGGCGATCTCGCCCCGGGCGAGCGCCGGCTTCAGCATGCTGGAGATGTCGCCGGTACCCTCCCGCCCGCCCGCGCCCATGATCGCATGCACCTCGTCGATGAACAGGACGATCCCGTCCTGCGCCGACTCCGCCAGGATGGCGCCGACGCGCTTGTCGAGCTCGCCGACGATGCCCGCGCCGGCCACCAGGGCGGAAGGCTGCAGCCCCACCAGGCGGACCCCCCGGAGCGGGGCCGGCACCTCGCCGCGGATGATCCGCTGGGCGATGCCCTCCACGATGGCCGTCTTGCCGGTGCCGGCCGCGCCCACCAGCAGCGGGTTCCGCTTGGTGCGGCGGCAGAGGGTCTCGATGATGGTCTCGATCTCGGTGTCGCGGCCCACGCAGGGGGGCAGCTTGCCATCCCGGGCGGCCTGGGTGAGATCGCGGCCGAACTTGTCGAGGGTGGGGGTCGGAGCCAGGGTGCGGATGCCGCTCAGGGGCGCCACCGGCTCGGCCACGGGCGGGATGGTCTTGCCGGTACCCGTGGCGTCGACCGGGCGGGGCGGTGGGGCGGCGGCGGGGTAGACAACGGGGTGTCCGGCGGCGCGGAGCACGGCCGCGACGAGGTCCCGCTCGCCAACCTGTACCTTGCCAAGGCCCCGCGCGATCTCGCGCGCCTGGGTGCTCAGCGCCTCGGCCGCGAGGGCGGCGCCGGGCTGCCCCTGCTGCACCGCGGCGCGGACGGCCGACTTGGTGGTGGCGAGATCCAGGTTCGGCGAGAGGCTGCCCACCATCGGGGCGAATCGCTCGAGGAAGAGGGCCAGCCAGTCGTTGACCCCGGCATTGGGCCGGGCCCCGAGTTCCTGGAGTACGCGCTGGGCACCGGGCGTGAGGGGGAGGCCAGCGGTGTCGGGGGCGGTCATGCCGGGTCTCCGGGGGGCGGGGGCCAGGTCGGGATTCGGGGTCGGCGGAACATGCGGGCGGATCCGGGGCCCCGCAACTCCGCCCACGGAACAGGGTCAGCGCCGCGCCCGCGCCAGGATTGCCACGGCTGCGTGCTCTCTGAGGAGCCTAGACGCGAGCCGGGCCGGCATTTTCTCAGTGGCGTAGCGGAGCGCCTCGCGGGAGAGCTGCGGGAGGTGGCCCCGGATGAAGGTCAGGGTGGCTGGGGCATCAGCGAGGTAGAGCTCCCGCAGCAGCCATCCGAGGCCCAGCTGGGTGAAGCGGAAGTCGGTGCCGACGATCCGCGCACATACGGCCAGGATCGTGGTGGTGTGCTCGCCGTGCCGCGCCTCGTTGACGAACGCCACCGCCGCCACGCGCTGGCGCCAGGGATTGCGGCTGCGGCTCCAGGAGCGCAGCAGGACGGCGGTGCCCGGGTCGGCCTGGAGGGCGGGCCGAAGGACCCGGCTCGCGATGGCGTCGCAGAGGGCCCAGTCGGAGACCGTCGCGTCGAACAGCGGGGCAAAGTTCTGCAGCCAGCCTCCCGGAAGGTCACGCCGCAGGCGCCAGAGGAACTCCACCCCGGCCTGGCGTTCTTCCATGGTTCCCGCGTGAAGCAGGGCCAGCGCCTCGGTGCGGGCCCGGTCGGGGCCGAGCCCCCGCAGGGCGGGCCACAGCTCCCGGGTCACCTCCCGCATGCCCGGGGTCGTCACGCCGAGGAACCGCACCTGGTGCTTGAAGTACCGCTCGGCCCCGGCGCGCACCGTGGGGCTGGCGCGCGCCACCAGCCTGGCGCGCAGCGTCCGGGCAAAGGCGCTGCGCTTCACGCCGTGCGGCGCCGGGCCCAGGCCCAGTTGAGCGTGGCCAGGAGCGCGGTGGCGGCCAGCACCAGCAGTTCCTGGCGCGCCATCCGGGTGGCGAGGAGCGCCGTGCAGCCGATGCCCGCCACCGCCCACCACTCGCCGCCGGGGAGCCGGAGGCCGGCCGCCGGCATCGCCTCGCCGCGGGCCTCCTTCCGCCGGCAGGCGATCAGGGCCGCGCAGGTCAGCCCGTAGGTGAACAGCCGCGAGACCGCCGAAAGCGTGAGGTTCTGCAGAAAGCTGCCCGAGACGGCGAGCAGCCAGACCAGGGTGGCGTAGGCGAGCACGGAGATCCACGGGGTCTGGAACCGCGGGTGCACCCGGCCGAGCAGCGGTGGGAGGTCGCCGGCGACGGCCATCGCGTAGCTGAGGCGCGGGACGTTGACCATGGCCCCGGCGAGGTACCCGTAGACGGACACCAGTGCCGCGAGCGCCATGAGGACGGCGCCCCAGGGACCCAGCAGCACGCCGCCCGCGGCCGCCAGCGGCCGGAGTGCCGTGCCGGCATCGGGCAGGACCGTGACGACCACCAATTGCACGCTGCCGTAGAGCAGGGCGCAGGTGGCCAGGGTCAGGGCGAGGGCAAAGGGGGCGTCGCGGCGGGGGTCGCGGGCCTCGCCGAGGGGGATGAGCGCGGCCTCGAAGCCGCCGTAGGCGAAGACGAGCAGCAGGATGGCGTCCAGCCAGGTCCGGCCGGGCGCGGGCACCGGCGGGGCCAGCGGCGGCGCCGCGAGCACGGCGGGGAGGCCGACGGCCAGGAAGAGCGCGAGCGGGAGCAGCTTGGCGATCATGGCCACGGCGCTCACCCGGGCCCCGGGCGCCACACCGCGACAGTTCACCAGGGCCAGGGGGCCCAGGATGGCGAACAGCACCGCTGCGCCGGCGCCCGCGCCCGCGGCGGCGGGCCAGAACTCGCCGAGGTAGATGACGAACAGGTTGGCGTTGGTGGCGGCGGCGGTGAGCCGGACCAGGTACATCATCCAGCCCATCTGGATCCCCGCGAAGCGCCCGAAGGCCACCCGCGCGTACAGATAAGGTCCGCCCGCCTCCCCGAAGCGCGAGGCGAGCTCGGCGAAGCAGGCCACGATGACGGCGATGCCGAGCGCCGCGATGACCCAGGCCCACGGGCTGGCGGTGCCAAGACGGTCCGCCATGACGGAGGGGAGGCCGAAGACGCTGCTGCCGATCACCCCGTTGAGCACCAGGGCCGCCAGGCTCCAGCGCCCGAGGGCGCGCACCAGTCCGTCAGCCATGGTCACCCCTCCGGCGTTCCTCGAGTTCCACCAGCGTGCGCGGCCAGTCCTCCCGCAGCAGCCGGCTCAGGCCGCGGTCGGCGAGCAGGCGGCCCTCGGTCTGGCAGGTGGGGCAGTAGTTGGTCTCGTGCTCGGCGTAGCGGATCCGCTGGATGGGGCTGCCGCACGCGGGGCAGGGCAGGCCGTAGCGTCCGTGCGCCGCCATCCCTTCCCGGAAGGCGGTGACCTTGCCGGGAAAGCGGTCCCCGGCCTCGCGGAGGAGGCGCTCGGTCCAGCCCGCCAGCACCTCCCGGCAGGCCTGGTGGAGCCGGGCGCACTCGTCGTCGTGGAGCTGGCGGGTCAGGCGCAGCGGGGAGAGCCGGGCCCGGTGCAGGATCTCGTCGGAGTAGGCGTTGCCGATCCCGTCGAAGATGGTCGGGTCGGTGAGGCTGCGCTTGAGGGTGTGGTTCTCCGCCCGGAGCCGGGCCGCGAAGGCGTCCGGGGTGGCGCGCTCCACGTCGAGCCCGCCACGATCGAAGGCGGCGAGGGCCGCCGCGCCCGCCGCGAGGTGCAGGGAGGCGCGCCGGGTGGAGCCGGCCTCGGTCAGGGCGAGCGTTCCCGCCGGAAGATCGAAGCAGGCCAGGCCGATGCGCCCCGGGGGCTTGGCGCCGGGCGCGAGCCAGCGGAGGCGGCCGGCGATCATGAGGTGCAGCACCAGGTGGAGGTCGTGGTCGAGGGAGATCACGATGCGCTTCCCGAGGCGGCCCACGGCCGTGACGGTGCGGCCGTGGGCGGCGGTGAGGGGGGGCTCGACGCTCCGCAGCAGGAAGGGACTCGCCAGGCGGATGCGCTCCAGCGGGTGACCCACCAGCCGGGGCTCGAGGGCGGCGAGATAGAGGCGGATGTCGGGCAGTTCGGGCATGAGGGTCAGGACAAGGTAGGGCGCCCCGCGCTCTGGCGCGACCACACACCGGACTGCATCTTTATGCCCCCTGCGCGAGAGGCCCCGGAGCCGCGATGTCGTCGCTGAAGCCGATCGTCCCCGAAACGAGCAACCTGCACGTCACCCGGTTCGAGCCGCTGGTGGCGCCGCGCGCGCTGCTGGCGGAGCTGCCGATCACCCGGGGGGTGGCCACCACGGTGCTCGAAGGGCGGCGGGCGGTGGGCCGGATCCTGGCGGGGCAGGACCGTCGGCTCCTGGTGGTCGTGGGGCCCTGCTCCATCCACGACCCGGTGGCGGCCCTGGAGTACGCCGGGCGGCTGGCAGCGCTCCGCCGCGAGGTGGCCGGCACGCTCGAGCTGGTGATGCGGGTGTATTTCGAGAAGCCGCGCACCACCGTGGGGTGGAAGGGACTGATCAACGATCCGCACCTCGACGGCACGCGCGACATGATGCTGGGGCTCCGGACGGCCCGCCGGCTGCTGCTCGACATCAACGCGCTCGGGCTCCCCGCCGCCACCGAGCTGCTCGGCCCGGTGGTGCCGCAGTACATCGCCGACCTGGTCTGCTGGACGGCCATCGGCGCCCGGACCGCCGAATCCCAGACCCACCGCGAGATGGCGAGCGGCCTCTCCATGCCCGTCGGCTTCAAGAACACCACGGACGGCAACCTGCAGGTGGCGCTCGACGCGATGCAGGCGGCCGGGACCCCCCACACCTTCCTGGGCATGGACGACGACGGCCGCGGCGCGATCGTCCACACCACCGGCAATCCGGAGCGCCACCTGGTGCTGCGCGGCGGCGGCGGCCGGACCAACTACGACCCCACCTCGGTGGCGGAGGCGTCGGCGCTGTGCGCGGCGCGCGGGCTGCCCGCGCGGGTGATGGTGGACTGCAGCCACGGCAACTCGAGCAAGGACCACGACCGCCAGCCGGTGGTGTTCGAGAACGTGGTGGCCCAGCTGGCCGGTGGCAGCCCGCACCTCATGGGCGCGATGCTCGAGAGTCACCTGCACGCGGGCAGCCAGCGGCTCGGCGCCGGCCCCGGGGGGCTGGCCTACGGGGTGTCCATCACCGATGCGTGCATCGGGTGGGAGCGCACCGAGAGCCTGCTGCGGGCCGCCGACGCCCGCCTGCGCGCGGCCACCCCGAGCCCGAGGCGGGCCACCGGGAGCTGAGGGCGGACGGGGCGCAGGACACACGGCGGGGCGGATCACTGGATCTGCCCCGCCGTGCTTCACTTGGGGTCACCGAGCGGCCTGGCAGGCCCAGCGCCAGGCTGCTCTCCTGGGGCAGGGTGGCCCCCGCGGCGGGCGGGGCGCAGGCCCGCCCGTCGAGGCGCCAGGCCCAGGCCTCGAAGCAGGCCGAGGCGTCAAGGTCGGGCGAAGGTGCGGCGACGAATCTCCGGCAGGAGGCTTCCGGTCACGATGCAGGCGCCGCCGAGCCACTGGACCGGGCTCAGCCGGTCGCCGGTGAGCAGGAAGCTCGCAAGCGCCGCGATCACCGGCTCCAGCGTGTAGACGAGCGCGGCGTAGGTGGGAGCCACCACCTGCTGGGCCGCCAGCTGGAGACGGATGGCGAGGACGCTGGCGAACACCGCCTCATAGGCGATCAGCGCCACGAGGAGCGGGGTCCAGTGGATCGCCGGCCGCTCCAGGAGGGGCGTGGCGGCCGTGGTGCAGAGGCCGGCCACCACGATCTGCGCCATCATCAGGCGCTCCACGCGGTGGCGGGTGGCGTAGTGCCCCGTGACCACCATGTGCAGCGCGAAGCAGAGGGCGCAGCACACCGAGAGCAGGTCGCCGCGGTTGAAGCCGGCGGCGAGGTCGCCGGGGCGGGTGAGCAGCACCAGCCCCGCCACCGCGAGGGCCAGCCCGGCGGTGGCGATCCGTTCCGGGAGTGTGCGGTAGGCCACCAGCACCACCAGCGGGGTGAACGGGATGTAGAGGGAGGTGAGGAAGCCGGAGCGGCTGGGCGTGGTCCACTGCAGCCCGATGGTCTGGGTGGCGAAACCGAGGGCCAGCAGGAGCCCGAGCACGGCGCCGGCGCGCCATTCGTCGCGGGTGGTCCCGCGGAGCGCAGGTGCGATGAGCACCGTGGCCACCAGGAAGCGGGCCGCGGTGAAGGCCATCGGGGTGGCGTCGCGCAGGGCCAGCTTGACCAGCGGGAAGGCGGCGCCCCAGATCAGGCAGGTGGCCCACAGCGCGAGCACCGCCTGGCGGCGGGTCATGCGCCGGCCGGGACCGCGTCGGCCAGGACCTCACGCAGGTAGCGTCCCGTGTGGGAGGCCGCCACGGTGGCCACCTGCTCGGGTGTGCCCTGGGCCACCACCGTCCCGCCCCCGGGGCCCGCCCCGGGGCCCATGTCGATGATCCAGTCCGCGCGCTTGATGACGTCGAGGTGGTGCTCGATGACCACCACCGTGTGGCCCTGGTCCACCAGCCGGTCGAGCACCTGGATCAGCACCCGCACGTCATCGAGATGGAGGCCGGTGGTGGGCTCATCGAGCAGGTACAGCTTGCGGCCGGTGCGCCGGCCCGAGGCGGCGAGCTCCCGCGCGATCTTGAGTCGCTGGGCCTCGCCGCCCGACAGCGTGGTGGCGGGCTGGCCCAGGCGGAGGTAGCCGAGGCCCACCTGCTGCAGGTGCCAGAGCGCCTGGCCCAGCCTGGCCTGGTGGCGGAAGCGGCGGATGGCTTCGTCCACGGTGTAGGTGAGCACGTCGGCGATCGACTGGCCCTGGATCTTCACGTCGAGGACCTCGCGCCGGTAGCGGCTGCCACCGCAGGTCTCGCAGGGGACGTAGACGTCCGCCATGAAGACCATCTCCACCAGCACCGCGCCGGCGCCCTCGCAGGTCTCGCAGCGGCCGCCCGCCAGGTTGAACGAGAAGGCGGCCGCCCCGAGCTTGTGGCGGCGCGCCTCCGGCTGGGCGGCGAAGAGCTCGCGGATCTCGTCGAAGGCCTTGATGTAGGTCACCGGGTTGGAGCGCGGGGTGCGGCCGATCGGCGACTGGTCGATCAGCAGCACGTCCTCGAGGTGCTCCGCCCCCGTGAGCGCGCGGGCGCTCCCGACCGCCTCGCCGAGGTGCTCCTTGGCGGAGTGTTCTCCCCGGAGCCGGGTCTCGAGCTGGCGGTAGAGGATGTCGTGGACCAGGGTGCTCTTGCCGGAGCCGGAGACGCCGGTGACCGCGGTCAGCGCGCCGAGGGGGATCTGGGCCGAGACGTCGCGGAGGTTGTGCAGCGAGGCGCCCTCGATCCGGAGCCACGGGCCGAGTGCCCGGCGCGCGCTCGGGACGCCGATCCGCTTCTTGCCGGAGAGGTAGTCGCCCGTGAGGGAGGGGATGCCGTCGTGCATGGGGCCGGCGTACACCACCTGGCCCCCGTGCTCGCCGGCGCCGGGGCCGAGTTCGAGCATGAAGTCGGCCTGGCGCATGGCGGCGGGGTCGTGCTCCACCACGATCACGGTGTTGCCCTGGTCGCGGAGCCGGCCGAGGAGCCGGAGCAGGCGGTCGATGTCCCGCGGATGCAGCCCGATGCTCGGCTCGTCGAGGACGTACAGCGCGTCCACCAGGTTGGAGCCCAGCGCGTTGGCGAGCGCGATCCGCTGGGCCTCGCCGCCGGAGAGGGTGCGGGTGAGCCGGTCCAGCGTCAGGTACCCGAGCCCCACGTCCGTGAGGAAGGTGACCCGGCGGCCGAGTTCATCGAGGATGAGCTGGGCCACCTGGCGTTCCCAGTCGGTGAGGTCGAGGCCCGCGAGCCAGCCCGCGAGGTCGTCGACCGAGCGCGCCGCGACGGCGGCGATCGGCTCCCCGCCCACCCGGACGGCCAGCGCGTCGGCGTTGAGGCGGCCGCCGCCGCAGGCGGGACAGGTGCGGGCCAGCTGGTACTGCCGCAGGAAGACCCGGATGTACTGCTTGTAGCGCTTCTCCTCGAGGCCCTTGAGGAACGGGAACATCCCGAGGTAGCGCCCCACCTTGCCGTGCAGCAGCTCGCGCCGCGCCGTGGCGGGGAGGTCCCGCCAGGGGGTGTCGGTGGAAACGCCGAGGGCACGGGCCGCGGTGGCGAGCATGCGGCGGCGGGTTTCGTAGCGCGGCTTGGTCCACGGGTCGAGCGCGCCGGCGGCCAGGCTCCGGGCGGGGTCGGGGACGATGAGCGACTCGTCGTACTCGAGCACGGCGCCGAAGCCGTTGCAGCCCTGGCAGGCGCCTCGGGGGTTGTTGAAGGAGAACAGCGCCGGGGTGACGCTCGTCGCCGGGGTGTCGCAGCGGCTGCAGGCGGGGCGCTCGGTGAAGCGGAGGCGGCCGTCGTCGTGGAGCACGATGGCGATCCCCTCGCCCTCCTGGAAGGCGGTGCCGAGCGCTTCCATGAAGCGACTGGGCGGCTCGGCGGCACGGCGCTCGGCGGGCTCGAGGGCCAGGCGGTCCACCACCACCAGCAGCTCGGTGGTCGCGGCGAGGTCGAGGCCGGCGGGCAGCTCCTCCAGGTGATGGGGCGTGCCGTCGGCGAGCACCCGCACGAAGCCGAGGGCGCCGAGGTTCTCCACGATGGCGGCATGATGCTGGCGGGCCGCCGGCGGGAGCGGGAAGGTGAGCTGGAGCTTCCGCGCGCCGGGGAGGCTCCAGAGCTCCGTCGCCGCGGACTGCGCGGTGTCCTTCCGCACCGGGAAGCCGCAGGCGCGGCACTGCGGCCGCCCGATCCGGGCAAAGAGCAGGCGGAGGTAGTCGTACACCTCGGTGGCGGTGCCGACGGTGGAGCGGCTGGAGACGGCGGGATTGCGCTGCTCGATGGCCACGGCCGGCGCCAGCCCCTCGAGCCGGTCCACCAGCGGCTTGGGCATCCGCTCCAGGAACTGCTTGGCGTAGGTGGAGAGCGACTCGATGTAGCGCCGCTGGCCCTCGGCGTAGAGGGTGTCGAAGGCCAGGGAGCTCTTCCCCGAGCCCGAGGGGCCGGTGATGACGATCAGGGCGCGGCGCGGGAGGTCGACCGTCACGCCCCGGAGGTTGTGCTGGCGGGCATTGACGATGCGGAGGACCGACTGGGACATAGCCCGGGAAAGGTAAGAGCGGGGGGACGGACTACACAGGGCCGGCGGGTGCGCCCGCCGGCCTGGTTGGTACTGCGCCCCCGCCGGGGGCATTAGATTCGGGGCACATGGCATCCGTGCTCAGCCCGCGGCTCCTGCTCCGCGGGTTCCTCATCTTCATCGGCATCTCCGTCCTGGGCTACGCCGGGGTTCTCCTGTACGGGAACAACCTCGAGGCGTTCGTCCAGGCGCTGGGGCACATCCACTGGGGCTGGATCCTGGTGGGGCTCGGCCTGGCCTCCATGGACTGGTTCGGCGGGGGGCTGCGCAACTGGGTGCTGGTGCGGCTGGTGCACCCCAACCCGCCCATGGGCGGGATGATCCTCTCCGGGGGGATGGGGGCGTGGGCGGCGTACCTCACCCCGTTCAACTCCGGCGCGGGGCCGATGACCATCTACGCCATGCGGCGGGCCGGCATCCCGCTGCCGCTGGCGGTGACCACCACGCTCATGTCGTTCATCGCGACGGTGCTCTTCTTTGCCCTCGCGGGACCGCTCGCCATCGTGCTCGGGGCGGGCCGCTCGCTCGGGAACCACGGCGACGTCCTGGGCCTCACGCTGTACGACCTCTTCCTCGGCAGCCTGGGCCTGTTCGTGGGCATCGGGGTGGTGCTGATCGCGGTGATCGTCTTCCCCGGCCTGGCCCGGGCGGGGCTCCACCGGGTGGCCACCCGGCTCTCCCGCCGGAGCCAGCGGGTGGCCGACCGGATCGAGGGGCTGCGGCGGAGCATCGACGAGGCGCACCAGAGCGTGCTGGCGTTCAACAGCGCGCGGGGCTGGCTGGCGCTCCTGTGGGCCACCATCCTCTCGGGGCCCTCCCACGCCAACAAGCTGCTGGCCGGCTACGTGGCGCTCCGGGCGGTGGGCATCGAGGCGCACTTCGTGGACGTGCTGCTGGTGCAGACCCTGATCACCTTCCTGCTGTACTTTGCGCCGACCCCGGGGGCCTCGGGCATCGCCGAGCTGCTCTCGAGCGCGGTGATGTCGTCGGCGTACATCCCGAAGGAGCTGTCGCCGCTGTACACCCTGATCTGGCGCGCGATCCTGTCGTACTTCACGCTGGCCTTCGGGTTCGTGGTCTTCTCCCGCTGGGTGCATGGCCGCTTCAAGGCGGGCCGCGGCATCGACGAGGACGAGGCCGCCCCCGAGGCGGCCCCGGCGCGCTGAGCCCATGGCCGACGCCGATCCGCACGCCGAACCCGACGAGCGCCGCTACGACGCCGCGCTGATGCGGCGGCTGCTGCAGTACATCGCCCCGTACCGATGGCTGGCCCTGCTCGCCGTGCTCCTGCTGCTCGCCACCGCGGGGCTCACGCTGGTGGGGCCGCTGCTCACCCAGCGGGCCCTCGACGTGGCGGTGCCCGCCCGCGATGACGCCCTGCTGCGCACCCTGGCGCTGCTCTTCCTGGGCGCGCTGGTGCTCGAGTTCGTGCTCGACTACGCCCAGGCCTACCTCACGGCGTGGATGGGCCAGCGGGTGATGGGGGACCTCCGGCTCCAGGTCTTCAGCCACCTGCAGCGGCTGTCGGTGTCGTACTTCGACCGGCACCCGGTGGGACGCCTGATGACCCGGGTCACCTCGGACGTCGAAACCCTCAATGAGCTCTTCTCGTCCGGCGTGGTCACCGTGTTCGGGGACGTGTTCACCCTGGCCGCCATCACGGGCATGATGCTGCTGACCGACTGGCGGCTGGCCCTGGTGGCGTTCGCGGTGATGCCGGTGATGTACCTCTCGGCGGTGACGTTCCGGCGCCACGTCCGCTCCAGCTTCCGGGACATCCGGGCCCGGGTGGCCCGGCTCAACGCGTTCCTGCAGGAGCACCTCTCGGGGCTCCGGGTGGTGCAGCTGTTCGGGCGGGAGCAGGCGGAGGCCGCCGCGTTCGCCGCGGTCAACCGGGACCACCTCCAGGCGCACCTGCGCTCCATCACGGTCTACGCGATCTTCTTCCCGGTGGTGGAGTTCCTCACCAGCGTGGCGCTGGCGCTGCTGCTGTGGTACGGCGGGCTGCGGGTGCTGGGCGGCACCCTCACCGTGGGGGTGCTGGCCGCCTTCATCCAGCTCACCCGGCGGTTCTTCCAGCCGCTGCAGGATCTCTCGGAGAAGTACAACCTGCTGCAGAGCGCGATGGCGTCGTCGGAGCGGATCTTCCAGCTGCTCGACACCACCCCCGAGGTCCGTTCGCCGGCCGCGCCCCGGGCACTGGCGCAGCCGGTCCGGGGCCAGGTGGCCTTCGAGCACGTCTGGTTCCGCTACCGCGCCGGCGCTCCCGGGGCGGACGAGGGCTGGGTGCTGCGCGACGTCTCGTTCACCGCCCGCCCGGGCCAGACCCTGGCGCTGGTGGGGCATACCGGGGCGGGCAAGACCACGATCCTGAGCCTGCTGCTCCGGTACTACGACCCGGAGCGGGGGCGCATCACGATCGACGGGGTGGACCTCCGGGAACTGGACCTGGCCACCGTGCGGGGGCTGATCGGGTTCGTGCAGCAGGACCTTTTCCTTTTTACCGGGGATATCGAGCGCAACCTGGTGCTGGACAGCGGGCGGGGGCCGGCGGCGGCGCGCCAGGCGGCGGAGCGAGTGGGAGCCTCGCGCTTCATCGAGCGTCTACCCTCCGGGTACGGGCACGTCCTGGGGGAGCGGGGCCGGAGCCTGAGCGTGGGGGAGCGGCAGCTGCTGTCCTTTGCCCGGGCGCTGGCCCAGGACCCCCGGATCCTGGTGCTGGACGAGGCCACCAGCTCGGTCGACGCCGAGGCGGAGGCCCAGATCCAGCGGGCGGTGACGGAGCTGATGGTGGGGCGCACCAGCCTGGTGGTGGCCCACCGGCTGAGCACCATCCTCCACGCCGACGAGATCCTGGTGATGCACCATGGCGAGATCCGGGAGCGCGGCACGCACCGTGCGCTCCTGGCGCAGGGTGGGCTGTACGAGCGGCTCTATCGCCTGCAACTTCAGGGGCAGGAAGTCCAGCCCCCCCTGAGCGCGTAAGCCCGTATCGCTTGCGGGGTTGTGGGGCTCCGGGTACGTTTGGCAATCTCCGCTTCAGACGAGGGTCGGGCTGATGATGGAACTGGAAGTCGGCGGGCAGCGCACTCCCATCCCGGTGGGGGAACTGGTCATCGGCGCGGACCCCTCCTGCGGGCTCAAGCTGACAGGGGTCGCGGCGGCCCATGCGGTGGTGACCGGCGGCGCCGATGGCTCGGTCATCGTGCGCCGGGTCGGCGAGCATGACGTGCTCATCAACGGCGTGAAGCTCGGCGCCGAACCGGCGCCGGTGCTCCACGGCGACAAGGTGCAGGTGGGCCTCCACGAATTGCTGGTCCACGACCCGCGCCGCAGCGGCAGCACCCAGTTCGTGAGCGCCAGCGACGTGGCCCGGATGGTGGCCGCGACGGCCAAGGCGGGCGGGCCCAAGACCCCCACCGCCGCCACCGGCGGCCGGCTGGTGTGCCTGACGGATGGCCGCGAGTACACCATCGGCACGGCGCCGCTGGTGATCGGCCGCGAGGCGGGCTGCGACATCGTGGTGCCGAACAAGGACGTCTCCCGGCGCCACGCCGAGATCTTCCAGTCACCGCAGGGCTACGTGCTGGTCGACTCCAGCACCAACGGCAGCTTCGTCAATGGCGAGCGGATCGAGGCCCAGCGGGTGCTGGCCCGGGCGGACGTGCTGCGCATCGGCGACCACGAGTTCCGCTTCTACGCCGATCGCGCCCCCGAACCGGCCGCGGTCGCGGCCCCGGCCGCCTCGCCGGTGCCCGCGCCCTCCCTGCCGATCGTCCCGGCGCCCGCGGGCGCCGTCGAGCGGCTCTCCCACACCATGCACGGCATGCCGGTCACGCCGCCGCAGCCCCCGCCCGCGGCGCCCAAGGCGCCCCCGGCCCCGGCGGTGCGCCCCTCCGGGAGCAGTGGCGCCATGGCGGCATTCGTGATCCGGAGCGGGTCGCTGAAGGGCCAGCGCCTGCAGGTGCGGGTCCCGGTGGTGAACATCGGGCGGGCGGAGTACAACGATCTGGTCATCCCCGACGACAGCGTCAGCGGGTCGCATGCCAAGCTGCAGCGGCGCGAGGGCGTGTGGATCCTGGTCGACAACGAATCCACCAACGGCACCTGGGTGGATGGCGAGCGGGTGGCCGGCGAGGCCGCCTTGGGACCCGGCTCGGTGGTCCGCTTCGGCGAGATCTCGGTGCTGTTCGAGCCCACCGACGATCACCTGAGCATGAGCGGCGGGTCGGGGACCAAGGTGATGGGCGCGATGAAGCCGTCGTCGCCCGCGCCCGCCGCCGCCGCGCCCACCCCGCCGCCCGCCCCGGCCCCGGCCCCGGCCCCGGCCCCGGCCCCGGCCCCGGTCCCGCCGCCCGCGCCGCCGGCCCCGGTCGTGGCTCCCCCGGTGGCCGAGAAGCGCCCGACGCCGGTCCCGGCCGCCCCGGTACCGCAGCAGGAGCTCGGGCTCAAGCAGTCCGGCGCGCGGCGGCCGCCGGTGATCGTCTCGTCGTCGCCCCCGAGCCGCGGCATGCCCAAGTGGGTGGTGCCGCTGGTCCTGGTGGTCATTCTCGGCATCGTCGCCGCCGTCCTGCTCACCAGGTAAGCGAGCCGCCGTGCGTTTCTCCTGCGCTGCCCGGACCGATACCGGTGTCGTTCGCTCCGGCAACGAAGACAATTACCTGATGCTCGCCGACCGCGGCGTGTTCATCGTGGCCGACGGCATGGGCGGCCACGCCGCGGGCGAGGTGGCCAGCGAGATGGCCGTACGGATCATCTCCCGCGAGCTGGGCAGCCTGCGCGGCCTCAACGACGACCAGGCCGGCGAGCGGATGCGGCACGCGATCATCGAGGCCAACGCGGCCATCTTCGACCGCACCCTCACCGAGCACGACAAGCGCGGCATGGGCACCACCACGACCGCGCTCATCCTGCTCCCGCAGCGCTACCTGCTGGGCCAGGTGGGCGACAGCCGCGCCTACCTGCTGCGCGACGGGCACTTCCTGCAGGTCACCAAGGACCACTCCTACGTCCAGGAGCAGGTGGACCTCGGCCTGCTGACCCCGGAACAGGCCCGGGTGCACCCCTACAGCAACGTCATCACCCGCTGCATCGGCGCCAACGCCGAGGTGGTGCCGGACCTCTACTTCGGCCACCTGCGCCCGGGGGACGTGCTGCTGCTGGCGTCCGACGGACTCACCGGGATGCTCGAGGACGAATACCTGGCCCAGATCCTCAAGGGCGAAGGCGGTCCGCAGCAGTGGGTCGATCGCCTGATCAACGAGGCCAACCGCCGCGGGGGCCTCGACAACATCACCGCCATCCTCATTCGCATCGAGCCCGACGCCCCCGCGCCGTAGCCCGGCCCAGCGCAGCGATCCCGTCCGGGGGCGGCCACTGCGGCCGCCCCCGCGGCGCGTCCAGGGGCCAGCCGTCGGACGGCGCGTTCTGAAACATGCCCCCGGTGCCGCCCGTCATCTGCGCATGCCCAGACCCAACACCGCCAACATCGTGGCCGGCTTTGCCACCCTCCGTGCCAACCCGCTCCGTACCACCCTCTCCACGCTGGGCGTGGTGATCGGCGCCGCCGCGCTGGTGGCGGTGCTGGCCCTGGGCGATGGGATGGAACGCTTCGTCCGGGAGCAGATCGCCCGCTCCACCGACGTGCAGTCGATCCTGGTGGCCGCAAAGACCTCGGTCACGATCGACGGCCAGACCTTCCCCGTGGACAGCTATCCGGTCTTCACCCCCGCCGACGCGGCGGCGATCGTCGCCGCGATCCCCGGCGCCGACCAGGCCACCCTGACGGTGAGCGGCCGCTCGGCGATCGCCGGGGGCGGGGGCCGGCTGGAGGAGGTGGGGATCGCCGCCACCCTGCCAAGCCTGGCTGACCAGGTGGGACTCGCCTTCGCGGCGGGGCGGTACTTCACGCCGGCGGAGGCGGACGGCAACGATCCGGTGATCGTGCTGAGCCACACCCTCGCGCGCCGGCTGACGGGCCGGCGGCCGGAGGAGGCCGTGGGCGACACCGTGCGCATTCGCGACCGCACCCGGACCATCGTCGGGGTCCTGGCCCCGGTGGAGGGGGAGCAGGTTGGCGCGGCCTACATCCCGATCCAGGGGGCGGTAGACGCGCTTGCCCCCACGCCGCGGCCGCGGGCGCCCACGCTGGTGCTCCGTGCCCGGACCATCGAGGACGTCACCCCGGTGCAGCAGGGCGCCGAGCGGTGGCTGGCGGCGCGCTTCGGGGGGCAGTGGCAGCGGCTGGCCCGCGTGGAATCCAACCGGAAGCAGCTCGAGGACGTGGAGCAGGGGATGATCTTGTTCCGGCTGTTCATGGGGGCGATCACCGGGATCTCGCTGATCGTGGGCGGGATCGGCATCATGAACGTACTGCTGGCCTCGGTCACCGAGCGGACGCGGGAGATCGGCGTGCGCAAGGCGGTCGGCGCGAGCCGCGGCGACATCCTGGTGCAGTTCCTGGCGGAATCGGTGACGATCTCCGGCCTGGGCAGCGCGCTCGGCGCGGCGCTCGGCCTGGCGGGGGCGTTCGGGGTCACCGCCCTCATGCGGCAGCAGACCGAGGCCCAGATCTATGCGGCGTTCACGTGGGGCACCGTCCTGGTCTGCGCGGTGGCGGCGCTGGTGGTGGGGCTCTCGTTCGGGCTCTATCCCGCCCTCCGCGCCGCGCGGCTCTCGCCGATCGATGCCATCCGGCACGAGTAGCCGGCGCGGCGAGGTGCCGCGCCCTAGAGCTCGTCGGCGATCGCCGCGAGCCGCTCCTCCTCCCGCCAGGCCCAGCGCAGGATCGTGAGCTCCCCGCGGAGCGCACGGTACTCCTCATCCTCGTGCAGGGACATCTCCAGCGCCAGGCGGGCCTCGGGGTAGAGGGTCGCCAGGGACCGGTCGATGTTGTCGAGCGGGGCGCGCACCATGCGGGAGCGGGCAAAGCGGTGCAGCGCGCGGTCGGGGCCGCCAATGGCCTGCAGCCACTCCACCGCGCCCTGGACGGTGGCGGCGTCGCCCCCGTGGGGGTTGAGGTGCGGCAGGATGAGGGCGGCGGCGGCCCGCCCGTCCGCCCCGGTGAGGAGCGCCCGGGTCTCGCCGGTGGCGCTCCACTCCACCTGGGACCCCGCGGGCACATGGTCGGGGAGGCAGCCCACCCACAGCGCCCACTGCTCCCGTTCGTTCTCCGCGCGGATGAGTTCCGCCTGCCGGACCTGCTCCTCCGCGAGCTCCAGCGTCCCGCTGCTGGCCAGCGGGATGGCCAGCGCGGCACGGCGATGCAGCCGGTGGGCCGCGAAGGCCGCGGCGCCGAGCAGGGCCACGCCCCCCGCGGCCCCGAGCGCGGCGGCCACGAGCGGGGTGGCGCAGGGGGGCCCCCCCCCCCCCCCCCCCCCCCCCCCCCCCCCCCCCCCCCCCCCCCCCCCCCCCCCCCCCCCCCCCCCCCCCCCCCCCCCCCCCCCCCCCCCCCCCCCCCCCCCCCCCCCCCCCCCCCCCCCCCCCCCCCCCCCCCCCCCCCCCCCCCCCCCCCCCCCCCCCCCCCCCCCCCCCCCCCCCCCCCCCCCCCCCCCCCCCCCCCCCCCCCCCCCCCCCCCCCCCCGCCCCCCCCCCCCCCCCCCCCCCCCCCCCCCCCCCCCCCCCCCCCCCCCCCCCCCGCCCGCCCCCCCCCCCCCCCCCCCCCCCCCCCCCCCCCCGGCCCCCCCCCGGCCCAGCGGGGCATCGCAGAAGAAGCAGCCTGGGAGCACGCGGCACTCGAAGGGTGGCGTGCTTCGATGGTGGGCAATGCCTGGTCGGGGCGCAAGAGCCCCGGGACGGTCCTCACTGCATTGTCATCCGGCTGACATGTGGAGCGCCGCCGGTCACTCCTCGATCCGGATGTTGCTGAGGCCGAGGTGGCCCTGCGCCAGGCGCACGATCCGCTGCAGCACGGCCTCCCGCTCGTCGCTCGTGAGCGGCTTGGTCACCCCCCGTCCTGGCCCGACCCACTCCCGCAGGCTCGAACGGTACACGCGGTGTCCCTGGGTATAGGTCCACGCCAGGTGCGCCGTCCGCCCCTCGCGGTGGTAGACCAGGGTCTCACCGCGGAGGTCCATCTCGAGCCGCTCATCGCCGGCGCCGCCCAGGGGGAGCGCTGGCGGGGGCAGCGGTGGCGGCTCGTGCTGCCGCCGGATGGCGTCCATGTCCGGTGGCTCGGGTGGGGGGAGCGGTGGGGTCAGCACCCAGTAGAACCCCGACTCGTCAGTGATCTCGAGGTGGTTGAGCGAGCTGTTCCGCTCGCGCACCGCCAGCCCCGACAGGGCCGACCGGTCGGTGCGCAGGTGGGCGGTGAGCATGATCTGCGCGCCGGCCGGAGGGGCAGGGAAGCCGCCCCCGGCGTGCGCGATGCCGTTGCCGGCCGCCAGTTCGGCCTCGACCAGCCGCCGCAGCGCCGGCGGGAACGCGGCCAGCACGCGGCGCTGCTCCTCCGACGCGCCGCCCGGGTTCACCGCCCGGCCCGCCGGTTGGCCAGTGCCTGGATGAAGTCATCGTAGCCCGCGGCGTCGCGCTGGTATCCCTGCGTGGCGTCGGCCAGGATGGTCTCCAGCGTGGTGCGCCCATCGGCCGCGACCACGTCGGTGCGGGCGCCCGTCTCGAGCAGAAACTGGGCGGTGGGCCAGTCGCCGTTGCTCACCGCCTGCATGAGCACGGTCCAGCCGAGCTGGTCGGGCCGGGTATCGAGTGCCTCGAGACTCGCGCCGTGCCCCACGAAGATCCGGAGCTCGGGCGGGTCCATGTAGCTGATGAACAGCAGCGGCCGGCGGTCACCGGCGTCGATGGTGGTGACGTTCGGGTCCGCGCCGGCCTTGAACAGCAGGTGCAGGAGGTCGTAGGCCTCCTGGGCATTCCCCCCGAGGACCCACTCGAGCAGGACCTTGTCGGTCCCCAGGATGTCGCTGGCCGGTGGGGCACCGGCCTCGAGGAGGATCCGCACCGATTCCACGTCCTGCGGGGTGCGGTACATGTCCACCACTCGGTTCACCGCGAAGCCCAGGATCGTCATGCCCTCGCTGTTGCGGGCGTTCCAGTCGAGCGCCGCGCCCGCCGCGAGCGCACGGACCCGCGCCGGATCCTTGTCCCGCAGCGCGCGGGCAATGGCCGAGAGCTTCGGGTCCGGATAGGCCAGCTCCTGGCGCCGCCGCGCCCCGCGAAAGAACTGCTGCTTGAGCTCCTTGCCGTAGTTGGCGATGCCCATCCACAGCGGGAGGCCGAGGATGGCGAGCGCCAGCAGGACGCCCGGCCGGGAGCCCGACCGCGTGGCCCAGAAGAGCAGGCCGCCGAGGGCCAGGACCATGGGCGTGAGCAGCATGGCGAAGCCGGTGGCCATCCCGCGGCCAGCCGCGTCGTCGCCCATGTTCTTCATGAGCCACAGGTTGAGGACCAGCAGGGCATCGATCCCGAACAGGACCCAGGCCAGGACCGTGAGCGCTTTCATGGGACCTCAGCGAGGGAGCAGTGCGCCGCCGCGGTCGAGCTGATCCTGGACGGCGGCGGGGGGGAGCGCTACCAGGTCGCGAAGCGGGGTGAGGTCGCGGGTGAGGGGGGCCGCGGCGAAGACCCGGAGGCGGCGGGCGCTGCGGTACAGCGCGTCGGCCACCCGCGGCAGGCCGAACTGTCCCGCGACGCCTTCCCCCGTCAGGCGCTCGATGGCGCCCGTGCGGGTGCGGAGCGGCAGGTCCACGGCGAGCATCGAGGGATTGCTCGGAAAGTCGAGCAGCAGCTCCCCGGGGGCGAGGCCGAGCTCGGTGGCGAGCCGGTCTTCCACCCGTTCCAGCAGGTCGGGGCGCTCGCGGACCCAGGGCTCGGCCTCGGGGGGCACCTCGCTGGCGGGGAGGTCGAGGGCGCGCTTGTAGAGCCGCCGCGCGGGCACCGCCCGGGCCAGGCCGGTGCGGTCCACCGCGCTCAGCCGTTCGGTGAGGCCGTCGTCGGTGGCGTCGGCCACCTCATCGGGGGCCAGCGCGCCGGCGGCGACGGCGGCGCGGACCGCGCGCTTGAACATGCAGGTGGCGCTGCGCACCGCGTGATGCCAGTACACGTTCCGGTACATCTGGTACTTGGCGAACAGCAGTGATTCGAGCGCGCTGATGCCCTTTTCCTGGACCCCGAGCTCCAGGCGCCCCGGCGCCGTCTCGATGAGCGTGAGCGAGGCGAGCAGCCGGTCCACGTCGACCGCGCCGTAGGGCACCCCGCACATGCGGGCATCGCGGCTCAGGTAGTCGATCTTGTCGAGGTCGAGGGAGCCGGAGATGAGCCCCTTGAGCGGGCTCCGGCTCTGGCCGGTGATGAACTCCCCCACCCGGTCGGCGAGGCCTGGCGGCCCCGCCTCGGCGAGGACGGCGGCCAGCGGCTCCCGGTGCAGCCGCGCCACCCCCAGCCGCTCATGGCTCGGGAAGCCGGCCTCCTCGAGGGCGTGGGAGAAGGGATAGTGCCCGATGTCGTGCAGCAGCGCCGCCAGCCGGGCCGCCAGCTGCTGCTCCGCCGGCACCACGGTGAGTTCGCCCCGCTCCTCGAGGGCGGCCAGCGCGCGCCGGGTCAGGTGGAAGGCGCCGAGGGCGTGCTCGAAGCGGGTATGCGTGGCGCCGGGATAGACCAGGAAGGCGTGACCCAGCTGCCGGATGTAGCGCAGCCGCTGCATCGGTGCCGTATCCAGCACCGTGGTGGTCAGCGGGTCGAGGCGGATGTTGTCCCAGAGGGGATCGCGGATGACGTCGAAGTCGCCCATGGGGCGGGAAGCTAGCAGGAGGACGGGGGGCAGACGAGGGCCGGGAAACGCGGGGGGCCGCGCGACGGGGCGGTTCGGCGGCCCGGGTTCCCCCGGACCGCCGCGCCGCCGCGCCGCCTAATCGTCCTCGGTCTCGTGGGCGAGCTTCCACTCCTCGGGCGAGCGCCACAGGCTCGAGAGCAGCAGCTCGCGCATGAGGATGAACTCCTTGGGCATGCGGTCGTACAGCCGCTCGAACAGCTCCTGGTGCCCCAGCACCTCGAGCTTCCAGGCCTCGCGCGGGACCGACATGAGGTCGCGGAAGGTCTCGGGGCCGAAGTCCTCGAGCCCGGTCCAGTCCATGTCCTCGTAGCGCGGCATCCAGCCCAGCGGGCTCTCGGTGGCGCCCCCCTGGCCGCGGACCCGGTTGAAGATCCACTTGAGCACCCGGAGGTTCTGGCTGTACCCCGGCCAGATGAAGTTCCCTTCGGCGTCCTTGCGGAACCAGTTGACGCAGAAGATCCGCGGCGGGTCCACGATGTGGCGGCCCAGCTGCAGCCAGTGATTGAAGTAGTCGCCCATGTGGTAGCCGCAGAACGGCAGCATGGACATCGGGTCGCGGCGCACCTGCCCCACCTGGCCGGTGGCGGCGGCGGTGGTCTCGGAGCCGATGGTGGCCGCGGTGTACACCCCGAAGTTCCAGTTCACCGCCTGCACCACCAGCGGCACCAGCGAGGCACGCCGGCCGCCGAACAGGAAGGCGCTGATCGGCACCCCGTCGGGGTTCTCCCACTCCGGGTCCATCGACGGGCATTGCGACGCGGGCGCCGTGAACCGGGCATTGGGATGCGCCGCCTTGCGGCCGCTCCCCGGGGTCCAGTGCTGGCCCTGCCAGTCGGTGAGCTCCGGCGGGGCGTGGTCGGTCATCCCTTCCCACCAGACGTCGCCGTCGGGGGTGAGCGCCACGTTGGTGAAGATGGTGTTCTTGGCGATCGTGGCCATCGCGATCGGGTTCGACTTCTCCGAGGTCCCGGGGGCCACGCCGAAGAACCCCGCCTCGGGGTTGATGGCGTAGAGCCGCCCGTCGGGCCCGGGCCGGATCCAGGCGATGTCGTCGCCCAGGGTGGTGACCTTCCAGCCCTCGCAGCCCTTGGGCGGCAGCAGCATGGCGAGGTTGGTCTTGCCGCAGGCGCTGGGGAAGCCGGCGGCGAGGTAGCGTTTGTCGCCTTCGGGGCTCTGCATGCCGAGGATGAGCATGTGCTCCGCCATCCAGCCGGCGTCGCGGCCCATCACCGACGCGATCCGGAGCGCGAAGCACTTCTTGCCGAGCAGGGCGTTGCCGCCGTACCCGCTGCCGAAGGACCAGATGCTCCGCTCGTCCGGGAAGTGCACGATGTACTTGTCGTCCCGGTTGCAGGGCCACGGCACGTCGGTCTCGCCCGGCAGCAGCGGCCGGCCCACGCTGTGCACGCAGGGGACGAACTCTCCCTCGCCCAGGGCCTCGAGCGCGCCCTTTCCCATGCGGGTCATGATCCGCATGCTCACCACCACGTAGGGCGAGTCGGTCAGCTCCACCCCCACGTGCGCCAACGGCGAGCCCAGCGGGCCCATGCTGAACGGGACGACATACATCGTCCGGCCCCGCATGCTGCCCGTGAACAGGCGCCGCAGGGTGAGACGCATCTCGCGCGGGTCGACCCAGTTGTTGGTGGGGCCGGCATCCTGCCGCCGCTGGCTGCAGATGAAGGTGCGGTCCTCGACCCGGGCCACGTCGGTGGGGTCGGAGAGGGCCAGGAAGCTGCCGGGCCGCCGGGCGGGGTTGAGCCGCGTGAGGGTGCCGGTCTGCACCATCTGCTCGAGCAGCGCCTCGTTCTCGGCCTCGGAGCCGTCACACCAGTGGATCCGGTCCGGCTGGGTCAGCTGGGCGATCTCCGCGACCCAGGCGCGCACCCGCGCGCTGGTGACCCACTCGGGACAATTCAGCTCCATGCTCCGCGGCTCGGCCGTGGCGGTCATGCCATGCTCCTCAGAGGGAAGGGGCGGGGCCGGGCCGGACGCGCCGCGGCCACCCGCTCAGGAGCCCGGAATTTCGGCAGCGGGTGGCCACGGGGGCAATACTTGGGAAATTATGCAGCCGCCGGGCCCCTCAGGGCCCGATGGGCAGCATGTCCGCCGGATAGTGGTAGGCGTTGTTGATGGTGCCGAAGTCCCGCTCGGTGAGGCCGGTAGCCACCGGGGTGGTGAACATGAGGTCGAGGCTGTCCGTGGAGTGCTGGAACAGCCCGAGGGTGTGCCCCAGCTCGTGCGCGGTGACGGTGCGCAGGCACTGGGTCAGGTCAGGGGCGTTGGGCAGGGTGGGGAAGACGTAGGCCCGGACCGGGACCGCCAGCTCGAACCGGGTGCTCACCGTATCGAGATCGGTCGCTCCCTCGCACGAGAGCACGGCCCCGCCCAGCCGGAGCGGCGGGGCGGGCAGGGTCTGCGGCGGCGGCTGGATGGCGCGGATGATCACGTCGGCGGTGGTGGAATCCTGCACCACGGTCGCGTCCCACTCGCCATACAGCAGGGCGCCCTTCCACAGGCCGATGCCCTCGCGGACCCGCGCGGGGAGGTTGTACTGGTCTTCCACCCAGATGCGCACCGGCAGGCGGTTGCGCGGCCAGTGGAAGCTCAGGGTGTCGACCCGCGGGCCGGCGCTGTCGTACGGGACGACCAGCCGCCAGTCATAGCGGGTGCCGCGGGTGGGGGCCACCATGTCGGAACAGGCGGCGGTGACGAGCACGGCGGCGACGCCGGCGGCGCCGAGAAGCTGGAGTCGGGTCATTTGCGCTGGTACTCGATGCCAAGGCCGACGCCGACCCGGTGCACATCCTGCGTGCGCGCGAAGCCGGTCGCCTGCAGTTCGTCCGTGTTGAAGCGCTGGTAGTCGTAGCGGATCCGGGCCACGATGCCCACTGGCGCCGGGATCGGGATCCGGATGTCGGCCCCGCCGGAGAGCACCAGCAGCGTGGGCCCTCCCTGCCGGAAGATTCCTTCCTTATCCGGGAGGTACTTGAGGATGCCGGCACCGAAGCGGTAACCGATCGGGCCGAACACCGGCCCCTGGACGCCGCCCGTCACCGAGAGGGTCCGGAAGCCGGGGCCGTCCGCGGTGGCCAGGCCGGACTCCTTGATCCGGGTCTGGCCGAAGCCGAGGGCCACCTCGACCCCCGCCCGTTCACGGGGGGAAACGGGGAGCGAGGCCCCCAGGGTGATCGTCGGCGCGATCGCCTGGGTGACCTGGATGTCCTGGAAGATCCGGTCGGTCGCGAGGCGGGTGCCGCCGGTGGCGCCGAGGGTCAGGCTGTAACGGGCCTGGCCGGCGGCGGTGGCCGGGACCAGGAGCGCGAGCGTCAGGGCTGCGGGAAGGAATCGCATGGCGCGTAAGATGCCGTCCGAAGGGGGGAGGGTCAACGTGGGGGACGCCGGCCGGCCCGGGCATACGCACGCAGCCGCCGGAGCATCTTGCGGTCCAGGGTCACCATGTCCTCGCCTTTGGGGGTCTCCAGGATCTTGATCACCGCGTCGAACCGGGGGTCGGTCATGATGCGGCGGAAGGGCGGGGCGCCGAGGCTCCCCTCGGCGATCAGCTCGTGGCGGTCCCGGCGCGACCCGAACGGCGTCTTCGAGTCGTTGAGGTGCAGGCAGCGCAGGTGCTGGAGCCCGAGGCACGCCTCCCACCGGGTCCAGACCCCGTCATAATCATGCAGCAGGTCGTACCCAGCGGAGAACAGGTGGCAGGTGTCGGCGCAGAACCCGACCCGGTCGCGATGCGGCGCGGGGATGGCCTCGCGCAGGGCCGCCAGCTCCTCGAACCGCGCCCCGAGGGCCGTCCCGGTGCCGGCGGTGGTCTCCAGCAGGACCATGACCCGGCCCGGCACCTGGTCCAGGCAGCGGGCGTAGTTTTCGGCGTTCCGGGCCAAACCGCGGGATGAATCATCCATATAGTTGCCCGGATGCGACACCACGTACGGGATGCCGAGGCTCTCGCACCGGGTCAGCTCCGCGGTGAAAGACGCGGCGGAGCGCTTACTTAGCTCCGCATCAGGACTTGCGAGGTTGATCAGGTATGAATCATGCGACACGAGCGCCCGAATCCCGGTGCGCTCGACCTCCTGCCGAAAGGCTTCCCGGACCGCCGGCGTGATCACTGGCTCGCGCCACTGGTTCGGGGTCTTGGTGAACAGCTGGAGCGCAGTGGCGCCGATGGCCTCGGCCCGCGCCGGGGCGGTCTGCACCCCGCCCTGGGTCGAGACGTGGGCGCCAAGCATCTCCGCGACCGCCGCGGGGGACGTGTTCATGTTCGGATTTCCTTGACAGGATCATTGGTCCGGCTACGATTCCCGCCGCCACGCCGGGACCCCTCATACACGTGACTGACACCCCCGCTCCGCGCCGGATCCTGCTGCTCGGCGATGCCGCTTCACGCCCCACCGGGCTGGAGCGCGCCTTGGCGCGCGGGGGGTACCACCTGCTCGAGGCCGAGGGGACGGCGGGCGAGCATCCCCCCGCGGCGGCCCCCGACCTGGTCCTGCTCACCGCCCGCAAGGCCGATGCGCACCTGGAGCAGGCCCTGACCACGCTGGCGGGGGAGGCCTGGTACGCGATCCCCCGGGTGGTGGTGCTCGGCGAGCACGATCCCGATGGCGCCGCCAAGGCCCTGCTGATGGGTGCCGACGATGCCATGATGGCCCCGGTACACCTGCAGGAGCTCACCGCCCGCGTCGCGGCCCGGCTCCGGCGCGCCGGCAGCCCCGCGCCGGAGCGGGCCGTGGTGTGGCGCCAGGAGCTGATGTTCGACATCCTCGAGGAGCTCTCATCGGCCCTCCGCTCCGACACCATCGTCGAGACCCTGGTCCGCCGGGTCGGCCTGGCGCTGGAGCTGCCCCGCTGTTCGTTCCTCCTCGCCTCGCCCTGGGAACGGTACGGCCGCGTGGTGGCCGTGTGCGAGAAGCCCGCCACCCGGGACCTCCGGGTCGACCTCTACCGGTATCCCGAGATCCGCGAGGCCCTCCGCACGGAGAAGACCGTCTTCATCCCCGACCTCGAGCAGCACGCCTTCTTCGAGGAGATCCGGCCGGTGTGGAAGGACCTGGGCGTCGCCGCCGACGTGCGCAGCGTGGCGGTGATCCCGGTGAACCTGCACGGCAAGCCCGCCGGCGTCTTCCTGCTGCGCACCCGCCGCGAGGACCCGCCCCTCACCGCCGAGCAGCTCGGCTTCGCGGAGCGGCTGCTGCGGGCCGCGGCGCGGATGCTGGAGAACGAGGAGCGCCGGGCCGGCGTCGCGCGCCGCCAGGCCAGCGCGCTCGCCACCGACATGCTCACCGGCTGCGGCAACCTCGACGCCCTCGACCGCCGCATCCAGGAGGAGTTCCAGCGGGCGCGGCGCTACGCGCTCACCTTCTCCCTGGTGCTGCTCGACGTGGACCACCTGCGCCGCTACAACGAGCAGTTCGGCAACGTGGTGGGGGACCGGGTGATGGCGGAACTGGGCGGGCTGCTGCTCAAGGAGGTCCGAGCGCCGGATTTCGTGAGCCGCTACGGGGGCGACGAGTTCGCGCTGCTGCTGCCCGAGACCGACCTGGTGGGGGCGCGCGCCTCGATCGGCCGGGTGCGCGAGCGCATCGACGCCCATGACTTCCCCGACCTCGGCCGCGACGACCGGCCGGCGCTCTCCGCCGGCATCGTCAGCTTTCCCCATCCCGCCGCCAGCGAGACCCAGGACCTCTTTGCCCTGGTCGAGGCCGCCCTGCTCCGCGGCAAGGCCCAGACCGACGGCCGCATCGGCACCGCGGACACCGTCACCGCCTAGCCCCGCCTACCGCCGCCGCTTGAGCCAGTCGGCCGGGTCGAGCGCGATGCCGTCCTCGCCGCGGATCTGGAACTCGAGGTGCGGTCCCTGGTCGCTGTTCCCGCCGCCCACCGTCCCGAGCACCTGCCCCTTGGTCACCTTCTCGCCCGCCGCCACCTTGGCGTCGGTGAGCTGCATGTAGAGCGACCGGTAGCCGTTGCCGTGGGCCAGGAAGATGGTGAGTCCGTAGGTCCCCAGCGCCTGCACCCGCTCCACCGTGCCGGACTCCACCGCCCGGACCGAGGTGCCTTCCGGTGCCCCGATCCGGATGCCGTTGTTCACGATCGTGGCGCCGGACCCGAGCGTCTCGGGACCGAAGCGGGTGAGGATCGGCCCATCCACGGGCCAGTCGAGCTTGCCGATGTCGGCGGTGGTCAGGGTGGCCGGCCCGGCGCCCGCCGCCGGCACCCGGGGCTGGGTCGTGCGCCGCGCCCGCTCCAGCTCCGCGAGCAGGTCGTTGAGGCGCGTCTCATCGCGCTCCAGGGCGGAGAGCCGCTGCTCGGTGGTGCGGGCGGTGCGCCGGGCCTCGTTGAGCCGGCTGGCCCGCTCGTCCACCAGGTTGGAGTAGCGCCGCAGCTCCGCCTCCCGCTCCTCCCGGCTCTGGTCGAGCTGGGTGCGGACCTGCAGGATCTCGCGGCGCCGCCGCTCCACCTGGATGGTCAGCTTCTCGACGTCGGCCAGCAGCGACTTGTCCTGCCGCGACTGGAGGTAGAGGTACTTGTAGCGGGAGAGCAGGTCGCCGAAGGACTGCGCCGCCACCAGCACCTCGAAGGTGTACAACCGCCCCCGCTTGTAGATCTCCGCCAGGCGGCGCGACAGCACCGCCCGCTTCTCGGCCAGGTTGTCCTGCGCCAGGGCCAGCGAGGCGCTGGACTGGTCCACGTGGGAATTGAGCCCGCCGATCTGGCTCTCGAGCTCGTTGACGATCCGGTTGGTGCTCCGCCGCTGCCGCTCCAGGTTGTCGAGCTCCTCGCCCAGGTCGTGCACCTCGCCCCGGATGCGGGTGCGCTCCCGCTCCAGGCGCTCCCGCTCGCGGCGGATCTCCTCCAGGCGGCGGCGGGAATCCTCGAGGTCGTTCTGGGCCAGCAGGGGCGCGCTGCTGGCGGCGAGCGCGGAGAGCAGCAGGCACAGGCGCCACGCGAGGCGGCCCGCGCTCCCGGACGGTCGGGCCGCCGCGCTAGACATTCCGCAGGTGCCGGCCCACGCTCACCAGGCTGCCCCCCAGCCCGATGGCCACGCCGAAGAGCACGCCCATGGCGAGCTGGGGCGGCTGCAGGAAGACGATGCCGGAGGTGGCCAGCTCGATCTGGCCGCGGAACATGAGGTAGGTGCCGTAGGAGAGGCCGATCGCCACCAGCCCGCCGAACAGGCCCTTGAGCGCGCCCTCGAGCAGGAAGGGCCCGCGGATGAAGCCGCGGGTGGCGCCCACCAGCCGCATGATGGCGATCTCCCGGGACCGCTGCAGCACCGTGATCCGGATGGTCACCCCGATGATCACCACGGCCACCGCCGCGAAGGCGAGGCCGATGGTGAGCCCCACGATGCCGGCGATGGTGCGCAGCCGGTCGAGCTTCTCCACCCACTCGCGGCCGTAGCGCACGTCGTCGATGAAGCTGTAGCCGCGCAGGCGGTCGGCCACCGCGGCGGTGTGCTCGCCGGTGCGGTAGCCGTCCTTGAGCTGGATCTCGAGCGAGGCGGGGAGCGGGTTCACCGCGAGGTCGCGGTACGCGTCGCGGAACTCCACCAGCTCGGCCCGGGCCCGCTTGAGCGCCTCGTCCTCGCTCACGAACGTCACCCGCGCCACCTCGGGGAAGGCGGCGATGTCCTGCGACGCCTGGGCGATGGTCTCGGGGGGCGTGCCGCGGAGCAGGTAGGCCACCACCTCCACCCGCTGCTCCACCCCGCGCAGCGCCTCGCGCAGGTTCACCGCCACCAGCGCGAACAGCCCCACGGCGTAGAGCGAGAAGCCGATGGTGGTGATGGAAAGCGCCGAGAGCAGCGGCGCGCGGCGGAAGGCGAGCAGCGCCTCGCGGATGAGCAGCCTCATGCCGGGGCCTCCTCCGTGCCGTCGTCCACGCCCGAGTCGAACACCACCGCGCCCTCGCGCATCTCGACCGTCCGGTAGGTGGTCTGCTTGACCAGGTCGAGGTCATGGGTGGCCATCACCACCGCGGTGCCGCCCGCGTTGATCTCGCGGATGAGCTGGAACACCCCGCGGGTGGCCCGTTCGTCGAGGTTGCCGGTGGGCTCGTCGGCCACGAGGATGGTCGGGTCGTTCACCAGCGCCCGGGCGATCGCCACCCGCTGCTGTTCCCCGCCCGAGAGCTCCTGCGGGTACGCGGAGGCCTTGGCGGCGAGACCCACCTGGGTGAGTACCCGCATCACCCGCGCCGGGATGCTGTCGGCCCGGGCCCCGGTGACCTCCAGGGCGAAGGCCACGTTCTCCTCCGCCGTCCGGTCCTCGAGCAGGCGGAAGTCCTGGAACACGATGCCGAGCCGTCGGCGCAGCCGGGGCAGCTCGGTCTGGTCCAGCTCCGCGATGTTGAAGCCCGACACCCGCACGTCCCCGCTCGAGGGGCGCAGCTCCCCGTAGATCAGCTTGAGCACGGTGGACTTGCCTGCGCCCGAGTGACCGGTGAGGAAGACGAACTCGCCCTTCGCAATATGGAGGGAGACGTTCTTCAGGGCCGCGCCCTTGGGGTAGTCCTTGAAGACGTGCGAGAAGCGGATCACGCGGGGAAGATAGGAGGGTCGGGCGGGAGGGCGGTAGGGCGGTAGGGCGGTAAGGGCGGTAGGGCGGTAAGGGCGGAGCGTCGGTGCGCCGAGCCGCCTACCCCAGCGCCTGGGCCAGGTCAGCGATGAGGTCCGCCGCGTCCTCGATGCCACAGGAGAGCCGGATGAAGCCGTCCGGGATTCCCTGCCGGGCGCGCTCCGCCTCGGTCATGGCCACGTGGCTGGTGTGGCGGGGCTCGGACACCAGGCTCTCCACCCCCGCCAGGCTCGGGGCGTGGGTGATGAGCTTGAGCTTGCGCAGCATGCGCTCGGTGGCGCGGGTGCCGCCCTTGAGCTCGAGGCCCACCATCCCGCCGAAGCCGGCGAGCACCTCGGCCGCGAAGGCGTGGTCGGGGTGGCTGGGGAGGCCGGGGTACCAGACCCGGGTGATGCCGTCGGCCTGCTCGGCCCAGGTGGCCACCGCCAGGCCGTTCTCGTTGTGCCGCGCCATGCGGAGCTCGAGGGTGCGCATCCCCCGCTCCACCAGCCAGGCGGCGTGCGGGTCGAGGGCCTGGCCCCACAGCGTCATCAGGCGGGTCACTTCCTCAACGATGGAGCCGGAGGCGGCCACCGCCCCGGCGATGACGTCGCTGTGGCCGTTGAGGTACTTGGTGGCGCTGGTGATCACGATGTCGGCCCCGTGTTCCAGCGGCCGGTAGTTGATCGGGCTGGCGAAGGTGGCGTCCACCAGCAGCGCCAGCCCGGAGTCCCGCGCGATCTGCGCCATCGGGGTGAGGTCCAGCACCCGCATCAGCGGGTTGGTCGGGGTCTCGACGAAGACCGCGCGGGTGCTCTTGCGCACCGACCGCCGCCACATCCGTGGTTGGTCCGGCTGCACGTAGCTCACGTCGATGCCGAGCCGCCCGAACTCCTCCTCGAACAGGCGGCGGGTGCCGCCGTAGATCCAGCTGCTCGCCAGCAGGTGGTCGCCGGGCCGCAGCACCGCCAGGTGCGCCAGCGCGGTGGCGGCCATGCCGCTGGAGACGAACAGCGCCGCTTCCGCCCCCTCGAGGGCGGCGTAGCGCGTGGCCAGGCTCACCTGGTTCGGGTTGTTCCCGTACCGGGTGTACATGACCTCCTCGCCGCTCCCCACCGGGTTGGTGAAGGTGCTGCTCTGGTAGATCGGGGTGCTGACCGGCAGCCAGTCGCCCCGGCGGGCCGGGGGGCCGTGCACGGCGAGGGTGGCGAGGCCGGGTTTGCGCTTCATGTGTCGAAGGGGAGGGCGTAGAGGCCGTCGGTGACGCGGGCAAGCCGCAGCCGGACCAGGGTGTCGAGCACGTCGGCGGCGTGGCCGGGCGCCCAGCCCATCCGGGCGCCGAGGCCGCCGGCGGTGGAGGGCCCCGCCTCGCGCAGGTGGAAGAAGACGGTGCGCAGGTCGGGGCTCACCCGGCCCACCGGCCGGGCGCCGCCGTGCGCGGGGTCGTGCACCAGGGCGGCGAGCTCGTGGTGCTGCAGCACGTGCTCGATGGCCTCGAGCTGCTCCTCGCCCAGCCCCTGCAGCACCAGGTAGGCGCCGGTGGGCGGGTCGAGCAGCAGCTTGGCGATGATCTCGTCGGCGCAGCTGAAGTCCACCAGGCCCACGTCGCTGAAGTCGAGCAGGGCCAGCGGGGCGTCGTCGGCCGCGAGCTCCCGCGCGATGCTGCTGCGCACCAGCCGCCCCGTGGTGCGGGTGACCAGGTTGCAGTAGGGCGTCTCCACCGACTCCCGGAGGAGCCGCTCGACCCGGATGGTCTGCCTCATGCGTCGTCCTGTGGCTCGTCCTGCTGAGCCGGAATCACGATCTGGACCTGGGCGCCCGGGAATGCGGCGAGGTGCTCGAGCATCGGGCTGTCATCGTCCCACGGCGGCACGATCGCGATCCGCGCGGTGCCGCTGCGGATGGTGAGCTTGCCTTCCCACCGCGCGAGGTACCGCTTGATCCCCGCGATCCCCTGGCCGCGGCCCGGGTCGCGGAAGCGGCTCACGTTCTGGATCACCGCCGCCTCGAGCGCCGCGCCGTCGCCCCACCGGTCGCCGAAGCGGCGCGCCTGGGTGGGCTCGAGCGAGCGGCGGAACCCCACCCCGGCGTCGCTCACCGCGATCACCACCACCCGCCGCCGGAGCCGCTTGCGGAAGCTGTAGGCGTGCACCGAGACCCAGCCGCCGGTCCCGGCATGCTCCACAATATTCTGACATGCCTCCGAAAGTGCCATGGCGAATCCCATCGTGGCCTTGGCCTCGAGGCCCAGCTCCCCGTGCAGGATCCGCGACGCCGCGGACTGGATCTTCCCCACCACCGCGTGGACGTCCTCGGAGGCCCGGACCGGCGTCACGTCGAGCAGCACGTCGGACTGCTCCTCCACCTTGACCCGCGGCAGCTTGCCGGCCACCTCCACCAGCTCGGCCAGGTGGCGGAAGAAGCCGGTGCGGGCCCAGTAGCGGCGCACCTCCTCCGCGGCGGGGACGGTGAACTGGGGCTTCGGCCCCCCGGCCTCGTGCACCGCCTGGGCCGCCGTGAGCATCGCCACGAAGCCGTAGGGCGAGCTCCACTGGGCGCCCCGGGCGTCGAACAGCAGCTTGTCGGTGAGCGGCCCGGCGCTGAGCGCCTGGGCAAAGCCCTCGAAGCTCCGGTCGTCGAAGAACGCCGGGATCTCGACGATCCGGGTCATCCGGGGCTCCCCGCGTGGACCAGCTCCCCGCGGAGCAGCCCGCCCAGCCGCCCCGCGCCCCGCAGCGACGCGTTGCGCGCCGCCAGCCGGTTGGCCTCCGCGAGCGCCGCCTCGACCGGCGCCCCGGCGGCCAGGCGGGCGGCCAGCACCGCGCCGAAGACGTCGCCGCACCCGGTCGGGTCGAGCGCCTCCACCACCGGCGCCGGCACCAGCGCGGTCCGCACCGCCGTCTCCGCGCCGCGCGCCGCCCGCGGGGCGCCCGGCGGGGTGCAGCCGTCGAAGCCCGGCGCCGCCACGTACACCGCGCCGCGCGGCCCCAGGGTCACCACCAGCAGCCGGACCCCGGCGGCCAGCGCCATCGCCGCCACCGAGAGCGGGTCGGGCCCGAACATCGCCATCTCGTCCTCGTTCATCTGGACCACGTCGAAGCAGGCGAGCCAGGCCGCCGGGTCGGCCAGCGGGCGGAGGTGCCGCACGCCATCCTGCGGCATCCCGAACAGCAGGCTGTGCAGGTCGGCGTAGATGGGGCCGGGGAAGGCCTGCCGCAGCGCCTGCGCCGTGCCGAGCTCGAGCTCGAAGCCCGAGATGAAGTTGAGGTAGAGGGCGTCGAGGTCGCGCACCATCGGGCCCAGCTCCGCCCAGGTCCAGCCGGGCACCCCGCCCGACATCCGCTCACAGCGCCGTTCGGCGGAGCTGTACCGCAGCGTGACGCGGTTGTTGGGCACCGGCACCAGCACGCCGCGGCCGCCGGGCACCAGCCGGGTGAGGCCGCGGAAGAACCCGGCGGCCTCGTCGGCCAGGTCGTGCCCGACCTTGATGAGCGGCACCACCTGCCACCCGGGGTCGAGGGCGGCCTCGAAGCCACCCAGGGCGTACGCGATCCCGCCCCACTCCTCCACCGCGGGCGCGGCGGGATCGCGGCCGTGGATCTCGTCCCACACCAGCGACCCGAGGACGCCGAGGCGCCGCCGGGCGGTCGGCCCCGATGCCGTCACACGATCCCCGCCTCGACCTGCTCCTGGAAGGCGCGCGCCGCGCCGTACACCCCGGCCAGGCCGGTCAGCTCCCCGGGGACGATCCGGCACACCTGCACCGCCGGCTTGAAGGCGCGCCGGCTCACCTCGCGCCGCAGCGGCTCGAACAGGCTTTCGCCGGCCAGCGTGACCCCGCCGACGATCACCACCGCCTCGGGGTTGAAGATGTTGATCAGGCTGCCCACCGCCGCGCCGAGGAACTTCGCCGTGTCCTTGACCACCTCGAGCGCCAGCTCGTCGCCGGCCTGCGCGGCCTGGTACACCGTCTGGGCCGTGACCTGGCGGAGGTCGCCGCCGACGTAGCTCGCCAGGCTGGTGACCGAGCCGCTCTCGATGGCCTCGACCGCGCGCAGCGCGATGTTGGGGCCCGAGGCGTAGGCCTCGACGCAGCCGTAGTTGCCGCACTTGCAGCGCCGGCCGTTGGCGTCGATGGTCATGTGCCCGATCTCGCCCGCGATGTCCGAGGCCCCGTGGTACAGCCGGCCGTCGATGATGATCCCGCCGCCGATGCCCGTCCCGATGGTCAGCCCGAGCGCCTGCCGGGTGCCGCGCGCCGCGCCCATCCACCACTCGCCGAGCACCGCGCAGTTGGCGTCGTTGTCCAGCGCGGTGCGCAGCCCCAGGCCCTCCTGCAGCCGCGCCCGCAGCGGCATGTTCACCCAGCCGAGGTTGGGGGTGAGGAGCACGATGCCGGTGCGGGTGTCGAGCGGGCCGGGCGACCCGATGCCGGCGCCGATGATCTCGGCCGTCGGCACCTCCGCCCGGGTCGCGGCGATGCTGGCCTGCGCCGAGCGGATGATCCGCTTCACCACCGCGTCGGGACCCTCGTCCGCGCCGGTGGGCTCGCTGCGCGCCCCGAGCAGCGCGCTGCCATCCTCGGCCACGCACCCCGAGACGATGTTGGTGCCGCCAAGGTCGATGCCGACGATGAAGCGCATGGGAGCGGGGGCTGGGGGAGACGGCGTGATCCGGGACCGGAGAATGATAGGGCCGCCGGCGGGTTCTCTCTACTGCCGCGCGGCCTCCAGCCGGGCGGTCACCGCGGCGAGCACGGCGGGCACGCCGATCGCCCGCAGGCAGCGGTGGTGCCCGAGCGGGCAGGTGGCCGGGCCATGGGGCGAGCAGGGGCGGCAGGGGAGGGCGGGATGCTCCACGATCGCGTCGGTGGTGCCGAGGGGGCCGAAGCCGAAGGCCGGCACCGTGGGCCCGAACAGCGCCACCGCCGGCCGCGCCAGGCCCCCGGCCAGGTGCAGCGCCACCGAGTCGTTGCTCACCACCACCGCGCCGCGGGCGATGATGCCCGCCGTCACGCCCAGGCCATGCACGCCGGCCGCCCCTGTCGCGCGGGGCGCCGCCGCGACCACGGCCGCCGCCAGCGCCTGGTCGTCCGCGCCGCCGATCACCACGGAGGGGAGCGGCAGCGCGGCGGCCAGCTCGCCGAACCAGGGCCAGCGCTTGGTGCCCCAGCGCGCCCCGGGCGCCAGCACCGCGAACGGGCCGCGGATCGCCTGCGCCGCGAGCCAGGCGTCGGCCTGGGCCTGGTCCTCGGGCCGCACCGTGAACCAGGGCGGCGGTTCCGGCACCGCGCCCGCCAGCGCGGCAAGCCGCGTCGTCTGGTGGCCCGTCGCGGGCAGCGGCACCTGCCGGGTGTACCACCACCGGCCGGGGCTCCCGGCAAAGCCGGCCCGCTCCGGGATGCCGGCGAGCCAGGCCGCGAGCCCGCTCCGCACCGAGCGGTGCGGCAGCCAGGCCACCTGATACGCCCCGGCGCGGAGCCGGCGTGCCAGGTGGAACAGGCCCGGCGGGCCGGCGTCGGTGGCGTGCTTGTCGAAGGGGATGACGGCGTGGACGGCTGGCTGGCCGGCCAGGAGCGGCGCGGCGGCGGGGGTGGTCACCACGTCCACGGGGCCGTGCCGCTCCGCCAGGCGGCGGAGCAGCGGGATGGTCAGGACCACGTCGCCGAGGTGCGCGGTCTGGAGGACGACGGCACGCCCCGGGCGCACGCTCAGTCCACCTGCAGCACCGCCAGGAAGGCCTCCTGCGGGATCTCCACCTGGCCGAGCTGCTTCATGCGCTTCTTGCCTTCCTTCTGCTTCTCCAGGAGCTTCCGCTTCCGGGTGATGTCGCCGCCGTAGCACTTGGCGAGCACGTCCTTGCGGAGGGCGGAGATCGTCTCCCGCGCGATGATCTTGTTGCCGATCGCCGCCTGGATCGCCACCACGAACAGCTGCCGCGGGATCAGCTCCTTGAGCTTCTCCGCGATCTTGCGGCCGTACTCGTACGCCTTGTCCTTGTGGATGATCACGCTGAAGGCGTCGACGGTCTCGGCGTTGATCAGCATGTCGAGCCGCACCAGGTCCGACTCGCGGTACCCGGCCAGCTCGTAGTCCATCGCCGCGTAGCCGCGGCTGATCCCCTTCAGCTTGTCGAAGAAGTCGAGCACGATCTCGCCCAGCGGGAAGTCGAAGTCGAACTCCACCCGGCTGGTGTCGAGGTACTTCATCCCGTGGTACACCCCGCGCCGGTCGGTGCCCAGCTTCATGATGCCGCCGATGTACTCCGACGGGGCCATGATGCGGGCCTTCACGTACGGCTCCTCGATCCGCGAGATCTCCGCCGGGTCGGGGAGGTTGGTCGGGTTCTCCAGCAGCATCATGCTGCCGTCGGTGCGGTAGACGTTGTATTCCACCGTGGGGACGGTGGTGATGAGGTCGAGGTTGAACTCCCGCTCCAGCCGCTCGCCGACGATCTCCATGTGCAGCAGGCCCAGGAAGCCGCAGCGGAACCCGAAGCCCAGCGCGGTGGACGTCTCCGGCTCGTACTGGAGGCTGGCGTCGTTCAGCTTGAGCTTGGCCAGCGCGTCGCGCAGCGGCTCGTACTGGTCGCTGTCGGTGGGGTAGAGCCCCGCGAAGACCATCGGCTTCACGTCACGGTAGCCCGGGAGCAGCTCGCGGGCCCGGTCCTGGGCGTCGAACACGGTGTCGCCGGCCCGGGTGTCGGAGACGGTGCGCAGGTTGGCCACCAGGTAGCCCACCTCGCCGGCCTCGAGGAACTCGGTGGGCCGCTGGCCCAGCTGCAGGTAGCCCACCTCATCCACGGTGTACACGTCGTCGGGATGCGCGCCGAAGGCGATCTCCATCCCCTTCCGCACCGTGCCGTCCACCACGCGGATGCTCGGGATCGCGCCCCGGTAGCGGTCGAAGTACGAGTCGAAGATCAGCGCCCGGAGCGGCGCGTCCGGCTTCCCCGCCGGCGCCGGCACCTTGCGGACGATCTCCTCGAGCAGCGCCGGGATCCCCGTCCCCTCCTTGGCGGAGACGCTCAGGATTTCCTCCCGGCGCGACCCGATCAGGTCCATGATCTCCTGGGCCCGCCGCTCGGGCTCGGCGCCGGGGAGGTCGATCTTGTTGAGGACCGGGATGATCTCGAGCCCGGCGTCCATGGCCAGGAAGAGGTTGGAGAGGGTCTGGGCCTGCACCCCCTGGGAGGCGTCCACCACCAGGATCGCGCCCTCGCACGCGGCGAGCGAGCGCGACACCTCGTAGGTGAAGTCCACGTGGCCGGGGGTGTCGATCAGGTTGAGCTCGTAGTCCTGCCCGTCCCGCGACCGGTAGGCCATGCGGACGGCGTTGAGCTTGATGGTGATGCCCCGCTCACGCTCGAGGTCCATGGTGTCGAGGAGCTGCTCGCGCATGAGCCGCTTCTCCACCGCCCCGGTCGCCTCGATGAGGCGGTCGGCGAGGGTGCTCTTGCCGTGGTCGATGTGCGCGACGATGCAGAAATTCCGGATTCGGGCCTGACGCATGGCGGGTAAGATAAGGGGTAGGGGGAGGCCCCGGGGGGCGTTCCCCGGCGGCGCCCCGTCCCCTAGCTTCCCTTCCCATGACTGACACCCCGACCGGCTCCCTGGCCGATTTCAACGCCTTCCGCAGCCGGATGAACGACCTCATCCTCGGCGCGGGCCACCTGACCATCAACCGGTTCTTCGCGCTCGACCACCGCTGCTACGAACCGGGCGCCCTGGGCACCAAGACCAAGGAGATGCTGGGGCTGGTCTCGAGCCTGGTGCTCCGCTGCGACGACTGCATCACCTACCACGTGGTGCGCTGCCACGAGGAGGGCACCACCCGCGAGGAGTTCCTCGAGATCTTCTCGGTGGGGCTCGTCGTGGGCGGGAGCATCGTGATCCCCCACCTGCGCCGCGCCATGGCCAGGCTCGAGGAACTGGCCGGCCCCGCCGCCTGAGCGCCTAGCCCTCGGCCGGGATCGGCCGCCGGAACTGGGCGTTGCCCAGCAGCACGCCGCCCACGATCAGCGCGCCCCCGAGCAGGTGCCAGCCGGTGAGCCGCTCGCCCAGCACCGCCGTCGCGATGGCGGTGGCGATGAGCGGCGTGGCGCAGGTGAACAGCGCCGCCCGCGAGGCCCCGATCTGCTGCACCGCCCGACTCCAGAGCAGGTACGCCGCCACCAGCGACAGCAGCGTGGAGTACACCAGCCCGCCCCAGGCCGTGGCCGGGACGGCGTGCCACTCGGTGCGCAGCAGGCTCGGGAGGCCCGCCACGAGCAGCACCGGGGTGCCGGTGAGCATGGTCCACGCCGTCACGCCGAGGGCCGAGACCCGCCCCGAGATCCTCCGGAGCCCCAGGGTATAGGCCGTCCAGCAGCCGACCGCCGCCAGGATCAGCAGGTCCCCCCGCCAGTCGCCGTGGCGCACGTCGAGCCCCCGCGAGGCCACCACCACCACCACGCCCACCGTGGCCAGCGCCAGCGCCCAGCGCTGCCGGCCGGTGATCACCTCCAGCCCCAGCACGCCGGCGGTCACCGTGACCACCGTCGGCATCGCCGAGAGGATCAGCGAGGTGTTGATCGCGGTGGTGGCCGCCAGCCCGTGGATGAAGCAGAGCTGGTAGAGGGTGTTGCCCACGAGGCCCAGCATCACGACCGGCCAGCGGAGCTCCGCCGGGAGGTCGTGCGCCGGTTCCAGTCTCCGCAGCAGCAGCCACAGCAGCGCCGTCCCCACGGTGAAGCGGAGGGCGGTGAAGGCCAGTGGGGGGATGAAGGGAAGCGCCAGCTTGGTGGCGGTGAAGTTCCCGCCCCAGAACAGGACGGTCAGGACCATGCCCAGCAGGGGCGAGGGGCGGTGAGGCATGCCGGAAGGTAAGGCGGTCCGGCAGTGGCGCGGCCGGGGGATCGGGTGATCCCCCGGCCGCCCCGGTCGGCTCAGGTGGCCGGCTTCTTCTCCACGATCTTGTCGTAGCTCTCCGGGTTCCACTTGGGCCGTGCCGGGTTGTTGGCGATCTCCTGGCCCAGGTGGAAGAGCAGCTGCAGGATCCGCGACTCCTTGTCGGCGTCGATCTTGTCCGGCGAGTCCGAGACCTGGTGGTAGTCGGGGTGCACGCCATTGAAGAAGAACAGGACCGGCACGCCCTTCCGGGCAAAGTTGAAGTGGTCGGAGCGGAAGTAGAAGTTCTCCTCCGGCCACCGGTCGTCGATCGCCGCCATGTTGAGGTCGGCGTGCGCCGCCTGCACCCGCGCCAGCCGCTCGCCCAGGTCGGAGTGCTCCCGGCCGATCGCCACGATGGTGTCGGGCCAGTTGCGGCCGATCATGTCGATGTTGACGTTGGCGACCACGTTCTCCATCGGCACCGTGGGGTGGGACGCGAAGTAGGAGCTGCCGAACAGGCCCTTCTCCTCGCCGCTCACCGTCAGGAAGAGCACCGAGCGCCGCGGCCGGACGCCGCGCTGGCTGAACGCCTCGGCCAGTTCCACCACGCCCACCGTGCCGGAGCCATCATCATCGGCGCCGTTGCAGATGCTGTCGCCGCCGCGCGCCTGGCACTGGCCGCCGCCGGCGGTGCCCACGTGATCCATGTGGGCGGAGAAGACCACGTACTCGTGCTTGAGCTTGGGGTCGCTGCCCTCGAGCAGGCCCACGGTGTTGGGCGCGGTGGCCGCCTCGAGGACCCGCTCCACCAGGCCGATACCCACGGTGAGGCCCGGCAGGTCCCGGATCACCGCCGTGGCCGAGCCCCGGATCTCCGCCGGCGCGATGCCGGCCGCGGTGAGGGCGGGGCCGAGCGCGCGCTCGTGCACCTCGACCACCGGGACCCCATCCTCCTCCAGGCCGTCCACCCCGACCCGCACCTGGGCCTGGTTGGCCACCCGCTGGGCAAAGGCCACCGAGTCGCGGTTGGACAGGAGCAGCACCGCGGCCGCGCCGGTGCGGAGCAGCGCCGTCAGCGACTGCTGGAACGCCGGCGTCAGCGGCTTGCTGTAGTCCATCACCACCAGCACGGCCTTCCCGGCGGCCTGGAGCCCACCGGCCTCCTCCGCGGTGAAGCCGCCGCCCAGCAGGAGCGCGGGCAGGTGCAGCTCCTCCTTGGGGACCCGGCCGAAGGCGAATCGGGCATCCTTGCTCAGCTCGGCGTGCACGTGCTGCCCCGCCACGATGAGCCCGACGTGGGAGTTGACCGGGTCGATCTGGCGCCGGCTAATCGTGTAGCGCTGGAACCAGGTGCCGTTCTCGCCCGCGGGCTTGAGGCCGAACCGCTTGAACTCATCGGCCACGTACTGGGCCGTCATCTCCAGGCCGGGGCTCGGCGTGTTGCGGCCCATCATGGAGTCGTCGGCGATGATGTTGATCCGCCGCTGCACGTCCGCGGCGGTGATGGTGGCGGCGGCGCGCCGCAGAGCGGGGGCGGCCGGGGCGGCCTGGGCCGCGAGGGCCAGCGGCGCCGCCGCGGCGAGCAGGAGAAGTCGGGCAGACAATGCCGGTCGCATGATGGTCCTGTGCTGGGGTGGTGGAAAGGCGCGCCCAAAGATAAGCGCCCGGTCGGGGTGCTACGACCGGGCGCTCATCGGGGTTTCGATCCGGCTAGTTGGGACGCCGGCGCCGCAGCTCGGGTTGCCCGGTGCTCCGGGGCTGGGACGGCTGGGCCCGGGGCTCCGACTGTGGCCGCGCGGCCGGCGGGGCCGAGCGGGGCGCTTCCCGCGGGGTGGAGCGCGGCGCATCGTTCGGGGTATCCCGGCGCGGCTCCCGCGCGCTGCCATTGTCCTGGGAGCCGCGGCTGTCACGCGGCTGGCTCTCCACGGGGCTCCGGCGTGGAGCACTCTCCCGCGCGCCGTTGCCGTTGTCCCGGTCTTCCCCGGTGTCGCGCAGCCCGCCGCCGCTCTCGCCGCTCGGCCGCCGCCGGGGCGTCGACCCGCTCCCCGGCTGTTCCCGGGTGGTCGAAGCGGGCTCCCGGGTCTGGTCCGGCTCGTTCCGGCGGCGCGGTTCGCTCGAACTCTCCGGCCGCGCCTGGGGTGCGCTCGGCTGGTCACTGGGCCGGCGGCGGTTGCCGTCCGACTGGGGCGCCGTGGGGGTGCCCGCCTCCGGGGTCCGCCGCCGCGGGGTGGCATTGGGTGACGTGGCGCCAGGGGTGGCCGGCTCACCGGTGCGGCGCCGGGGCGAGACCGGCGCGGGGACGCTGCCCCGGCCGCCGACGTCGGCGCTGGTCCGGTCGCGGTCGATGACGGGCCGGCGGTCCTCCGGCACCCGGGGCCGTTCCGCCACGCGCGTGATGTAGTCGTTGCGCTGGTCGTAGTCCTTGAACACGTACCGCGGGCCGGGCCGGTAGGGCCGCACGATCACGGTCCCGCCCCGATAGTGGCGGTACGGGTAGTAGTACCAGTCATCGTAGATCACGATGCGGAACCGCGAGCAGTAGTGGCTGTAGGGATCCCAGTACCGCCAGCTGGCGTAGGTGTGGCAGTCGTAGCAGACGAAGCGCGGGTAGTCGTAATGCCGCTCCACGTTGTACTCCGCGACGTCGTAGTCATACGCGTCCTCCTGGCCGATCCGCTCCGCCAGGTCCGCCACGGCCACGTAGGGGTCGCCGCGCACGCGACCGTCGGAAATCGCCCGGTAGTCCCAGTGATCGCCGCGCACCAGGTCGTCGTAGTTGAACGGGTCCTCCGAGGCGATCGCGAAGAGGTAGCCCACGCCGGGGTAGTCATCGACGCGGAAGGCCTCGTCCCGGTCCCGGCCCAGGACCTCGAAGGTCCGGCCGCCGCGGGCCCAGTTGTCCTCCCAGGGGTCGATCGGAAACAGAACGCGGATGCGGCCGTCCGTATCCACCCGGAGGATGGTCACGTAGGCGTCCTGGTCACTCTTGAAGTAGACCCGGGCGTTGTCCCCGCGATTGTAGACGTCATCACGGTTGAGCCAGACATTGATGCGGGGGCGGTCGGTGGACGTACCCCGTACCCACCGGGCGATGATCGCATCCGGGGGGGTCGGAGTGGGGGCTGGACCGCTGATGGTGAGGGCGGTCAGCGCCAGAAGCAGGGCGGCGGACATGTGGCCTCCAGGGACAACAGAGTGGACGGGAGGCACCAGAGCAGACCATGTGCCAGCAAAGCAGAATCCGCTATCTTGTTGCCATACAATGACCTGTGCCCTCGTTGCCGATCGGAACCCTACCCGGGAGTGTCCTCACTCCCGGACACTCGGTGTCCGCGTTGACTTGAGCCCCGATGCCCCGGTACGTTGACGCGCCCATGAGCACCCCCGCGGCTGCCCCCCGCCCGCTCGACCTCCTCGACCCCCGTGACGCCGCCCGGCTGGCCGGGCTGGAACTGCTCACGGAGGGCATCGTCGAGGGATTCCTGACCGGCCTGCACCGCTCCCCGCGGCGGGGTTTCTCGGTGGAGTTCGCCGAGCACCGGATGTACCAGCCCGGCGACGAGTTGCGCTACGTGGACTGGAAGCTCATGGGGCGAAAGGACCGGCTCTACGTCAAGCAGTATGAGGAGGAGACCAACCTCCGCGCCATGCTGGTGGTGGACGTCAGCCGGTCCATGGCCTGGACGGGGGACGCCGGGCGCACGCTCTCCAAGCTGGAGTACGTGCGCCGGCTCACCGCCGCGATCGCGCTGCTGCTGCTGCGCCAGCGGGACGCGACCGGGCTGATCGCCTTCGATGAGTCGGTGCGGGCGGTGGTCCCGGCGCGGGCGCGGCTGTCCCACGGCCAGCAGCTGCTCGGGGCACTCAGCGGGCTCACCCCCGGGCTGGGGACCGCAGCCGAGCCTGCGCTGCGCCGGGTGGTGGGCCTGCTGCGCCGGCGGGGCCTCGTGATCTTCGTCTCCGACCTGCTGCTGGACCGCGAGCTGTCACTGCGGGCCCTCAAGTTCCTGCGGCACCGCGGGCATGAGGTGCTGGTGCTGCACGTGATGGACCCGGCCGAGCTGGAGCTGGCCGGACCGGCGGAGGCACGGTTCGAGGACCCGGAGACGGGCCAGGGGGTCACCCTCCGGCCGCGCGACTGGGCGGTCGCCTACCGCGAGACCGTGACCGGCGTGGTGGCCGCGTGGCACCGGGCCTGCCGGACCAGCGGCATTCACTATCATCACATCACCACTGACACGCCGTTCGGCCTGGCGCTGCGCCGGGTGGTGGGCCGTCCCGCCGGGCTCGCGTGATCGGCTTTCTCCAGCCCTGGGCGCTGCTCGGCCTCCCGCTCGCGGGGCTGCCGCTGCTGCTGCACCTCATGCAGCGCCGCGACCCGCCCACCGTCGAGTTCCCCGCCGTCCGCTACCTGGTCCAGGTGACCGAGGAGCACCAGCGCCGCCTCAAGCTGCGCCACTGGCTGCTGCTCCTGGTGCGCACCCTGCTCGTGCTCGCGGTGGTCCTGGCGGCCGCGGGGCCGGCGGCGTCCCTGGCGCGCGGCGCCACCCACGCCCCGAGCGCGCTGGTGGTCGTGCTCGATGATTCGCCGTCGAGCGCCGCGGTGGTGGCGGGCACGCCGCGCCTCACCGACCTGCGGGCGGCGGCGCGGCGGGTGCTCGAGCGCGCCACTCCCGCCGACGCGGTCTGGCTGCTGACCAGCGATGGCATCGCGCGGCGCGGCTCGCCCGCGGCGCTCCGGGCGCGAGTGGACAGCCTCGAACCCTCCCGCATCCGCATGGACCTGGGCCAGGCCCTGACGCTGGCCGGCGAGGTGCTCGCCACCGACGGCCGCCCCGGCGGGATTGTGGCCCTCACCGACCTGCAGGCCACGGCCCTGAGCGCCACGACGGCGCGGGTGCCGATCGTGGTGGCCCACCCGGCGGGGCCGGCGCCCGAGAACACCGGCGTGGTGGGGCTCGACCCCGGCGCGCAACCCTGGACGCCGGAGGGTGGGGCCGCGCAGGCTACCGTCGGTGGCGACGCGGCCACTCCGGCAGCGGTGGCGGTGCAGCTGGGCGACCGGCCCGCGCGCCAGGCGCTGGTGCCCGCCGGGACCACCAGCAGCTTTGCGCTCGGGCCGGCGCTGCCGGGGTGGTGGCCGGTGACGGCCGTGCAGGGGGCGGACGAGTTCCGCCTCGACGACCGGCGCGAGGCCCTGGTCCGGGTGGCGCCGGTGGCCCGGGTGGCGTGGGACCCGCGCGACCGCTACATCGACGCGGTGGCCGGCGTCCTCGCGGCGAGTGGCCGCATCCGGCCCGGGACCGAGCTCACGTTCGGCGCCCTCGGCCCGGGGGCCTCGGTGGTGCTGCCGCCGGCCGATCCGGCCGCCGTGGGGGCGCTCAACCGCGCGCTGGAGCGGCGCGGGGTCGGCTGGCGCTACGCCGCGCTGGTGGAGGCTGCGGGGGTCACCGACAGCGGGGCGCTGCTCGGGCGGGAAGCGGTGCTGCGCCGCTACCGGCTCGAGCCGCTCCGCGCCGCCGCGGCGAGCGGGGTGGTGGCGACCGTCGGTGGCGCGCCGTGGATCGTGCGGACCGGCGACGTGGTGCTCCTTGGGAGCCGGCTGGAGCCGGCCTGGACCCCGCTGCCGCTCCGTGCCGCGTTCCTGCCGCTGGTGGATGCCCTGCTCAACCGGGTGGCGCGCGGCCAGTTGGCGGTGCTGGAGGGTGCTCCGGGTGAGCCGGTATTGCTGCCGGACCTCGTGACCCAGGTAACCCAGGGTGAGCGTCGCTGGGTGGTCGAGGGGGGCGCCGCGTTCCGGCCTCCGGCCACGGGGCTGTACTTCCTGCTGGCCGGCCGCGACACCGTGGGCGGGCTGGCCGCCAACCTCGATCCGCGGGAGTCCGCGCTCGCCGCGGCCCCGGCGGGGCAGGTCCGCCGGCTGTGGCCCACGGCGCGGCTGCTCGAGCTCGCGGCGGCGCCGGACGCCGCCTTCGCCGCGCTCGGCCGGGCCAGCCTGGCCGGACCGCTGCTCTGGCTGGCCTTCCTCCTGGCGCTCGCGGAAGTGGTGCTCGCGAGCGGGACACGTCGCGCCGCATGACCCTGCAGCTGCTGCTGGACGCCTTCGAACGCACCGCCTTCGGCTACGATCTGCGCGACCGGCTCCCCGGCCGCGGCACCCTGCTGCCCCTGGCCGGGCTGCCGGGCTCGAGCTCGGCGGTGATGCTGGCGTGGCTGGCGCGGGCCTACCCCTCCCGCCTGTTCACCGTGATCGCCACCACGCCAGCCGACGCCGAGCGCTGGGTGACCGACCTGCAGCACCTCACCGATGCCCCGGTGGCGCTCTACCCGCAGCGGGAATCGCTGGGGGAAGAGGAGCCGCACTACGAGATCGCCGGGGAGCGGGCCGAGACGCTCGCCGCGCTGCTCGAGGGGCGGCTCCGGATCCTGGTCACCACGGCGCGGGCCACCCAGGAGCGCACCGGGGTGGTGGCGGGGCTGCAGGCCACCACGCTTCGCCTGGGCGGGGCGGGGACGCCGCCCCTCGGTGCGGTGGCCGCCCAGCTCGAAGCGATGGGCTACGAGCGGGTTGCCACGGTCACCGAGGTGGCCCAGTTCAGCGTGCGTGGCGGGATCATCGACGTCTACGGCTTCGGCATGGCGGGGCCGGCCCGGCTCGAGTGGTGGGGCGACACGCTCGATTCGCTCCGCGGCTTCGACCTCACCACGCAGCGCAGCGCCGAGGCGATCGACGAGGTCACCGTCCTGCCGCTCGGCGGGTCGGCGGCGCGGCGACGCGGGGACGGCGCGGAGCCGGTGGCCACCGGGGCACGCCGCACCCTGCTCGAACTGCTGCCCTCGGAGACGCTGCTGCTCGAGGACGGGTCCGGGGCCAACGCGGAGGAGGTGGGCCGTTCGTGGCGTGAGGCGGCACACCACCTCGAGGTGGCGCGGCGCCTGGGCGAGGAGGTGCCCGCCCGCGAGGCGCTGTTCGAGCCGCCCGAGGCGTGGGGCGCGCGGCTGGCGGCGTTCGGGCGCCTGGTGGTGCGGGGCGAGGGGGAGCCTGGGGCGCTCAACGCCGGGTTCTTCCCCCCGGAGCCGGTGGACCGGGATGTCCGGCGGCTGCGCTCGCTGCTGGCGGGCGAGGTGCCCACGCTGATCCTGTGCGACAACGAGGGCCAGCTGGAACGGCTGGACGAGCTGCTGCACGAGGACGGGCGACGGGGCGGCACGGCCACCCTGGCCATCGGGGCGCTCGACGGCGGCTTCGTGATGCGGAGCCTCCGGGTGCTCACCGACCACGAGATCTTCCGCCGGGCGCGTCGCCTGCGGCGCTCGCGCCGCTACCGCCAGGCGGCCCCCACCGCCATGACGGGCCAGCTGGCCGCCGGCGACTTCGTGGTGCACCTCGACCACGGCATCGGGGTGTACCGCGGCATCGCGACGATCCAGGTGGGCGAGTCGACGATGGAGGTGGCGATCGTCGAGTACGAGGGCGGCGACCGGCTCAACGTCCCGCTCTATCGCCTCGACCAGCTGGAGCGCTACCGCGCCGCGGGCGATGACGGCGACCAGCCGCCGCCCCGGCTGCACAAGCTGGGCGGCACCTCGTGGCAGCGGGTGCGCGACAAGACCCGGCAGGCCATCAAGGAGATGGCCGCCGAGCTGCTCGACCTCTACGCCCGCCGGCAGGTGAGCGCGGGCTACGCCTTCCCGCCCGACACCCGGTGGCAGCGCGAGCTCGAGTCGGCGTTCCTCTACGAGGACACCCCCGACCAGCGGAAGGCCACCGAGGCGGTGAAGCGGGCCATGGAGCAGCCGCTCCCGATGGACCTCCTGCTGGTGGGCGACGTGGGGTACGGCAAGACCGAGGTGGCGGTGCGCGCCGCCTTCAAGGCGGTGCAGGGCGGCAAGCAGGTGGCGGTGCTGGTGCCGACCACCATCCTGGCGGACCAGCACTACCGCACCTTCAGCGAGCGGCTGGCCGACTTCCCGGTGAAGGTCGAGGTGCTGTCGCGGTTCCGCACGGTGAAGGAGCAGAAGGCGGCCCTGGAGCGGCTGGCCGCCGGCGACCTCGACGTGATCATCGGCACGCACCGGCTGCTCTCGCCCGACGTGCAGTTCAAGGACCTGGGGCTGCTGGTGGTGGACGAGGAGCACCGGTTCGGGGTGCGGCACAAGGAGCGGCTCAAGGCGCTCCGGCTCACCGTCGACGTGCTGACGCTCACCGCGACACCGATCCCGCGCACGCTTCACCTTTCGCTGGCGGGGCTGCGCGACCTGGTGCTGATCGAGACCCCGCCACGGGACCGCTCCCCGATCCTCACCTTCGTGGAGCCGTGGGACGACGGCCTGCTCGAGGAGGCCTTTGCGCGGGAGCTGGACCGCGGCGGCCAGGTGTTCTTCGTGCACAACCGCATCGAGACCATCGAGACGCTCGCGGCCCGGGTGCGGGCGCTGGCGCCCCGGGCGCGGGTGGCGGTGGGCCACGGGCAGATGACGGCCGAGACGCTCGAGGACGTGATGCGGCGCTTCGTGCTCGGGGAGGTGGACATCCTCGTCTCCACGATGATCGTGGAATCGGGGCTCGACGTGGCCAACGCCAACACGATGGTGGTCCACGACGCCCAGCGGTTCGGGCTGGCCCAGCTGTACCAGCTGCGGGGGCGGGTGGGACGCAGCCACCGGCGGGCCTACTGCTACCTGGTGGTTCCGGACCTCATCGACCGCGACGCCGAGGAGCGGCTCAGGGTGCTGGAGCACCACACCGACCTGGGCGCGGGGTACCGGATCGCGCTCAAGGACATGGAACTGCGCGGCGCGGGCAACCTGCTCGGGCAGGAGCAGTCGGGGCACGCCCAGGCCGTCGGGTTCGACCTGTACCTGCGGTGGCTGGAAGAGACGGTGCGGGCGCTGCGCGGGCAGGCCGGAAAGGTCGAGCGGCCGGCGCCGCCCGAGGTGGTGCTCGACCGGCCGGCCCACCTGCCGGACGATTTCGTGGCGGCCGACGACGTCAAGCTCGATTTCTACCGCCGACTGGCGCGGGCCCTGACCTCTGGCGACATTCAACAGTTGCGCGACGAGCTGCGGGAACGGTTCGGGCCGCTGCCGGAGGCGGCGGACACGCTGCTGCACATGGCGCAGCTCCGCACCGTCGGGGCGCAGCTCGGGCTGCAGCACCTGCTGGTCCGGGGCGATGAGGCCCGGCTCACCTTCCGCGAGGGGGCAGCCCCGCGCTTTGCGGGGCTGTCGGCCGCCCTCGACCACGTGCAGCTCGCCGTCGAAGTCCGGCGCACGGTGCCGCTCTCCCTCCGCCTGACGCGGCTCGGGGGCGAGGCGATGGTCCCGGCGCTGGTGCGGGCGCTGGGCCTGGTGGCGGAGAAGCAGCTGGGTGGGTAGGCGGCAGGCATTCGATCTCAGATTGGGAGCAGGCATGCGACGGTTGGCCGTGGGAGTGCTCGGCGCGGTGGTGGCGCTGTCGGGCTGCGATGCGATCAAGCGGATGTCGGGCGGCACGCCCACCGTGGTGGCGACCGCCGCGGGGCAGCAGCTGAGCGTGGACCGGCTGGCCCGGCTCATGGCCGGCATCAAGGGCGTGCCCATGGCGCCCGAGGCGGCGGACTTCATCGCCAACCTCTGGGTGGACCACACCCTCCTGGCCCAGTCGCTCGCGGCGGGCGAGACCTTCCTCGATTCGGCCACGGCCAGCGAGGTCATGTGGCCCGAGCTGGTGGAGCTGCGCGGCAGCCGCTGGCACGACACCCTGCTGGCGCGGAAGATCCCGTTCACCGACCAGGTGGTGGACAGCATCTACGGCGCGGACCAGGTCCGGCTGTTCCAGCACATCCTGGTGCGGGTCGAGTCGACCGCGGAGCCGCCGGCGCGGGCCGCCGGCCGGCGCCGCGCCGAGGCGATGCTCGCGCGGGTGCGCGGCGGCGCCGACTTCGGGCAGGTCGCCACCCAGGTCAGCGACGACCCCGCCAGCAAGCTCGACAGCGGCTACCTCACCCCGGCGCCGCGGGGCCGCTGGGTCACCGCCTTCGACAGCGCCGGGTGGACCCTCGCGCCCGGCGCGATGACCGGCCTGGTCGAGACCCCGTTCGGCTACCACGTGATCCGGCGGCCCCTGGCCGCCGAGGTGCGCGGCCGCCTGGTGCAGTACATGCGCGAGCAGCTGGGCCGGCAGCTCGACTCGGTCTACCTCGACAGCCTCGGCATCCAGCGGAAGCTCAAGGTGGTCAGCAACGCGCCCGACCTGGTGCGCCAGGCGCTCGGCGACAAGGGTGAGGCGATCCGCTCCCCCAAGGTGCTGGCCTCGTACGACGGGGGCGCCTTCACCGTGGCGTCGCTGATCCGCTGGGTGACCGGCCTCGGCCCGGAGTGGGCCGCGGACCTCGGCCAGCGGCCCGACAGCAGCCTGACCCAGTTCGTGAAGCTGCTGGCGCAGAACCAGATCCTCGTGGCCCAGGCCGACTCCGCCGGGATCCGGGTGCTGCCTGACGAGTGGGCCTCCATGATGCAGCGGTATCGTGGCCTGCTCGACACGCTGCGCATGTCGCTCGACCTCTCGAGCGGCGACCTCACCGATCCCGCCGTGGCCCAGGAGCAGCGGGCCCGGGTCGCGGCGCTCAAGGTCGAGACCTTCTGGGACCGCGTGGTCCAGGGGCGCGGCCGCCCGCGCCCCATCCCGGGCCCGGTGTCGTTCGTCCTGCGGAAGACCGGGCAGTACACCGTGGACCGGCGCGGGGTCGATGCGGCGGTGGCGCAGGCCGCCGTCCTCAAGGCCAAGGCGGATTCCGCCGCGGCCGCCGCCCCGCGCCTTCCCGCCCCAGGAGGGCCGTGACCATGCGTCGCCTGCTCGGCTGCCTTGTCCTGCTGCTCCTGCCGGCCGCGCTCGCCGCGCAGGATCAGGGTCCCGCATTCCGCTGCGACACGGCGAGCACCGTCGTAGACCGGGTGATCGCCGTGGTGGGCGACGCCCCGATCCTCTCCTCGCAAGTAGAGGAGGAGATCTTCACCCAGCGCGCGCAGCAGGGCCCGCTGCCCACCACCCTGCCGGAGTTCCAGGCGCTCTGCCGCCAGGTCATCTCCGACCTGGTCGACGCGGAGCTGCTGCTGCAGGTGGCCCAGCGCGATACCGCCATCAAGGTGACCGACCAGGAGATCGCCGACGGCGTGGAGCAGCAGTACCGGAACGTCCGGCAGCGGTTCCAGAGCGAGGTCGACTTCCGCGCCGAGCTCGCCAAGTCGGGCTTCCAGACGCCGGAGGAGTTCCGCCGCTACCTGGGCGACCACCAGCGGAAGCAGGCGTACCGCCAGCGCCTCATGGAGAAGCTCCGCTCGGACGAGAAGCTCAAGCCGGTGCAGCCGACGGAAGCCGAGATGCGGGCGTACTTCGACCAGTTCCACGACCAGCTGCCGCAGCGCCCGGCCACGCTGTCGTTCCGGAACATCGTGGTCTCCCCGAAGCCCGCCGACGCCGCCCGTGCCCGGGCGCGCCAGCTGGCGGATTCCATTGTGGTCGAGCTGCGCAAGGGCGGTGACTTCGCCACCGCCGCGAAGCGGTTCTCGCAGGACCCCGCGAGCAAGGAACAGGGGGGCGACCTCGGCTGGTTCCGGCGGGGCCAGATGGTGGCGGAGTTCGAGGCGGTGGCGTTCCGGCTGCGCCCCGGAGTCATCGCGGATCCGGTCGAGACGCCGTTCGGCTTCCATATCATCCAGGTGCAGCGGATCCAGCCGGCCGAGGTCCAGGCGCGCCACATCCTCCTGATGCCGGACATCGAGCCGGCCGATGCCGACAGCGCCGAGGCGCTCGCGAACCGGGTGGCGCTGGCCCTGCGCGCCGCCGCGCCGTTCGACTCGCTGGCGCGGCTGTACCACGACGCGGCGGAGGAGAAGGAAGCGGAAGACGTGCCCGTGACGCAGCTGCCGGAGGAGTACAAGGACGGCATCGGCACGGCGGACAGCGGCTCGGTGGTGCCGGTCTTCGCCATCCGCAAGGCCAACGGGGTGCGCCGCAAGTTCGTGGTGCTGCAGGTGACCGGACGCCGCAGCGAAGGCGCGATCCGGTACGAGGACGTGAAGGACCAGATCCGCAAGCAGCTCAGCGACAACCTGGCCACCCGGCGGTACATCGACCGGCTGCGCCGCTCGGCCTACGTGGACATCCGCATCTAGGCCGCCGGTGGGGCGGGGGCGCGCCGGCGGCGCGCCCCCGCTCCGTTTCCTCCCCCTCCGCCTCGCGCTACCTTCAGCCCATGCCCTCCCCTCCCCGCCTGGCCGTGACCCTGGGCGATCCCCGCGGCATCGGCCCGGAGATCACCGCGCGTGCGCTGGCCACCGCCCTCGACGCCGAGATCGTCGCGATCGGCGCCGAGGAGCAGGTGGCCGCGGTGCCGGCGGCGCGGCGCATCGTGGTCGGCAGCTGGAAGGAGGGTCTCGGCGAGGGCGAGGGGGAGGGGGTGCCCCGGGCCGGCCCCTCGCGCGCCGCACGCGCCGGGAGGATCGCCGGGCTCGGCGTGGAGCAGGCCGCGCGGCTGGCGCTCGCGGGCGAGGTCGATGGGATCGTCACGGCACCGGCCCACAAGCACGCCCTCAACCTGGCCGGCTTCCAGTGGCCGGGGCACACCGAGTGGCTGGCGCACCTCGCGGGCGACGTGGACGTGGCCATGATGCTCGCCGCCGACCGGTTGCGGGTGGTGCTGGTGACCACCCACGTGCCGCTCAAGGCCGTGCCCCAGCTGGTGACCACCGACCGCGTGGTCCGCGCCGGGCGGGTCACCGCGCGCGCGCTGACCGACTGGTGGGGGATCGCGGCGCCCCGGCTGGCCGTCTGTGCCCTCAACCCGCACGCGGGCGAGGGCGGGCTGTTCGGCGACGAGGAGACGCGCGTGCTGGCGCCCGCGGTGGCGGCCCTCGGCGCCACGGGCCCGCTGCCGGCGGACACCGTCTTTGTCCGCGCCATGCGCGGCGAGTTCGACGCCGTGCTGGCGCCCTACCACGACGTGGGCATGACCGCCATCAAGGTCGCGGCGTTCGGGCGCGGGGTGAACATCACCCTGGGCCTGCCCTTCCCGCGCACCTCGCCCGACCACGGCACCGCCTTCGACATCGCCGGCACCGGCACCGCCGACCCGGGCAGCATGCGCCAGGCGCTCGAACTCGCGGCGCACCTGGCCACCATCCGGCGCCGGGCCACCGCATGAGTGGCGGCGGGACGCCGCGCATGCTGCGCTCGCTGCAATGGGCCCTGGTGGCCGTGGGCGTGCTGCTCCGCCTGCGCCAGTACCTGCATGCGCGCCCGGTCTGGCTCGACGAGGCAATGCTCCTCAGCAACATCCTGGGACGCTCCTTCGGGGACCTCCTGCAGCCGCTGGACAGCGACCAGACTGCGCCGGTTCCCTTCCTCTGGGCCGTCCGGCTCTGTGCCGTGCTCGGCGGCACCGACGAGCGGGTCCTCCGGCTGGTGCCGTTCCTCGCGGGGGTGGGGCTCCTCGTGGCGGTGCTGTGTGTGGCGCGCCGGCTGCTCGCGCCGGGGGCCGCCACGCTCGCGGTGCTGCTGGTGGCGCTCTCGCCGATGCTGATCTACTTCGCCAACGAGGTGAAGCCCTACGGGGTGGATGCGTGCGCCTTCGCGCTGCTGGCGCTGCTCACCGCCCGGCTGGCCGAGCGACCCGACCTGCGCGACCGCTGGGCGGCGCTGCTCGCCGTCGGCGCGGTGGTGGCCGTGTCGAGCGCCACGGCGCCGTTCATGCTCGCGGGGGTCGGGGCCGCGCTGGTGCTTGCGCCCGAGGTGCGGCGGGCGCCCGCGGCGGTGGCGTGGCTGGCCGCGATGGCCCTGCTCTGGGGTGGCGCCTTCGCCGCCGAGTACCTGCTGGTGTACCGCGCCGCGTCGGGCAGCGCGTACATGCAGCGCTTCTGGACGCCCTATTTCCTGAGCCCCACGCTGCCCGGCCTCGCCGGCAAGGCGGTCGCCGCCGTGGTGGAGGGGATGGAGTCGTGGTTCCTGGCGCCCGGGGGCGGCTGGCGCGCCGTGGTGGCGGGCGCGCTGGTGCTCCCGCTGGGCCTCGGCGCGTGGACGCTGGCGCGGGGCCGGGGCGTCTGGGCAGTGGCGCTGATGCTGGTCCCGGTGTTCGGCGCGCTGGCAGCCTCCGTGGTACGGGCCTACCCGGTGGCGCCGCGCCTGCTGCTCTTCGTGGTGCCAGGCCTGGCGGTGCTGCTGGCCGCGGGCACCGAGGCGGTGTGCGCCTGGCTCACCCGGCGGTGGCCGGTGGCGTGGCTCGCGGCGGCGGGGGTGGGGCTCGCCTTTCTCCCGGGGCTCGATGCCGCCCGCCAGCTCGCGGAGCCGTACGAGCGGGAGGCCACGCGGCCGCTGGTCGAGCGGTTCCGGCGGGAGCACGCGCCGGGTGCGGCCATCTACGTCTTCGGGCGGGGGATGCCCGCCTGGCTTTTCTATTCCACCGACTGGCGTGCCCCCGACCTGGTTCGGGTGCGTGAGCGCATCGCCCTGGTGAGCTCCACGGGCGCGGCGTTCCGGAATGCGGCGAGCCGCGGGCGGCCGGTCGCGGCGGAAGGGGACACGCTGCGGTTCGCGGTGGGCGACTGGCGTGAGCTCGTGGGTGTGCCCACCGGGACGGGGCCCGACTCACTGGGGATTCCCTCCCCGGCGCCCGACAGCGGCTGGGCCGACAACGAAGCCCGCCGGCTGCATGAAGCCGGCGGGCCCGAGGCATGGGTGCTGCTGTCGTCGTTCCAGCCGATGGTGCCGGACCAGCTCGACGCGGCCCTGACCAGGCGAGGGGGCGTGCGCGCCCTGCGCGAGGAGCGGCCTGGGGCGGTGCTGATGCGCTGGACCTTCCCGGCGGCGCCGGAGGCTAGCCCAGCCGCGCCATGATCTGCAGGTGCTGCTCCAGCTTGAGCTTCTGGCTGGCCCGGTTGGCCACCAGCACCGCCCCGACCTGCAGGATCGTCTCCCGCTCCGCGAGCCCGTTGGCCTTGAGGGTGTTCCCCGTATCCACCAGGTCCACGATCCAGTGGGCCAGGCCCAGCAGCGGCGCCACCTCCACCGACCCGTGCACCGTGATGATCTCCACCGGCCGCCCCGCCTGGGCAAAGTGGCGCCAGGCCAGGTTGGGGTACTTGGTGGCCACCCGGGCGGTCTTGCCGCCGGGTAGGGCAGGGAAGGGCTGGTCCGCGGGATTGGCCACCACCAGGCGGCAGGCGCCGAAGCCCAGCTCCAGCGGCTCCAGCACGTCGGCGTCGGATTCCCGCAGCACGTCGGTGCCGGTCACGCCCAGGTCGGCGGCGCCGCTCTCCACGTAGACCGCCACGTCGGCCGGCTTGACGATCAGGAACTCCACCGTGGGATCGCTCGACGGGATGAGCAGCCGCCGTCCGGGCGCGGGGTCGATGACGATCCCCGCGCGGGCGAAGCGCGCCACGGCGTCATCGTACAGGCGCCCCTTGGCGAGCGCGATCCGGATCGGGGCGCTCATGCCGCCCCCGCCTCGGCGATGGTGTCGAGGTCGAGGGAAACCCCTACCGCCGGCATCGGCGCGCCGAAGCGGCCCATGAGGTCGTCGTAGCGCCCGCCGGCCCCGGCGGCGCGGCCGGCGCCGGCGGTGTAGAGCTCGAACTGGATGCCGGTGTAGTACTCGAGCCCGCGGACCTCGCCCAGGTCATAGACCACGTGGGCCCGCTCGGCGGGCACGAGCGCGTCGTCGAGGCGGCAGAGGTGCTCGAGCCCCGGGCGCGCCGCCGGCGTGGCGGCGGCGAGGGCGGCGTCGAGCGCCGGCCGTCGCCCGATCACGAAGGCCAGTCCTGCCAGGCGGGCCGCCTCCGCGGGCCGGCCGGCGAGGCCGCGCGTCAGGCTGCCGCGGTCCTTGCGGTCGATCCAGCGGCGGACCTCCGCCCGGTCGGCGGGCTCGAGCGCCGAGAGGCCGGGCGCCAGCACCCCGACGTGCCCCAGGTTGAGCTGGAAGTCCCGCAGGCCGAGCTGGCGGGCCAGCTCCAGCGTCAGGCGGACGATCTCCACGTCGGCCCCGAGGTCGGCCTGGCCGAGCAGCTCGGCCCCGGCCTGCAGCGTCTCGCGGGGGCGGCCACCGCGGTCGGGCTCCTGCCGGAACACCTTGCCGCTGTAGGAGAGGCGAAGCGGCATGGGCGCGCCACGCAGCGTGGTGGCGGCCACCCGGGCCAGGCTCGCGGTAAAGTCGTAGCGCAGCGCCAGGATGCGGCCGTCGCGGTCGGTGAAGCGGAGCAGCCGGTCGGCCACGCCCGGCCCGCCGGCGCGGAGGAACACTTCCTCATACTCGAAGGTCGGCGGCAGCAGCTCCTGGTGCCCGCGCTGCTCCAGCAGGTCGAGGGCGGTGCGCTGCAGCCGCCGGCGGGCGAGCGCGGCGGGGCCGGTGAGGTCGAGGGCGCCGGGGGGAATCGGCGCGATGGAGCGGGGCATGGGCGGGAGTGTAAGCGCGGGCGGGCACGCCCGCCACGGGGCGGCTAGCGGAGCGGGCGGGGCGGCGTGACCGACGGGACCTCGCCCGTGGGCGTGCCCGGGGCCACCCCGCCGCCAAGGTGGAACCGCACGGACTTCACGCGGCGGCCCTCCATCTCGGCGATCTCGAAGGCGTCCTGCCCCACCGTCACCCGGTCGCCGGGCTTGGGGAGGCGGCCGATCTGCCCGAACAGGTAGCCCCCGACCGTGGTGTAGTCGGTGTCGTCGAGCTGCAGCTCGTGCTCGGCGTTGAAGTCGGAGATGGCCAGGCTGCCGTCGAGGAGCGGCGCGCCCTCGGGCGCGGCCTTGGGCCGGTCGAGGCGGTCGTACTCGTCGAAGATGTCGCCGACGATCTCCTCGAGCAGGTCCTCCATGGTGACCAGGCCGGCGGTGCCACCGTACTCGTCGAGCACCATCGCCAGGTGCACCTTGAGCCGCTTCATGTCGGCCAGGACGTCCTCCACCTCGCGGGTGCCGGGCACGAAGAGCGGTGGCCGCATCACCGCGCCGATCAGCGAGCCGGGCTGCTGCCGCACCGCCGTGAGGATGTCCTTGGCGTGCACCACGCCGACGATGTCGTCCAGGGACTCGCCGTACACGGGGTAGCGGGAGCGCCGCGCCTCGGCCACGACGTCGGCGGCCCCCTCCACCGTGAGCTCGCGCTCCAGCGCCACCATCTGGGTGCGCGGCGTCATGACCTCCTGCGCGGTCTTCTCCGAGAACTCGAAGACGCCCTCCAGCAGGCGGGCGTCCTCCTTGCCCAGGCTGCCGCCCTCCTCGCTCTGCTCCACCAGCATCCGGATCTCCTCCGGGGAGTGGAGCCGCTCGTGCTCGCCGGGGGGCCGGATGTGCATCAGGCGGAGCAGCCAGTTGGCGGTGCCGTTGAGCATGGCGATGGGCAGCGCCATCACCCAGGCAAAGCCGATGAGCGGCCCGGCCACCCAGGCGCTGATGCGCTCCGGGTAGAGCAGCGCCAGCGCCTTGGGCACCAGCTCCCCAGGATGATGTGCAGGGTGGTGATGATGGTGAACGCGAGGGCGATGGCCAGCGCATGGCTGGCGACCATCTCGAGATTGCCGGGGAGCCAGACCAGGCCCGACTGAATGATGCCGGACAGGGCGGGCTCGCCCACCCAGCCCAGGCCCAGTGAGGCGAGGGTGATGCCCAGCTGGGTGGCGGAGATGTAGCGGTCGAGCGATTTTACGGCGCGCAGGGCGAGGGCGGCCTGCTTGTGGCCCCGCTGGATCATCTCCTCCAGCCGGGTGCGGCGGGCCCCGACCAGGGCAAACTCCGCCGCCACGAAGAAGGCGTTGAGCGCCACCAGGGCCAGGACGGCCACCAGTTTCCCGGCGACCAGACTACTTTCGGACGGCTCCATAGGCCGTAACACTAGCGTCCTCCTTCCCGGCCCGCGAGGGCAACGCATGATCCGCCAGATTGCCGTCCCGCCGTTCGACCTGCTCGAGCCGTTCCTGCCCAAGCCGTCCGTCCTCGACACCGCCACGCGGGACGGGGTGGCGAGCATCCTGGCCGACGTGGCCACCCGCGGGGACGCCGCGGTCCGCCACTGGACCCGGAGCCTCGATGGCGTGGACCTGGCCCCCGAGGCGTGGGAGCTGCCCCGCGCCGAATGGGAGGCGGCCCTCGACCGGATCGACCACGAGTTGCGCGAGGCGCTGGAGACGGCGGTGCAGCGGGTGCGGGACTACCACCGGCGGCAGCGTGACCCGGGCTTCACCCTCCTCGAGGAGGACGGCACCATCCTCGGCATGCGGGTGGTCCCGCTGGACCGGGTGGGATTGTACGTCCCCGGCGGGAAGGCGGCGTACCCCTCCAGCGTGATCATGAACGCGGTCCCGGCGGTGGTGGCAGGGGTGGAGGAGATCATCGCGGTCACCCCGCCGCAGGGGATCACCGACGCGGTCCTGGCCGCCTGCGCGCTGGCCGGCGTCAACCGGCTGTTCCGGGTGGGCGGGGCGCAGGGCATCGGCGCGCTGGCCTATGGAACCGCCACGATCCCCCGGGTCGACAAGATCGTGGGCCCGGGGAACAAGTGGGTGGCAGAGGCCAAGCGGCAGGTGGCGGGGCCGGTGGGGATCGACATGATCGCGGGACCCACCGAGGTGGTCATCATCGCCGACTCCACGGCGCGGGCGGAGCGGGTGGCCGCGGACCTCATCGCGCAGGCGGAGCACGACGAAGACGCCAGCGCCTGGTGCGTGACCACCGACCTGCACCTCGCCGACCAGCTCCCGCTGGCGCTGGAGCGGCACCTGGCGAAGAACCCGCGGGCCGCGGTGGCGCGTGCCTCGCTCACCCGCAACGGGCTGGTGATCTGGGTGCCCACCCTCGCTGACGCCGTGACGGTGGCCAACCTGCGGGCGCCGGAGCACCTGGAGATCGTCACCCGCGACCCGGAGGGCGTGGCCGCGGGCATCCGCCACGCCGGCGCCATCTTCCTGGGCGACGACACCCCCGAGCCGGTGGGTGACTACCTGGCGGGCCCGAGCCACGTGCTGCCCACCAGCGGGACCGCGCGGCACGCCTCGCCGCTCGGCGTGTACGACTTCGTGCGGCGGCAGAGCCTGATCCACTACACACCAAGGACCGGCTCTACAACGACGCGTCGCGGATCATCGCGCTGGCCGAGGCCGAGGGCCTCTACGGCCACGCCGAGGCGGTGCGGATCCGGGTGGAGTAGGCCCGCTCCCCGCCGGTCCGACGTCCGCGGTATACTCCCCTCATGGTTTCCCCGCCCTGCGCCCACGTGGACCGCCGGTCGGCCGGCCCGCCGATCGGCCGGCTGGTCGGCGTCTTTGCGCTCACCGCGCTGTTCATGGTGGTGGAGGCGGTCGGAGGGTGGATCTCGGGGTCGCTGGCGCTGCTGGCCGACGCCGGCCACATGCTCACCGACGTCGGGGCCCTGGGGCTCACGCTGCTCACGGCGTGGATCGCCCGGCGGCCGGCCAGCGCCACCAAGACCTACGGCTACCTCCGCTGGGAGATCCTCGCCGCGCTGGTCAACGGCGCGCTGCTCTTCGGCATCGCCGCCCTGGTGGTGGTCGAGGCCATCGGCCGGCTGCGGCAGCCGGAGCCCATCCAGGGGGGCCTCTTCCTGGTGGTGGCGCTGGCCGGCCTGGTGGTGAACGGGGTGTCGCTCGGGCTGCTGCACGGGCATCACGACGGCCACCTCAACACCCGCGGCGCCTACCTGCATGTCCTGGGTGACCTGCTCGGCTCGGTGGGCGCGGTGGCGGCCGCGGGGATCGTGCTCCTGACCGGGTGGACCGCCGCCGATCCGGTGGTGTCGATCGTCCTGTCGCTGCTCATCCTGGTGGGCGCCTGGCGGCTGGTGCGGGAGAGCACCGACGTGCTGCTCGAGGCGGTGCCGCGGCACATCGCCCTGCCCGAGGTGGAACGTCGGATGCTCGCCGTGCGGGGTGTGGCGGCGGTGCACGACCTGCACGTGTGGACGGTCACCAGCGGGATGGTGGCCATGAGCGGCCACGCCATGGTGCCCGACCTGGAGCGGCATCCTGAAGTGCTGGAAGGACTTCGGACCGCGCTGGGGGGGCTCGGGATCGGGCATGTGACCCTCCAGCTCGAGACCTGCGAGGGGTGCCTGGAGACGGCCGCGACGGAGCTCCACGACCACGCCGGCCACGCCGGGCACCACCACTAGCACCACCCCATCGGCGCCCCGGGGGAAGCCCCGAAAACAGGCCCCGGTCCCGCCCTTGCCCCCCTTGCCTACTCTCGTCTATATATGCCGCGCGGAAACCGGGCGGCCCGAATGGGGCACCGGACGTGCGCCGGCGGTCGGCGCGCAACGCGGTACAGTATGTCGGACAGGTCGGGATGGCCCAGAACGAGCAGATCCGTAACATCGCCATCATCGCGCACGTGGACCACGGCAAGACCACGCTGGTGGACCAGATGCTGCGCCAGGCGGGGCCTTCCGGGCCAACCAGCACGTCGAGGAGCGCGTGATGGACTCGAACCCGCTGGAGCGGGAACGGGGCATCACGATCCTGGCCAAGAACACCGCGGTGCGCTGGGGCGACACGAAGATCAACATCGTGGACACCCCGGGCCACGCCGACTTCGGCGGCGAGGTGGAGCGGATCCTGCGCATGGTGGACGGGGGTGCTGATCCTGGTGGACGCCGCCGAGGGGCCGATGCCGCAGACGCGGTTCGTGACCCGGAAGGCGCTGGCCCTGGGGCACCAGCCGATCGTGGCCATCAACAAGATCGACCGGCAGGACGCCGAGCCGCTCCGGGTGCACGACGAGGTGCTCGGGCTGTTCATCGACCTCGAGGCGAGCCACGAGCAGCTCGACGCGCCGTTCCTCTACACCTCCAGCCGGGCCGGCACCGCCACCCTGGAGCTGGACCAGCCGGGCACCGACCTCAAGCCGCTCTTCGAGGCCATCCTCAAGCGGGTGCCGGCGCCGACCGGCGAGGGCGACGGCCCGTTCCAGATGCTGATCTCCACCCTCGACTTCTCCACCTTCGTGGGGCGGATGGGGATCGGGCGGATCGAGCGGGGCCGGGTGCGGGTGGGGCAGGAGGTGGCGCTGCTGCCCATCGGCGTGCCGGGGATGGTGGTCGACGAGGCCGTGAGCAAGGGCCGGATCACCAAGCTGATGACCTTCGATGGGCTCAACAAGGTGGAGACCGAGGAGGTCGCCGCCGGCGACATCGCGGTGATCGCGGGCATCGAGGGGATCGAGATCGGGCGGACGCTCACCGCGGTGGAGTGCCCGGAGCGGCTGGAGGGGATCGCGGTGGAAGAGCCGACGATGTCGGTGGACTTCATCGTGAACAACAGCCCCTTCGCGGGCCGCGAGGGCAAGTTCGTCACCAGCCGCCAGGTGCGTGACCGGTTGTTCCGGGAGCTGGAACGGAACGTGGCCCTCAAGGTCGAGGACACCGACAGCCCCGACACCTGGGCCGTCTCGGGCCGCGGCGAGCTGCACCTGGGCATCCTGATGGAGACCATGCGGCGCGAGGGGTTCGAGTTCCAGGTCTCGCGCCCGCGGGTCATCACCAAGGTGGGCCCCGACGGCGAGCGGCTGGAGCCGTACGAGGAGCTGATGGCCGATGTGCCTGAGGGGTACATCGGGACCGTCATCGAGAAGCTGGGCCCCCGCCGGGCCGAGCTGATCGAGATGAAGAACCCGGGGCAGGGCATGGTCCGGATGAACTTCCGGATCCCGGCGCGGGGCCTGTTCGGCTACCGCTCCGAGTTCCTGACGGATACCCGCGGCACCGGGACCCTGCACCACCGGTTCCTGGAGTACGGGGCGTGGGCGGGCCCGCTGGCGGGGCGGAAGAACGGCGTGCTGGTGGCGGACCGGGTCGGGGAGGCGGTGGGCTTTGCCCTCTTCAACCTGCAGGAGCGGGCCCAGATGTTCATCTCCCCGGGCGACGAGGTGTACGAGGGGATGGTCTGCGGCGAGAACTCCCGCCCCGGTGACATGGACGTGAACGTCGCCAAGGAAAAGAAGCTCACCAACATGCGGACCACGGCGTCGGACGAGAACATCCAGCTGGAGACGCCGCGGCAGATCACGCTCGAATATGCCCTCGAGTACATCGAGGAGGACGAGCTGATCGAGGTGACCCCGAAGTCGATCCGGCTCCGCAAGCGGGCGCTGGCGGCGACGGACCGGAAGAAAATGGCCCGGGCCGCGGCACGGGCGGACGCATCTTAACCCTGCACCCTCTCGGAGGAGTCATGCTGCCGTGGGAAGCGTCGGTCGAGGCGCTGGACATGCGTCGCCGCCGGGACGACGACGACTTCGACGATGACGAGGAAGCCTTCTCGTTCGACGACGAAGACGAGGATGAGGACGAGGACGGCGAGGATCTCGACGACGAGGACCTCGAGGACGAGGATCTCGACGACGAAGACCTCGACGACGTCTCGTTCGAGGAGCTCGAGGACGAGGACGACGGGCCCCGCCGGCGCTAGCCGCGGGTTGCGCCCCGGCGCGCGGGTGGGTTATCCTCCCACCCCTTCGGGGACCCTGGCGGTCTCGCGGGGGCCCTTGCAGGGCCTGTAGCTCAGGTGGTTAGAGCGCACGCCTGATAAGCGTGAGGTCGGTAGTTCAACTCTACCCAGGCCCACTCATTCGACCGCCCCCGGCGATGTCATCGCCGGGGGCGGATCTGCGTTCTGGCCGTTCCCCACCCACGGCTTGGCGGAGCAGGCCCGCGAGGACCGGGCTACGAGCCCAGCGATGGGTCTCCGACGGCCGTGAGCCGCGCCAGCACCGCCCGCGAGCCGGCGTCCGCCCGGAGCGCCGTGAGGGTCGGGTCGCGGTCGAGCGCTTCGGGCAGCGCCCCGCCGCGCGCGGCGGTGACCAGCGCCTCGCGCGCTTCTGCCGAGCGACCGAGCCGCGCCAGGGCCTCCGCCCGGTAGAGGGCCACGGCGGGGTCGGCGGGTCGCAGCCGCTCGGCGATGGCCAGCAGGGCGAGGGCACGCCGTGGGTCCTGGCGCACCAGGTGCTCCCGCGGCTCGTAGAACGAGGTGTAGACCCACACCTGCTCCAGCGCGCGCCGGGCCGCGTGGGCACCCATGGTGTCGGCGGGGTCCCGGGCGCGTTCCACCAGCCCGTCGAGGCCCAGGCGTCGCCAGCTGGTGGCGAGCGGCTGGCTGGTGCGGCGCAGGTCGCCCAGGACCTCGCCCAGCGTCCGGTTGAACGCCTCCTGCTGACGCACCAGCTCCCCCAGATGCCGCTCCGCCTGGAAGACGCCCGGCTGCCGCTCCAGCTCGCGCCGGTGCTCGGTGGCGGCGGCGATGTCGTGCAGCCCGGCAAAGTCGGTCTCGATGGCGCGGAACCGGCGCCAGGCGCGATAGGAGGCCCCGGCGGCCCGCATCATCGCGGCGTCACCGAGGCGGCTGCGGTACAGCGCATCGATCCAGGGGCGGTCGGCGGCCAGCAGGCCCCGGCGCATGGCCTGGAGGTGCATCCACTCGACGGCCTCCGCCAGGTCGGCCGCGCCGGGCCACGCGTGGACGCCGTCGAACCAGCCGATGTGGTGCCGGATGCCGACGCTGTCGAGGCGGGCATCGAGCGCCCACATCTCGTCGAAGTTGTAGTCATCGATGCCCGCCGCGCCGAAGAAGTCCGGGCCGGCGGCCCCCCCCGGGCCCGGTTGCTCGAGCGGGAAGTCCCTGGGGGTCCCGGCGCCGTACCCGATGATCCCCGCGACGTTCCCGCGCAGGCTGTACCCGAAGATCCAGCTGCCGCGCGCCGTCCCCGACTGGCCCACGAGGTAGATCCGGTGGGGGTCGATGCTGAGCAGGCGGTCGGCGTCGTCGAGGATGGCGTTGATGGCGTCGGCGTTGTGGTCCTCGGGCTCGTCACTCCGCGAGTTCCAGGAGCTGAGCACGATGTACCCGAGCCGGTCGGCCACCTCGCGCACCCGTTCCAGCGGGAGCAGCGCGCGCCCGCGGGGATCGAGGACCACGAGGACCGGCCATGCCTGGTCGGTGCTGTAGCGCGACGGGAGGAAGGCGGCGTACTGCTGCTGGCGATTGGACCGGCTGGTGACCCGCTCCACCACCTGGCCTGCGGGAAGCCAGGCGAGGCCGGTGCCGCCGCGGCTGGCGGTGGCGAGCTGGCTGGCCTGGGCGCCGGATGGAGGCAGCGCCCCGAGGAGGAGCCCGGTCACGAGCAGGCGCTGGAATCGCGACACGCGGCGTCCTCCCGGCGGCGGGGCCGGCCCCACGCGTGGGGGCGCACCCGCGGCCAGGGGAGGATCCCGCTGGCGCCAGGCGATCACGCGAATGGTGGTAGGACGCTCGTTAGCCACTCCGGGTTGCACACGTTGATGTACGAAACTGGTGAGCCGCGCGCGCTGCAACATGTGCAACGGCGGAATGCCCGATCGCATGCCACCCATGGGACGGTTGGAACGGATGGAACGTGTGCAGCGGTCAGTCCCCGAGTCCCACGCGCCGCCGCACGAAGGTCAGGTGTTCCACCTGCGTGAGCAGGAAGCCGGCGACATCGCCCACCGCGATCCGGGTGGCGCCTTCGGGCAGCTGGTCGGCCGTCACCCGGTACCGACCGCCCCCCTCCCCATCCACCAGGTCCGGGCAGCAGGCCAGGGTCCAGGCGAGCTCGCTCTGCCGCACTGCCCGCCAGGTGCCGAGATGCTCGGCGTTGATCGCGCGAAAAATGGCGGGAAAGTCCGGGGCCTCCCCCCGAAGGCCGCCCGCGGGATGATCCAGGATGCCACTGCCGGCGACCGCAACGACGCGAGTGAGCCCGACGTGCGCCATGGCAGCGACGATCTGCCGCATGCCGACGGAGAGCACGGTGCCGGGCCGCTCCACCGGGCCGCCGCCCAGGGCACTGATGACCGCCTCGGCGCCCTCGAGGGTCGCCCGCACCGCGACGGGGTCGGTGGCGTCGCCCGTCACGCAGGAGAGCCCGGGGCGTGGCGGCAGGCGGGCCGGGTCGCGCGCCAGCGCATGCACGGCATGACCGGCGGCGAGGGCGGAGGCGATCACCCGGCTGCCGACGCGACCCGTGCCGCCGAAGACGGCCAGCCGCACTAGAAGCGTTCCCCGACGAGGGGCAGCTCCCGCCGGCGCAGCGCCACCACCACCAGTGCCGCCACCATCACGGTGAGCGCCAGCTTGAAGAGCAGGCCGTGGTCGCCCTGGACCTCGATGCCAAGCCGGGTGAGGTGGCTCATCAGCGCGCCGCCCATCAGGCCGACGGCCAGCACCGCGCCGAGGACCGGCGTCTTCGGGTACAGCAGCAATGCCACCGCGACGAGCTCCGCCACGGCGGTGCCCAGGCGACCCCAGGGCTCGATGCCGAGGGTGCTGAAGATGTACCGGCTCTCCGGCGCGCCGGTGAACTTGAAGAAGAGGGTCTGGCCGAGGATCACGGCGGCCGTGAGCTGGCAGGCCCAGCTGACCATGGTGGCCGTGCGGCCGAGCGGCATGGGAGACATCGGACGGGCTCCACGAAGAGAGGGGACGGGCTCGATCTCGCCCAAGAACGCCGTGGAGGGGCGATCGGTTCCGTGGCGGCGGTCGGGAACCGGGAGCGGGGTCCCGGGCTTGACAGCGCATCCGGCAGGCGCCGTCCGGCTGGTTTCCCGCTCCCCGCGCTGGAGGACCCATGACACCGTCCACTCCGACCCCCCGCGTCACCACGGCGATCCCTCCCCGGTACGGGACGGCGCGTGAGGGGGTGCTCCGGATCCTCGCGCGGTGGGAAGAGAGCACCCGGCGGGCCATGCGAGGCGCGGAGTGGTCCCGGGTTGCCGCGGAGCAGCCGTGCGAGTGCTGATGTTCGGCTGGGAGTTCCCGCCATTCCAGGCCGGGGGACTCGCCACCGCGACGGTGGGGCTGGTGAAAGGACTGCTGCGGAACCGGGTGGGGGTGACGCTGGTGGTGCCCTTTCCCGCGGAGCAGTCGCCGTTGCCGGAGCTTCGTCTGGTGAGCGCCGACGGCGCCGTGGAGGAGCTGGTGATGCACCGGGTGCCGTCGCCGATGACCCCCTACGGCGGGGCCGCGGAGTACCAGGAGATCTTCAGCACCCTGCGGCGCGCGAGCCGGGCGCCGGGCGCGGTCTATGGCGCGGACCTCGAGGAGGTGGCGCGCTACGCCGCGCTGGCGGGGGGGATCGCGGCGCGCGAGGCGCACGACGTGATCGACACCCACGACTGGATCACCTTCGCGGCCGGGCTCGCGGCGCGCGCCGTCTCCGGCAAGCCCCTCATCGCCCATATCCACGCCACCGAATACGACCGGGCCGGGGCCGGCGCCAATCCGGAGATCTGCCGCCGAGAACACGCCGGGATGCAGGCGGCCGATCGGGTGGTGGCCAACAGTCACGCCCTCAAGCGCACCTGCGTGGAGCGGTACGGCATCCCGGCGGGGAAGATCGACGTGGTGCACTGGGGGATCGATCCCGACGCGGTGGCCCCCGACCTCCCGGCTGAATCCCCGTTCCGCGCCCGCGGCGCCGGCGCGCGGGTGCCGGTGGTGCTCTTCCTGGGCCGGGTGACATGGCAGAAGGGGCCCGACTACTTCATCGAGATGGCGGGGCGCGTGGCAGCGCATGTCCCCGGAGCCAAGTTCGTCGTGGCGGGCCAGGGGGATATGCTCCCCAGGCTCATGCACCGGACGGCCGAACTCGGCATCGCGGACCGGGTGCACTTTGCCGGCGCGGTGGCGGGGCGCCAGGTGCAGCGACTCTACCGCCTGGCCGACGTCTGCGTCATGCCCTCGGTGAGCGAGCCGTTCGGGCTGGTGGGGCTGGAGAGCTTGCGGCATGGCACGCCCTGCATCCTGCCGCGCGCCGCCGGGGTGTCCGAAGTCATCGCCAACGCCTTCAAGGTGGACTTCTGGGATCTGGACGCGATGACCAACCAGATCGTGGCGCTGCTGCGCCACCCCGCGCTGCGGGCCGAACTGGCCGACAACGCGCGCCGTGAGGTCGAAGGCCCGCGCTTCTCCTCGAAGAACCCGCCCGGCTGACCGCCGCTGCCTACACCCGCACCCTCCAGGGGAGCCCTGCATGACCGCCATCTGCCTGTACGCCCAGGTGCACCAGCCGTTCCGCCTGCGGCCCTACGGCCTGTTCGACATCGGCACCGGGGCCGAATACTTCGACACTGAGCAGAATCGGGCCCTCCTCCGGCGGGTGGCGGAGAAGTGCTACCTGCCGGCCAACCGGCTGCTGGCGGACCAGATCCGGCGGTCGCAGGGGGAGTTCCGGCTGGCGCTCAGCCTGAGCGGGACATTGCTGGACCAACTGGCGGCGTGGGCGCCCGAGGTGTTGCAGAGCTTCCAGGAGCTGGTGGCCACCGGGGGGGTCGAGCTGCTCGGCGAGACCTATCATCACAGCCTGGCATCGCTCGCCTCCGAGGCGGAGTTCGTGGCGCAGGTGGAGCGGCACCGGGCCGCGATCGGTCGCCACTTCGGCCAGCGGCCCGTGGTGTTCCGCAACACGGAGCTGATCTACTGGGACAACCTGGCGCCGCTGATCGCGCGGCTCGGGTTCCGGGGGGTGATGGTGGAGGGGGCCGACCATGTCCTCGACTGGCGCTCGGCCAACCACGTCTATGCCGCCACCACCGCGCCGGGCCTCCGCCTGCTGCCGCGCCACTATCGGCTGAGCGACGACATCGGGTTCCGCTTCTCCAACCGGGCGTGGGACGGCTGGCCGCTCACCGCGGAGAAGCACGCCGACTGGATCGCCGCCAGCGGCGGGGACAGCGTGCACCTATACGTGGACTACGAGACCTTCGGGGAGCACCAGTGGGCCGACACCGGCATCTTCGCGTTCCTGGCCCAGTGGCCGCGGGAGTGCCTGCGGCGGGGGCTCACGTTCGCCCATCCCGGCACGCTGGCGGCGCGGGCGCCGGTGGCACCGCTCGCCTTCACCCGGCCCACCTCCTGGGCCGACGTGGAGCGGGACACCACCGCCTGGCTGGGGAACCGGCTGCAGGAGGCGGCGCAGCAGCGCATCTACGGGATGCGCGAGGCGGTCCTCGCCGCCCGCGACCCGGAGCTGCTGGAGCGGTGGCGCCGGCTCACCACCAGCGATCACCTGTACTACATGTGCACCAAGTGGTTCGCGGACGGCGACGTCCACAAGTACTTTAGTCCGTACGAGTCGCCCTACGACGCGTTCGTGGCGTGCATGAACGTGCTGCAGGACCTGGAGCAGTCGCTGCCGGTGCCCATCGTGGAGGCAGCGCCACCGGCGCTTGCCGCCCGCCGGATGCTCGCCGCCCGGCGGTCCGCCATGGTCTGAACGGCACCGGGGAACCTTCCGGGGCGCGCCAGCGTTACCACTCGAGGCCCGGGGCCTCGTGGGGGAGACTGCTGCCTGATGAGGGCTTCCAAGCGATGACCGGCCAACGACATGGATGATCTGAACGGGGGCGCCGCGGAGGTGGCGGCCCCGGCGGCGGCCTTCGAGGCGCTGCTGGCGCCGGTCCTCGACGCGGCCTATGGGACCGCGCTCCGGTTCACCCGGAATCCCGCGGATGCCGAGGACCTGGTGCAGGAGGCCGCGCTGCTCGCCTTCCGGGGATTTCACACATTCCAGGTCGGGAGCGGCTTCCGAGCCTGGTTCTTCCGGGTCCTGACCAACTGCTATTTCAGCCGGTACCGGAAGCAGAAGCGGCAGGGCACGGAGCTGGCGCTCGATGACACGCCCGAGCTGTACCTGTACTGCCAGACGGCGGCGCTGGGGCTGCACGCGCGGAGCGAGGACCCGGCAGCCGAAGTGATGAGTCGGCTCGAGACGGAGCACGTCGAGGCGGCGATCGCGGCGCTCCCGGAGGAGCACCGGGTCGTGGCGTCGCTCTACTTCATGCAGGATTTCTCCTACCAGGAGATCGCGGAGATGGTGGGTGTCCCGGTGGGGACGATCCGGTCGCGGCTGCACCGCGGGCGGCGGATGCTGCAGCAGGCGCTCTGGGCGGTGGCAGTGGACCGGGGCATCGTGGCCGCGCTTGCCGTCGCGGGAAGCGAGGGCGCATGAGCACCCATCCGCCCGATCGCTTCACCTGCGAGGAGGTCTTCGCGCGGCTCGACGACTACCTCGACCGGGAGCTGACGCCCGACGAGCTGCGCCTGGTGCGGGCGCACATGGAGACCTGTGCCGTGTGTGCCGCGGAGTACCGGTTCGAGCAGGGGGTGCTGCAGGGCGTGCGGCAGAAGCTGCAGCGGCTGGCCGTGCCCGACGGGCTGATGGCCCGCATCACCGCGCGCCTGGCCGCCGAGGGCGGGAAGGACGCCGCGGGCTAGTCGGCCAGGCGGCGCAGCACCGCCTCCGCCAGGCCGATCCCCTCGAGGAAGGCGGTGGGCAGGCCGTGCGCGATCCCGGCCAGGGTGGCGAGGTCGAGCGAGGAATCGGCAGAGTGGCTCGTGGCCTCGAGCCCGAGCGCCAGCGGCAGGCTCGGCACCGCGGCGAAGATGGTGCGCCCCAGCGCGGCGTCGGCCATCCGGGCCGCGGTGAGGTCGGCCCGGTGCAGCACGGCGTGGGTCAGGTCGGCGTGGGTCAGGTCCGCGCCGGCGAGGTTGGTCCCTTCCAGCAGCGCCCCCCTGAACGTCGCCCCCCGCAGGTTGGCCCCCGCCCAGTTGGCCCCCCAGGGAGCCTCCGAGAGATCCGCGCCGGACAGATCGCAGCCGGCCAAGGTGGTATGGTCGAGGCCGCTTCGCTGCATCCGCGCGTCGCGGAAGTCCGCGGGTGCGGTGGCGGCCCCCGCCAGCTTGAAGCTGGTGCGACCCAGGTCCGCGCCGCGGAAGCTGGCGCCGCTCAGGTCGGTGCCGAGGAGCCGGGCGTCGGTGAGGCGCGCGCCGGCGAAGCTCGCCGCCCGCAGGCAGGCCCCGCTCAGGTCCGCGCCCCGGAGGTCGGCACCGTCGAGGCGGGCACCCCTCGAGGTTGGCGGAGCAGAGGTCGGCGCCGCGGAGCCGCGCGCCGGTGAGGTCCGCGCCGGGCAGCTCGGCATACAGGAGGACGGCATACGGCAGCGACACGCCGGCGAGCGTGTCGGTGTCGGTCTCGAGCAGCAGCGCCCCGGTGTCGCGGCGCACGATCCGGATCATGGGGGTCGTCCGGTCGAGGGAAGGGAGAGGGTCCCCTAACCTACAGCGGCCGCGGCGGGATGGTAGCGGGAACCCCCCGGGCCCCCCCGGCGTTGAGCGCGCACGGCCATGGGGCAGGTTGCCCGGGCGCGGCGCGAGGCAAGCGGAGGCGGCGTGCGACAGATCACGGCGGAGGACGGTCGGCTGGACCAGACCCGGCGCGGCGCGGTGGACTGGCGGCGCTGGGGGCCCTACCTGGCGGAGCGGCAGTGGGGGACGGTGCGGGAGGACTACAGCGCTGACGGCGCCGCGTGGGACTACCTGCCGCACGATCACGCCAGGAGCCGCGCCTACCGCTGGGGGGAGGACGGGCTGGCGGGGTTCTCCGACGACGGCCAGCGGCTCTGCCTCTCGCTCGCGCTGTGGAACGGGCAGGACCCCATCCTCAAGGAACGGCTCTTCGGCCTGACCAACGGCGAGGGCAACCACGGCGAGGACGTGAAGGAGCTGTACTACTTCCTCGATGCCACGCCGAGCCACTCGTACCTGAAGATGCTGTACAAGTACCCGCAGCGCGCGTTTCCCTACCGGCAGCTGGTGGAGGAGAACGCGCGGCGCGGCATCGGCGCGCCCGAACTTGAGCTGATCGATACCGGCCTGTTCGACGACGACCGCTACTTCGACGTGGTGGTGGAGTACGCCAAGGCCGGCGCGGACGACATCCTGCTCCGGGTGACGGTCCACAACCGCGGTCCCGGGGCGGCCGAACTGCACCTGCTGCCACAGCTGTGGTACCGCAATACGTGGTCGTGGGCGCCCGGGGCGGCCCGCCCCGAACTGCGCCGGACCGATGACGCGGTGCTGGCCCCCCACCCGAGCCACGGCGACTACCGGCTGCGGGTGGACGGGAGGGTGGAGTGGCTGTTCACCGAGAACGAGACCAACGTGGCGCGGCTCTTCGGTGCGCCGGCCACCGGGGCCTACGTGAAGGACGCCTTCCACGCGCGGGTGGTGGAGGGTCGCGCTGAGGCGGTGAACCCCGAGGAGCGGGGCACCAAGGCGGCGGCCTGGGCGCGCGTGACCATCCCGCCGGGCGGCACGCACGTGCTCCGGGCGCGGCTCTCGCCCGAGGGCAGCGGGTTCGGGGACTTCGAACGGGTGATGGACCTGCGGATCCGCGAGGCCGATGAGTTCTACGACCGGCTGCAGCGTGACCTGCCCGATCCCGACGCGCGCCTGGTCCAGCGCCAGGCCCTGGCCGGGATGATCTGGAGCAAGCAGTACTTCTACTACGACGTGCCGGAGTGGCTGGCCGGCGACCCGGCCCAGCCGACCCCGCCGGCAGGGCGGCGGCGTGGCCGGAACGCCGAATGGCGGCACCTCAACAACGCCGACATCATCTCCATGCCCGACACCTGGGAGTATCCCTGGTACGCGGCGTGGGACCTCGCCTTCCACTGCATTCCCCTCGCGCTGGTGGACCCCGAGTTCGCCAAGGGGCAGCTGGTGCTGCTCACCCGCGAATGGTACATGCACCCCAACGGCCAGCTGCCGGCCTACGAGTGGGCCCTCGGCGACGTGAACCCGCCGGTGCACGCGTGGGCCACCTGGCGGGTGTTCCAGATGGACCGCAAGCGCCGCGGCGATGCCGGCGACCTGGCCTTCCTGGAGCGGGTCTTCCACAAGCTGATGCTCAACTTCACCTGGTGGGTGAACCGCAAGGACGCCCAGGGCCGGAACGTCTTCCAGGGCGGCTTCCTCGGCCTGGACAACATCGGCGTCTTCGACCGCAGCGCGCCGCTCCCCACCGGCGGGTTCATCAACCAGGCCGACGGCACCGCGTGGATGGCGATGTACAGCCTCAACCTGATGCGGATCGCGCTGGAGCTGGCGCGGCACAACCGGGTCTACGAGGACATCGCCACCAAGTTCTTCGAGCACTTCCTCCACATCGCCGAGGCGATGACCAACCTCGGCGACGGCGGGGTGGGCCTGTGGGACGAGGGGGACCAGTTCTACTACGACGTGCTCAATACCCCGGACCAGCGGATGGTCCCGCTGCGGGTGCGGTCGATGGTGGGCCTCATCCCCCTGTTCGCCGTGGAGACTCTGGACCAGGCCCTGCTGGAGGAGCTGCCGGAGTTCACCGCGCGGCTGCGCTGGTTCCTCGAGGCCCGGCCAGACCTGGCGGCGCTGGTGTCGCGGTGGGAGACGCCCGGGATGGGCGAACGCCGGCTGCTCAGCCTGCTGCGAGGCCACCGGATGAAGGCCCTGCTGCGCCGCATGCTGGACGAGACCGAGTTCCTGTCAGAGTTCGGGGTGCGGGCGTTGTCACGCCATCACGAGGCCGCGCCGTACCGGTTCGACGTGATGGGCATGCCCCTCACGGTCCGGTACCAGCCGGGGGAGTCCGATTCCGGGCTCTTCGGGGGGAACTCGAACTGGCGGGGGCCGATCTGGTTCCCGGTCAACTACCTGCTCATCGAGTCGCTGCAGAAGTTCCATCACTACTACAGCGACGACTTCCGGGTGGAGTGCCCGACCGGCTCGGGGCGGTACCTCACGCTCGCGGAGGTGGCGGAGGAGCTGACCCGTCGGCTCTCCCGGCTCTTCCTGCGCGGGGCGGACGGGCGCCGGCCGGGGCTCGGCGACCATCCCAAGCTGCAGCATGATCCGCACTTCAGGGACCTGGTGCTGTTCCATGAGTACTTCCATGGCGACACCGGGCGAGGCGTGGGGGCATCGCACCAGACCGGGTGGACCGGGCTGATCGCCAAGCTGCTGATGCCGCGGACGCCACGGGCGGAGGTGCCTTCGGCCGCGGGGCCGCCCGCGCGTGCCGCCCATCCCCGGCGCGGAGGCGAACATGCGGCCCGCTGAGACGCCGGCGCCTCTGGAGGGCCAGCGGGCGCTGGTCACGGGGGCCAGCTCCGGGATCGGTCGCGCGATCGCGTTGGCGCTGGCGGACGCCGGCGCCGACGTCGCCATCAACTACTCTTCCGCGGCGGAGGCGGCGGAGGCGGTGGCGGGGCAGATCCGGGACCGCGGCCGCCGCGCGGTGGCCCTCCGGGCGGACGTGGGGCGCGAGGCCGAAGTGGTCGCTCTGTTCGCGGGAGCCCGCGAGGCGTTCGGGAGCCTCGATATCCTGGTGAACAACGCGGGGCTGCAGCAGGACGCGCCACTGCACGACATGACCCTGGCCCAGTGGCAGCGGGTGATCGACGTGAACCTCACGGGCCAGTTCCTCTGCGCCCGGGAGGCGGTGCGTGAGTTCCGGCGCCGCGGGCCGGAGCCGGCGCGCTCGCGGGCACTGGGAAAGATCCTGTGCGTGAGCTCGGTGCACGAGGTCATCCCCTGGGCCGGGCACGCCAACTACGCCGCCTCCAAGGGGGGCGTCAGCCTCCTGATGAAGAGCATTGCCCAGGAGTACGCCGCGGAGGGCATCCGGGTGATGGGGCTGGCGCCGGGCGCCATCCGGACGCCGATCAACCGCGCCGCCTGGGAGACGCCCGAGGCGTATGCCGCCCTGATGCGGCTGGTGCCGTACCGGCGCATCGGCGAGCCGGAGGACCTGGGGCGCGCCGCCGCCTGGCTGGTCTCCGACCAGGCCGACTACGTCACCGGCACCACGCTCTTCGTGGACGGGGGCATGACGCTCTATCCCGGCTTCGAGGAGGGCGGATGATCCCCGCGCTCGAGGCGGAGTGGCTGGAGACCGACGGGCTCGGTGGGTTCGCGAGCGGGACCGTCGGTGGCTGGCGCACCCGGCGGTACCACGGGGTGCTCACGCCGGCGGTCGAGGTGCCGTCGCGTCGCGCGGTGCTGGTGGACGGCTTCGAGGCGTGGTACGAGCGGGCGGGTGTCCGGACCCCGCTGACCACCCAGCACTACGCGCCCGAGGTGTTCCATCCCGACGGCCACACACGGCTGGCGGCCTTTGCGGCTGCCCCCTGGCCGCGCTGGACGTGGCGGCTCGCCGGCGACGTCGAGATCACCCAGGAGCTGGTGCTGCCGCACGAGCGGCCCGCGGCGGTGTTGCGCTGGCGGGTGAACGCCGCCGGTCGCGGCGGGCGGCTCGTCGTGCGTCCGCTGCTCTCGGGGCGCGACAGCCATGCGCTGCATCACGAGAACCCGGCGCTCCGCGCCGAGACCGTGGTCGAGGGCGAGCGGGTGCGGTGGCAGCCGTATGCGCAGCTGCCGCCGGTGCAGAGCCTCGCGGCGGCGGACTACCAGCACGACCCGCAGTGGTATCGCAACTTCCTGCTCGCCGAGGAGCGGGAGCGCGGCTTCGAGCACCGGATGGACCTCTGGTCGCCGGGGGAGCTGTGCTGGGATCTCACCGGCGGCGAGGCCGTCTGGGTGCTGCTCGCGGAGGGGATCGAGGGCCACGTGGCGCCGGGGCGGAGCCGGGCCGCCACCCTCGGCACCCGGCTGATCGACGCGGAGGCGACCCGGCGCGGGGCGCTGGGTGATCCGCTCGTCCGCGCGGGCGACCAGTACCTGGTGCGTCGCGGGGCGGGGAAGACGATCATCGCGGGGTATCCCTGGTTCACGGACTGGGGGCGGGACACGTTCATCGCCCTCCGGGGCCTCTGCCTGGCGACCGGGCGGCTCGACGATGCCCGCGACATCCTGCGGGAGTGGGCGGGCCAGGTGTCCGAGGGGATGCTGCCGAATCGCTTTGTCGAGGGAGGCGACCAGCCCGAGTTCAACACGGTCGACGCCTCGCTCTGGTACGTGGTGGCGGTGCATGAATACCTCGAGGCCCGCCGGCGGGTGCCCGCCGCGGAGCGGCAGCGGCTGCTCACCGCGGTCGGGGCCATTCTCGAGGGCCACGCGCGCGGCACCCGCTACGGCATCCGCATGGATGCGGATGGCCTGCTGGCCGCGGGAGCGCCGGGGGTGCAGCTCACCTGGATGGATGCCCGGGTTGGCGAGTGGGTGGTGACGCCGCGCATCGGCAAGCCGGTGGAGATCCAGGCGCTGTGGATCAACGCGCTGCGGATCGGCGCTACATCGGATGCGCGCTGGGGCCCCATCGCCGAGCGGGCGACCAGGGCCTTCGGTGAGCGCTTCTGGCTCCCGGGCGGCTACCTGGCGGACGTGGTGGACGCGGACCACGTGCCCGGCGCGGTCGATGATGCCTTCCGTCCCAACCAGGTGCTGGCGCTCGGGGGACTCCCTGGCCCGTGCTCGACACCGCGCGCGGCCGCCAGCTGCTGGAGGGGGTGGAGGAGCGATTGTGGACACCGATGGGCCTCCGCAGCCTGGCCCCCGACACGCCCGGGTACCGGCCCCGGTACGTCGGGGGCCGGTGGAGCGCGACGGCGCCTACCACCAGGGGACCGTCTGGCCGTGGCTCGCCGGCCCCTTCATCGAGGCCTGGGTGCGGGTGCGCGGCGACACGCCCGCCGCCCGTGCCGAGGCGCGGGGCCGGTTTCTCGAGCCGCTGCTGGGGCAGCTCACGCGGCTTGGCCTCGGGCACCTCGCGGAGATTGCCGACGCCGAGCACCCGTTCACGCCACGCGGCTGCCCCTTCCAGGCCTGGTCCCTGGGCGAACTGCTGCGGCTCGACCGGGTGGTGCTGGCGCCGCCGTCCGGCCGGCCATGAGGCCCCGGTGGCGGGACCACCTGCCTGAATACCTGGCGGAGGCGTTCGGGCTCGGGCTGTTCATGGTGTCGGCCTGCGGGTTCGCGGTGCTGTTCTTCCATCCCGGCTCACCGGTAGTCCAGCGCCTGCCCGGGATGTTCGCCCGGAACCTGGCGATGGGCCTTGCGATGGCGCTGACGCTCGCGGTGAACGTCTATGGCCCCTGGGGCCAGCGGTCCGGGGCACACCTCAACCCGGTGGTGACGCTCACCTTCTACCGGCTGGGCAAGGTGGCCCGGGGTGACCTGCCGGGCTACGTGCTGGCCCAGTTCGCCGGCGCCCTGGCGGGTACGGGCGTGGCGGCGCTCATCTTCGGTGAGCGGCTGGCGGATCCGACCGTCAACTACGTGGTCACGGTGCCCGGTCCCTCCGGCGTGCTCGTGGCGCTGCTGGCCGAGCTGCTGATCGCGTTCGTGCTGATGCTCGTGGTGCTGCACGTGGCGGCGACGCCCGCGCTGGCCAGGTACACCGGCGCGTGTGCGGCGGTGCTGGTGGGGCTGTACATCACCGTCGAGGCGCCCTACTCCGGGATGAGCATGAACCCGGCGCGCACGGTGGGGTCGGCGGTGTTCGCCGGCACCTGGACCGGGTGGTGGATCTACTTCCTCGCGCCGGGGCTCGGAATGCTCGCCGCGGCGGAGGCGTTCCTGCGCCTGCGGGGCCCGCGGGCGCGCCTGTGCGCCAAGCTGAGCCACGTGGAGGGGGTGCGCTGCATCTTCTGCGAGCATCACGCCGGCTGAGGCGGGAACCGATCCGGGGGCAGCGGCATTCTCGCGGTGCAGGCCACGCGGCACCGGCACGGCGCCGGTGCGAGACCACACTCCGGAGGATGCAATGCGCAGGATGTTCGCGGCTGTCGCGATGCTGGTGACCCTGGTCGGGATGACGACCGCGGCCACCTACGCGCCGAAGAGCTTCACCAGCAAGCCGTTCATGGGCGTCAAGGCCAACACCGGCACCGTCACCGCCACGGTCGACGCCGGCCGGATCTCGCTCAAGGTGTCCGATGACTTCGTCATCCCCGACACCCCGGCGCCGAGCTGGCAGATCGTCGACTCGAAGGGCAACACGTACCTCCTCAACCAGTTCCGCATCAAGGGCGACAAGACCAACCGCACGCTCACCCTGCCGGCCTACATCAAGGACGTGGCCAAGGTGCAGGTGTGGTGCTCCTTCGCCGAAGTGCTGCTGGGCGAGACCAGCTTCGACACCATCGTCAAGTAACCTGTCACTGGCACACCGCCGGTCGGGCGTCCCCGGCCGGCGGTCGTGTTTCCGGGAGGATCCCCCATGCGCATGACCCGACTGGCCGTGCTCGCCCTGGTGGTGGCCGGCCTGGCCACCCCCGCCACCGCCCAGGTGGCCCAGCACCGGAGCCTCACCCTCGAGGGTGCCCGCAACGTGATCGCGGCGGCGGCTGCCTTTGCCCGCACCCGCGCCGGGACGGGCGTCATCGCGGTGGTGGATGACGGCGGCCACCTGATGGCGCTGGAGCGGCTCGACGGCACCTTCGCCGCCGGCGCCACCATCTCCATCGGCAAGGCGCGGACGGCCGCGCTGTTCAAGAAGCCCACCCGGGTGTTCGAGGAGCTGATCAACAAGGGCCGCACCGCCATGACGACGGTGGACTTCACCCCGCTGATCGGGGGCGTGCCGATCGTGCTCGACGGCGAGATCGTGGGCGCGGTGGGCGTGAGCGGCGCCGCGAGCGCGCAGGAGGACGAGGAGGTGGCGCTGGCCGGCGCGGCGGGCGTGACCGCCCGGGTGTCGGCGGCGGCCCCGATGCACCAGCCGGAGGTCAGCTACTTCAGCCGGGACGAGGTCCGGGCCGCCTTCCAGCGCGGCAGCGTGCTGCTCGACGGCGCGGGGCGGAACTACATGGTGCACGCCAGCCGCCGCGAGAAGGCCGGCCAGGCGGAGGTGCACGCGCTCGACACCGACGTGATCTACGTGCTCGACGGCTCGGCTACGCTGGTGACCGGCGGGACGGTGGTGGGCGGCAAGACCACCGAGCCCAACGAGGTCCGCGGCGACGCCATCGACGGCGGCCAGTCCCGCCGCATCGGCCGGGGCGACGTGATCACCGTCCCGAACGGCACCCCGCACTGGTTCCAGGAGGTGCAGGGCCCGCTCACCTACTACGTGGTCAAGGTGCGGTAGCCATGCGCAACCCAATCCTGCTCATGGCCGTCCTGGCGGTGGTGCCCCCCGCCGGCCTGGGCGCCCAGGTGACCGGTGACGCCCCCTCCGGCAAGCCCGTGGCCGTCATCGACCTGGGCACCAGCGACGGCACAACGCTGGTGCGCGGCAGCTGGCGCTACAGCGACGCGGCCTTCGTGGCGGTGGACCACCGTGAGCCCGGTCCGGACCTGCGGGCCAGCGGTCCGCCCAACCGCACCCACGACATCACGCCCCACGCCGGGCCGGCGGAGTTCGACGACGGCGCCTGGCCGGTGATTCCCGCGGAGTCGATCGCCGTTCGCCGCGGGCACGGCCGGTTCTCCTTCAACTGGTACCGCATCAACGTGACCGTCCCGGCCCGGGTCGGCGCGCTCGACCCGACGGGCATGACGATCGTCTTCGAGCTGGTCGTGGACGATTACGCCGAGGTCTGGGTCAACGGCACGCTCCCGCTGGTCCTCGGCCAGGCCGGCGGCCAGCTGGTCAAGGGCTTCAACGCCCCCAACCGGGTGGTGCTCACGCGCGACGCCCGCCCGGGGCAGCAGTTCCAGCTGGCGATCTTCGGGATGAATGCGCCGGTGTCGCATCCGCCGGCCAACTTCATCTGGATCCGCAGCGCCACGCTGGACTTCCTTCCCCCCGGGGCCGCGCGCGTCGGGACGCCGGTGGCCACCCGCATCACCCGGCTCGACCCCGGGCTCGATGACGTGCTGGCTCCCGGCGTCCAGGCCGAGCGGCTCGCGGGCGGCTTCGAGTTCGTGGAGGGGCCGGTGTGGGTGGCGGAGGGCGGTTACCTGCTCTTCAGCGACCCCAACACCAACACGATCTATCGCTGGAGCCCCGACGGCCAGGTGAGCGTGTATCGCACCAAGAGCGGCTACGCGGGCGTGGACATCGGCCGCTACCACCAGCCGGGCTCGAATGGCCTGACGCTCGACCGGGAGGGGCGGCTGCTGATCAACCAGCACGGGCACCGCCGGGTGCTGCGGGTGGAGCGCACCGGCGCGCTGACGGTGCTTGCCGATCGCTTCGAGGGGCACCGCCTCAACAGCCCCAACGACCTGGTCTACCGATCGGATGGGGGCCTCTACTTCACCGACCCGCCCTTCGGGCTGCCACGGGTCTTCGACGACCCGGCCAAGGAGACGCCCTGGAGCGGGGTCTACCGGCTCAAGGACGGACGCCTCACGCTCCTCACCCGGGAGCTGCGCGGCCCCAACGGGCTCGCCTTCTCGCCGGATGAGCGGACGCTGTACGTGGACAACTGGGACCCGGCACGGAAGGTGATCATGCGGTACGACGTGCGGGAGGACGGGACGGTCGCCAACGGGCGGGTGTTCTTCGATATCACCCGCACCGTCCCGGAAGATGACGCCTGGGATGGGCTCAAGGTGGATGCCCGCGGCAACCTCTACGCCGCCGGCCCCGAGGGGATCTACATCCTGGCGCCCGATGGCCGGCACCTCGGCACGGTGACGCTGCCGGAGCACGTGGCCAACTTCGCCTGGGGCGACGCCGACCTGCGCACGCTCTACATCACGGCCAGCACGGGGCTCTACCGCCTGCGGGTGGAGCTGCCGGGCACCGTGCCCTTTGCCGGCGCCACCGCCGCCAGCCGCTGAGGCGCCACCCCGGCCCGCGCCGCACGGCTCGGGCCGACCGGCGCCGGGAACCTCCGGCCGCCGCGGGCGTTTACGGGGCAGGAGGAATCCCATGCCCGATACGCTCGAGGCCCGCAGCATCCTGGTGGATGCCCTGCTCGCGGGCCATACCCTGCTCACCCGGCGCGAGGAAGGCTGGATCGCGCAGGAGATCGACGCGACGGGCCGGCTCCGGCCGGCCCAGCCGCACCCCGCCGACCCGGCCGACATCGCCTGGCGCGGGAGGCACGCCCCATGTCACTGAACCACTACGACGTCATCGTCATCGGCTCGGGGGCCGGGGGCGGCACGCTGGTGCACCGGCTGGCGCCGAGCGGCAAGCGGATCCTGCTGCTGGAGCGGGGGGGCTACGTCCCGCGGGAGCGGGAGAACTGGAGCACCCGCGCGGTGAACCTGGAGGGCCGCTACAACACCCGGGAGGAGTGGCGGGATGCCGCGGGGAAGCCGCTGCACCCCCACACCAACTACTTCGTGGGTGGCAATACCAAGTTCTACGGCGCGGCGCTCTTCCGCCTGCGTCGTGAGGACTTCGGGGAGCTGCGGCACCACGGCGGCGTGTCACCCGCCTGGCCGATCTCGTACGACGAGCTCGAGCCCTACTACACCCAGGCCGAGCACCTCTACCAGGTGCACGGCGTCCGGGGCGAGGACCCGACCGAACCGCCCGCGAGCGCGCCGTACGCCCACCCGCCGGTGTCCCACGAGCCGCGGCTGCAGCAGCTGCACGAGGACTTCGCGGCGCAGGGGCTGCGCCCCTTCCATGTGCCGATGGGGGTGATGCTCGACGAGCGGGAGCCCCGCCGGAGCGCCTGCATCCGGTGCGCCACCTGCGACGGCCACCCCTGCCTGGTGAACGCCAAGTCCGACGCGCAGGTGGTCTGCGTGGACCCCGCGCTGGCGCGTCCCAACGTCACCCTGCTCACCGGCGCCTACGTCTCACGCCTGGAGACCGATGCCGCCGGCCGGCGGGTGACCGCCGTGCAGGTGGAGCGCGACGGCCAGCGGGAGCGGTACTCCGCCGACGTGGTGGTAGTGGCCGCCGGCGCGATCAACTCCGCCGCGCTGCTGCTCCGCTCGGCCTCCGACCGCCACCCGCGCGGGCTCGCCAACGGCTCCGACGTGGTGGGGCGGCACTACATGGGGCACATCAACTCCGTGCTCATGGCACTCTCCAAGTGCCCGAACCCGACGGTTTTCCAGAAGACGTTGGCGCTGAACGACTTCTACTTCGGCTCGCCGGAGTGGGCCTACCCGATGGGCCACATCTCGTTCGTGGGCAAGCTCGACGGCGACACCCTGGCCGCCGGCGCGCCCGTCATCGCGCCGGGGTGGACCCTGGAGCTGATGGGCCGGCACTCGCTCGACTTCTGGCTCACCTCCGAGGACCTCCCCGATCCCGACAACCGGGTCACCCTCGACCGCGAGGGCCGGATCGTGCTGAGCTACCGCCCCAACAACGAGGAAGGCCACCGGCGGCTCACGGCCAAGCTCAAGCAGCTGCTCGAGGGCCAGCGGGCCTGCGGTGTCCATGGCCACGAGTGTCACCAGGGCGTCTTTGCGCGGAACCTCTTCCTGGGCCAGCGCATCCCGCTCGCGGGCGTGGCGCACCAGAACGGGACCATCCGCTTCGGCCACGACCCGAGGACCTCCGCCCTCGACCCGCACTGCCGGGCCCACGAGGTGGACAACCTCTACGTGGTGGACGGCAGCTTCTTCCCCTCGAGCGGCGCCGTGAACCCGGCGCTCACCATCATGGCCAACGCGCTCCGGGTCGGGGACCACCTGCTCGGGAGGCTCGCATGAGCGGGCTGACCGCGCGGATGGATGGCTGGCGGGCGCGGATGCTGGTGGCACTGGCCGGCGGCACGCGCTCCCTGGTCTGGTACTACCTGCTCTCGACACTCTGCCTCGCGTTGCCCGCGACGGCCCAGGCCCCGTGGACCGGCCCGGGCGTCGGGCTGCCGGCGGCGCAGGCGGTGCCGGTGGTGGGGCTCACGGTGAGCGACATGGACCGCTCCCTGGCATTCTATACCTCGGCGCTGCCGTTCACGGTGGTGGCCGACACCGAGGTGGCCGGCCGTCGCTGGGAGGAGCTGACGGGCGTGTTCGGGGTGCGCCTGCGGCTCGTGCGGCTGCGGCTGGGCGAGGAGCAGCTCGAGCTCACGGAATACCTCGCGGCCTCGACCCCAGGACGGCCCGCGCCGATCGACGCCCGCAGCCACGACCGCTGGTTCCAGCACGTGGCGATCATCGTCCGCGACATGGACAGCGCCTACGCTCGGCTCCGGGCCCACCGGGTGCGGAGCGCCTCCACCGGTCCGCAACTGCTGCCCAAGTCCATTCCGGGGGCCGCCGGCATCCGCGCCTTCTACTTCAAGGACCCCGACGGCCACCCGCTCGAGATCCTGCAGTTCCCCCCCGACAAGGGCGACCCGCGCTGGCACCGTGGCCACGGGCTGTTCCTCGGCATCGACCACACCGCGATCGTGGTGGCGAGCACCGACCGGAGCCTCGCGTTCTACCGCGACCTGCTCGGCCTCCGAGTGGCGGGGGAGAGCTACAACCAGGGCGAGGAGCAGGAGCACCTCAACAACGTCGAGGGGGCGCGGCTGCGGATCACCGGCCTGCGCAGCCCGGCCGGCCCCGGGGTGGAGCTGCTGGAGTACCTCGCGCCGACCGACGGCCGCCCCTATCCGGCCGATGCCCGGCCCAACGACCTCCTGCACTGGGAAACGACCATCGCCGTGACCCGCCTGGACGCCGTGCTCGCCCGGCTCGACTCGGCGGGCGTGCCGCGACTCTCCCGGGCCCCGGCCATGCTCGGCGCCCGGAACCTCGGCCTGGGCGACGGCGTTCTGGTGCAGGATCCCGATGGTCACGTGGTGCGGCTCATCGACCGGTAGTCCGGTCCTGGAGGCAGCGATGGCGACCCAGTTCCAGCAGCTCGGCCCCGCGGATGCCGACCTCCTCGCCGGTCACCTGGTACGGTGGCGGCGCCTCGAGGGCATCTCCCTGGAGCCGGCCCACGCCGCGCGCGAGGCGGCGCGCATGCTCGGCGATGACCAACTCTGGCACGCCTGGCTGATCCGCGCCGCCGACCGGACCGTCGGCTACCTCGTGCTCCGCTTCCGCCACGCCGGCCCCTTCGAGCCGCCGCTGGCCCACCTCGCCGGGATGTACGTCGAGCCCGCGGCGCGCCGTCAGGGCATCGCCCGCCAGGCGCGCGCGCTCCTGCTCGACCTGGGCCGCTGGCTGCAGGTGCGGGTGATCGCCGATGACTTCACCCGCGAGGACTGCCACGCCGAGCCCTTCGCGCGCCCCGCGACCATCGCACCGCGCGGCCCCGCATACCTTCCCCGGCGAGCGATCGCATGACAGGCACCCTGGCCCCCCGCGAAGCAACCTCCTTGAGCGCCGTCGCCACGATGCAGGCGGTGGCGGTGATCCCGGGCCGCCCCGGCTCCGCCCACCTGACGACCCTGCCGCGCCCCCGGGTGGCGGACGTTCCGGGGGGCCGCGGAGTGCTGGTCCGGGTGCTGCGCGTCGGGGTGGACGGCACCGACAAGGAGATCAATGCCGCGGAGTACGGCGCCGCGCCGCCGGGCGAGGACGTGCTGGTGATCGGGCACGAGAGCCTGGGTCGCGTCGTGGAGGTGGGACCGATGGTCACCGAGTGCGCGCCGGGCGACCTCGTCGTGGCCACGGTGCGGCGGCCGGGCCACAGCCTGTACGACGTCATCGGCACCAGCGACATGACCACCGACGACACCTACTTTGAGCGCGGCATCAACCTGCGGCACGGCTACCTGGCCGAGTACTACGTGGACGACGCCGAGTTCCTGGTGAAGCTGCCGGCCTCGCTCGGGGAGCGGGGCGTGTTGCTCGAGCCCACCACCGTGGTGGAGAAGGGCATCGCGCAGGCCTGGGAGATCCAGCGGCGCCTGCGGGTCTGGCGCCCCCGGAAGGCCGCGGTCATGGGCGCCGGCACCATCGGCCTGCTGGCCGCGATGGCGCTCCGGCTCCGCGGGCTCGACGTGACGGTGTTCGGGCTGGAGCGCGCGCCGTACCTCAACGCCGAGCTGGTCGAGGCGCTCGGGGCGCGGTACTGCTCCACCCGCGACCTCCCGGTGCTCGATGGGGCGGCGCGGCACGGCCCCTTCGACCTGGTCTTCGAGGCCACCGGGTTCTCCCCCATCGTGTTCGAGAGCATGCAGGCGCTCGCGAAGAACGGGGTGCTGGTGCTCTCGAGCGTCACCGGCGGCGACCGCCGGGTGGAGGTCCCGGCTGACCGGATCAACCTCGAGTTCGTCCTGGGAAACAAGGTGATGGTGGGGACGGTCAACGCCAACCGCGAGTACTTCGAGGCCGGCGTGGGCGACCTGGTGCGCTGCGAGGCGCAGTATCCCGGATGGCTGGCGCGCCTGCTCACGCATCCCGTGGAGGGCCTGGCCCACCACGCCCAACTGCTCAGCCTGCTCACCATGGGCCAGGGTGTCATCAAGGCGTTCTGCCGCGTCGCCGACTGAAGGGGCGACGGCGTGGCGGACGGACACGGCTCTCCCCATTGCCGGGGAGGGCCGTCGTCCGTCGGGGCCGGGGCGGGGGCGCTAGCGCCGCGGCTGGTCCTTGAGGCCCGGCCAGTTGGCATCCGCCTTGGCTACATAGCCAGGGATGTCCTTGAGCCAGCGCCCCTGCACCCCCTTGTCGTAGTTGAGGTAAAGCCGTCCCTCCACCAAGGTGAAGGCCTCGGGATCGACTTTCACCTTGTACCCGCGGGAGACGCCATACGCGCAGTAGCCGCCGTAGGCCGGGAGGTACGGCGCCGGGTCGGCCGCGAAGGCATCCCGGTGCGCGGCGGTGCTGAAGCGATAGGTGGCGCCGTCATGCTGCACGATGAGGTCAGCGGTGCCGGGCACCGCGCGCTGGTCCTCGTGGTACGCCACCGCGTCGTAGCCGCCCAGTGCCACGCCGGCGCGGTCGGTGTTGATGGCCTGGCCGCCGAGCCGCAGGGGCAGCACGAGAAGGAGCAGGGCGGCGGCGCGGAGCGTCAGCCGCCGGGTCTGAGCTGGGTCGGGGTGCATCGCGGGACCTCCTGGGGTGATGCCGCCGCCGGACCGCCCGGCGGCTGCTCCTCCGGAGACGTCATGCGCCCGCAATTGGTTCCCTGGACCGCCTCCGCTAGGTGGCTGGCCGCGCCACCGCAGTGGCCGGGGGAATGGTATCCGCCAGCTCGGCGTGGAAGCGCGCCGCCTGGGCCGGCTCGCCGAGCGAGTCGAAGGCGGCCGCGAGGTCCTTGCGGGCGGCGCGGAGGAAGGAGGTCGCGGGGTCGGTCTGGCGGACCAGGATGTCATAGCCCGCCCGGGTCTCGACGGTGGCCTCGCGGAATCGCCGCTGCCGCAGCAGCGTGCGGCCCAGCTTGATGTGGCCGATCCCGGCGTTGACGTGCCCGGGCGAGAGGACCGCGTCGTAGATCGCGATGGCCTGCCGGAACAGGTCCTCCGCCGTGTGATAGTCCTTCTTCTCCGACAGCACGCTGGCCAGGTTGGACATCGCCACCGCGACGAACTGGTGCTGCGTGCCGAACACCTGGCGGTAGATCGCCACCACCCGGCGGAACCGCGCCTCCGCCAGGTCGAGCTCCCCCGCGGTCCAGGCCGCGTTGCCGAGCTCGTTGAGCGCCTCCGCCACCTGCGGGTGCACCGGCCCGAACACCCGCTCCTGAATCGCGAAGGCCCGCTCGAGGGCCGCATTGGCCTCGGGGAGCTTCCGCTCATAGGTGAGGGCGCGGCCCAGGCGCGTGAGGTTGGCGGCCACCTCCGGGTGATCCTCGCCATACCACCCCTCGGTGATGGCCAGCGCCTGGGCGTACGAGCTCTCGGCGGCGGCATAGCGTCCCAGCATCACCTCGATCTCCCCCAGGCTCGCGAGGTCCGTCGCCACCTCGGGATGCCGGCGGCCGTAGCGCTGCTCGTGCAGCGCCAGCACCCGGCGGCCGAGCGAATCGGCGGCCGGGTAGTGGCCGGCGTAGAAGTGGGCGTTGGCCAGCTCCCGCAGGTGCGCCGCGCGGTCGGGCGCGGCGTCCCCGGCGGTGGAGTCGCGTCGCACCACCTCGCCGAGGATCCCGATGGCCTCGTCGTAGCGGCCGCGCTTCTGGAGGACCTGGCCCAGGGTGACGGTGGCGTCCACGACCGTGGGGTGGTCGGCCGGGAGCGACGCGCGGGCGCTGGCCAGTCCACGCCGGACCAGGGCTTCCGCGTCCTCGAACCGGGCCTGGTCGAGCCGGAGGCGGCCCAGCGCCACATCGACGCGGGCCAGCGCCGGGTCCTCCGGGCCCAGGCGCGCGGCGCGCTGCGCCCGCGCCTTCGCGATGAGCGAGTCTGCCCGGTCCAGCTTGCCGAGCCGCTGGAAGACCGAGCCAAGCGTGAGGTAGAGCTCCTCCTGTACCTCCGGTTCGCGGTCGAGGGTGCCCGCCTGCTGCACGCCGCCCTCGAGCAGGGTCACCACGCGCAGACTGTCCGCCGGCGCCACGTCCTCCTCGCCGCCCTGGAAGAGGTTCAGCATGAAGCGCTGGATCTGATCGGTACGCGCCGCCTCGGCGAGGGCGGCGTTCCGCGCGCGTGCCAGCCGCAGGGTGTAGAAGGCCACCAGGCCGATCACCAGCAGCGCGATCGTGACCCCGGAACCGACGGCCGCGGCATGCCGGCGGACGAACTTCCCCAGCCGGTAGCCGACGGTGTCGGGCCGGGCCTCGAGCGGGCGGCCGTCGAGGAACCGGTCCACTTCGGCCAGCAGTGCATCCACCGTGCGATAGCGCCGCGCGGGGTCGGCGCGCATGGCGGTGAGGCAGAGCACGTCGAGGTCGGCCCAGGCCCCGGCGCCCAGCGCCGACCAGAGGTCCCCGGCCCGCGCCGCCGTCTCCCGGGCCGCCACCGAGGGTCGCGGCGGCTCCTGCGCGGCGATGATGGCCGCCGCCTCGTCCGGGGAGCGGCCGCTGAGGTCGTGGGGCAGGCGGCCCGCGAGCAGCTCGTAGAGCACCACCCCGAGCGAGTAGACGTCGGAGTGCACCCCGACCCGGCCCCCGCGGAGCTGCTCGGGGGCCGCGTAGGCGGGGGTGAGCGCGCGCAGCCCGGTGCGGGTCTGGTCGGCCGGGAGGTCCACCGCCTCCAGCTGCTTGGCGATGCCGAAGTCGAGCAGCTTCACCACGCCGTCGGCGCGCACCATGATGTTGGAGGGCTTGAGGTCGCGGTGAATCACCGCGTGCTGGTGGGCATGCCGGACCGCCTCACACACCGTCCGGAACAGCGCCAGCCGCTCCCGGATGCCGCACTGGTGGCTGCGGCACCAGGCGGTGAGCGGCTCGCCGTCCACGAACTCCATCGCGAACCACGGCGTCCCGTCGGGCAGGGTGTCGGCATCGTAGAGCCTGGCGATGCCGGGATCGTTGAGCTGCGCCAGGGTGCGCTGCTCGGCCAGGAACCGCTCGCGGCGGCCCGGGGAGAGCCAGGCGTCGGGGAGGATCTTGATGGCGGCCTGGCTGCCGAGGTCGGCGCGATCGGCGAGGTACACCACGCCCATTCCCCCCTCGCCCAGGATCCGCAGCAGCCGGTAGGGCCCGAACAGCTGGCGGCCCAGCATCGCCTCGTCCAGCCGGCCGATGACGGCTTCCGCCGCGGGGCCCACGCCACGGTCCAGGATCGAGTCGCCCCGCGCGTCCTGCGCCAGCATCCCCAGCACGTCGCCGACCAGCGCCTCGTCTCCCTCCGCGGCGTCCTCGAGGAAGGCCCGCCGCTCCCCGTCGGGCAGCGGCAGCGCCTCGTGGAACAGCGCCTGGACCCGGTCCCAGCGTGCCCGGTTCATCGCGGCCTCACCCCTGCGCGCGGAGGGCGTGGGCCAGCCAGGCGCGCGCCGCGCGCCAGTCCCGCAGCACCGTGGCCTCGGAGACGCCGAGCCACTCGGCGATCTCCGGGATCTCGAGCCCGCCGAAGAAGCGACCCTCCACCATGGCCGCCTGGCGCGGGCTGATCGTGGCCAGGGTCTCCAGCGCCTCGTGCAGCTGCAGCATGTCCTCCCCCGAGGCGGCGGGATGGGCCAGCGCCTCGTCGAAGGTCACGTCCGGGATCCCGCCCCCGCGCTTGTCCGCGGTGCGCCGGCGCGCCGCCTCGACCAGCACCTGCCGCATCGCCCGCGCCGCCACCCGCTTGAACTCGGGGCGCGAGAGCCGGCCCACCGCCGGGGAGGCCGAGAGCTTGAGCCATGCCTCGTTCACCAGCGCGGTGGGCGTCAGGGTATGCGAGGACTCGCCCCGGCGCACCGCCGTGGCAAGGCGCCGCAGCTCTTCGTAGGCCGCGGCGAACAGCCGGTCAACGACCTCCCGGTCGCTGTCCGGTAGTGGATCGGTAGTCATGAACGGGTTCCCGTGCCCCCAACCTACCCCGGAATCCCGATTGGGCCAGTCGCCGCTTCGTTACATCGCGGATGACGGTTCTGGCGCCCGGACTGCGCATGGCGGGAGGAACCCTTCCTGGAGTCCCTCATGCGCTGGATCCGATGGGCCGCGGGCACGCTGGCCGGTTTCGCGGCGGTGGCTGGTTGTGGCGGGAGTGGTGGATCGACCGGTCCCGGCGGCGGCGGCGGCGGCGGCGGCGGTGGGGGTGGGGGCGGGGGCTCCGGCGGGATCTCCGCCGTCATCGACGGGGTGCCTTGGACCAGCGCAACCGTCTCCGAGGATGCCCAGGTCGGGACCTTCGGTGTCATCCTGATCCAGGGGTCGCAGAACGGCACCACGATCCAGATCGTGCTCTACAACGTCGATTCCGTGGGGACCTACCGGCTGGGCATGGGGGGCACCAACGTCGGCGGATACGCGCAGGTCACCGACCTCCTGCCGCGCGGCTGGAGCACGCCTCTCTCGGGCGCGGCCGGGACGGTCACCATCACCACGCTGACTGCCGGGCACATCGTCGGCACCTTCGCCTTCACCGCCGACTCCCTGCTCGGCGCGGCGCTGGGGCAGCGGGTGGTGACCAACGGCCAGTTCGACCTGCTGCTGGGCGGGACCCTCGCCACCCTGCCGGACAACTACGGCAGCCGGCTGGACGGCACCGTGGGCGGCGCGGCGTGGCACGCCGCCACGGTGGTCATGCAGCTGCAGAGCGGCACGCTGGTCGTCGGCGGCAGCAACACCGCCTACTCCATCTCCATCGCCAAGACGTCGTTCGCCGGCGTGGGTACCTACCCGCTCGGCAGCGCGCCCGGGGATCCCGTGGTGGTGATGAGCGGCCCGTGGACCAACCCCAACGGGCCGGTCAACTGCTGCTGGGGCGGAGGGACGGGCAATACCGGCACCCTCGAGATCACCAGCCTCACGGCCACCCGGATCCAGGGAACCCTTTCGGCCACGCTGGTGCCATCGCCGGCCACGGCCGCCACCACGCCGCTCACACTCTCCAACGTCACCTTCGATATCGGCCGGCCCTGACCGGCCGGTCGCCCCTTCGCCCTCACGCCTGGAGTGTCTGCCATGTGGGACGTCATCACCGGACTCTTTTCGCTGGTCTTGTGGATTGCCCTGCCGCTGGTGGCCTTCGCGGCGTGGACCTACAACAAGCTGCAGAAGCAGGCCCAGGAGGTGCGCGAGGCCACCTCCAACGTGCAGGTGGCGGTCAGCAAGAAGCTCAACCTGGTCAACCAGCTCGGCGACATCGTCAAGAGCTTCCAGGCGAGCGAGCAGTTCACCCACATGAAGCTGGCCCAGGACAACAACGCCACCGCCATCGCCGTGGCGTACGCCCAGTCGGGGCAGATGCTCTCCACGCTCCTGGCCGCCGCGGACCGCGCCCCGGAGTTCAAGGCCAACGAGCAGTACCACCGGCTGGTGGACAGCATCCAGCACTGCGAGCTGGACATCCAGCAGGCGCGCTCCGCCTTCAATGCCACCGTCAAGCACTACAACAACGCCTACCTGGCGTTCCCCACGGTGCTGGTGGCGCCGTTCCTCGGCTTCTCCAAGGCGCCATACCTCGAGTTCGACATCTCCGGCAACGTGGACGCCACCGCGCTCAAGTCGTTCCAGACCGATGACGGGGAGCGGCTCAAGCAGCTGCTCGCCTCCGCGGGCGGCCACCTCGCGGACGCCACCCGGAGCATCGCCGGCCAGGCCGGGCAGGCCGGCAAGCTGATCGCCGGCGGGGCGGGGCAGGCGGGGAAGCTGCTCGCGGCCAAGGTCACCGAGCGGACCGCCGTCACCTACTTCTACCTCCCCAGGGGTGGCGTCCCCCGCGGGCCGGTGCCGTTGCCCACGGTCCGGGAACTGATCCAGCGCGGTGAGCTCGAGGCCGATGTCCTCGTGGCGCGGGCCGGCTCGGAGGACTGGCAGCCCCTGGCCGCCGTGGCGTCCGAGGGCTGACCCGCGGCCGAGTTCCACCGCAACATCCGGATAGCCCCGGGTTCGCCCGGGGCTTATCCTGTTGCCCATGCCCACGGAACGACGCCCCGGAGACACGCAGGCCTGGCACGCGGTGGAAGCCCGCGACCGCGCCGCCGACGGACGCTTTGTCTACGCCGTCCGCAGCACGGGGATCTACTGCCGCCCTTCCTGCCCCTCGCGCCGGCCCCGGCGGGACAACGTCACGTTCTTCGCCACGCCGGCCGCGGCGGTGGCCGCGGGCTTCCGCGCCTGCCGGCGCTGCCATCCCGACCAGGATGCCGTCACCTCCACCGAGCGCGCGGTGGCGCGGGCGCGGGCCCACCTCGACGCCCATCCCGACACGCGGGTCAGCCTCGCCGAACTCGCGCGGGCGGCGGGACTGAGCGCCGGTCACCTGCAGCGGAGCTTCAAGCGGGTGATCGGGGTCTCCCCCCGGGAGTATGCTGCGGCCCGCCGGGCCGAGCGGCTGCGGACCGGGCTGCGGCAGGGGGGCACGGTGAGCCGCGCGGTCTTCGAGGCGGGATTCGGGTCGGGCAGTCGGGTGTACGAGGCATCGCATCGCCTGCTGGGCATGACGCCCGGCCGGTTCAAACAGGGAGGCAGGGGCATGCAGATCCGCTATTCGATCGTGGCGTCGCCGCACGGGCGCCTGCTGGTGGCCGCCACCGATCGCGGCGTGGCCGCGGTGCTGCTGGGCGACCGCGATGCCGGCCTGGCGCGCGACCTCCACGCCCAGTTCCCGGCGGCGGGCATCACGCGCGTGGACGCCGGCGACGCGTGGCTGCGGGGGCTGGTGCGCCGGGTGGCCGCGGAGGTGCGGCGGCCCGGTGGGCCCGGGGCCATCCCGCTCGACCTCCAGGGCACGGCCTTCCAATGGAAGGTGTGGCAGGCCCTCACGGCGATCCCCGCGGGTGAGACCCGGACGTACACCGAGCTGGCCCGGAGCGTGGGGCGGCCCCGCGCGGTCCGCGCCGTGGCGAGTGCCTGCGCCGCCAACCGCGTGGCGGTGGTGGTCCCTTGCCACCGGGTGATCCGCCGTGACGGTTCGCTGGGCGGGTATCGCTGGGGCTTGCCGCGAAAGGCGGGGCTGCTCGAGGCCGAGCGACACGCGGCGGGGTAGGCCTCCGCCGCGGGTCTTGCCCCGCGCCCGTTTCCCGCGCTACTTACCCCCGCATCCATCCAGTCTGTCACCTTCCCGGCGCGGGGGAGTTTCCATGATCAGTCGCACCTTTCTGCTGGCGGGCCTCACCGGCTCGCTGCTGACGAGTGGCGTACGGGCCCAGGTGCCCAGCGCGGAGGCCCAGATCGCCGGCGCCGTGAGCGCGGCGCCCGAGGGGCTCCGCGCCGCCGCCACCGTCCTCGGCTACCGCAACTACCACCGGATGGACATTCTGCGGCAGGGCACCAACGGCATCATCTGCCTGGCCGACGACCCGAGCGTGGAGCGGTGGCAGACCTCCTGCTATCACCAGGACCTCGAGCCCTTCATGCGGCGCGGCCGCGAGCTGCGCGACCTGGGCCTCTCCCACGCGCAGATCGACAGCGCGCGGCAGGCGGAGGTCGACGCCGGCATCCTCAAGATGCCGGACGGCCCGCGTGCCCTGTTCAACCTCTACGCGCCGGCCGACAGCGTGGACCAGGCCACGGGCCTCGCCCGCGGGACCTCCCGACTCGAGGTGGTCTACACCCCGTACGCCACCAGCGAGACCACCGGCCTCCCCACCCGGCCCGGCAACGGCCTGCCCTGGCTGATGTACCCCGGGAAGCCGTGGGCCCACATCATGATCATGCACTAGCCGCGACCGGCCCGCGCCGGGCCGCTCCCGACATCCACCCGCCCCCTTCGGAGAACTCATGCGCCTTCGTCGCGTCGGATTCACGCTGCTCGCCGCGCTGCTCGCCGGCGGTACCCTCGCCGCGTGCGGCGGCGACAGCGGCGGCCCGAGTGGCCCGGCTCCCGACCTCACCGGCACCTGGACGATGGTCAACCTGAACATCGTGGGGACCAACGTGCCGGGCGCCACGGGGACCTTCGTCTTCACGGCCGACTCGATCGACATCGCGCTCGACGTGCCGGGCCAGGGGTCTTTCGGCGGCGCCGGCACCTACACCCTCACGGCCAGGAAGATCACGGTCGACACCGACGCCCCGCTCATCGGGCAGGCGACCGGCTCCTACACCCTCCGCAGCTCCGACGTGGTCGAGGACACCCTCTACGCCAACCTGATCGCCCAGGGCCAGCAGGTCTCGGTGGCCGTCACCCGCCCGTAATGCGCCTGGCAGTCCTCCGCCGCCATTCGCTGCACCTGGCCGGCCTGCTGCTCCTCGCGGCGGGCCGGCTCGCCGCTCAGGAGGATGCCGCGCTGCTCACCGGCCGGGTGACCGATTCGGCCACCGGGCAGCCCATCGAAGCGGCGACCGTGCTCCTCCGCGGCACGATGCTCCGGGCCACCACCGGGGTCCGGGGCGAGTTCCGCCTCTTCCCCGTGCCGAGCGGCCCCCAGGTCCTGACGGTCGCCGCCATCGGCTACGGGACCGTGCAGGTGACGGTCCGGGCGGTGCCGGCGGGCCGGACCGAGGTGACCGTGGCGCTGGCCCAGGCCACCATCGAGCTGCCGGGCATCGTGGTCACCGCCAGCCGGGGCGAGGAAGCCCAGGGCGAGTCGCCGGCCAGCGTATCGGTGGTGGGCGCGCGGGAGCTGGCGCAGCGCAACGTCACCACGATCGACGAGGTGCTGCCCTTCGTCCCCGGCGTCACCTTCAACAACAGCGACGTGGCCATCCGCGGATCCACCGGCATCGCCAACGGCGTCGGCAGCCGGGTCCTGATGCTGCTCGACGGCCACCCGGTGCTCACCGGCGACGGCGGCGAGATCGACTTCGAGGCGATCCCGCTGCTCGACGTGGAGCGGGTGGAGGTGGTGAAGGGCGCCTACTCCGCGCTGTACGGCAGCAACGCCCTCGGCGGCGTGGTGAACCTCATCACCAGCCCGGTCAGCGAGCGCCAGGAGACCGTGGTCCGCGCCCATCTCGGGCTCTGGCAGGTGCCCGGCCGCTACCGGTTCACCGACGAGCGGCTCACCGCCCAGGGCGTCGGCCTCCAGCACTCCCGCCAGCTGGGCGGCGTGGGGGTCCGGCTGTACGCGGCGCGAGAGACGACCGACGGCTTCACTGACAACGACGCCAGCCGCCGCTGGCTCTTCCGCGCCAAGCTCGCCTCCCGTCCCGGGGTGGCCCACCCGTGGGACGGCTACGCCATGCTCGTCCGCACGGTGGACTACTCGTTCTTCACCTGGCGCGCCGCCGACCGCCCCTTCGAGGTGGACACCGCCAGCCGCGGCGACAACGAGCAGACCTGGAAGTTCCTGAGCGGGTTCAGCGTCACCCCGCTGGTGCGGAGCCGGACGCTGCTGCGGGTGAGCCCCTACCTCAACTACAACAGCCTCACCAACGACTTCCGCGCCAACGCGGACTACCATCGTGCCCTGAAGGCCGGCGGCACCGTGCAGCTGGCCGTCACTCCCCACGACGGCCAGGTGGCCACGCTCGGCGCCGACGGCGGCTTCACCCGCGTCACCTCCAACTTCCTGGGCGGGCGCGACCTCGCCGACGCCGGCCTCTTCGGTCAGTACGACGTCCGCCTCGCGCCGCGCCTCAAGCTCGTGGCGGGCGGGCGGCTCGACTACCACCGCGCCACCGGCGGCGAGGGCGAAGTCACGCTCTTGCCCAAGCTCGGCCTCACGTGGCGCGTGGCGGAGCAGCTCCACCTGCGCACCTCGGTGGGCCGTGGCTACCGTGCGCCGAGCGCCATCGAGCAGTTCGTGAACACCACCCAGTTCGGCTTCCGCGTGGTGCCGAATCCCGGCCTCAGGGGCGAGCGCGCCTGGACCGGGGAGGTCGGCGTCACCGGCACCCGCGGCCGGGTCTGGTTCGACGCCTCGGTGTTCCAGAGCGAGTACCGCCGCCTGATCGCCCCGGGCCCCTCGGGCCAGCTGTTCGTGTTCCAGTTCCAGAACATCGAGCGCGCCCGGGTCCGCGGGCTCGACGCCGGGGTCCGGGTGCGCGTGGTGGACCGCCTGCTCGACTTCCAGGCGAGCTACCTCCTGCTGGGCACCGAGGACCTCGCCCGCGGCACCGAGCTGCCCTACCGCTCGCGCCACACCGTCACCGGCACCGCGGGCCTGCTCGGCGGCCTCCTCGGCATCGACGTGCGCTACCGCTCGCGGCCGGAGGAGGTGCTCGTCTATCCGCTCGATCCGCGCAAGGACATCGTGGTGGTGGACCTGCGGCTGGGCTACCGGGTGCTCGGCACCGGCCTGCAGCTCAAGGTGGGCAATCTGTTCCAGCACGAGTACACCGACGTGCAGGAGCGGACGCCGGGACCGCCGCGCAGCATCAGCCTGACGGCCTTCCGCGGGTTCTGAGCCGGCCGCCGATGCGCCCCATCGAACAGGCCTGCTACTGGCTGGCGCGGCTCCCCGCCCGGGAGCCGGCGCCGCTCGCCGCCCCCGCCGAGCACGACATCGTCGTGGTCGGCGCCGGGCTCACCGGGCTGTGGACGGCGCTGTTCCTCAAGGAGCTCGACCCCGGCCGCGACGTGGCCGTGGTGGAGCAGGGCATCGCCGCCTACGGCGCGAGCGGGCGCAATGCCGGCATGCTCTCCGAGACCGTGGACCACAGCCATGGCCTCGCCCTCCAGCATTTCGGGCCGGTGGAAGCCACGCGGCTGGCGACCCTGGGCGAGCAGAACGCGGCCGAGCTGGTGGCCTTCATCCGGGACCGCGGCATCGCCTGCGACTGGGAGCCCAGCGGCCGGCTGATGGTGGCGCTCACCGAGGCCCACCTCGAGGAGGCCGGGCGCAGCGTGGAGCTGGCGGAGCGGCTGGGCATCCGCACCTTCCGGCTGCTCTCCCGTGAGGCGGTGCAGGGGGAGGTGCATTCGCCGCTGTACCTGGGCGGGGTGGCGGTGGCGGGGGGCGGGATCCTCGATCCGGCGCGCTTCACCGACGGCCTGCGGCGCGAGGCGGAACGGGCGGGCGTGCGCGTCTACGAGCGGACCACCGTGGAGTCACTGGCGGAGGCCGGGGCGGGCGTGGCCCTCCGTGCCAACGGTACCGTGCTCCGGGCCCGCCGGGCGGTGCTCGCCACCAGCGCGTACAGCCATCACCTGCTGCCCGGCCTCACCCACCGGTTCATCCCGCTCTATGACTACATCATGGTGAGCGAGCCGCTCTCCCCGGCGCAGTGGGAGACCCTGGGCTGGCGCCACCGTCAGGGGGTGACCGATGGCCGCACCTTCTTCAATTACTACCGGCCCACCGCCGACGGGCGGGTACTCTGGGGCACCAGCGAGGCCACGTACTACAGCGGCAACCGGGTGGACCCCTCGTGCGACCACTCCCCGGCACACTACGAGTCGCTCCGGCACAGCTGGCGGCGCCACTTCCCCGCGCTGGCCGACCTGCGGTGGGAGTACGAGTGGGGCGGGGCCATCTGCTCCACCACCCGGCTCACCCCCTTCTTCGGGCGCGCGCTGGGCGGCCGGGCCTGCTACGGGCTCGGCTTCACCGGGCATGGTCTCGGCAGCACCCGCCTCGCCGGCCGCATCCTGGCGCACCTCGCGCTCGATCGTGCCTCCGACCTGCTCGGCCTCTCGCTGGTCACCAAGCCGCCGTTCCCGTACCCCCCGGAACCCCTGCGCGGGCTCGCGGTGCGCGCCGTGACCGGGGCGCTCCGCCGGGTGGATGCCGGTGAGCCGCCAAACTTGATGCTGCGGCTCCTCGAGCGGATGGGACTCGGCTTCTCGAGCTGACGTCGAGGCCGCCGCGTGGCCGCGGGAAGTGAGAAACGGGAAACGGCACTCATGCCGTTGCCCGTTTCCCGTCTACCGCGTCCCGTTCCCCACGGCACCTCAGCCCGCGCGGACCTTCCCCAGGGCGAGGTCGAGCGCGTCGAGCGCGAAGTCCACGTCGGCCGCGGTGAGGCACATCGGCGGCTTGATGCGCAGGGTGTTGCCGTCCAGTCCGCCCTTGCCGATCAGGATGCCGAGCTCGCGCAGGTGCTCCATCACGGCGAGCGCCTCCTCCCGCGCCGGCTCCTTCGTGGTCCGGTCGCGGACCAGCTCCACGCCGATCATCAGGCCCAGGCCGCGCACGTCGCCGATGAGCGCGTGGCGCCGCTGCAGCTCGAGCAGGCCCGCGCGCAGCCGGCCCCCGACGGCCTTCGCGTTCTGCTGCAGGCCATCCTCGTCGATCGCGTCGAGCACCGCCAGGCCGGCGGCCATGCTCACCGGGTTGCCGCCGAAGGTGTTGAAGTGGATCCGCTGGGTGAGCTTCTCCGCGATCTCGCGCCGGGTGGTCACCGCCGCGAGCGGTGCGCCGTTGCCGATGCCCTTGGCCATGGTCACGATGTCGGGCACCACCCCGAAGTTCTGGAAGCCCCAGTAGTGCTCCCCCGTCCGGCCGAACCCGGTCTGCACCTCGTCGGCGATGCACACGCCGCCCGCCGCCCGCGCCGCGGCGTAGGCCTCGGGCAGGTAGTTGGACGCGCCGTGGGTGGCCCCGCCCACGCCCTGGATCGGCTCGGCGATGAATGCCGCGATGCGGCCCGGGGTGGAATAGCGCACCAGCTCCCGGATGTCCTGCACGCTCTTGCTGGCGATCTCCTCGGGCGTGCCGGTGAACGGGCTCCGGTATGGGTCGGGGCAGATGGCGTGGTGCACCCCGCTGTTGAGCTGCTGGGGGAACTTCCAGGTATGGTGGCTGGTGAGCGGCATGCTCGCCGGCGAGCCGCCGTGATAGCTGTTGCGCACCGCGATCACGTCGTTGTGGCCGGTGTAGGCGCGCGCCAGCAGGATGGCCAGGTCGTTGGCCTCGCTGCCGCTGTTGGTGAAGTAGGTGACGTCGAGCCCCGGGGGCATCTTCGACGCCAGCTTCGCCGCCATCCGGGCAAAGTTGGGGTGCAGGTAGATCGTGGTGGTGTGGGCCAGCGTGGCGAGCTGCTCCTGCATGGCCCGCGTCACCTTCGGGTGGCAGTGCCCCACCGACACCGTGACGATGCCGGCGAAGAGGTCCAGGTACCGCCGGCCGGTCTCGTCGAAGAGGTACTGCATGTGCCCCTCGACGATCATCAGCGGCTCCCTGTAGAGCGTGAAGATCGCGGGGTTCGTGTACTGCTGCCGCAGGGCGAGCACCTCGGCCCGGCTCGGCCCGGTATAGGGCCGGGGGCGGTGGTCGCACGGGGGCATGGCCGGGCGGGCGGGTGCCGTGGCGGTCATGTGGTGTCCTCTCTGCTTCCGTGACGCCTGCCGGGGGTCCTCCAGGGATGGCCCCCACTACATGCCGGTGAGATCCCCGCTCACCCGTCCGTCGTGCTACCGGCTCATCCAGTTGGTGCCGGCTTCCCGGTTCCACTTGGTGGTGATCTTCTTGGTCTTGGTCCAGAACTCGAGGCTGCTCTTGCCGGTGATGTCGCCCACCCCGAAGCGGGAGTCGTTCCACCCGCCGAAGCCGAACGGCTCGCGCGGGACCGGCACCCCGACGTTCACGCCGACCATCCCGGCGCTGGCCCGCTCCATGGCGGCCCGCGCCGCGCCCCCGGACTCGGTGAAGATGGAACAGGCGTTGCCGTACGGCGAGGCGTTCTCCACCGCCAGCGCCTGGTCCAGGTCGGGGGTCCGCACGATCGCGAGCACCGGCCCGAACACCTCCTCCTGCGCGATCTTCATCTCCGGCCGCACGTGGTCGATCACCGTCGGCCCCACGTACCAGCCGCCCGCCTTGCCCGGCACGGTGGCGCCGCGTCCATCGACCAGCACCGTGGCGCCCTGCTGCTCCGCCTCGGTGATGTAGCCCTCGATCCGTGCCTTGGCCGCCGCGGTGATCACCGGACCGACGTCGCGGCCCGTGACCATCGTGCGGGCCTGCGCGGCGAGCTGCTGGACGATGTGATCGGTGGCCGAGACCGCGACCATCACCGAGGCCGCCATGCAGCGCTGCCCGGTGCACCCCGCCATCGCGGCGAGCACCCCGCCCGCGGCCATCTCGGGGTCGGCGTCGGGCATGACGATCACGTGGTTCTTGGCCCCGCCCAGGCAGAGCGCCCGCTTGAGGTTGCCGGTGGCGCGACGATAGACGGCCTGGGCCACCCTGGTGGAGCCCACGAAGGTCACCGCCTCGACCGCGGGGTGGTCGCACAGCGCTTCCACCACCTCCCGGTCGCCGTGGACGATGTTGAACACCCCGTCCGGCAGCCCCGCCTCCTTGAGCAGCTCCGCGATCCGCGCCGCCGAGAGCGGCACCACCTCGGAGGGCTTCATGATGAACGTGTTCCCCAGCGCGATGGCGTTAGGGATCGTCCAGTGCGGCACCATCGCGGGGAAGTTGAACGGGTTGACCGCGGCCACCACGCCGAGCGGGTAGCGCTCCAGCCGGCACTCGACGCCGCGGCTCACCTCGAGCACCTCACCCGCCACCAGTTGCGGCAGCGAGCAGGCGAACTCGGTGAGCTCGACGGCCTTGAGGATCTCGGCATCGGCCTCGCCGGCGATCTTGCCGTGCTCCTCGGTGATGAGCGCGGACAGCTCCCGCAGGTGCCGCTCCAGCAGGGCCTTGTAGCGGAAGAACACCTGCACCCGTTCCTTGATCGGGGTGCGCGACCAGCCGGGGAACGCCGCGCGGGCGGCCTGCACCGCCGCCTCCACCGTGCTCCGGTCCCCGAGGGGCACCCGGGCCAGGACGCTGCCGTCGGCGGGGTTGTGGACGTCCTGCAGGCGGGGGCCCCCGGGCGTGAACTGGCCGCCGAGGTAGTGCCGGACATCGGGGTACTTCACGGAGCACCTTCGCGGGTCGGGGGCGATGATGTGCGGGGTCGGGGGAGTCTGTCCGTCTACCGGGGGCTTGTCAACACGGTGGCCCGGGGCTTGCCCCCTTGCGCCCGGCGGCGAGTCTGCCGATAGTCAGGAACATCCCTCTAACTGCAGGCCCGGCACATGGATACCAACCCGATGCTGACCGGCGCGGCGCGCCGCGCGCGGTCAACGTTCTGGCAGTTTCCGCTCCTTCTGGCGATCGGCGGGAGCCTCGTCGTCGCCTGCAGCAGCAGCGACAAGGGTGGCAACGGCCTAGAGCCCGGCGTCGCGGCCGCCATCGATATCCTGACCCAACCGCCCGTCGGCGCCACCAACCGGGCCGCCATCGGTGGCAGCGTCGTAGTCCAGGTGGTCGACATCAATGGTGATCCAGTCGACACCGCCGGGATCAGCATCACCGCCGCCCTCCAGGGCGGGGGGGCGCTGAGTGGCACCACGGTCGTCGCGACCGATGTGAGCGGCCAGGCCACCTTCAGCAGCCTCACCATCACCGGCCACGTGGGCGACCGGCAGCTGGAGTTCACCTCCGGCGCCCTGGTCGGGATCACGTCAGGGGACATCACCCTGACCGCCGGGACCGCCGCGCGCCTGCTGCCCAACAGCAATCAGAACCAGACCTCGCTCAAGGGCCAGCCGGTTGCCACCCGGCCCGCGGTCAAGGTCACCGACCTCGACAGCAACGCCGTCGCCGGCGTCGCGGTCACCTTCGCCATCACGGTCGGCAACGGCTCGGCCACCGGCCTCACCCAGAACTCCGCCACCGACGGCCTGGCCATCGTTGGCAGCTGGACGCTGGATACCGCGGCCGGCACCAACACCATGACCGCCAGCGCGGCCGGCCTGACCGGCAGTCCGCTGACCTTCAACGCCACCGGCGCGGCCGTCGTCTCCAACTTCACGATCGACCTGCGCTTCCTGGGCAGCGGCACCGCCAACCAGCAGGCCGCCTTCACCGCGGCCAAGGCGCGCTGGGAGCAGGTGATCACCGGCGACCTGCCTAACATTCCCATCACCCTGCAGAACGACACCCAGTGCTCCGGCGGCACCCCGCTGAGCGTGGCCGGCACGGTGGATGATGTGGTGATCTTCGCCGACCTGGTGCCCATCGATGGGGTGGGCAACATCCTCGGCGCGGCCGGTCCCTGCTACATCCGCAGCCAGGCGCAGAACGCGCTCACCATCGTGGGCTACATGAAGTTCGATACCGCGGACCTGGCCAACCTCGAGGCGGGTGGCGACCTGGCCGACGTCGCGCTGCACGAGATGGGGCACGTGCTCGGGTACGGCACCCTGTGGGACCAGCCGCCGCATGGCCTGACCAATACCCTGACCGGTGGCAATCCGTTCTACCTGGGGAGCAACGCCAACGCCGCCTACCTCACCGAGGGCGGGGCCGGGTCCGTCTCGCCCGCGGCCTGTGGCGCGGCGGTCCCCCGCTCAGCCGTGCCGCTGCAGGCCACCGGCGGCGCGGGGACGGCGCTTTCGCACTGGGAAGAATGCGTCTTCCAGAGCGAGGTCATGACCGGCTACATCTCCGGCAACGCCCGGCCGCTCAGTCTCACCTCGATCCAGTCGCTCGCCGACCTCGGCTACACCGTGAACGCCGGCGCGGCCGATGTCTTCAGCCTCGGTACCCAGCCCACGGTCCGGGCGGGGGCGGAGAAGCGGATCGACCTGCGCAATGACATCCTGCGCAGTCCCATGGTCCAGGTCGACTCCCAGGGCCGGGTGCTCCGGATCATTCGGCGGCAGTAGGCCCGCGGCGGGTCTGGACAGGGGGCGGGGCGCCACGTAAATCCTGACGATGGCGCCCCGCCTTCGTATTGTCCCCCTGGTGCTGCTGCTCCTCGGCCCCGCGTGCGGTGGGGGCGGGGATTCCACCGGGCCGTCCGGCGGAACGCCGGTCGAGCTGCGCATCCTGACGGAGCCCTCGCCCAGCACCCGCAACCGGGCCGACTTCCCGCGACAGCCCTCGGTGCAGCTGTTCGACGCCAGCGGGCGGGCGGCGTCGGTGGCGGGGATCGAGGTGACCGCCTCCGTGGTCGCCGCGACGGCCCAGCTGGCGGGGCCCACGACCGTGGGCACGGACGCGGGCGGACGGGTGCAGTTCACCGGGCTCTCGCTGCAGGGGCGCGGCAGCGCGGTCCGCCTGGTCTTCGCGGCCCCCGGGGTACGCCCCGACACCAGCGCCGCCATCCTCATCAACGCCGGCAACCCTGCCCTCCTCGTCAGCATGGTCGGTGATACGCTTGGCGAGGTGCCGGCCGGCGGCATCGCCTCAGCCAACTTCTTCTTCCGCCTGACCGATGCGGATGGCAATGGGGTCGGGGACTTCCCGGTCACCTGCCGGGTCCTGACGGGTGGAGGCACGGTGTCGAGCCCCCAGGCCACCACGCAGGCGGCCAGCGGCAATGTCACCTGCGGCCAGTGGCTCGCGGGCGGCCTTGTCGGGCTCCAGGGGGCCGAGGCCCGCACCGCCGCGGCGCCGTTCATCGCCGAGACGGTCCTGGTGCGCGTCCGCACCGGTCCGCCGGCGGGGGTCGCCGTGGTGAACGGGGACCAGCAGGCCGTGCCCGTGGCCACGGCGGTGCCGGTCCCGCCCACAGTCCAGGTCCGCGATCAGTTCGGCAATCCCGTGAGTGGCGTGCCGATCCTGTTCTCCCCGGCCTCCGCGGCCGCCGGCAGCGTGTCCGGGGGCAGCCAGGTCACCGACGCGCTGGGCCGGGCCACGGTGGGCGGGTGGACCGTCGGTACCCAGGCGGGGACCGTGAGCCTCGCGGTCTCCCTGCAACCCTCCGGGGCGATCCTCGGCTACGTCCCCGCCACGGCGCTCCCCGGCCCCCCCGACGCCATCGCGCCGGTCCCGCCGGCCACCGACACCCTGGTCGCCCCGACGTCGTATGCGCTCTCCGGCCTGGCGTTCGAGGTGCTGGATGCCTACGGCAACCGGGCCCCGGGGGTACCCGTCAGCTTCACGCCGGCCGCCGGCGCGGTGGATTCGGCGGTGACCACGACTGACCTGTCGGGGCGCGCCACGCCGGGGCTGTGGCACCTCGGTCCCGCCGCCGGCGTCCAGACGCTCACGGCCTCCGCCGGCACGGCAAGCGTCGTCCTGCCGGTCCGGGCCCACGGCGGCCGGCTGCTCCTCCGGGTGGCGGGGGACAGCCAGGCGGTGGAGGTCGGCACGGCGCCGCCGGTGACCCCGATGGTGCGGGTGACCGACTCGGCAGGCACCCCCGTGGCGGGCGTCCCCGTGCGCTTCGTCGCCGGGCCGGGGACCGGCACCTACACCGGCCCCGCGGAAGTCCGCACCGACGCGCTCGGTGAGGCCAGCGCTCCCGGATGGACCGTCGGCACCGTGCGGCTGGCGGGTAGCGAGCTGGTGCCCCGGGCGCTTGGACTGGCCGGCGACAGCGTACCCTTCGTGGCGCTGCTCCAGCCCGGCCCGCCCACCGGCTGGGCCATCCTCCATGCCCCTGTGGTGGGCCCGGTGAATGCCACGCCGGGGGTGCTCCCTGCCGTCCGCGTCACCGACCGCTTCGGCAATGGCGTGCCCGCCCAGCCGGTCACCTGGACGGTCCGCACGGGAGGCGGTCGCCTCACCCAGGCCGACTCGCTCAGCGACACCCTCGGCACGGCCGTGGCGGTGTGGGTGCTCGGCACGGTGGCCGGCGCCAACGAGCTCGTGGCGCGGACGCCCCTCTTTCCGGTCGACAGCCTGCGATTCCTCACGCAGGGACTCCCGGGGCCGCCCGACAGCCTCACGGTCGCGCGTGGGGCCGGGCAGGTGGGTGCCGTCCGCCGGGCGCTCCCCACCCAGCCGCTCTTCACCGTGCTGGATGCCTACGCCAATCCCATTCCCGGCGTACTGCTCGAGTTCTCCGTCGTGGTCGGCGGCGGTACCATCGAGCAGTCGTTCGCCGGTACCGACCTGAACGGACGCGCCAGCCCCGGGCAGTGGACCCTGGGACCGGTGCGCGGGCTGCAGCGGATCCGCGCGGTTGTCTACGATGTCCCGACGCTCTCCATCGACCTCGACGCCACCGGTGTCCAGCCGCCCCCCGCCGCGCTCACGGCCACCGGCGGGTCCTTCCAGACCGTGCGGGTGGGCGCGCCCTCCCCGATGCCGCTGGCGGCGCGCCTCACCGACAGCCTCGGCTTCGGCATCGGCGGGGACACGGTTCAGTACACCATTACCAGCGGTGGTGGCAGCCTCACCTCCTCCATCGCCATCACCGACACCGGCGGCGTGGCCCGCCTCACCGGGTGGATCCTCGGCAGCGGCACCAATACACTCACGGCGGTCCACCCGGCGCTCCCCGGCTTCCCCGCGCAGTTCACCGCCACCGGTGTCCCCGATACCTCGGGGTACCAGGTCACCCTCAACGCCGTGACGCCGCTGAGCGGGACCGTGCAGGCCGCCTTCGACGCAGGCACCGCGCGCTGGCAGGCGCTCATCGTCGGCGATATCCCGGACGAGACCGTGACGCTGGCCGCGAACAGCTGCTTCACGGGGCAGCCGGCGTTCTCCGGCACGGTGGACGACCTGCTCCTCTTTGCCTGGGTGGCCCCGATTGACGGTGCGGGCGGCATCCTCGGCGGGACGGGCATCTGTGCCCAGCGGACCGGGACTTCCCTGCCGTCGGTCGCCGCCATCATCCTCGACCAGGCCGACCTGCAGGTCTTTGGCAGCCTGGTCCCCGACATCGTCCTGCACGAGATCGGGCACGCCGTCGGCATCGGCGCGATCTGGCAGGCGCGCGGCCTGCTGGTCGGGGCCGGCAGCCCCGCCCCCCGGTACACCGGCACGTTCGGGCGGCTCGGGTACTGGGCCATCGCCGGGGCCGTCGGGACGCCGATCGTCCCGGTCCCCGTGGAAGGCAGCATCTCGCCTCCCGGCAGCCGGGATAGCCACTGGGAGGAGACGACCTTCGACAAGGAGCTGATGACCCCGTACATCGACGGGGGAACCGACCCACTCAGCCTGCTGACGGCGGCCTCGTTGATCGACCTCGGGTACGTCGTGGACCTCGCCGCGGCCAACGGCGCCTTCGCCCTCCTGCGTCAGGGCCCACCGTCCGGCCGTGTCCTGCATCCCGGCTGGGAGCTGGTCTTCCCCGGCCCCATCCCCCCGGGTGTGACCCACGTCCCCCCGCCCCCCCGCTGAGCCACCCCCCTCACACCCCACCTGTGCCCCCAGTCACCGCCCTTTCCCCCGCCGGGTAGCACCTTTCCCTCCACTCGAAGTCCCATTTCGCACCACATCCGTCTGCCGGGAGTTGCCATGCGCTGGATCCGCCGCGCGGCGCTGTTCGCGTCCGTCGCCTGTCTCGCCGTCACCCCGCTCGCCGGCCAGCGGGTCGCCGACCACAAGGGCGTGTGGTTCGGCGGCGGCCTCGGCATGGGCTCGGCCCGGCTCTCCTGCTCGATCTGTCGCGCCGGGCGCGACGGCGGTGCCGCCGGCTACCTCCGGGTCGGCGCCACCGTGACCCGGCAGGTGCTGGTGGGCGCCGAGACCCTGCTGTGGTACCACAGCGACGGGCCGGTGGACTACCTGCTCGGTTCGGTCCAGGCCGTGGTGGTGCTCTACCCCATGAAGGACAACGGCTTCTTCCTCAAGACCGGGCTGGGCCTGGCGCAGTACTCCGCCAAGGACAGCGACGACAAGGCCTCTACCCAGGCGCTCGCCGCCCAGGTCGGGGTCGGCTACGAGGTGCTGGTCGGCAAGGGGATGTCCATCGTCCCCTTCGCCAACTTCATGGGCACCACCGGGGCCGACCTCCGCTTCAACGACACCGTCTCCGGACTGTCGGCCAACACCAGCCTGTTCCAGCTGGGTGTGGGCCTCACGCTGCACTAGCACCGACCGCCACTTCCTTTGTCACCGATCGCCTCTTCCCCTTCGGAGGCTGGCATGCGCGCTCGACTCCTCACGTTGCATCGTCTCGTGGCCGGGACCCTCCTCCCGCCCACGCTCCTGCTCGCCGCCTGCGGCGACGGGGCCTACACCGGCATCCCCCCGGTCGAGGAGACCGGCACGGCCGTCCAGTACGGCATCTGGGTGCCGGGCACGGGGGACACCTGTACCCAGGAGGTCCACGACCGCTTCTCGGTCGTCGGCCCCGACGGCAAGCGCTACAACACCTGGCACCCGCCCGTCGACCCCGCCAGCGGCTGCACCTTCGGGCACGAGCACGGCCGCGATCCCCGTGGCTCCAACCTCTTCAGCCGCGTGGGGCCGATCCCCTTCGGGCTGGCCAACGAGGCGCTGGAGACCTGGGACCCGCAGGGCGTGCGGCGCGAGGACCACTTCGGGCACAAGGTCGACTGGGAGAACGACGTGGAGTTCGTCCGCAAGGACGGGCTGACGGGCGCGCTCTTCAGCGTCAAGTGCGACGTGCTCGCCAAGCTGCACCAGGGCACGCACTCGAAGGACGCCTTCACCAACAACCTGCACGAGATCGCCTATCACCTGCAGTGCAGCGACGGCACCGAGATGCACGTCACGCTGATGTCGGCGATCGGCGAGGCGGGCGGCTTCACCCGCACCTGCGACGGGCAGCGGGTGGACGTCGGGCCGCCGGTGCCGGCCAACTCCCCCAACGGCGGCGGCCAGCGTGTCATCCCCGACCGGACCTGCGTGGACCAGAACCTCTACGTGGGCGCCGGCCAGCGCGCCGACTACAACGGCGCCCTGCACGAGAGCTGGCAGACCTCGAACACCGTGCGTACCGAGAACGGGCACACCATCGCCCATTTCAACCCGTACTTCCAGGTCTTCTTCCCCAGCCGGTTCTACGATCCGGCCGCGCCGAATGTCACCGGCCGCCCCATCGCCGAGTGCGACGCGCTCAACCCGGCGCGCGACCTCAACAATGACCTGTGTGCCCAGTCCACCAACGACGGCACCCTGACCGGGCTCGCCTTCGACGACTCGCGCTCGAAGTTCAACGGCGTGCGGCGCTTCATCGACGTGAACAACAACGATGTCGACAACGAGGACGGCCCCGAAGTCTGGTACAGCGACCCCTTCGGCAGGAATGCGCGGCAGCAGCCCTTCCCGGGCTCCATCCGGCAATGGGTCTCCAAGACCAGGAACGAGTACGGCTTCAATGTCGACGGCCCCGCCATCGGCTTCAACCGGAACTACGGGGTGGCCTCGACCCACGCGCCGAACTAGCCGGCGCGGGGCCCCAGGCAACGACACGGGGTGGGTCCGTCACCGGACCCACCCCGTGTCGCATCCCGGCCGAGCCGAGCCAGTCGCCTAGAACCGACTCAACGGCACATCCCCGTTCGCCCGTTCGCCGAGGTAGAGCAGCACGTCCCGGCCCCGGTACCCGGGCGCCGACACCCGCACCGACTGGGTCCGGCAGCGGTTCACCAGGGTCCGGTCGAACATCAGCCGGTACTCGCCCCGGTCGTTGGCGAAGGTGCCGTAGGGGGTGCCGAGGATCTGCAGCCGCGCGCCCGGCAGCGGCTGGCCCGTGTCCTGGTGGTAGATGCGCCCCGCGATCACCGCCATGCCCCTGGGGATGGTGCTGTCGGTCTGTTCCTCCTCGGGGAGGTCGCAGCCGCGGCTGTCACTGGCCTCGGCGGTTTCCCACGGCCGGTTCTCGCGGCTCCCCGTCAGTGGACCGAGGCGGCTGGACGGCCGCCCGAAGATCCGGCGGGCCTCCGTCTCCATGGCGGTCGGCGCGTTGGTCCCGAGCATCGAGGGTGTGGTGGCTTCCGGGCTCGGCGCCGCGGGGCCATCGGTGACGGCGTCCTCGTTGCCGGGATCGGGGCGGGTGGCCTCGGACCGCGTCGCCTCCGGCGGCGCGTTCGGCTCCGGCTCGGGCGTCGGGGAGACCCGCGCGGTCGAACCTGCCGTCTCGTCCGGGCCGGGGGTCAGCGGCGCCAGTGGCTCGAGCGGCGCGTTGGGCTCGATCGGCGGGGCCTCCACCCGGGGAGTCGGGGTGGGTCGCGGCGGCGCGAAGTCGAGCTGGACCGGGCGCACCGATGCCTGGCCGCGATCCTCCAGCGGGCCCTTCCGGTCCGCCCGCGACCCGCCATAGAGCGCCAGCGCGATGATCGTCACGTGCAGCACCACGCTCACCGCCGACCCCAGCGTCGGGCGGACGCCGGGACCGCTGCGAGGCAGCGTCGTGGAGTAGTTGTGCACCCGTGCCGACATCGTGCCTTTCTTCCCGCCGGGCCTTACTCGCGCAGCGCGCGCTTGAGCACCTTGCCGGACCCCGTCTTCGGCAGTTCCGCCAGGAACCGGACCTGGCGCGGCACCTTGAAGCCGGTGAGCCGCTCACGGCAGAAATCCAGCACCGCCGACTCGCCGAGCGCCACGCCCGGGCGTGCCACCACGGCCGCCACGACCACCTCGCCCCACACCGCGTCCGGCGCCCCGTAGACCGCCGCCTCGAGGACCGCGGGGTGCTGGTAGAGGACGTGCTCCACCTCGGTGGAGTACACCTTTTCCCCGCCGGTGATGATCATGTCCTTCTTCCGGTCCACGATCGTCACGTACCCCTCACCGTCCTCCACCGCGAGGTCGCCGGTGCGGAGCCAGCCATCCGCGGTGAAGGCGTCCCGGGTGGCCTCCGGCCGCTGCCAGTAGCCCGGGGTGACGGTCTCGCCCCGGACCTGGATCTCCCCCGCCTCGGATTCATCCGTGGCCACCGGCAGGCCGTCCTCCCGGACCACCCGCAGCTCCACCGCCAGGAAGGGCCGGCCGGTCTTGGCCCGGAACCGGAACTGCTCCTCGGCGCTGCGCTCCCGCAGGTGCGCCTTGAGCAGGCTCAGCGTCAGGTACGGGCTGGTCTCCGTCATCCCATAGGTCTGCACGTACTCGGCCCCGAAGGTCTCCACGATGGCCCGCACGACCGCGGGCGCGATCGGCGCGCCTCCGCTCAGGACCAGCCGCAGGCTCCGGTAGTCATAGCGCTGCCGGGCCTCGTGCTTCACCATGAGGTTGAGCATGGTGGGCACCAGGTTGGTCAGGGTGATGCGCTCCTGCGCGATCAGCGCCAGTGCCGCCTCCGGCTCGAAGCGCGGCAGCATCACGTGGCGGCCGCCCACCAGGGTGATCGCGAAGGTGGCCCAGGCGTCCGCCAGGTGGAACATCGGCGCGATGTGGGCCCAGGTGTCCCGGTCGGTCAGCCCCAGCTCCGCGACCGCGGCCACGGCGTGGGCGGACACGTTCCGGTGGGTCAGCATGACGCCCTTGGGCTGGCCCGTGGTGCCGCTGGTGTAGTACAGATGCGCCACCGCGTCGGCCGGTGGCAGGGCCGGCGCGAACGGCCGGCCATCCGGGTCGGGATACGCGCCGGCGGGCCCCCGCGTTGGGGTGGGGAAGGGGGAGGCGCTCGAGAGCAGACACTGCACCGGGGTCTCCCGCGCGAGTACCGCCCCGACCAGCTCGCCGAGGGAGGGATCGGCGAGCAGCACCCGGCTGCCGCTGTCGCGCAGGATGAAGCCGAGTTCGTCGGGGTGGAGCCGGGTGTTGAGCGGGACCAGGATCGCGCCGAGGCCGGCGGCGGCAAAGTAGGCCTCGAAGCAGGGCAGGGAGTTCGGGAGCAGGGTGGCCACCCGGTCGCCCGGGGCCACCCCCTTGGCCCGGAGCCACCCCGCCAGGGCATCCACCCGGGCGCCGGTGTCGCGGTAGGAAAGGTGACGCCCGCCATCGACAACCGCGGTACTCACCGGGTAGAGATGACGGGCGCGAGCGAAGATCTGCCAGAGGTTCATCCGGCGGCCTAGTACGTCGTCTGCCAGTCCACCTTTGCCGCGCGGCGGCAGCGGGTGCACATCATCGACTCCGGCTCCCCGTCGAACTCCTGCCGGCCGGTGCAGTCGGGGCAGACCGCGTACGACGTGACGAGCTTCTGGCCCGCGAGCGTGGGCCGCATGACCCCGGTGCGTACCACCACGCTCCACATGGTCGGGCGATCGGCACGGATCCGGACATCCTCCCGCCGGACCCGCAGCGGAGCCTGATCCACCTCGAGCACGACCTCCTCGGGTGTCTCGTCCACCACGGGGTACCAGGCGCCCCGGCGGAGCACATCGGCCTGTCCGGTCGTTCCCGTGGCCCACGCCCGGATCGCCGGGTTTCCCCCGGATCGGCGGTATGGTGGCGGTGCACTCATGGCCCGTACTATAGCGATCTTGGCCGGTTGCCGCATCCTCGGCCAGCCGCCCGGCTGCAGACCCTGCCTCCGTGGGGTAGATTAGGTCCCCTATGCTGTCCCCCCTCGACACCCGCCCCCCCGCCAGCCGCCAGCTGGCCGAGCTCCTGCTCGGCCTGGCCGGGCTCATGCACCGGCTCCGGACCCTGCCGGAGGGCCACCCGAGCCTCCACGGGCAGGCCCTCGCGCTGGAACGCGCCCTGGCCGTGACCCTGGCCGGCCGGGAGCGGCTGGTCATGGAAGTGGGGACCGTCCAGCTGGTCGTCGAAGGGATGGAGACCAACCCCGAGTACGAGCCGCTCCGCGACCTGGCGGCCGACCTCCGGCAGGCGGGGCTGGCCTCGCTCGAATTCCGGGCCGGCGTGACCGCCGCCGAGCTGCTCGAGGCGCTCACCCCGCTGGCCATCACCGGCGTGGCCGTCGCCGGCACCCGTAACGTCGGGTTTGTCGGGCTCAGCGCGCAGCCGACCGCCGAGGACGCCTGGCTCGAGCTCGAGCGGCTGGTGCTCGGCGAGCCGGGCCGGGAGCGGGCGGAGCGCGATCCCCATGAGCTGGCGCTCGCGCTCGAGCTCGAACCGGCCGATCCGGCGCGCGATGTGGAGCTGCTCGGGCTGCTCTCCCGGCTGGTCTGGGCGGCCGAGTCCACCGCCTCCGGCGACCCGGCGGCCGCCCCCGACGGCGAGCGCACCCGGCGTCAGGAGGCCCTGGACCTCCTCGAGTCGCTGCCGACGGCCCTGCTGCGGCGGCTGCTGGCGCCCACCGGCACACCGGCCGCCCAGGCGGAGTTCCTGCGCGCCGTGGCGCCGGTGCTCACCCCCACGCTCGCGCTACGCTTCCTGGAACTGCTGGCGCACGGGCGGGAGGGGATGCTCTCGGCCGGGGCGCTTCGGGTGCTGGCCCGGCTGGCCCTGCGCGCGGATGAGTCCGGCGGCACCGCCGCGCGGCGTGCCCTCAGCGAGGAACTGCTCCGGTTCGTCGCCCCGCTTGAGACCGCGGCGCCCGCCCTGCGGGTGGCGCTCGAACCCGACCGGGTGCTCAAGCTCGCGCTGGAGAGCGGCATCCTCGAGCCCGGCACCCTCTCGGCCGCCGACCGGATGATTGCCCGTCGCCAGGTGGCGGCGCTGCTCGCCATCCTCGAGACCGTTCCGCGCGAGGACCCGGTGGCCCGCGCCGTCCGCGCCCGGGTGTTCCACCCGCAGACCGTGCGCGTGCTGCTCGATACCGCACCGGTGGACCTCGATTCCATCGACCGGCTGGTACCCGGCGCCGGGCTCGAGGCCGCGCCCGCGCTGCTCGACGCCCTGGCCCACTCCCGCGAGCGCCGGGTCCGGCTGCGCCTGCTCGACCTGCTGGCCCGCTACGGCAACGGGGTCGGACCCCTGGCCAGCGAGCGAATCGACGGCATGCCCTGGTACGTGCAGCGCAACCTGCTTGCCCTCATCGGACGGCTGCCCGACCTGCCGAGCGGCTTCATGCCGGCGCGCCTCCTGGGCCACCGCGACCCGCGGGTCCGGCACGAGGCCATCGCCTTGGCGATCGCCGACCCCGAGTTGCGCACCCGCGGCCTGGCGGAGGCGCTCGACACCAATCACGAGCCCACGCTCCGGCTGGCCTTCGCCGCACTGGCCGATCGCTGCCCGCCGGAACTCCTCCCCCGGCTCCTCACCCGCGTCGGCGACGCCGGCCTGGACCCTGAGCTCCGCGCCATGGCGGTCACCGCGCTCGCGCCGGTCAGCGACCCGGTGGTGTTGCGCCTGCTGCGGCGGCTGGTGGTGGCCCGCGGCCTCGCCGGGCTTGGGCGGCTGGCCCCCAAGAGCCCGCCGATGCTGGCGGCGCTGCGCGGCCTCGCGCTCCACTGGCACAGCCACCCCAAGGTGGGGGCGCTGCTCGAGACCGCCCGGGCCTCCCGCGACACCGACATCCAGGCCGCCGCCCGCCCCGGCCGCCGCTCCGGCTCCGGCCCCCGGGTGATGCCATGATCAGCCAGGCCACCCGCTTCCTCCGGGCCATGGAGCACGCGCTCGAGCTCCGGATCCGCCCCGGGTCCGAGGCGCTGCTGCGCCGCACCGCCGACGAGACCTGCCTCACCCGGCTGCGCGAACTGCTGCTCGCCGACCGGGAGCCCGCCATCGGCTTCGGCCCCAGTGGCGTGCGGCTCGGGGAACTGCCGCTGGCGGAGTTCCAGCGCTGGCCCTGGGCCGCGCGCCTCGCCTCGCGCGGGATCGAGCGCCTCGTGCTCGCCGGCGAGCCGAGCGCCGGGGCGCTCGCCGCCTTCCTCGATCACGCCGCCGGCCTGGTGCCCGACGTCTCCGCCCCGCCCCGCCTCGAACCGGGCGGCCTCCAGTGGGGGCCGGACACCGGGCCCGCGGATGCCAGTGACTATCCCCTGCGGGAAGAGCTCGACGTGATGCGGCACGTCTTCCAGCGCGCGCGCGCCGGGGAGCGGCTGCCCCTCGGCGACGTGCACGCCGTCAGCGCCTCGCTCGGCGCGCTGGTCGACGGTCGCCAGGCGCCCGGCCTGCCGCTGCTCCGGGTGACGGAACGGGCCGAGTACCTCCCGGCCCACGCGCTCAACACCGCGCTCCTCGCCATGGCGGTCGCGGAACCGCTCGGCCTCGGCGCCGACGAGCGGCGCGAGATGGCGCTGGCCGCGCTGCTCCACGACGTGGGCATGGCGCGGCTCCCCTCCGATACGCTGGTGGCCGCTCACTTCACCGACCAGGACCGGGCGCGGGTGCGGGGACACCCGCTGGAAGGCGCGCGGGTCCTGCTGCGGCATGGCGAGCAGCTGGAGAGCGCCGCGGTGGTGGCGTATGAGCACCACCTGCGGCAGGACGGGTCCGGGTATCCCCGGCTGAGCTATCCCCGCGAGCCGCACATCCTCACCCGGGTGGTCGCCGTGTGCGGCGCGTTCGACGCGCTCCTGGCGCACCGGCCCGACCGCATCCCGATGGAGCCGAGCCTCGCCCTGCGCGAGATCGAACGGAACGTGGTGAGCCAGTTCGATCCCCGCGTCGTGGCCGCGTTCGCCGAGGTGATGCTCAACAGCGCCCGCCGCGGCAGCCTTGCCTTGACATTGCGACAACTTTAGTCGTATTTGCCTGTCCGGCCCGATTCCCGGTCGCCCGCGTGGGTCGCCGGGGGTCGGGCCATCCGTGCAGGAGCCATCCCATGAGCGGAACCCAGAGCCTCCCCGCCGTGCCGCCGATCGCGGGCCGCGGCTACGCCCATCCCGAGGTCCTCGTCTCCACCGAGTGGGTGGCGGCGCACCTCGACGATCCCACCGTCCGGCTGGTCGAATCCGATGAGGACCTGCTGCTGTACGAGATCGGGCACATCCCCGGCGCCGTGAAGGTGGACTGGGTCACCGACCTCAACGACCCGCTCACCCGCGACTACCTGGACCAGGCCCGCATGCAGGCGCTGCTCCGGGCCAGGGGCATCGGGCCCGAGACCACGATCGTCTTCTACGGGGACAAGAACAACTGGTGGGCGACATACGCCTTCTGGGTGTTCCGCCTGTTCGGGATCGAGCGGCTGCGTCTGATGGACGGGGGCCGCGCCCGTTGGGTCGAGGAGGGCCGGCCGCTCACCACCGAGGCGCCGCGGCATCCCGCGGGGGGCATCGTGGTCGGCCCGCGCAACGACGCCGGCATCCGCGCCTTCCGGGAGGATGTGCTGGCCCACCTGGAGCGCCGGGGCCAGCTGGTGGACGTGCGCAGCCCCGAGGAGTTCCGGGGCGAGCGGCTGCATATGCCCGACTATCCCAACGAGGGGTCGCTGCGCGGCGGGCACATCCCCGGGGCGAGGAGCATCCCATGGGCCCGGGCGGTCAACCCGGAGACCCACACCTTCCGTCCCGCGAGCGAGCTCCGCACCCTCTACACCGAGGAGCAGGGGCTGGTCCCGGACCGGGACACCATTGCCTACTGCCGGATCGGGGAGCGCTCCTCCCACAGCTGGTTCGCGCTCACCTACCTGCTCGGCTTCACCCGGGTGCGCAACTACGACGGGTCGTGGACCGAGTGGGGCAACGGGGTGCGCCTGCCGATCGAGAAGTAACCCGCGGGGCTCATCCCAGCAGCGGGGGCAGCACGGCCCCGGCGCTGCCCGTCAGCTTCACCTCTGCCATGCCGTCGAACGCGGTCGGTCCCGGGTCCACCACCACCAGGGGCCGGCGGCGACGTACCACGGCCATCGCGTATCCCGCCGCCGGCTGCACCGCGCCGGCCGTGCCCACCACCAGGCAGGCATCCGCCTCCCGCGCCGCCGCGTCCGCCCGCTGCATGGCCGGGAGGGGGAGCGCCTCGCCGAACCAGACCACATCGGGCCGGAGCAGCGCGCCGCACGCGGGACAGGCGGGCAGGGTCTCCCGCGCGGTCGCGTCGACGGGGTCGTCGCCCTCCGCGCCATGGTCGCACCGGGTGCACCGCACCCGCGCGATGGAACCGTGGAGCCGGATGGGCAGGGCGGGCGACGGGTCGCCGCCGCGCGCGGTGGCGGCGGTGCGGGCGGCGCGCTCGTGCAGGGCGTCCACGTTCTGGGTCACGAGCGTGACGCCGGCGCGACCGAGCATCCAGTGGGCCAGCGCCAGGTGCCCGGCGTTCGGCGCGCACGCCGCCACCAGCCCGCGGCGCCAGCCGTACCACTCCCACACCAGCCGCGGGTCGCGCGCGAACGCCTCGGGCGTGGCGAGGTCCTCCGGCCGGAAGTCCTTCCAGAGCCCTTCCGGTCCGCGGAAGGTCGGCACGCCCGATTCGGCGCTGATGCCCGCGCCGGTGAGCACCAGCACCCGCGGCGCCTCCGCCAGCAGCAGGCGCGCCCGCGCCAGCGCCGCCGCGTGGTCCACCTACGCCAGCTCTCCCGCCATCCGCCGGATCCGGCCGATCATCGCGGTGAGTCCGTGCGTACGCGTCATGCCAAGTGCCTCGCCCAAGCCCAGCCGGTCCAGCAGGTCGGGGGGGAGCTGCGCCACCTCGGCGGGAGGCACACCCTGCAGCGCCCGGGCCAGCAGCGAGACGAAGCCGCGCACCGTGGGCGCCTCGCGCGGGGCATCGGCGTGCAGGACCACGCCGTCGCCCTCGCGTTCGAGGAAGAGGAACACCGGTGACTGGCACTCGGGGACGCGATGCAGCCCCTGGTCCCGGGCCGCGTGGAAGCGGTCGGGCAGGGGCGGGAGCTTCTTGCTGTAGTCGAGCAGCAGTTCCAGGCGGGTCTGCTTGTCCGCGCCGTGGAACCGGCGGGTGATCCGGTCGAGGGAGTCGAGCATGCCCGGAAGCTACCTACGCCGCCCGGGCCGCCTCCAGCTCGGTGAGCAGGCCCGCGAGGTCCAGGCCATGGGCCAGGGCCACGAACTCCAGGGAGCGCCGGGATCCGCAGCAGAGATCGATGCCGTGCCGGGTGAAGACCGGCAGGGTCGCGGGATGCAGTTCAGCAAGGGTTCCGACCGTCATGTCGGGGTGCAGCGCGATGGTGGGGCTCATGAGTGGACTCCCGGCGCCATCGGCCGCGCGCGGCCGATCAGCAGCATCCGGAGGTGGTGGAGGATGGTCGCCGTGATGGCGAGGGTGAACAGCACTGCGCCGGCACGGGCGGCGGGGGCGCTCCCCGCGGCCACGCCCGGGACCAGGACCAGCAGGCCCACCGCCCCGGCCGTCGCGGCAGTGATGCCCAGGCCGCGGTGCAGCATCGCCGGCATCGCCGGGGTGCCGGGCTGGCCCATGCGGGTGGCAAAGCGATGATGCCAGGTGAGCGTGGGGAGCACCCGGAACGAGACGCCGAGCACCAGCGCCCCGGACCAGCCGAGCAGGAGCGCGAGCACGTAGGCGACCAGCAGGCGCGGCTGGTGCGCACCGAGGGCGGCCGTCGCGAGCCCGAGCGGGATCGCCGCGGTGAGTGAGGTCAGGGCCAGCGTGAGCAGGCCGGTGGCGGGATCGAGCGCGCGCCGCGCGCGGGTGCGGAACCACCCCAGCCCGAGCCAGCAGAACAACGCCCCGGCCGTGGCCATGAGCGCGATCCCGGCCCAGGCGAGCGGCGCAGCGCCGAGGACCGCGCCGGAGGCGTAGGCCAGCACCGCCGTCCCGAGCAGCCGCGGCATCCAGGTGTCCAGTCGGGCGGGAATGGGCGTGGGGCTGCCGTAGAACATCGGGATCATCCGGCTGCCGAGCCCGAACGCGGTCATCGAAACGAAGCCCGCCAGCCCGAGGTGCAGGTGCGCCGAGAGGAGTCCCAGCCGCGGCGTGGTCCACCAGCCCAGCGCATCGCCAATCCGGGCGCCGGCCACCAGCATCGCGAACCCGAAGCCGATGTGCGCATACGAGATGTAGAGCCCGAGCTGGCGGTTGCGCGGTGCCCGGCGGCGCTGGGGGAGCAGGTTCCACGCGGTGCCGAACACCGCGACGAACAGCACCGACCACCCGGCCGACTGGAGAGACCGCTGCCCCAGCAGCAGGCCGCAGGCGAGCAGCGCGGTGCCCAGGGCGTGCAGCCCCAGCGCCATCCAGGCCACCCATCGGCTCCGTTCGCCGATACCGAGCATGGCGGGGAAGATCTGGTACAGCACGCCCGTGATCACCGTGGTGAGGAAGCCCAGGGTGCAGAGGTGGGTGAGCGCCAGGACCCGCGGGTCGAGGAAGCTGCCCGTCGCGAGCTGCGGGGCGAGCCACGCCAGCCCCACCGCGCCAGCGAGCGCCCAGCCGAAGCCGAGGGCGAAGTGGCTCCCGACCAGCGGAAATGACGGAATCACCTGCCCGGTGACGGGGAGGGAACGCCCGGGCGGTGGCGCGAGGCCGATGGGGCGCGCAATGGGGACCGAATCGGTTGCCATCACGCTCCAAATTACCATCCGCGCGTGATGATTATGTGAAGCCGGAATGTGGGCAGAGGAGAAACGGCGCGCGGGCCCGGCGCGCCTGGCGCCGGGCCCGCGACCGGAGCGGGGGTGACGCGGGTTACATGTTGTCGACCACGGCGGTGCCGAACTCGGAGCACTTGAGCAGGGTGGCGCCGGGCATCAGCCGCTCGAAGTCGTACGTGACCCGCTTCTGCCCGATGCTGGCCTCGAGGCCCTTGATGATGAGGTCGGCCGCCTCGTTCCAGCCGAGGTAGCGGAACATCATCTCGCCCGAGAGGATCACCGAGCCGGGATTCACCTTGTCCTGGTTGGCGTACTTGGGCGCGGTGCCGTGGGTGGCCTCGAAGATGGCGTGCCCGGTCAGGTAGTTGATGTTGGCCCCCGGCGCGATGCCGATGCCGCCGACCTGGGCCGCGAGCGCGTCGCTGATGTAATCGCCGTTGAGGTTCATGGTGGCGATCACGTCGTACTCGGCGGGGCGCGTGAGGATCTGCTGCAGGAAGGCGTCGGCAATCACGTCCTTGATGATGACGCCGCTGGGCAGCCGGCACCAGGGACCGCCGTCGATCTCCGTTCCGCCGTACTCGGTGCGCGCCAGCTCGTAGCCCCAGTCGCGGAAGCCGCCCTCGGTGTACTTCATGATGTTGCCCTTGTGCACCAGGGTCACGCTCTTCTTGCCCTGCCGGACGGCGTAGTCGAAGGCGGAGCGGATGAGCCGCTTGCTCCCCTCCTCCGAGATCGGCTTGATCCCGATGGCGCTGGTCTTGGGGAACCGGATGGTGGTGGCCCCCATCTGTTCCAGCAGGAACGTCACGATCTTCGCCGCCTGCTCGGTGCCCGCCTTGTACTCGATGCCGGCGTAGATGTCCTCCGTGTTCTCCCGGAAGATGATCATGTCCACCAGCTCCGGCTGCTTCACCGGGCTGGGCACCCCGGTGAACCACCGCACCGGGCGCACGCAGGCGTAGAGGTCGAGCTTCTGCCGCAGCGCCACGTTGAGCGAGCGGAAGCCGCCGCCCACCGGGGTGGTCAGCGGTCCCTTGATGCCCACCAGGTGGTAGTCGATCGCGCGCAGGGTGTCGTCGGGCAGCCAGCTGTCCAGCGTGTCGCGGGCCTTCTCGCCGGCGAACACCTCGAACCAGGTGATCGCCCGCTTTCCGCCATACGCCTTCCGCACCGCGCCGTCGAACACCGCCCGCGACGCCCGCCAGATGTCCGGCCCGGTGCCGTCGCCCTCGATGAAGGGGATGATGGGGTGGTCGGGCACCTGCAGCGTGCCGCTGGCCATCGTGATCGCTTCGCCCGTGGTCGGGGCGACCAGCGCGTCGTATCTGGGAGGTGTGGGCATGGAAGGGAGGCCGTGGTAAGTTGGACGCGTCTCCTCGGGGCGAGGAGAACCCCCGAGAATCTAACATGCCGCCCGCGCCCATTCCCGATCCCGCCGCTCCACTGCGCCACAGCCTCGCCCGGCAGGGCCAGGCGGTCGAGGTGGCCCGGGGCATCCTGGCGGTCTTCGACGCGCACCAGGGCCAGTTCCTCCTGGTCACCCGCCGCGCCGAGGCCCGGTTCCGGCAGCGCGACTGGCGCGGCGGCCAGCAGGACGCCGCCGAGCGCCTGACGCTGTACCGGCAGTTCGTGAGCTGGTGCGTCGCCGATCTCCGCCGCGGCCTGGGCGAGGCCGCCGGCGACACCGCCCAGTGGCGCGGCATCCGCGAGGCGTATGCCCGGGAGGCCCGGCCGCGGCTCGACGCCGAGCTCGCCTACACGTTCTTCAACTCGGTGGTGCGGCAGGTGCTCCGGGCGGTGGGGCCGGGCCAGGGCGTGTACTTCGATGACGCCGATTTCCAGGCCCTGCTGGTCCAGGCCGCGGGCCCGGTGTTCCGCACCTACCATGGCCGGCGGAGCCTGGAGGAGCTGCTCCGGGCACTGCTCGCCGACCTGCCCTTCGCCGAGGCGTATGCCCGGCGGGACGAGGACGCCCGCCTGCTGGCCGCGCGCCTCGCGGAGGAGCTGGCCCGGCTGCCCCTGGGGGGCGCCCTCGAGGCGCTCGAGATGGTGCCCACCCCGTTCTACCGCAACAAGGGCGCGTACCTGGTCGGACGCATCCGCGCCGGCACGACCCTCCTCCCCCTGGTGCTTCCCCTGGTGCACGACGAGGACGGCATCCGGATGGACGCCGTCCTCCCCACCTCGGACGAGGTGAGCGTGGTGTTCTCCTTCACCCGGTCCTACTTCCACGTGGCGCTCGACTGCCCGCGGGCCATGGTGGAGTTCCTCCGGACCCTGATGCCCCGCAAGCCGCTCGACGAGCTCTACACCTCCCTGGGCTACCACAAGCACGGCAAGACCGAGCTGGTGCGCGCGCTGCTCCGCCACATGGAGCACCACGACGCCCGCTTCGAGGTGGCCGCCGGCGACAAGGGGCTGGTGATGGCGGTCTTCGCCCTGCCGTCGCTCAACGTGGTCTTCAAGCTGATCAAGGACCGCTTCGGGCCGCCCAAGCACACCACCCGGGCCCAGGTCATGGAGAAGTACCAGCTGGTCTTCGTCCGCGACCGGGTGGGCCGCCTCGCCGACGCCCAGGACTTCGAGGGCCTCACCTTCCGCCGCGACACCTTCGCCCCCGGGCTCCTGGAGGAGCTGCTGGCCGAGTGCGGCAGCACCATCCAGGCGGAGGGCGACCAGGTGGTCTTCCGCCACCTCTACACCGAGCGGCGGGTCACGCCACTCAACCTCTACCTGCGCCAGGCCGACGAGGCGCACGCCATCGACGCCGTGCTCGACTACGGGCAGGCCATCAAGGACCTGGCCGCCGCCAACATCTTCACCGGCGACATGCTGCTCAAGAACTTCGGGGTGACCCGCCACGGCCGGGTGATCTTCTATGACTACGACGAGCTCTGCCTCCTGACCGAATGCAACTTCCGCGCGATCCCCGCCGCCCGGCACGACGACGATGAGTACAGCGCCGAGCCGTGGTTCTCGGTGGGCGAGCACGACATCTTCCCCGAGGAGTTCCGCGCCTTCCTGACCCTGCCCGGCCGGCCCGGCGAGGCGTTCCTGCGCGCCCACGGCGACCTGCTCACCGTGGCGTACTGGCGCCACATGCAGCAGCTGGCCGAGCGGGGCGAGGTGGTCGATATCTTCCCCTACCCCCCGGGCCGCCGCCTCCGCGCGGGCTGATACCGTCACGTCACCAGATCGTGACCCGGCCCGGCGACTCTCCCCTCTCCTTCACGCCGAGACGAGCTCCCGTGGCCCGATCCCACGCCCGAATCGCCGCCCTGCTGCCCCTGGTGGCGGCCTGCGCCCCCGTGCCTGCCATTCCCCCCGTGCCAGACGCCGGCGCCCGGCGGGTCCCGGTGCCCCGCGTGGCCGAACTCACCACCGTCGCCGGCGTGCCGGTGGGGCAGGGGGGCTTCGGCTCCGCGCTCGCCGTCGCCGGTGGCGCCTGGTACTTCCTGACCGACCGCGGGCCGAACGTCGACCTCCCCACCGAGGACCACAAGCTCTTCGCGCAGCCCGGATACGCCCCGACCATCGGGGCATTCCGCTGGCGCGACGGCGCGCTCGAGCCGGTGCGGCGCATCGCGCTGCACCTGCCCGATGGCCGGCCGCTCTCGGGGCTGCCCACGCCCAAGGGCATGGGCGCCAGCGGCGAGGTGGCGGTCGGGGTGGACGGCGCGCAGTTGCCGCCCGATTCGAACGGGGTGGACACCGAGGGGCTGGCGGTGCTCCCGGACGGCAGCTTCTGGGTCTCCGAGGAGTACCGGCCATCGCTGCTGCACGTCGGCCCCGACGGGACGGTGCGGGAGCGGATCGGTCCCTTCGCGGGGGCGGGGCGTCACCTGCCCGCCGTGCTCGCCGCCCGGCGGTCCAACCGCGGCATGGAGGGCCTGGCCCTGGTGCCCGGGTCGGCCACCCTGGCGGGGCTGATGCAGGGTCCGCTCGACAACCCGAAGGCCGCCGGCCGCCGCTCGCGTGCCCTGCGCCTGGTGATGTTCGACACCCGGAGCGGCACCAGCCGCCAGCTGGTGTACCTCCTCGAGGCGCCGGGGCACCGGATCACCGAGATCGCGGCGGTCTCCGCCACCCGCTTCCTCGTGGTGGAGATCGACGGCAAGGTGCCGGGCCACGCCACCGATCCCGCGCGATTCCTGCGGATCGTGCAGGTGGACCTGGCCGGCGCCACCGACGTGAGCGATCCGGCCGACGGGCCGCGCGGCCGCCTCTTCGGCGGGCGCACCCTCGAGGAGCTCGACGCCGACAGCCTCGCCGCCGCCGGGATCGTCCCGGTGCGGAAGGCCCCGCTGGTGGATCTGCTCGATCCCGCCATCGCCTACCCGTACGACAAGCCGGAGGGGCTGGTGGTGGTCGACGCCCGGACCCTCGCGCTGGTCAACGACGACGACTTCGGCGTCGACGCCGACGGCCGGGGCGGTCTCGGACCCAAGCGGGGGGCAGGCGGCGGGGTGGTCGGAAACGAGCTCTGGCTGCTGCACCTGCCGGCCCCGCTGGAGGGTGCCCGCTAGCCACGCCACGGAGGCCGTCATTACCTTCGGCCTCCGTGACCCTCCTCTCCCTCGGTGGCGTGGCCATCCAGTATGGCGCCGACCCGCTCCTGACCGACATCACCTGCGTGGTGAGCCGGGGGGAGCGGTGGGGCCTGATCGGCCGCAACGGCGGCGGCAAGACCTCGCTGTTCCGCGCCATCACCGGCGACCTGCAGCCCGCGAAGGGCGGGGTGGCGCGCGCGCCGGGGCTGCGGATCGCCCTGCTCGACCAGCACCGCGACTTTGCCGGGGCCGAGACCGTGTGGGAGGCGGCCTGCGCGGCGTTCCGCCCGCTGCTCGCGCTGGAGCACTCGCTGCAGGAGCAGGCCCACCGCATGAGCGAGCGGGGCGACGCCGTCACCGACGACGACCTGGCCCGCTACGACCGCGACCTCGAGCGCTTCCAGCGCGAGGGGGGCTACGAGGTGCAGGCGCGGGTGGCCGCGGTGCTCCACGGCCTGGGCTTCGACCCCGACGCGGCGCACCACCAGGCGCTCGCCTCGCTGAGCGGCGGCGAGCGGGGCCGCCTGGGCCTCGCCAGCCAGCTGGTGCGCCCCGCCGACGTGCTGCTCCTCGACGAGCCCACCAATCACCTGGACCTCGAGACCACCGAGTGGCTGGTGGATCACCTCCGCGGCCTCGACGCCGCGGCGATCATCATCAGCCACGACCGCGCCTTCCTCGACCAGGTGGCCGACCACATCCTCCACCTCGAGTCCGGCACCGGCTTCACCTACCGCGGCAACTACAGCAGCTTCGTGGCCCAGCGCGCGGAGCGGCGCATGGCGCAGGACCGCGCCTACCAGAAGCAGGCCCGGGTCATCGCCAAGGAGGAGGACTTCATCCGGCGCAACATCGCCGGCCAGAAGACCAGCCAGGCCAAGGGCCGCCGCCGCAAGCTCGCCCGGGTGGCGCGGCTCTCCCCGCCCCCCGACGACCTCGACACCATGGCGGTGCGCTTCCGGAGCAGCGGCCGCGGCGGCGACCAGGTGCTGCTGGCCGACAAGCTCCGGGTGAAGGTGGGCGACCGCGTCCTGCTCGACGGCTTCAGCGCCGTGCTCCGCCGTGGCGACGTCGTGGGGCTGGTCGGCCCCAACGGCGCCGGCAAGAGCACCCTGCTGGCCACCCTGCTCGGCGACCGCCCCGCCGACGCCGGCAGCGTGCGCATCGGCGACGCCACCGAGGTCGAGGTCTACCGCCAGGACCTGGCCCAGGTGCCGCGCGACAAGAGCCTCTTCGACATCGTCCACGACCTCCGCCCCTCCTGGACCCGGGGCCAGGTGATGGACCACCTCGGCCGCTTCGACTTCTCCGGCGACACCACCCTGCGCCGGGCCGGGTCCCTCTCCGGCGGCGAGCTCGCCCGCGTGGCGCTCGCCATGATGACCCTCGGCACCGCCAACCTCCTGGTCTTCGACGAGCCCACCAACCACCTCGACGTGGAGTCCATCGAGACGCTGGAGGACGCCATCGAGGGCTACGAGGGCAGCGTACTGCTGGTGAGCCACGACCGCGCGCTGCTGCGCGGGCTCTGCTCCAGGGTCTGGGGCATCGAGCAGGGGCGGATGGTGGACTTCGACGGCAGCTTCGAGGAGTGGGAGGCGGCCCGGGCCGAGCGACGCCGGGTGGCCACCGAGGCGGCGCGCGGCCGGGAGCAGGAACGCAAGGCGCGGGAGAAGAAGGAACGCGAGGCCGCGCCCCGTCCGGAGTCGGATCGCAAGGCCCGGCAGAACGCGGTGCGTACCGCCACCCGCGCGGTGGCGCAGGCGGAGCGCCTGGTGCAGGAGCTGGAAGCGCGCCAGGCCGAACTCACCACGCTGCTGGCCGACACCGGGCTGTATGGCACGCCGGAGGGATCGGCCCGGGCGCAAGAGATGGCCCGCGAACTCGACGTGGTCCGCGCCGAACTGGCCGATGCCTATACCGACTGGGAGCAGGCCGCCCACGACCTGGAACGCCTCGACGTGCCCTGATCCGCGCCCTATCTTGTTCACCGCCGTACCGCCGTACCGCCGTACCGCCGTACCGCCATACCGCCATACCGCCGTACCGCCACCCCGCCCCCTTCGCGGAGCCCCGATGCCCGCCGTTCGCCGGACCTGCGCCCTCGCCCTCCTGCTGCCCCTCACGCTCGCCGCGCAGGAGCGGCCGCTCGCCCTCACCGGGGCCCGGATCTTCCCCGTGGCCGGCCCGGTCATCGAGAACGGCACCCTGGTGGTGCAGGGCGGGAAGATCCTCGCCGTCGGGGCCGCGGGCCGGGTGAGCATCCCGGCGGGGGCCGAGGTGCGCAACGTCTCCGGCCGGGTGCTGATCCCCGGGCTGGTCGATACCCACAGCCATATCGGCGACGGCGACGCCGCCGACCGCTCCTCGCCCACCCAGGGTGAGGTCCGCATCCTCGACGCGATCGACATCCACAGCGACAACATCCGCCGCGCCCAGGCGGGCGGCATCACCACGGTGAACATCATGCCCGGCTCCGGGCACCTGATGGGCGGGCAGACCGCCTACCTCAAGCTCCGCCACGGCCGCACCATCAACGACCTGCTCTATTGCGACGATCCCCTCACCGGGATCTGCGGCGGGTTCAAGATGGCCAACGGCACCAACCCGCGCGGCGCGCCGCCCTGGCCCGGCACCCGCGGCAAGGCGGCCTCGCTGGTCCGGGAGCGGTTCGTCAAGGCGCTCGACTACCGCCGCCGGCTCGAGCTCGCCAGGGCCGACACGACCAAGCGGGTGGAGCGGGACCTCGAGATGGAGGCGCTGGTCCAGGTGCTGGAGGGGAAGCGGGTGGTGCACCATCACACTCACCGTTACGACGACATCCTCACCGTGCTCCGGCTGCGGGAGGAGTTCGGCTTCCGCGTGGTGCTGCAGCACGTGACGGAAGGGTGGCGCGTGGCCCGCGAGATCGCCGCGGCGGGGGTGCCCTGTTCGATCATCCTGATCGACAGCCCCGGCGGCAAGCTCGAGGCCATGAACCTCAGCATGGACAACGGCCGTATCCTCGACTCGGCGGGCGCCCTGGTGGCCTTCCACACCGACGACGGCATCACCGATTCCCGCTTCTTCCTCCGCTCGGCCGCGTTCGGGGTGCGGGCGGGGCTGCCCCGGACCCGCGCCCTCGAGGCGCTGACCATCGCCGGCGCGAAGATGCTCGACCTGGCCGACCGGGTCGGGAGCCTCGAGCCGGGCAAGGACGCCGACTTCGTGCTCCTCTCCGGCGACCCCTTCAGCATCTACACCCACGTCGAGGAGACCTGGGCGGGTGGGGAGCGGGTCTTCGACCGCGGCAACCCCGCCGACCGCGCCTACGCCACCGGCGCCTTCCGCCTGATGCGCGACCTCGAGACCCACACCGACGACCACAGCGACGTGGAGGGCGGACGATGACCTCGCGACTCGGCGGCTCGGCGCCCCGGCGGCTTGGGGTTCTTCTCCTGCTCGGCGTCGCGGCCCCACCCCTCCAGGCCCAGCTCGCGGTGCGGGCCGACACGCTCTATACCATGGCCGGCGCGCCGATCCCCGACGGCGTGGTCCTGGTGGGGAAGGACGGCAAAATCGAGGCGGTCGGGCCCGCCGCCCGGGTGCGGATTCCCCGCGGGGTACGCACCCTCACGGCGCGGATCGTCACTCCCGGCCTGGTCGATGCGCACACGGTGGTGGGGCTGGCGGGCGCGCTCAACTACGCCCACGACCAGGACCAGCTCGAGACTTCCGACCCGATCCAGCCCGAGCTCCGGGCCTTCGACGCCTATGATGCCCGGGAGCGGCTGGTGGAGTGGGTGCGCGGCTTCGGGGTGACGACGCTGCACACCGGGCACGGGCCCGGCGCGCTCATGAGCGGGCAGACCATGGTGGTGAAGACCCGCGGGTCGAGCGTCGCGGAGGCGCTGGTGGACAGCGTCACGATGGTCGCGATGACCCTGGGCCCCGATGTCTCGGACAACTTCCGCGGCAAGTCGCCCGGCACCCGCGCCAAGGGCGTGGCGATGCTGCGCGCCGCGTTCCTCAAGGGGCAGGACTACGCCCGCAAGCGCGCCGACCCTGACAGCACCAAGCGGCCGGCCCGCGACCTCCGCCAGGAGGCGATCGCCCGGGTGCTCGAGGGCCGGGCCGCCGCGCTCATCACCGCCCACGGCATGAGCGAGATCCTGGCCGCGCTCCGGCTGCAGCGGGAGTTCGGCTTCCGCCTGGTGCTCGACGGCGCCGCCGAGAGCTACATGCTGGTCGACGAGATCCGCGCCGCCGGCGTGCCGGTGATCCTCCACCCCAGCATGATCCGCAACACCGGGTCGGCCAGCAGCGCGAGCCTCGAGACCGCCGCGACGCTGGTGGCCGCCGGGATCCCGGTGGCGCTGCAGAGCGGCTTCGAGGGCTACGTCCCCAAGACCCGCGTGGTGCTGTTCGAGGCGGCGGTGGCCGCCGCCAACGGGCTCACCCGCGAGCAGGCGCTCGCCACCATCACCCGCGACGCCGCCCGCGTCATCGGGCAGGACCGCCGGGTGGGGACGCTCGAGGTGGGGAAGGACGGCGACCTCGCCCTCTTCGACGGCGACCCGTTCGAGTACACCAGCCACGTCTGCGCCGTGGTGATCGAGGGCGCGGTGGTCGCGGATCGCTGCCGGTAGGGGGCGGCGGTCCGCCCCTACTTCACGACCTCCCGCAGGTACAGCGCGGCCAGCGCCAGGTAGGCGGCGAAGCTCACGCCGAGCAGGGCGGCGCTGGCGCGGCCGGGCCGGGCCCACGCCGGGGCCACGGCCGCCAGCCGCACGTGGTTGAGGAGGTAGAGCGCCGCGGGGAAGAGTACCGTCCCGGCAAACCCCACCACCGCCGAGAGCAGGATCAGCACTCCGGGCGTGCTCAGCGCCATGGTGCCGCCCGTGATGGCCGTGAGGGTGGCGAAGCAGATCCAGTACCAGCGCCGCCGCCCCTGCCGCGCCGCGCGCGGGAAGACTGTCGTGATGATGTCGGCCTGCATCCGGCTGACCCCGTCGGCGGTGGCGAGCCAGGTGTCGGTCAGGAACGCCGCCGCCACCACCAGGAACAGCAGCCGCCCCACCGGCCCCCAGCTCACCTCGAAGAACCGGCTCTGCACCACCGCCAGCTCGTAGTCCTCCGGCAGCAGCCCCTTGGGAAAGAGCAGCGCCCACGCCAGCAGGCAGGTCATCAGCGTGGTGCACAGGTTGCCGCCGATCCCCACCAGCGCGTCGACCGTCAGGTAGCGGCGCCACCGGTCCCACGCGGCCCGGGTCTCCTCACGGTCGGAGGGGAGCAGCGCGGCCACGCCCGCCATGCCGTGCACCGGGGCGGGCTCATCGGTGGCCGTCCCGGCGCCGCCGCCCACCCCCGTCACGTGTGAGGCATGGGCGGCCATCCCCGCCCCCTTTTCGCTCAGCCAGTACGAGTAGAGCAGGATCCAGAACCCGCCCAGCCCCGCGAAGGTGATCCCGGTGAGGAGCTTGGTGGCGTCGGCCGGGTCCCAGGGGCGCGGCATGGAGCCGGCGGGCGGGCCCGCGAGTCCGCGGACGAACGACGGCAGCGCGGCGAGCACCTCCGGCTGCAGGCACGCCCACGCCAGCCCGATCACGGTGGTCACCGCCACCACCTTCATGAAGTTCTCGACCAGCCGGTACACCACGCCCGAGAACACCGCGGCGACCACGAACACGCCGATCGAGGCGTACCCCCAGAACAGCGTCTGCCCCCGCGCGCCCCACCCGGCCGGAAACCCGGTGAGCGCCGCCAGCGCGGTGCCGCCCGCCGACGCGAACGCACCGAACCAGAGGAAGGAGAGCGTCATGAGGGCCCACAGCGCGAGCCCGAAGCCGCGATGCAGCCGCAGGAAGCCGCGGAAGATCGTCTCGCCGGTGAGCAGCGTGTAGCGCCCGATCTCCACGTTGAGCGGATACTGGAGCAGGCAGGCCGGCAGCAGCAGGCAGAGGAACGTCAGGCCGTACTTGGCCACCAGGTAGGGCCACCAGATCAGCTCGCCGCTCCCCTGCGCCAGCGCCATCCACACGATGCCGGGCCCGAGGGCGCGCCACCACCCGGGAAAGGGGGGCAGGGGGCGCCGGTCGGTGTCGGGGCTGTTCATCGCCGGTTATCCTTGGGCATGCGATTTCCTGTGCGGGCACGATGACTCCGCGGTCCCGGGCGCGGCTCGAGATCCTGTGCGTCGCGTTCCTGTTCTCGACGGGGGGCGCCGCCATCAAGGCGGTCACCTTCTCCAGCTGGCAGGTCGCCTCGCTCCGGTCGGGCGTGGCGGCGCTGGCGGTGTGGCTCTTCCTGCCGGCGGCCCGGCGGCTCCGGCGCGGGCAGCTGGCGGGCACCCTGCTCGTGGCCGTGGCCTACGCCGCCACGCTGGTGCTCTTCGTGCTGGCCAACCGGCTCACGACCGCGGCCAACACGATCTTCCTGCAGTCCACCGCGCCCCTCTACATCCTCCTGCTCGGCCCCTGGCTCCTCAAGGAGCCGTTGCACCGGCGCGACCTCGGCTTCATGGCCGCCGTGGCGGTGGGCATGGCGTTCTTCTTCCTGGGACGCCAGACGACGTTCGCGACCGCCCCCGACCCGGTCAAGGGCAACCTGCTCGCCCTGGCCTCGGGGGTCACCTACGCCGCCATGCTGATCGGGCTGCGCTGGATGGGCACCCGTGGCGGCTCGCCGGCGAGCGCGGTGGTGCTGGGCAATCTCGTGGCGTTCGGGGTGGCGCTCCCGGCCGCATTGCCCTTCGCGGGCGCGGGCCCGCGCGACTGGGCCATCATCCTCTACCTCGGCATCTTCCAGATCGGGCTGGCGTACGCCCTGCTCACCCGCGCCATCCCGCACGTGCCGGCGCTCGAGACGTCGCTGCTCCTTTTCCTGGAGCCGGCCCTCAACCCGCTCCTCGCCTGGGCGGTGCACGGCGAGTATCCCGGGCCGTGGGCGCTGGTCGGTGGCGTGCTGATCATGGCGGCCACGGGCGTGAAGTCCTGGGCCGACGCCCGCCGGGACGCTGTCGTACCCGCCGCGCCACCGCGCCCGGCCGCCGAGCCGACGTGAGCACCCTTCCCACGTTGCTCGAGACCGTCCGGGTCCGGGGCGGCCGCGCGCCGCTCTGGTACCTGCACCTCCGCCGCCTGGTCGCGAGCTGCCGCGCGCTCGGCGTGCCGTTTCCGCCGGCCTTCACCGTGCCGGAAGGTGGTGCCGATCGCGTGCACCGGATGGAGGTGGGCCGCCACGGCGTCCAGGTGACCGAGCGCGAGCCCGGCGCAACCGCGCCGGTGGCGCTGCGGGTGAGCGCGGTCCGTCATCCCGGCTACCCGCACAAGACCACCCACCGTGCTGCCTTCGCCGAGGCGCTGGAGGGGGCGCGCGCGGCCGGTGCCGACGATGCCCTGCTGCTGACCCCCACCGGGCTGGTGGCGGAGGCCACGATCTGGTGCCTCTACTGGTGGGAGGGGGACACCCTGGCCGCGCCGGCGCTGGGCCTCGGCGTGCTGCCCGGGGTGTCCCGGATGCGGATCGAGGAGCTGGCGGGGCCGGTGGCGGAGCGCCGCGTGACCGAGGCGGAACTCGCCGGGCGGTCACTCTTCCTGAGCAACGCGGTCCGGGGTATCGTTGAGGTGGCAGCGCTCGACGGCCGCCCGGTCCCGGTGCATCCCGGGACCGGGCGGCTGCGCGAGCGCTTCTGGCCTTGACCCACCCGGGGGCGGTCTTTACCTTCTCCCGGCTCGCGGTGCTGGCCAAAAGAGCCCGTGGTGGTTGTAGCTCAATCGGTTAGAGCGCCGGACTGTGGCTCCGGAGGTTGCGGGTTCGATCCCCGTCAGCCACCCTGTGTTGAGGAGTGTAGGTCCGTAGCTCAATTGGTAGAGCACCGGTCTCCAAAACCGGGGGTTGGGGGTTCGATTCCCTCCGGGCCTGTCGGCGGTCCGGCCGCTGTGCCGGACCAGTGCAGGTGCACGCCGCTATCGTCTAGAGGCCTAGGACACAGCCCTCTCAAGGCTGGAACACGGGTTCGAATCCCGTTAGCGGTATGGGGTGGGCCCCAACGGCCCCATCGTCTATCGGTTAGGACGCGACCCTTTCAAGGTCGAGAGACGGGTTCGACTCCCGTTGGGGCTACTCGCAGCACGCAGGACAGACACGAGCACCAGTGGGGGCAGGCCTCCGCGCCTGCCCCCTTTGCGCCGCTAGCTCAATTGGCAGAGCAAGTGACTCTTAATCACTAGGTTGTAGGTTCGATTCCTACGCGGCGCACTCGGACGGCCCGGAGCTCTCGCTCCGGGCCGTCTTGGCCTCTGGCGCCCGGCGCGCCGGTCCGGTATTTCATCGCGTGCCCCCTCGCCTCCGCTCCCTCGACGCCTTCCGCGGCCTCACCGTGGCCGCGATGCTGCTGGTCAACAACCCCGGCAGCTGGTCCTACGTCTATCCGCCGCTGGCGCATGCCGAGTGGCATGGCTGGACGCCGACCGACCTCATCTTTCCCTTCTTCCTTTTCATCGCCGGGGTGGCGCTCGCGTTCTCGCTCCGCGCGCGGGAAGAGCAGGGGGCCGGCCGCCGCGTGGTCCTGCGTCGCATCCTCCGCCGCGGGCTGGTCATCATCCTCGCCGGGCTGCTGCTCAACGGCTTTCCCTTCTATCACCTCGACACCCTGCGCTGGCCCGGCGTGCTGCAGCGCATCGGCCTGGTGTACCTGGTGGCGGCGCCGGCCTGGCTGCTCCTCCCGGCCTGGGGTGTGGCGCTGCTCTCGGGCACCCTGCTGCTCGGATACTGGGCCCTGATGACGCTGGTGCCCGTCCCCGGGTATGGCGCCGGCGTGCTGGAGCCGGTCGGCAACCTGGCGCAGTTCGTCGATGCGCGGCTGCTCGCCGGCCATACGTGGAAGCCCGACTGGGATCCTGAAGGACTCCTGAGTACGCTACCTGCCATCGCCACCTGCCTGCTGGGCGCGCTCACCGGGCAGTGGCTCCGCCGCCAGGCGCCGAGCGGGCGCGTGGCGTGGCGGCTCGCGCTCGCGGGCGCGCTGGCCGTGGCCGTCGGGCTCGCGTGGGCGCTCGTCTTTCCGATCAACAAGAGCCTCTGGACCAGTTCCTACGTGGTCTTCACCGCCGGCGCGGCGCTGCTGGCGCTCGCGCCCTGCTACGGGCTCATCGAGGTGGCGGGCCTCGCGGGCTGGGCCCGGCCCTGGCTCCCCTTCGGCACCAATCCGCTGCTCGTCTTCGTGGGGTCGGGACTCATGGCGCGGCTGCTCCTGCTGATCCGCGTGGGCCAGGGCGAGGCGGCCGCGCCGCTGCAGCGGGTGATCTACCAGCGTGGGTTTGCCGGCTGGGCCGGTCCGCTCAACGGGTCGCTCGGGTACGCCATCAGCTTTGTCCTCCTCTGGATGGCCATCGCCTGGGGCCTCGACCGGGCCGGCTGGCGGGTGCGGGCCTGAATCCGGACCGGTGATCCCGGTCACGCACTCGGCAAGACTCCCCGCGATGACCCCCCACCCGTGGCCCCAAAGCCACGAGATCTGCGCCGGAGCTCATCCGCAACATGAATCCAGTCAACGAGATAGCCTGACGCGCCCCCGCCACACTCAGGCACGGATCTTGTTGTAGATCCGGCATTCTCCGGGATCCGCGGGGCCGCCCGCGGAAGTCCCGATGCTCTCCAGCACATCCCCCCACCGGGGTCTGACCCATGCGGAACGTCTCTCGCCTCGCCCTGCTGGCCGCCTTTGCGTACGTCGCCGCCTGTGGTGGCGGGGATGGCACCGGCCCCTCGGATCACACGCCGACGAGTGTCACGGCGCTGTCGGGCAACAACCAGCAGGCCCCGGTGGCCACCGCGGTGGCGGTGGCTCCCTCGGTCCAGGTCCGGGACAAGAAGGGGCGCGGGGTGCCCGGGATCCAGGTGACGTTCGCGGTCGCCTCGGGCGGCGGCGCGCTGACCGGCGCGGTGGATACCACCGACGCGAGCGGCGTGGCCGCCGTCGGCAGCTGGACGCTCGGCACGCAGGTGGGCGCCAACACCCTGACCGCGACGGTAGGGACGCTGGCGCCGGTGACCATCACCGCCACGGCGGTCGCCGGGGCCCCCGCCAGCATGGTGTTCAGCACGGCGCCGGGCAGCAGCGCGCTCAACGGCGCCGCCTTGGCGCAGCAGCCCATCATCCAGCTCAAGGACCAGTTCGGGAACAACGCCACCCAGGCGGGCGTCCAGGTCACCGCGGCGATCGTCGCCGGCGGCGGCACCCTGGGTGGCACCACCACCGTCGCCAGCAACGCGAGCGGCGTGGTCACCTTCACCAACCTCGCCATCACCGGCACGGTGGGCACGCGGACCCTGAGCTTCACCGCTACCGGGCTGGTGGCCCTGTCCTCGGGCGCCATCCAGGTGGATGCCGGCGCGCCGGCCACGGTGTCGGCCGCCTCGAGCACCACGCTGACCGGTACCGCCGGGACCCCGGTGGCCCCCGCGCCCTCGGTCCTCGTGGCCGACGTGAGCGGCAACCCGGTGGCGGGCGCCACCGTGACCTTCACCGCGACGGCGGGCGAGGGCACGGTCAGCAACGGCAGCGTGCTCACCAATGGCTCCGGCATCGCCACGGTCGGCAGCTGGACCCTGAGCGGCACCGCCGGCACCAACCACCTCTCGGCCCAGGTCGGCAGCCTCACGCCGGTGACGTTCACCGCCACGGTGAATCCCGGCGCGGCCGCCGCGCTCGCCATGCAGGCCCAGCCGTCCGCCAGCGCGGCCAACGGCGCCGCGCTCGCGACCCAGCCGGTCGTGCGCATCGTGGACGGCTTCGGCAACGTCATCACCAGCGCCACCACCACCGTCACCGCCACCCTGCAGGGCGCCGGCGCCGCGCTCGGCGGCACCGCCAGCGTCGCCGCGGTCAACGGCGTGGCCACCTTCACCGACCTCTCGCTCACCGGCACCGCCGGCACCTACGCCCTGGCGTTCGCCGCGGGCGGCCTGAGCGGCGTCACCTCGGGGAACATCGCCCTCACCGCCGGCGCCGCGACGACCATCGCCGCGAGCGCGGGCGATGGGCAGAGCGCCACCGTCAACGCCGCCGTGGCCACGCCACCCGCGGTGCTGGTCACCGACCAGAGCGGCAACCCGGTCAGCGGCGTGAGTGTCACCTTCGCGGTCGCGAGCGGCGGCGGCAGCGTCACCGGCGCCTCCGCCACGACCAACGCCAGCGGCATCGCCGCCGTGGGCAGCTGGACCCTCGGCACCACGGTGGGCGCCAACACCCTCACCGCCACGTCAGGATCGCTCACCGGGAGCCCGGTGACCTTCGGCGCCACCGCCACCGCGGCCGCCGCCAGCCGGCTGGCCCTCACCACCGCCCCATCGGCAAGCGCCACCAACGGGGTGGCCCTGGCGCAGCAGCCGGTGGCCCGCGTCGAGGACGCCTTCGGCAACCCGATCAGCCAGGCCGGCACGGTCGTGACGGTCACCGCCTCGGGCGGCGGCGTCATCGCCGCCGGCGCCACCGCCACCACCAACACCAGCGGCGTGGCCAGCTTCAGCGGCCTGGTGCTCAATGGCCTGGCGGGCAACTACACCCTGACCTTCAGCGCCGGCGGGCTTTCCAGCGCCACCTCCGGGAGCATCACGCTCGCGGCTGGCGCCGCCTCCACCCTGGCGATCACCACCCAGCCGCCGGCGAGCGCCGTGAACGGCGCCGCGCTGGCACAGCAGCCGGTGCTGCAGGTGACCGACGTGGGCGGCAACCCCTCGCCGGTCGCGACGAGCATCACGGCCGCGCTCACCGGCGCGCCGGCGGGCGTGACGCTGGGCGGCACCACGACCGTGGCCAGCAACGGCAGCGGCGCCGCCGCCTTCACCGACCTCTCCCTGACCGGCACGGTCGGGAGCTACAGCCTCACCTTCACCGCCGCCGGGCTCAACAGCGCCACCTCCGGTGGCATCACGCTGGCGGCGGGCGCCGCCACGACCATCGCGCTCAACGCGGGTGATGCCCAGAGCGCCATCGCGGGCAGCGCGGTGGCCATCGACCCGTCGGTGCTGGTGACCGACCAGAGCGGCAACCCCGTGAGCGGCGTGAGCGTGACCTTCGCGGTCGCCACCGGCGGCGGCAGCGTCACCGGCGGCGCGGCCAGCACCGACGCCGGCGGCATCGCCACGGTGGGCAGCTGGACTCTCGGTGCCAGCGTCGGCGCCAACACCCTCACGGCCACCAGCGGCAGCCTCACCGGCAGCCCCGTCACCTTCACCGCGACCGGCACCGTCGGCCCCGCCGCCCTCCTCGCGGCGAACGCCGGCACCGGCCAGAGCGCCATCGCCGGGAGCGCCGTCACCATCGCGCCGGCGGTGCTGGTCACCGACGCCAACGGCAACCCGGTGAGTGGCGTGAGCGTCACCTTTGCCGTGGCCACCGGCGGCGGCAGCCTCGCCGGCGGCAGCGCGGTCACCGACGCGGGCGGCATCGCCACCGTCGGCAGCTGGACCCTCGGCGCCGTGGCCGGCGCGAACACGCTGACGGCGACCTCGAGCGGGCTGGGCGGCAGCCCGGTCACCTTCTCGGCCACCGGCGTCGCCGGGCCGGCGAGCGAGCTTGCCTTCGGCCAGCAGCCTACCAGCGTGACCAGCGGCGCCGCGATCACCCCCGCCGTGACGGTGCGGGTCACCGACGCCAACGGCAACCTGATCACCGGCGCCACCGACGCCATCACCCTGGCACTCGGCGCCAACCCAGGCGGCGGCACCCTCGGCGGCACCCTCACGGTGAGCGCGCTGGGCGGCATCGCCACTTTTCCGGGACTCTCGATCGACAACGCCGCCTCGGGGTACACCCTCGCGGCCAGCGCCACCGGCCTCGCCAGCGCCACCAGCGCCACGTTCGACGTGACGCCCGGTGCCCCGACCAACCTGGCCTTCGGGCAGCAGCCCACGAGCACCACCGGCGGCGCCACCCTCGCCCCGGCGGTCACGGTGCTGGTGCGCGACGCCAACGGCAACACCGTCACCGGCTCCACGGCGCCCGTCACCATCGCCATCGGCACCAACCCCGGCAGCGGGACGCTGGGGGGCACGCTCACGGTGAACGCCGTGGCCGGCGTCGCCACCTTCGCTGACCTCAACATCGACAAGGCCGGCACCGGGTACACGCTGTCGGCGGCCTCCGCCGGCGTGAGCGGGGTGACCAGCGCGTCGTTCAACATCACCGCGGGCGCGGCCACCCGGCTCGCCTTCGGGCAGCAGCCCAGCGACCTCCTCGCCGGCGGCACGATGGCCCCGGCGGTGACGGTGCTGGTGCAGGACGCCGGCGGCAACACCGTCACCGGCGCCACCAACGCCGTCACCATGGCGCTCGGCACCAATCCCACGGGCGGAAGCCTCAGCGGGACCCTCACGGTGAACGCCGTGGCCGGCGTCGCCACCTTCAGCGATCTCTCGCTCACCGCGGCGGCCCCGGGCTACACACTCGCGGCGACGGCCTCCGGGCTCACCGGCGCCACCAGCGCCAGCTTCGATGTCACCCCCGCGGCCGCCACCAAGCTGGCCGTGGGGCAGCAGCCGGGCAGCGCCGCCAGCGGCGCCGCGCTGTCGCCGTCGGTGACCGTCCTGGTCCAGGACGCCTTCGACAACACCGTCACCGGGGCCAGCACCGCGGTCACGGTGGCCCTCGGCACCAATCCCGGCGGCTCCACGCTCGGCGGGACGCTCACGGTGAACGCCGCCGCGGGCATCGCGACCTTCGCCAACCTCACGCTCGACAAGGTCGGCGTCGGCTACACCCTCGACTTCACCGCGGGCGGCCTCACCGGCGCCTCGTCGGGGGCGTTCAGCATCACGCCCGGCGCGGCGGCCCAGCTCGCCTTCGGCCAGCAGCCCACCAGCAGCACCGGCGGCGGCGTGATCGCCCCGGCGGTCACCGTCCTGGTCCAGGATGCCGCTGGCAACACCGTCACCGGCGCCACCAGCTCCGTGAGCCTCGCCTTCGGCGCCAACCCCGGCAGCGGCACGCTGGGCGGGACCGTGTCGGCCAGCGCGGTCGCCGGCGTGGCCACCTTCAGCGACCTGACCGTCGACAAGGTGGGCACCGGCTACACCCTCGCCGCGAGCAGTGCGGGGCTGACCGGCGCCACCAGCGCCGCCTTCGACGTCACCCCCGGCGCGGCCGCGGCCCTGACGATCACCACCCAGCCCTCGTCCCAGGTGACCAACGCCAACGCGCTCACCCAGCAGCCGGTGCTGCAGCTGCGGGACGCCGGCGGCAACGCCGTCCCGCAGGCCGGCGTGAACGTGCTGGCCTCGCTCACCGACTCCACCGGCGTGGTGCTTGGCGGCACCCGCACCGTGGCCACCAACGCCAGCGGCGTGGCCACCTTCACCAACCTGGCGCTCACCGGCACGGTGGGGAGCTACTCGCTCACCTTCACCAGCGGCGCGCTCACCTCCGCGACCTCCTCGAGCATCGCGCTGGTGGCGGGCTCGCCGGCCAGCGTGGTGGCGGCCAGCGCCACCAGCCAGTCGGGCCGGGTGGGCATCGCGGCCGGCACCGCCCCGTCGGTGACCGTCACCGACGTGAGCGGCAACCCGGTGAGCGGCGCCACGGTGACCTTCGCGGTCACCGCCGGCGGCGGCACCGTGAGCGGCGGGAGCCAGAGCACCGACGCGCTGGGCCACGCCACGGTGAGCGGCTGGACCCTGGGCCGCACCGTCACCACCAATACGGTCTCGGCCACGGTGGGGGCCCTCCCGGTCGTCACCTTCGACGCCACGGTGACCATCCAGCTGTCCGCCGTCTCCGCCGGCAACGACCACGCCTGCGCCCTGACCATCGATGGCGTGCCCTATTGCTGGGGCAATAACGCCGCGGGCGGCCTGGGCGACAGCACCACCACGCCCACCCTCGCCCCGGTGCCGGTGGCGGGCAGCCCCTACTACTCCCGGATCAGCGCCGGGCGCGGCTTCAGCTGCGGGCTCGACACCAACGGCGCCGCCTACTGCTGGGGCAACAACGCTTCCGGCGAGCTGGGCATCGGCAGCACCACGCCGAAGACCGCGCCGACCGCGGTGACCGGCGGTCACCTCTTTACCGGGATCGTCACCGAGAACATCGCGAGCAGCCACCACGCCTGCGCCATCGCGGTCGGCGGCTCGCTGTTCTGCTGGGGTGACAACTCCGCCGGCCAGTACGGCCGCGGCAACACCACCAGCAGCTCCTCGCCGCAGGCTGCCGGCGGCACCGGCACCACGTACCTCCAGGTGGCCGCGGGCGACAAGTTCAGCTGCGGCGTCCGCACCGGGCAGGCGGCGTACTGCTGGGGCATCAACGGCTCCGGCCAGCTCGGCGACAACAGCACCGCCCAGCGCCTCAACCCGGTGGCCGTCGCGGGGGGACTCAGCTTCACCCAGGTGGCCACCAGCCAGATCCACAGCTGCGGCCTCACCGCCGGCGGGCTGGTGTACTGCTGGGGCGACAACTTCCAGGGCCGCCTCGGCCAGGACACCACCCTGGTCAACCAGAGCCTGACCCCGATCCAGGTGCCCGGCCTCACCGGGGTGTCCGAACTGGTGGCCGGCGGCGGCCACACCTGTGCCCGGACCAGTGGCAACGCGATCTACTGCTGGGGCCTCAACGACGCCGGGCAGCTCGGCGACGGCACCGGCGGCGCCGCGGGTGACTACAGCTCCACGCCCGTCCTGGTGTCGCTGCCAGGGGGCGTGACGGGATTCACCTCGATTACCACCGGCGCCTCGTTCGCCTGCGCGATCGCCAACACCGGCGCGGTCTACTGCTGGGGCGAGGGCGACGGCGGCCAGCTCGGCGACGGCACGGGCCTCGACGCCAACCTCCCGGTGCTGGTCGTCGACCCGTAGGCCGGCGCACTCCCCGGTACCACAAACGACGAGGGCCGAGCATCCGCTCGGCCCTCATCCGTTACCCCCACCCAATCCCCCGTACCGCCCTACCGCCCCACCGCCCGCCCGCCGCCTACTCCCCCAGCGCCACGCTGCCCTGGCCCCACGCCTGCCAGGTCAGTTCGCACCGCTCCACGAAGTACTCCTCAGGGTGTCCGCCGCGGTCCAGCAGCGCGTGCAGCATCTCGTGCCGGACCACCAGCTCGTTCTCCGCGTACGTATCCGCGATCACCACCCGCATCCCGGCGCTGGAATGGGACCAGAGGCCGACCTTGGGGCCGGCGCTGGTCTCGAAGGAGGAGACATCGGGCACCACGTACCATTCGACGTCATCGAAATCCCCGGAGCGCCCGGCGCAGGCCTCGGTGGCTTCCCACCAGGCGCGATAGGCCGCCGGCGCGATGATCTGCTGGGCGTTCGTCGGGAGCTCGCTGGGGGGGCCGAGCATCTCGCACGCGGCGAGCGTGCCGAGGAGCCCCAGGCAGGCGACTACGGGTTTGAGCGACGGCATGGGGTCTGTCTCCCATGCCCGAGAACACAAAAGCGTGAGTCGGGTAGCCCGGGGATCGGGCCATGGTCCGCATCACGCTCCGCAACTCCACCTTCGGCACCGAGCTATCTGTAGCGGCGGCCAGGGCGAGCCCTGGTTCCCCTGCAGACCTCTAGTTTTGCGGCCCCGGATCACTCCGGGTGTGCTCTTATCGGGCGGTTCGTGGTTTGGCTGACTTCAGTTGTCCATCGCTCCCCAGAGTAGCGAGAACGGTGCCACCAAGCCAAGTGGCCGTCACTACGCGAGTTCGCTTCCGGAGGGAGGGTTGCGGACCCGTGGCGGTGCTGCGAAACTCCCTCGACCGCCGCGCCACACTTCCCGCAGCCGCCCGGATGCACCGTTTCCATGCGACCTCCGCTGCCCCGACGTACCCTCCTCCCTGTGATCTGGGTCACATTCGCCGCCGGCCTGCTCGCCCTCCGTCCCGCCCCCGTCGCCCCGCCCGCGGGTCCGGCCCTGGTGGTGATGCTCACGGTGGACCAGATGCGCGGCGACTACCTGGCGCGATTCCAGGGGCAGTGGCGGGGTGGCTTCCGCCGCCTGCTCGACGCCGGGGCCGTCTTCCCCAACGGGCTCCAGGATCACGCCATCACGGAGACCGCGCCGGGGCACTCCACCCTGCTCTCCGGGCGTGACCCCGCGCACACGGGGATCATCGTCAACTCGCTCGGCGTGCAGGACAGCAGCGTGGAGCTGGTGGGGATGCCCGGATCACGGGGCGCCTCGCCGCACCGGTTCCAGGGGACCACCCTGGTGGACTGGATGCAGCGGCGGGATCCGGGGTTCCGGTTCCTCGCGGTGAGCGACAAGGACCGGGCCGCCATGCTCCCGGTGGGGCGGGCCCGCGGGCCGGTGTTCTGGGACGTCGGCGGTACCTTCACGACCAGCACCTACTACAGCGACACGCTGCCCACCTGGCTCCGCGCCTGGCAGGCGCGGCGGGGCGCCGCCCGGCTCGCGGGGACCAGCTGGACCCTGCTCCGGCCCGAGTCGGAGTATCCCGAGGCCGACGCCCAGCCCTGGGAGCACGATGGGGCCGACTACGTCTTCCCGCACCGGCTCCCCGACGACTCCCTCAAGGTGGCGCGGCAGCTTGCCAGCTATCCCTGGATGGACTCCCTCACCCTGGACCTGGCCCTCGATGGCGCCCGGGCCATGGGGCTCGGCCAGCGCGCCACGCCGGACATGCTGGTGATCGGCCTCTCGGCCACCGACTACATCGGGCACCGTTACGGGCCCGACTCGCGCGAGATCCACGACCACCTGCTGCGTCTGGACCTCTGGCTCGGCACCTTCCTCGACTCGCTGCGGACCCAGGTCGGGGGGCGGCCGATCCTGCTGGCCCTCAGCGCCGACCATGGCGTCACCAGCTTCCCCGAGTTCGCGCGCACGCAGGGGCGCCCGGGCGGCCGCATCGGGCTCGGGGCGCTGGTGCGCGAGGTGAACCGCGCCCTCGCGTCGCGGCTCCAGGACAGCACGGTCCTCGAGGAATCGTCCGGGCTGATCTTCGGGGACCGGGCGCGGCTCCGTGCCGCCGGCGTGAGCCCCGAGAGCCTCGCCACCGCGCTCGCCGCGCGGGTGTGGCGCATGCCCGGGGTCCAGAACGCGTGGACTCCCGCCACCCTCGAGGGCGCGGCCGTCTCCGACCTGCATGCCCGGCGGTGGGTACGGCTGCTGCCTCCGAAGTTCGCGTGGTTCGTGGCGGCGCAGGCCAAGCCGGGGTACATCTGGGCCGACGGGCCGGGGTATGCCACCCACGGGACGACCAACCCCGACGACGTGAACGTGCCGCTGGCATTCTACGGTCCCGGCATCCGGCCCGGCGTGTACCCGGACACGGTGCGCACCGTGGACATCGCGCCCACGCTCGCGCGGCTGCTGCGGGTCCCGACCCAGGGCAAGCTCGATGGCCGCCCCATCAGGCGCGTCACCGACTAGATTCCCGGCCCCGACCCTCTACCCTGGCGTCCGCTTCGTGTCCTTTCCTGCGCTGCCCTGTTTCCCGTGCCCGCACCACGCCTCCTGCTGCGCCTACGGTACCACGGTGAGCGAGCCGGAGGCGGCCGCACTCCGGGCCCGCTATGGCGAGGACCGGATCTACCGGACGCGGTGGGGGGAGTGGCGCACCCGGGTCCGGAAAGGCCGCTGCGTGTTCTACGTGGACGGCGGCTGCAGCATCCACGCCGACCCGCACTACCCCGCGGTCTGCCGCGGCTTCCCCTGGACCGACGCCGAGACCGGGGGCCCGTACGAGTTCGACCAGACGATCTGCCCCGAGTTCCTCGCGCGGCCGGAGCTGGTGCAGCTCGGCAAGTCCCGTCCGGCGCGCTGAGCGCCGGGCCGCGTTCCCATCCCTGGAGGGCCGCCATGGCCACCCCGTTCCGTCTGCTCCCGGCGCTCGGCGCCGCCCTCGCGCTCTCGTTCGGCCCCGGGCTCGCCGCCCAGGCGCCCGACCCCGCCCTGGCGCAGGCCCGCCGCATTCTCGAGCGGACGATCCTTGTCGACGGCCACAACGACCTCCCCTGGGAGATCCGCACCAACACGGACCATCCCCGCGACGTCGAGGCCTACGACCTGCGCGACTCGGTCCCCGGCCAGACCGACCTCGCCCGCCTCAAGGCGGGGCGGGTCGGCGCGCAGTTCTGGTCCATCTACGTGCCCGGCGAGGACCGCGACAGCGGCTACGCGCGGATCCAGCTCGAGGAGTTCGACATCGCCCGGCGCATGGTTGCGCGCTATCCCGACCGGCTGGCGCTGGCCCTCACCGCCGAGGATATCGTGCGGGCGCGGCGCCAGGGGCGGATCGCCTCGCTGCTCGGGATGGAGGGGGGGCACGCCATCGAGAACTCGCTCGGTGCGCTGCGCGCCTACTACGAACTCGGCGCCCGTTACCTCACCCTGACCCACAACGTCACCCTGGCCTGGGCCGACGCCGCGCAGGACACCCTCAAGCACGGCGGGCTCACCCCCTTCGGCCGCGAGGTGGTGCGGGAGATGAACCGCCTCGGCATGCTGGTGGACCTCTCCCACGTCTCGCCCGGCGTCATGAGCGACGCGCTCGACGTGACCGAGGCCCCGGTCATCTTCTCCCACTCGTCCGCCCGCGCGCTCACCAACCACCTGCGCAACGTCCCCGATTCCATCCTGGCGCGGTTGCCGCGGAACGGGGGCGTCGTCATGGTGACGTTCGTGCAGTCGTTCGTCTCGGAGGAGCGCCGCCTGGCCGAGCTGGCCGACGACTCGGCCCAGGCGGCGATCGCGCGGGAGAGTGCCGACTCGGTGGAGGGGCGCCGGCGGTGGCGCGCCTGGCGCGAGGGCCATCCCCTCCCGCGGGCCACCCTCAGCCAGGTGGCCGACCACATCGAGCACGTCCGGAAGGTGGCCGGCGCGGACCACGTGGGCATCGGCAGCGACTTCGATGGCATGGGGCCGGGACCCCTCGGCCTGGAGGATGTCTCGACCTTCCCCGCGCTGTTCGCGGAGCTGATCCGGCGCGGCTGGAGCGAGGCCGACCTGCGAAAGCTGGCGGGGGAGAACGTGATCCGCGCGCTGCGCCAGGCGGAGCAGGTGGCGGCGCGGCTGCGCAAGGAGCGGCCGGCGAGCACGGCGACGATCGAGCAGCTGGACGGCCGGTAGCGCCCGCGGCGGGGCTAGGCCTTTCGGAACCCGATGATGCCGCCAACCACCAGGGCGGTGATCGCAAAGGAAAACCACTGGATGGCGTAGCTCAGGTGGGGCCCGTCATCCAGGGGGGCCGGCGCATCGCGCCGGAGGCCGCGCGGGCCGCTCGAGTCGGCGACGTGCAGGATCACGTAGTCCGCCACGGGGTAGGGGAGCCGGGCGCGGATGGCGCGGAGGTCGATCCGCCGCCAGGTCAGCTGGCCCCCCTCCTCCATCGGCTCGCCCGGCGCCGTCGTGTCCAGCGCAAAGGCCAGCCCCCTCACCCACACCACCCCAGGCTCCTGCAGCGGCGCCAGCTCCACCCGGCGCGCGTCGGGTGAGGTGACGTACCCCCGCTGCACCAGGATCGCCGTGTCGCCGGCGAGCGGCCGCAGCGGCGTCACCAGCCGCACGCCCGGTACCCCACCCTCGCTCTGGCCCCGGATCACGATGTCCGCCGCGTGGTCGTAGCGGCCCGAGACACTGACCTGCCGGTGATCGAGCCGTCCCCCCGTTCCGCCCCCGGCCGCGAGCATCGCGTCGAGCGCGAGGGGCGGCCGCTCCCGCGCCGCGCTCGCCACCGCGTTGAGGGCACGCCGCTCGCGGAGCCGCGCCACCTGCCACAGCCCCAGCCGCGCGAAGACCAGGGCGGCCACGAGGGTGCCTCCGAAGAACAGCAGCGAGCGCGCGCGAGGCGTCATGCAGGTGGACACTTCGGGTTCGGGAGTGTCCGCGGACGCGGACGGTCTGGCGGGGGCCCTGGCTGGACGGTCTCCGCCAAGTGTTTGCGCCACAAGAGGTTCAGGCGCCGATCGCGGCGCGGTCCACACCTTGCCTAAGGAGCCGGTGTTTCCCCCGTTTCCGCGCCGTCCAAGATACACCGGTCGAGGTGGGTCCGAGATGCGAACTCCTGGCTTCTTCCTCCTGGCCGCCGCCGCGCTGTGCCTCACCGCGCCGGCCGCCCTCCGCGCGCAGGACCACGAACCCAATCCGCAGCTCCGGGAAGTTCCCGATGACCACGCCGTCGAGGACGAGCGCGACGACCCCGCCCCGGTGGAACGCCGCCGGCCGCGCGGCGAGGACGATCGCTCACGGGCCCGTCCCGACCGGCGCGCGCCGCTGCGCCGCGGCGGCTACTACGCCAGCTTCGGCGTCGGCGCGGGGAGCGAGGCGGTGGCCTCCCTTGGCGTGCCCTCGCCCTACTACCCCTCCCGCGTCCGCCCGACGGTGAACATCGGCTTCGGCGCCGGCGTGGGGCAGGCGCTCCGGGTCGGGTTCGAGGGCTTCGCCTGGTTCAACGTCACCGGCGACGGCGCGCTCGAGACCGTCACCACCGCCATGGTCGGTGCCCGCGTCTATCCCATCCCCACCAGCGGGCTCTACCTCCGGGCCGCCGGCGGCTTCGGCCGCTACGGCCAGGATCTCCTCGACGACTACTGCGACTGCAGCGCCCCGATCGTCCAGGACTACGGCCTGGCCTGGGCGGTGGGTGGCGGCTTCGAGGTGCCGGCGGGCAACGGGCTCTGGATCGGCCCCAGCGTGGAGATGATCCGCATGAACATCGACGGACCCGATGGCTACCGCGAACGGGTCCTCAACTTCGGCATCACCCTGACCTTCGATGGTCATCACTGACAGGAGGACGATCATGCGTCTGCACACTGCCGCTTCCTTCTTGGCTCTCGCCCTGCTGCTGGCCCCGGCCGCCGCACAGGCCCAGGACGATGACCCGCATCATGGCCGGGGCTCCCGCGGCCGCGGCATCCGCCAGGTGGACGATGACACCGCGCGTCGGCGCCGCGAGGGCTTCTGGCTCAGCGCCGGCCTCGGCGTCGGGGGCGAGTCGTTCGACGCCCGCGACGGGCTGGGCTGGAGCGACAACGTCTCGGGCGGGGTCGCCTACCTCAAGCTGGGTGGCACCGTCTCGAAGTCGCTCCTCCTCGGCGCGGAGCTGCAGGGCTGGGGCGCCAACTTCTACGAATCCGGCTTCTCGGGCGTCTCGTACGAACGCGCCCTCGGCAGCCTGATGGGCATCGCGCAGTTCTATCCCGCCGAGCGGTCCGACTTCTGGCTCCGTGGGGGACTCGGGGTCGCGGTGGACCAGCTCGTCGACTATGCCGGGGATGTGACCTTCGAGTCCAACCGGTACGGCTCCGCGGTGGCGATCGGACTCGGGTACGACATCCGGGTGGCCCGGAAGATCTCCATCACGCCGAGTCTCGACTTCGTCGGCCAGCACTACGAGACCCACAACGAGCGACTGCTCAACTTCGGTGTCGGCGTGACCTTCCACTGACCCGGAATCGGCCTCGGGGTCCAGGCGGGGGTGGGAACGGGGAGGGCAGCATACCCCGTCCCACCCCCATTTTCGCGCCAAAACTCATGAATTTCGGCGGGGCCGATGCCTGTCAGGCGCCGGGTCAGCAACAATCTGTGGTCCCGGCGCCACAAGTCGGCCTGCAACACTCCCGTCAACTCCTAGCGGGGGAACGGCTTGGCGAATAGGATATGCGCCCCGGGGTGGGCACGGTGTCTGCCCTCCTTTGTTCTTGTCTTCAGCCCCTGCAGGCTCGTGGCACTGTTCCGTTCGCCGTACCGCTGGCTGGGTCCGCTGGTCGTCCTCGCCGCCGCCGTGAACTGCGGTGGGGGGGACAGTCTCACGGTACCCTCCGAAGGACTCCCCACCGCCATCGTGAAGGTCGCGGGCGATGCCCAGTCGGGCACCGTGACGCTGCCGCTGGCCGACACCCTCGTGGTGCTGGTGACGGACGCCAAGGCGCGCCCGGTGCAGGACCAGCCGATCGTCTTCACCCGCCTGGCGGGGGGCGCCAACGGCGCGGTCATCCCGGACACCGCCCGCACCGACATCAACGGCCGGGCCCGCTCGGTGTGGGTGCTGGGCGCGCTGGCCGGCGCGCAGCGGGTGGAGGCGCGGGTGGTCGCCACCGGCACGCCGGGTACCCTCAAGGTGTTCTTCGATGCCACCGCCGCGGCGGCGGCCGCCGACACCCTGCGGCTCGCCGCCGGCGACCGGCAGGCCGGCACGGTGGGCGCCGCGCTCGCCGAGTCGCTCGCGGTGCTGGTGACCGACCGGTACGGCAACCCGGTGGCGGGGCAGGACGTGGCGTGGGCGGTCCCGGCGGGGCAGGGGAGCGTGAGCGCGGCGCTGGTGGCGAGCGGGGCCGATGGCCGCGCCGCGGTGCGCCGCACCCTGGGCCCCAACGCCGGGACGCAGGGCACCACGGCCACGGCGGCCGGGCTCAAGGGCTCGCCGGTGAGCTTCCAGTCCACCGCCACCGCCGGCGGCGCCGTGGCGCTGGTGCGGATCTCCCCCGACAGCCAGAGCGCGCCCGCCGGCTTCACGCTCACCGACTCCGTGGTGGTGCAGGTGCAGGACGCCAACGGCAACGGCGTGGCCGGCCGCAGCGTCAACTGGGTGACCACCGCCGGCAACGGCAGCGTGGTGCCGCAGACCAGCACCACGAACGCCCAGGGCTACGCCTTCACCTACTGGACCCTCTCGCCGGTGGCGGGGCCCAACACCCTGACCGCCGCGGTGAGCGGGCTGCCGCAGGTGACGTTCACCGCCATCGGCGGCGCGGCGCAGCCCACCACCCTCGCGGGGCAGTCGGCGGCGAGCCAGAACGGCACCGTGGGCCAGGCGGTGGCGGCGCCCCCGTCGGTGAAGGTCACCGACCAGAACGGCAACCCGGTGCAGGGGGTCACGGTCACCTTCTCGGTGGCGCAGGGCGGTGGCACCGTCTCGGACGGCACCGGCTCGGGCCCCACCGCGTCGGTGGCCACCAGCGCGCAGGGCGTGGCCACCCTGGCGGCGTGGACCCTCGGCACCACCGCCGGCGCCAACGCGGTGAGCGCCGCCGCCACCGGCGCCGGCGGCGCCCCGCTGGGCGGCAGCCCCGTCAGCTTCACGGCCACCGCCGCCCCCGGCGCGGCGGCGCGCCTGCTGGTGGTCACCGAGCCCAGCGGCGCGGCGCAGAGCGGCGTGGTGTTCGCCCAGCAGCCGGCGGTGGCGCTCCGCGACGCCTTCGGCAACGCGGTGACCCAGGCCGGGGTGAGCGTCACCGCCACGGCCCCCGGCGGCGCCACCCTGCGCGGCGCGCCCAGCGCCTCGACCAACGCCTCGGGCGTCGCCACCTTCAGCGGGCTGAGCCTCGCCGGGCCGATCGGCAGCTATACCCTCGTGTTCGCCGGCGCCGGCCTGACGCCGGACACCTCCGCCGCCGTGCTGCTCTCCGCCGGCCCCGCCGCGCTGCTCGGCATCACCACCCAGCCCTCCGCCACCGCGCAGAGCGGGGTCGCGTTGGCCCAGCAGCCGGTGATCCAGCTGCGCGACTCCGCGGGGAACGCGGTGGCCCAGGCCGGCGTGCCGGTCTCGGTGGCCATCGCCACCGGCGGCGGGACGCTGGGCGGCACCACCACGGTGAACACCAACGCCAGCGGCGCGGCGGCCTTCACCGGGCTGGCCATCACCGGTGCCGCCGGGGCGCGCACGCTCACCTTCAGCGGCAGCGCGCTGGCCAGCGTCACTTCCACGGCGATCACCCTCGGCGCCGGCACGCCCACCGCGCTCGCGCTTTCCACCCAGCCCTCCGCCACCGCGCAGAGCGGCTCGGTCCTGGCGACGCAACCGGTGGTCGAGCTGCGCGACGCCAGCAACAACGTGGTGGCGCTCGCCGGCGTGAGCCTCACCGCCAGCCTCACCGGCGCGCCCGCGGGCGTGATCCTCGGCGGCACGCTGACGGTGCCGACCACGGCGGCCGGCAGCGCGGCCTTCACCGGGCTCTCCCTCACCGGGCCCGCGGGCAACTACACCCTGACCTTCACCGTGACGGCCGGCGCCACCGGCGTCAACCCGGTGACCTCGAGCGCCATCGCCCTCGCCGCCGGGAGCGGCACGGCGCTCACCCTCGAGGTGCCGCCGCCCGCCACCGCGCAGAGCGGCGTGGCGCTTGCCCCGGCCCCGGTGCTGCAGGTGCGGGATGGCGCCGGGAACGCCGTGCCGCAGGCCGGCGTCGCGGTGGGCGTGACCATCGCCACCGGGGCGGGCGGGGTGCTCGCCGGCACCGACACCGTGCTCACCAACGCCGCCGGGGTGGCCACCTTCAGCAACCTGCAGCTCGTCGGCCCGGTGGGGAGCTATACCCTGGCCTTCGGGGCCACCGGCCTCGCCGGCGTCACCGCCAGCCCGCTGACCCTCGCGGCCGGTCCGGCTGCCCAGCTGGTGCTGCAGACCCAGCCCGCCACCACCGCGCAGAGCGGCGTGGCGCTCACCACCCAGCCGGTGGTGCAGCTCCAGGATGGCGGCGGCAACCCGGTGGCGCAGGCCGGCGTGACCGTCACCGCCAGCATCGCCAGCGGGGGCGGCAGCCTCGGCGGCACCACGGCGGTTGCCACCGACGCGCAGGGCATCGCCACCTTCACCGACCTGGCGCTGAGCGGGACCGCGGGCAGCCGCACCCTCGGCTTCGCGGCCAGCGGGCTCAGCGGCGCCACCAGCAACGCCATTGCGCTCGGCGCGGGCGCGCCCGCGAGCCTCGCCATCACCGCGGGAAACAACCAGACGGCCACGGCCGGGTCTCCGGTGGCCATCGATCCGCAGGTGCAGGTCACTGACCTCAGCGGCAACCCGGTGGTCGGCGTCAGCGTCACGTTCACGGTGACCGGCGGTGGCGGGACCGCCGCCGCGGTGGCCCAGACCGACGCGAGCGGCTTCGCCGCGGTGACCTGGACCCTGGGTGGCACCGCGGGCGCCAACACCCTCGACGCCTCCGCCGCGCTCAGCGGCGGCACCAGCACCGTCAGCTTCACGGCCACCGGCCTGGCCGGCAGCGCCGGCCGCCTGGCCATGGTCACGCAGCCTTCCGCCTCCGCGCAGAGCGGGGTGGTGTTCGCCCAGCAGCCGGTCATCCAGCTGCAGGACCAGAACGGCAACAACGTCAGCACCAGCGGCGTGGCGATCACCGCCCAGTCGAGCGGCAGCCTGGGCGGCAACACCGTCGCGGTGTCGGTGAACGGTGTCGCGACCTTCACCAACCTCTCGCTGACCGGGCTCGCCGGGAGCTACCAGCTCACCTTCACCGGCGACAGCCTCACCGGCGTCACCTCCGCGCCGGTCGCGCTGGGTGCCGGCGCGGCGAGCAAGCTCGTCGTGGTGACGCAGCCCTCCTCGCCGACGCCGAGCGGGACGCCGTTCGTGCAGCAGCCGGTGGTGCAGGTGCAGGATGCCGCCGGCAACCCGGTGGCCTCGAGCGGCCGCAGCGTCACCGCGGCCATCAACGGTTCGGTGGGGAGCCTCAACCCCGCGGGCCGGACGGTCGTCACCGACGCCGCCGGGCTCGCCACCTTCCAGACGCTCACGGTGAGTGGTCCGGCGGGGAGCTACTCGCTGCTGTTCTCCACCACCGGCCTCACCCCCGACGTCTCGGCGAACTTCGACATCACGGCCGGCGGTGCCACGCAGATGACCGCCACCTCCGCCACCAGCCAGAGCGCGACGGTCGGGACCACGGTGGCCGCGCCGCCGACGGTGCTGGTGCAGGACGCGCAGAACAACCCGGTGGCGGGCGTGGCCGTGACCTTCCAGGTCACCGCCGGCGGCGGGGCGCTCAACGGCGGCGCCGCAGTCACCGACAACAACGGCGTGGCCGCCGTCACCAGCTGGACCCTTGGCCCCGTGGCCGGCGCCAACACGGTCACCGCGAGCGCCTCGGGCCTCCCGACGGTGACCTTCAACGCCACCGGCACGGCGGGAGCGGCCACGCAGGTGGTGCTCACCACGCAGCCCTCCACCAGCGCCGCCAACGGCGCGGTGTTCGCCACCCAGCCGGTGGCCCAGCTGCGCGACGCCAACGGCAACAACGTGAGCCAGGCCGGCGTGCCGGTGACGGTGGCCATCGCGAGCGGCGGCGGCACCCTGGGTGGCACCGCCACGGTGAACACCAGCGCGGCGGGCCAGGCGGCCTTCAGCGGTCTCTCGATCACCGGTACCACCGGCACGCGGACCCTGAGCTTCACCTCCGGGACGCTCACCGCCGCCACCTCCGGCAGCATCGCCCTGACGGCCGGTCCCGCCACCACGCTGGCGCTCAGCGCGGGCGACGGTCAGTCGGCGCCGGTCGGCACGCCGGTGAGCACTCCGCCGGCGGTGCTGGTCACCGACCAGAGCGGCAACCCGGTGAGCGGCGTGGCCGTGACCTTCGCGGTGGCGGGGGGCGGCGGCAGCGTCACCGGCGGCAGCGCCACCAGCAACGCCAGCGGCGTCGCCACGGTGGGCAGCTGGACCCTGGGCGGCGTGGCGGGGACCAATACCCTCACCGCGACATCCGGCACCCTGGCCGGCAGCCCGGTCACCTTCACGGCCACCGGCACCACCGGCGCGGCCACCACGCTGGCGGTCATCGCCGCGGCGCCTACCACCGCGCAGAACGGCATCGCCTTCACCACGGTGCCGGTGGTGCAGCTGCAGGATGCCAGCGGCAATGCGGTGGCGCAGGCCGGCGTCACCATTGACGGGGCGCTCTTCTCGGTGACGCGCACCCTCACCAACGGCAGCGCCCTCACCGACGCCCTGGGCCAGGCCACGTTCGCGGGGATGGCCATCAACGGGGTGATCGGCACCGACAGCCTGAGCTTCACCTCCACGGGGCTCACCGGCACGGCGCGGACTCCGCTCACCGTCACCGCCGGCACCGCGGTCAAGCTCGGCGTCAACCGCCAGCCCAGCACCACGGGCCAGAGCGGCGTGGCGCTGGCCACCCAACCGCGGGCCCAGGTGCAGGACATCTCCGGCAACAGCGTGAGCGTGACGGGCGTGCTGGTCACGGCCACGATCGCCTCCGGCCCGGTGGGCGCCACCCTGACCAACCCGACGGCCACCACTGGGTCCACCGGCCTGGCCACCTTCAGCGGCCTGGCCGTCTCCGGGCCGCCGGGTACCTACACGCTGCAGTTCGACGCCACCACCGCCGGCTACACCCCGGTGGTGAGCGGCAACCTCGTGCTGACGGTGGGGCCGGCCTCCCAGCTTTCCCTTACCACGCCGCCGCCGGCCACGGTGGCGAGTGGCGCCGCGTTCGTGCCGGCGCCGGTGGTCCAGCTGCGCGACGGCTTCGGCAATCCGGTCCTGTCCCAAGGCATCGCCATCACCGCCACGGTGGCCTCCGGGCCCGGCGGCTCCACCCTTACCAACGCGGTGGCCACCACCGACGCCGCCGGCGCGGCCACCTTCACCGGGCTCTCGCTGAGCGGCACCGCCGGCGACTACACCCTGGCCTTCGCCGGCACCGGCCTGGCCACGGTCACGTCGGGCACGGTGGCGCTGACCGCCGGTGGTGGCAGCAAGCTCGCCGTCACCACCCAGCCGTCGGTGACGGCCGTCAACGGCGCGGTGTTCGGCACCCAGCCGGTGCTCCAGCTCCAGGACGCCATCGGCAACCCGGTGAACCAGTCCGGCGTCGCCGTCACGGTGTCGGTGGCGAGTGGCACCGCCACCCTGGGCGGCACGCTGAGCGCCACCACCAACGGCAGTGGCCAGGCCACCTTCACCAACCTCAAGCTGACCGGCACGGCGGGCGCCCACACCCTGCTGTTCGCCGCGAGCGGCTACACCGGGATCACCTCGGGCACCATCACCCTCACTGCCAGCGCGGCCACGACCATCGCGCTGAGCGCCGGCAACAACCAGGTGGCCACGGTGAACACCGCGGTGACCACGGCCCCCGCCGTGCTGGTCACCGACCAGAGCGGCAACCCGGTGGGCGGCGTCAGCGTCACCTTCACCGTGACCGCGGGCAGCGGCAGCGTCGGCGGCGGCGCCTCGAGCATCGTGAGTACCGGCGCCACCGGCCTCGCGGCGCCGGCCAACTGGGTGCTCGGTACCATCGCCGGCGCCAATACCCTGAGCGCCACCGCGAGCGGCCTCACCGGCAGCCCCGTCAGCTTCACTGCCACCGGCGTGGCCGGCGCGGCCACCCAGATCGCCTCGGTCACGGCGGCCTCGAGCAGCGTCGCCAGCGGCGTGACCTTCCCGCAGCAGCCCTCGGTCCGGCTCCTCGACGTCTTCGGCAACGCGGTGGCGCAGGCGGGCGTGCCCGTGGACGTCGCGGTCCAGAGCGGTGGCGCCGTCCTCTCCGGCACCACGCCCGTGAACACCGCGAGCACCGGCATCGCCACCTTCAGCGGGCTGGCCCTGACAGGCCCCGCGGGGCCGCACACCCTGGTCTACTCCAGCGCCGGGCTGACCAGCCTGGTCTCCGGGACCATCACCGTCACCGCCGGCGGCTCCGCGACGGGCATCACCCAGGTCAACCCCGCCGCGACCGTCGTCGGGGAGAGCTACACCGTGAGCGTGTCGGTCACGGGCGCGGGGGGCACCCCGACCGGCACCGTGACCGTGGGCGACGGCAGCGTCTCCTGCAACGCCACCCTGGCGGGCGGGAGCGGTTCCTGCGCGATGGCCTCGACCGCGGCCGGCAGCAGGACCCTCACCGCCACCTACGCGGGTGACGCCAACTTCCTCGGCAGCAGCGGGACCGCGTCGCACACCGTCAGCCAGGCGGCCACCGCCCCGCCGCCCCCCCCGCCAGGCGTCGACCACCACCACGGTCACCGGCAGCGCGCCCGACCCCTCGACGGTGGGTACGCCCTACACCGCGAACTTCACCGTGGCGGTGCTCGCCCCCGGCGCCGGCGCGCCGAGCGGCAACGTCACCGTCACCGACGGGCTGGGCGGGAGCTGCACCACCAGCGCCGGGGCGGGGAACTGCCAGCTGACCCCGACCAGCGTCGGCGCCGGCTCGCTCGTGGCCACCTACGCCGGCGACGCCAACCTCCTCGGCAGCACCTCCGCCGCGGTGGGCCACACGGTCAGCGCGATCGCCACCACGACCACGATCACCGGGGTCGCGCCCGGCACCATCGTCCTGGGCCAGCAGGTGACCGTCAGCTTCACCGTGAGCGGCGGCGCCACCGGCACGGTCTCGGTGAGTGACGGCACGGTGGGGTGCAGCGCCACGGTGGCGATCGGGAGCTGCAGCTACACCCCGACCACGGCCGGCGCCAAGACCCTCACCGCGAGCTATCCCGGCGACGCCACGCACGGGGCCAGCAGCGACACCGACGCGCTGCTGGTGGATCCGTTCGGCGTCGCCACCCAGCTCCAGTTCCTGGTGCAGCCCTCGACCGTGCTGGTGGGCGACAAGATCAGCCCCGCCGTCGAGGTCCGCATCCTCGATGCGCTCGGCAACCTGGTCACCAGCGCCACCGACGCCATCACCATCACCCTGGCCCCAAACCCGGGCGGCGGTACGCTCGGCGGCACCGTGACCGTCTCCGCCTCGGGCGGCATCGCGAGCTTCGGCGACCTGACCATCGACGCGGCGGGCACCGGGTACACCCTCGATGCCTCCGCCACCGGCCTCGCCGGCGCCTCGAGCACCGGCTTCGACGTGCAGTAGTCCCCCACGGCAGCCCATCGCCGGGAAGTCAGGGCCCGTCCCGCGGCGTGACGCCGTGGCCGGCACCGTGTTGTTCTATCGTCGGCGCGCGGGAAGGACCCCGGACGCCCCCATGTTCTTCAGGACCCGGTTCGCATGCGCCCCCGCGCTCTTCTTCGCACGCTGGTCACGGATTCACGCGTTCGCACCCTCGCCACGATCCTCGCCGCGGCGGTGATCGCCGCCTGTGGCGGCGGCGAGAGCCTCAACAACCCGCCCGGGGGCACGCCGACGGCCATCGCCATCATCGGCGGGGGCGGCCAGTCGGCCACGGTGGCGGCGCCGCTCCCCGACACGCTGGTGGTGCGGGTGACCGACGCGGCGCAGGAGCCCGTGGTGGGGCGCCAGGTGGTCTTCCGGGCCATTGCCGGCGGGAGCGGCGCCCAGCTCATCCCCGACACGGCGGTGACCGACGTGGATGGCCGGGCGCGCTCGCGCTGGGTGCTGGGCCAGCTGGCGGGCTCGCAGCGGGTGGAGGCCCGCGTGGTGGGGGCGGCCAGCCTCGTGGCCACCTTCGACGCCACCGGGCTTGCCGGGGCCGCCGACACCGTCTTTGCCCTCTCCGGTGATGGTCAGGCCGCGGGCGCCGGCGCGGCGCTGGCCGAGTCCCTGGTGGTGGTGGTCACCGACGGGTACGGCAACCCGGTGGCGGGGCAGGCGGTGCTGTGGGCGGCGACGGGTGGCGGCAGCGTCTCCGACGACACCACCGCCACCGGCGCCGACGGCCACGCGGCGGTGCGCCGGACGCTCGGCCCGGTGGCCGGCGCGCAGGGCGCCACCGCCACCGCGGCGGGGCTCGCCGGCTCGCCCGTCAGCTTCAGCCACACCGCCACGCCCGTGGCCACCGGCATCGTGCGGGTGGCGGGCGACAGCCAGAGCGCCGCGCTGGGCGCGGTGCTGCCCGAGTCGCTCGTGGTGCGCGTGGTCGACGCGCAGGGCCACGGCGTGGCGGGCAAGAACCTCTCCTGGATCCCGTCCACCGGCAGCGGTGCCGCCGCCCCCCGCACCGCGGTCACCGACTCGCTGGGCGAGGCACGCACCCAGTGGACCCTGGGCACCCTCGTCGGCACCCGCACCCTCACGGTGCTGGTGCCGGGCGTGGGCCAGACCGACTTCACCGCCACCGTCCTCGCCGGCGCGCCCGACTCCGTGGCCGCGGTCTCGGTGCTGGCCCAGAACGGCGCCGCCGGCCTGCCGGTCGGCACCAGCCCCGCCGTCCGGGTCTTCGACGCCGGCGGCAATCCGATCGCCGGCGCCAGCGTGGTGTTCCGCGTGACCCAGGGGGGCGGCGCCGTCTCCAACGGTGCCGTGACCGACACCGCCGTCACCGTCGTGGCCGACAGCCTGGGCGTGGCCCGGGTCACCGCCTGGATCCTCGGCCCGGGGACCGGCGCCAATGCCGTCGAGGCGAGCGTGCCGCCCGGCCCGGTCAAGGGCAGCCCCGTCAGCTTCACGGCCACCGCCTCCGCCGGCCCCGCCGCGAAGCTCGCCATCGTGGTGCAGCCCGCCGACACCAGCGCCAGCGGCACCGTGCTGCCCCGGCAGCCCGAGGTGCAGGTCCAGGACGCCGGCGGCAACCCCGTGAACAGCGGCGGCCGCCAGGTCACCGCCACCCTCGTGGGCACCGGCTCGCTTCGCGGCGTGCGCACCGTGACCACCGGCGCCACCGGCCTCGCCACCTACCTGAGCCTCGACATCCTCGGGCTGGCCGGGAGCTACCGGATCGCCGTGGCGTCGACGGGCCTCACCCCCGACACCTCGGCGGTCATCGTGCTGACCCCCGGCGCCGCGGCCCGGCTCGGCCTGCTCACCCAGCCGTCGGCCTCGGGCGCCAGCGGCCTGCCCTTCGCCCAGCAGCCGGTGGTGCAGGTGCAGGACTCCGCCGGCAACCCGGTCGCCCAGGGCGGGATCACCGTGGGCGCGGTCCTGGCCACCGGGACCGGGACGCTGCTGGGCACCACCAGCGTCGTCTCCCTGGCCAGCGGCGCCGCGCCGTTCACCGACCTGGCGATCGCCGGCACCCCCGGCGCGCGCACCATCGGCTTCAGCGCGGCGGGCCTCTCCGGCGTGGTCTCCTCGACCGTCCAGATCGGCGCCGGCGCCCCGACCACCATCGCGGTCGCGGTGCAGCCCTCCGCCACCGCGCGCAGCGGCGTGGCGCTTGCCACCCAGCCGGTGGTCCAGCTGCGCGACAGCACCGGCAACAACGTGGCGCTCCCCGGCATTGCCATCACCGCGAACGTGAGCGCCGGCGGTACCCTCGCGGGCACCGTCACCGTCAACACCAACGCCAGCGGCGCCGCCCCCTTCACCGGGCTTGCCCTGATCGGTGCCGCCGGCGACTACACCCTGAGCTTCACCTCGCCGGGGCTCACCACCGGCACCTCGAACGTGGTGGCGCTTGGCGCCGGCCTCCCGGCCCAGCTGACCCTTGCGGTGCCGGTCCCGGCCGCCGCCCAGAGCGGCCTGACGTTCACCACCGCGCCCGTGCTCCAGCTGCGTGACAGCGTGGGCAACCCGCTGGCGCAGTCCGGCGTCACCATCGTCGCGTCCCTGGCGAGTGGCGCCGGCGGCAACCTCCGCGGCACGCTGCAGGTCCCCACCGACGCGGCCGGCCAGGCCACCTTCGGCAACCTCAACCTCTTCGGGCCCATCGGCAGCTACACCCTGCGGTTCGCGGGGAACGCCGCCAGCTCCATCGACACCCTGGTGGCCACGCCCACCACGCTCAGCGCCGGCGTGGCCGCCAAGCTGCTGCTCAGCACGGCGCCGTCGGCCGTGGCCCAGAACAACGTGGCGCTCGCGCAGCAGCCGGTGGTCACCGTCGCCGACTCCGCCAACAACCCCGTCCTGGTGGCGGGCACCCAGGTCACCGCCGCCGTCGCCACCGGCGCGCCGGCGCTCGTCGGCACGGTCACCGTGCCCACCAGCGCGGCAGGCGTGGCGACGTTCAGCGGGCTCACGCTGGTGGGCGCGGTGGGCAACCGCACCTTGGGGTTCTCCTCCGGCACCCTGACCGGCGTGGTGTCCGGCACCATCGTGGTGAGCGCCGGCGCCGCGCGGACCATCGCGCTCAACGCCGGTGACAACCAGACGGCCGGCGTGGGCCAGCCGGTGGCGATCCCGCCCTCGGTGCTGGTCACCGACACCACCGGCAACCCGGTGGCGGGGGTGAACGTCACCTTCGCCGTCACCCTCGGCGGCGGGTCGGTCGCCAACCCCAACGCCGTGACCGGCGCGGGGGGCATCGCCAGCGCGGGCAGCTGGACCCTCGGCCCGGTGGCCGGCGCCGATTCGCTGAGCGCCACCGCCGCCGGGCTCACCGGCAGCCCCGTGCGGTTCGGCGCCACCGCGGCCGCCGGCGCGGCGGTCCGGCTCACGGTCACCACCGAGCCTTCGGCCTCCGCCGCCAGCGGCACCCCGCTCGCCACCCAGCCGGTGGTGCAGCTGCTCGACGCCAACGGCAATCCCGTCGGCACCGCCGGACGCGCCATCACCGCCACGCTGCTCGGTGGCGGCGCGCAGCTGCGCGGCACCCGCACCATCAACACCGTGGCCGGCGGCAGCGCCAGCTACAGCGGGCTCGACCTCTTCGGCACCGCCGGCACCTACACCATCGCGTTCACCGCCGCCGGGCTGGTACCCGACACCTCGCTGGTGATCGTCCTCGGCCCCGGCGCCGCGGCCCGGCTGGCCATGAGCCAGCAGCCCTCCACGCAGGTGGTGAGTGGCGTGGCCTTCCCGCTGCAGCCGGCGGTCCGGGTGCAGGACTCCTCCGGCAACGCCGTGAGCCAGGCCGGCGTGGCGGTCACCGCCGCGGTCGGCACCGGCAGCGGCACCCTGGGCGGCACCCTGACCGTGAATACCCAGGCCAGCGGCATCGCCACGTTCAGCGGGCTCTCGCTCACCGGCGCGCCCGGCGGGCATACCCTTGCCTTCAGCGCCCCCGGCCTGATCGGCGTCAGCTCCGGCGGCGTCACCGTCGGCGCGGGCAGCGCCACGGCGCTCGCCCTCATCAACCAGCCCTCCGCCACCGCGCGGAGCGGCGTGGCGTTCGGCGCGCAGCCCACCGTGCAGCTGCGCGACGCCTCCGGCACCAACGTGGCGCAGGCCGGCGTCCCGGTGACCCTCGCGGCGAGCGCCGGCGGCACGGTGCGGGGCATCGCGACTATCACCACCAACGGCAACGGCCTGGCGGTGTTCAACGGCCTGGCGGTGAGCGGCGTCGTGGGGAGCTATACCCTCACCGCGACCTCCGCCGGCCTCACCCCGGCCACCACGGCGGCCATCGCCCTCACCCCGGGCCTGCCGAGCGCGCTCACCTTCGTCACCACGCCGTCGGCCGCGGCGGCCAACGGCCTCGCCTTTGCGCAGCAGCCCGCGCTGCAGCTGCGGGATGACGCCGGCAACGCGGTGAGCCAGGCGGGCGTCACGGTCCAGGCCACCGTCCTCACCGGCGCGGGCGGCATCCTCCGCGGTGGCGTCTCGGTCACCTCCGACGCCGCGGGCGTCGCGACCTACGCCGGCCTCAACCTCTTCGGCGACGTCGGCGGCTACACGATCAAGTTCGACGGCGGTCCCGGCGGCGCGCTGGTGCCGCTCACCTCCGGGACCATCACCCTGGGCAACGGCCCCGCCGCCCGGATGCTGCTCAGCACCGCGCCCTCGGCGGCCATCCAGAACGGCGTGGCTTTCCCGCAGCAGCCGGTGCTCTCCCTGGCCGACTCCTCCGACAACCCGGTGGCGCAGGCCGGGGTGCAGGTCACCGCCACCCTGGGCAGCGGCACCGGCGTGCTGGCCGGCACCGTCACCGCCACCACCAACGGCAGCGGCGTCGCCACCTTCACCGGGCTCCGCATCGTCGGCACTCCGGGGAACCGCAGCCTCACCTTCCTGGGCAACGGGCTGCAGAACCTCAACAGCGGCACCCTCAGCCTGACCGCCGGCCCGGCGCGGACCATCGCGCTCAATGGTGGCAACAACCAGGCGGCGCTGGTGGGCCAGTCGGTCACCACCTCGCCGACGGTGCTGGTCACCGACACCACCGGCAACCCGGTGCCGGGCGTCAGTGTCTCCTGGGCGGTGACCGTGGGCAACGGCGCCGTGGGCACGCCCAGCGCCGTCACCGGCGTGAACGGCATCGCCAGCGCGGGCGGCTGGACCCTCGGCACCACCGCCGGCTTCGACTCGCTGAGCGCCACCGCCGCCGGCCTCGCCGGCAGCCCGGTGCACTTCGGCGCCACCGTCAACCCGGCCGGCACCGGCCAGCTGGCCATCACCACCCAGCCGTCCGCCACCGTGGCGAGCGGCGCCGCCTTTGCCCAGCAGCCGGTGCTCGAGCTGCAGGACCCGCTCGGCACGCCGCTCACCACCTCGGGCATCCCGGTCACCGCCGTGATCACCGGCAGCGGCTTCGTCGGCACCGTCACGGTGAACACCGTCAACGGCGTCGCCGCCTTCACCGATCTTGGCCTCTCGGGCCTGGCGGGCAGCCACGCCATCACCTTCGAGGCGCCGGGCTTCACCGGCGCCACCGCCACCCCCACCACCATCACCGCCGGCCCCGCCGCGCGGCTGCTGGTCGAGACCGAGCCGGCCGCCACCGCCCGGAGCGGCATCACCCTGACCGAGCAGCCGGTGGTCCGGGTGACCGACCTGGCCGGCAACCCCACCCCCGCCGCGGCCAGCGTCAGCGCGCTGATCCTGAGCGGCGGCGGCACCCTGCTCGGCACCACCACCGTGAGCACCGGCGGCGGCGCCACCGCCAGCTTCACCAACCTGGGCATCAGCGGCACGGTGGGCACGCGGACCCTGCTCTTCACCACCTCGGGGCTCGGCTCCGACACCTCGACCGCCATCGGGGTCACCGCCGGCACCCCGGCGGTGATCACCGCCAGCAGCAGCACCGCCCAGAACGGCACCGTGCGCCGGACGGTCGGCACGCCGCCGGCCGTGCTGGTCGAGGACGCTGCCGGCAACCCGGTCTCCGGCGTCACGGTCACCTTTGCCGTGACCGGGGGCGGCGGGTCCCTCAACGGCGCCACGCAGGTCACCGGTGCCGGCGGCGTGGCCACCGTGGGCGGCTGGACCCTGGGCAGCCTGGTCGGGGCCCAGACCGTCAGCGCCACCGCCAGCGGCGGCGGCATCAGCGGCAACCCCGTCAGCTTCACCGCCACCGCCGCGGCGGCCACCGCCACCGACCTCGCCCTGAGCGCCGGCAACGGCCAGTCGGCCACGGTGGGCACCGCGGTCGCGGTGGCCCCGGCGGTGCTCGTCTCCGACGCCTTCGGCAACCCGGTGGCCGGCGTCACGGTCACCTTTGCCATCGGCTCGGGCGGCGGCAGCCTCACCGGCGCCAGCGCCGTCAGCAACGCCAGCGGCATCGCCACCGTCGGCAGCTGGACCCTCGGCAACCTGGCCGGGGTCAACACCCTCACCGCCAGCGCCGCCGGCCTGGGCGGCAGCCCCGTCGGCTTCACGGCCACCGCCACCGCCGGCGCCGCCGCCACCATCACCAAGCAGGGCGGCGACAACCAGGTCCGCACCGTCAACGGCGCGGTCCCCGTGGCGCCCTTCGTCCGGGTCACCGACGGCTCCGGCAACCCGGTGGCCGGCGTGGCCGTGACCTTCGCCGTGGCCAGCGGCGGCGGCAGCCTCACCGGGGCCAGCGCCACCACCAACGCCAGCGGGATCGCCACGGTGGGCAGCTGGACCCTCGGCACCGCGGCGGGGAGCAACACCCTCACCGCCACCGCCGCCGGCCTGGCCGGCAGCCCGCTCACCTTCACCGCCACCGGCGTGGCCGGCGCGGCCAACGCCGCGCAGAGCAGCGCCACCGTGCCGGGCGGCAGCAAGGGAAGCCAGACCACCATCACCATCCAGCTCCGCGACCAGTTCGGGAACGTCCTGGCCGCGGGCGGCGCCAACGTGCAGGTGACCATCACCGGCGCCAACCCGGGCGCCGCCGCCGTCACCGACCTGGGCGACGGCACCTACCTCGCCGGATACGTCCCGGCGGCCTCCGGCACCGACCTCGTGAGCATCACCCTGAACGGGGTCCAGATCGGCGGGAGCCCCTACACGAGCAGCATTCCGTAAGGGGGCTAAGCGCCGTTCCCGCAACGGGATGCGGGGGGTCAACCTCAGGGTTGACCCCCCAGCCTCCGACCGCTAACTTTGCGGCCCTCGCCCTGGTGGTGAAACTGGTAGACACGCTATCTTGAGGGGGTAGTGCCGTAAGGCGTCGCGGTTCGAATCCGCGCCAGGGCATGGAAGAGCAGAAGCGCGCACAGTCGTGCGCGCTGGTCGTTTCAAGGCCACTGTAGCTCAGTGGTAGAGCACTCGATTCGTAATCGAGCGGTCGTCGGTTCAATCCCGACCAGTGGCTCTCGCCCCACCACAACACCACGGCCGCCGGCAGTCGCCGGCGGCCGTTTCGGCTGCCCCCCCCTCCCGCCGCGTGTCAGGCGGGCCGCAGGTCGCCGGTGCCGAGCCGCAGCGCCTCGATGTCGAGCTCCTGCTCCAGCCGGTGCAGCACCTCGTCGCTGATCACCTCACTGTCGCGCAGCGATACCATCGCCAGCCGCTCGGCGGAGAGCGCCGCGTGACGGAGGCGGCGGTAGGCCGCCGCCTCCTGCACCGAGCAGTCCTCGCCGCCCGGCGCCACCACCGAGGAACGCCGGCCCCGCTCCTCGTAGAAGGTGCGCAGCTGCCGCACCCGGCCAGGCGCGGCCCACGCCTCGCCCGCCAGCGCCTCCAGCCGCTCCAGCGCTGCCCGGCTCCCCGCCGCGCGCGCCTCGGCCTCCTCCACCAGCTCCCCGTCGTCCGGCGCGAAGCCCAGCCGCCGCACGATGGGCCCGAGGGAGAGCCCCTGCAGCACCAGCGTGGCCACGATCACCCCGAAGGCGATCAGCACGATCTCGGTGCGGAACGGGAAGGGCGCGCCGGCCGCGGTGGTCTCCGGCAGCGCCAGCGCCGAGGCCAGCGAGACGATCCCCCGCATCCCCACCCAGCCGATCAGGAACATCGCCGCCGGCCGCGGGACCGGGTCGCGGGCGCGCAGCGCCGGGCTCAGCCAGCGGGGTACCAGGGTGGCCACCGGCACCCAGAGCAGCCGCACCACGATGGCCGTCAGGCTCACCGCCGCCGCCCACCAGAGCACGGGGCCGAACTGCCCGGGGGGGAGCGTGTCGTGCAGCGCGCCGAGCTGCAGCCCGATGGCGATGAAGATCACGCCGTTGAGCAGGAAGACCAGCTGCTCCCATACCGCCCGCGCCTGCAGCCGGGTCACCGGCGTGGCCAGCGTGCTGTAGCGTTGCCGCAGGTAGATGCCGCCGGCCACGCAGGCCAGCACCCCGGAGGCGTGCACCTCCTCCGCGCCCACCCACGCCACGTACGGCGCCAGCAGCGTCACCCCGATCTCCACGAAGCTGTCCTCGAGCCGCGCCAGCGCCAGCCGCGCCACCCAGCCCACCAGGAGCCCCATCCCGACTCCCACCACCGCCGCGTACACGAAGTCGAGCAGCGCGCTGCCGAGGAGGAAGCTGCCGGTGACGGTGGCGGCCACGGCGGCGCGGTAGAGCACCAGGGGCGCTGGCGTCGTTCACCAGGCTCTCGCCCTCGAGGATGGTCACGATGCGCCGGGGATCGCCAGCGAGCGCCCGATCGCGGTGGCGGCCACCGCGTCGGGCGGTGACACGATGGCGCCGAGCACCAGCGCAGGCGCCCAGTCCAGCCCGGGCATGATGAGCCGCGCCACCCACGCCACGGCCACCGTGGTCGCCAGCACCAGCCCCACCGCCAGCAGGCTGATGGGGCGGATGTTGCGCCGGAAGTCCCGGAAGCTGGTGAAGTAGGCCGCCGCCCAGAGGATGGGCGGGAGGAAGACGGTGAACACCAGCTCGGGCGCGAGCGTCACCCGGGCCAGCCCCGGCACGAAGCCGAGACCGAGCCCGCCAAGCACGAGCAGGATGGGGTAGGGAACGAGCAGCCGTCGCGCCAGGGCGGTGAGCCCCAGCATGACGGCGAGCAGGATCACGAGCGTCTGTGCGTGGTGCAGAGGGGCCGCCCCGAGGGTTGGGTCGGCCCGAATCCTACAATCCGAACCGCTTGAACAGCCAGTACTCCGGCCCGGCCAGATCTTCCGGCCAGGCGTCCTCGGGCGCCGGGTCGAGCTCGCTCAGGTCGAGACCCACCAGGTCGCTCTCATCCCCCGCCCATACCCAGCCCTCGCCCGCTTCCCGGCGCCAGCTGTCGCTGCCATCGAGGTGGAGATCGCCACGCCACGCCTCACGATCGCTCCAGCCCTCGTCCCCGCTCGGTTCCGCATCCCATGCTGACGGCATCATGCCCTCCCGGCTTCCGTCCTGCCTTTCCTATCGGCAGGTGGCGTGCCAGAGGTAAGCACGGGATGGGATTCGGATAGTGGAACGGCGGGGAAGCGGGAAGCGGAACGAGGGAACGGGGGAACGGGGGAAGGGACCCGACCCCACCGGCCGTCATCCCGAGGGCCGCAGGCCCGAGGGATCCCTTGCAGCCCAGGCCGGACCCGCAGGGATCCCTCGTCGCTACGCTCCTCGGGATGACAGGCCGGGCGGGCCGGGGCTTCCTCTTCCCTCTTCCCTCTTCCCGCTTCCCTTTTCCCTCTTCCCCGTTGGTTCCTCACCCTCCCAGCATCACGTCCCGCACGTACCCCGCCGGGATCGTCCCGAACCGCAGCAGCCGCTCGTGGAAGTCCCGGGCGGAGAACTTCTCGCCCTGCTGCGTGCGCAGCTCCTCGCGCAGCTGGATGATCGCGTTCTTGCCCAGGTTGTAGGTGATCGCCTGGGTGGGCCACTTGGAGTAGCGGTAGATGGCGCGGGTGGCGCTCTCCACGATGGCCCGGGCCTGCGGGTCCTTCGCCGCGGCCTCCGGGGCGCCGGGGTAGAGCTCCACGTGCTCGGCGTAGTACCGCACCGCCTCGTCGAAGGTCATCCGCCCGGTGTGGATCCCCACGTCCACCCGGACCCGCACCGCGCGCAGCAGCTGGCCCTGCAGCTCGTACAGCCGTTCCGCCGCGGTGTAGAAGCCGTACGGCTTCCCGTCCATCGGCTCCGCCATCAGCTCCTCGCTGTACAGCCCCCATCCCTCGGAGGCCATCGAGTCCTGCCACATCGAGGCGGAGTCCTCCACCGCTCCCGGGGTGAACCACCGCAGGTTGCTGATCTCGGCGGCGTGGCGGGTCATGTACTTGTAATGCCAGTCGTGGCCGGGGAAGCCCTCGTGCACCGCGGTGGTGGCCACCGAGGCGCGGTTGTTGAGCCGGAGCGCCGCCGGGTCGTTGCCGGTGGGGGAGAGGTAGAACCGGCCCACGCCGCTCTGCTTGAATGGTGGGGCGGGGTAGTACGCGGCGTCGATGGTGGAGCGCAGCACCGGCGGCGTGGGAGTCACCTCCAGCCGGTAGTCCTCGGGGATGTCGAACAGCTGCTGCGCGCGGCCGTACGCCACCGCCCGCTCCCCGGCCTCGCGGTACCAGGCAAAGAGCTCGTCGTCGTCCCGCGGGGAGTCCGTGGACAGGTGGTCCATCACGGCCCGGGCGGAGACCCGCCGGGCGGCGTCGCCGCTCCACGCCAGCGCGAGTCCCGCGTCCCGCGCCACCTGTTCCGCCACCTCGAACAGCTGCTTCTCGTACGCGGCGGTCTGGTCCGCGCCGTAGGCGAAGAGGTCCTCGAGGTTCCGGTCGAGGCCGAGGCACTGCTTCACCCGCCAGGCGTACTCCGCCTCGCCCAGGGCAAAGCGGTCGGCCACGTCGTTGGCGTCGTAGGTGCTGAGCAGGAAGCCGGCGAAGCTCTCCCAGGCGTCGGCGGCGGCGCGCCCGGCGGCGGTCACCTCGGTGAGCATCCCGCCCGCGAACGGCCGGGCGCCGAGGTACCCCCTGGCCAGCTCGGGGAGCGTCTTCCGGAAGTATTCCGCGTTGGCCTTGGCGCCGTTCACCCCGTCGCGTTCGATCATCCGGTGGTCGGGGCGTTGCCGGCCTTCACCCCGGCCGCCAGGTTGGCGCGCGCCGCCTCGAGGTACGGCGGGATCGCCGCCAGCCGGTTCACCACCATCTGCCACTCGAGCTCGGTGCCGCGGTCCTGCGGCACGCCTCCCGGCGCATCGCCGGCCCGCCGAGCCGCCGAGTCGCCGACCTCCGTCATCCCCTGGATCTGCCAGTCGACCCCGCGGAACGGCTCGGCCACGTAGGTGTCGATGCAGCGTTCGTGGGAGCGCCAGGTGCCCTGCTGCCGCAGCAGGAAGGCCAGCTGCGCGCCGAGCACCGCGTGGTCCACCCGGGCGGCGGGGGAGAGGGTGGCCAGGTCGAGCCGCTGGCGTTCAGCCTCGATCTCCTCGTAGAACCGCCGCTCCGCCTCGAGCGCCTCGGGGCGCCAGTCGCGCAGCCGGCCGTTGATGCGGACCAGCGAGGCGTCGTAGGCGTCGCCGCCCAGGTAGGTGGCGGTGACCGGGTTGAGCTCGAGCGCCTTGAGGAAGTAGCGGTCGCGGAGCGTCACCAGCGGGGCGTCGTTCCCGGTCGGTCCCTCCTTGCCGCAGGCGCTGAGCTGGGGGAGGAGCCCGAGGGCCAGGGCGGCCTGGCTGGTGCGGCGGAGGAAGAGGCGGCGGTGCATGGGCGGTTCGGCGGTTCGGGGGTTCGACGGTCTGGTCGGGCCACGTAAGCTATCCCGGAATCCTCCCGCCACCACAGCCTCGCTACCGCCCTACCGCCCTACCGCCCTACCGCCCTACCGCCCTACCGCCCTACCGCCCTACCGCCCCACCGCCTCGTTCTGCCTCCCCTGTCGCACCCTCACCGCCGCGGCGGGGCGCACCGGGCACCGGGCTGGGTCCGGCGCGATAGTCTATCCCGTTTTATTGCTTGAGGTTAGCCGGAGGAGGCGATTCTGGTACGCCTCCTGCCCATCCCCAGGCTGCGCGGTCCGCTCCAGGGGACATTCCCTCTGCAGGTCTCCACCCCGGAAGTAAGGGTCCGGCGGAGATCGCCCTGGAGCTGGCCACGCGCCACTGCTCCTCCCCCCTTGCATCCGCTCCCACTTACCCATATAGTTCACGCATGAACAGTCGCGCGGACTCAGGCCCGGCCTCCGGGGCAGCGAGTGGCGGCGATCAGGCGCTCATCGCCCTGCTCGAGGCCGCCCGGACCGTGGAGGGCCGCCTCGAGCGCACCCTGGGCGAGATCGACCTCACCCACGCCAAGCTCAAGGTCCTCTCCCACCTGGTCGAGGCGGGGAGTCGCTTCCCCTCAGCACCCTGGCCGAGCGCAGCGCCTGCGTCCGTTCCAACGTGACCCAGCTGGTGGACCGGCTCGAGGCCGAGGGCATGGTGCGGCGGGTGCACTCGCCCGACGACCGGCGCAGCATCCGGGCGGAGATCACCCGGGTGGGGCGGGAGCGTCAGGCCGACGGCGCGGTGCGTGCCGCGCGGGTCGAGGCGGAGGTGGCCGCGGCGCTGCCGCCCGCGGTCCGCGACGCGCTCGCCGGGCTGGCCCGCACCCAGGGGCTGACGCGCCTTTTTATTTGGACGAATGATTCATTAATGTACCGTGCAGTCTACAACAATTGAGCAGTGCGGCACTCGCCGACAGGAGCTGATTCCATGACCGACCCCACGACCTCCCCGCTCTTCACCCCGATCACCCTGGGTGACGTCACCCTCGCCAACCGGGTGGTGATGGCCCCGATGACCCGCAACCGGGCCGGCGCCGGCAACGTGCCCACGGCCATGATGGTCGAGTACTACCTCCAGCGCGCCACCGGCGGCCTCCTCATCACCGAGGGCGCGCAGGTGGTGCCTGAGGGGCAGGGCTATCCCGGTACCCCAGGCATCCACTCCGACACCCAGGTGGCCGGCTGGCGCGCCGTCACCGACGCCGTCCACGCCGCCGGCGGCCGGATGGCCCTGCAGCTGTGGCACGTGGGGCGGATCTCCCACCCGACCCTGCAGCCCGGGGCGCGGCGCCGGTGGCGCCGTCGGCCATCCGGCCCGCGGGCAGGTCTTCACCGGCACCGGAATGCAGCCCTTCGTCACCCCGCGCGCGCTCGAGACCGCCGAGATCCCCGGCGTCATCGCGGGCTTCGCGGCGGGGCGCGGCACGCCATGGCGGCCGGCTTCGACCTGGTGGAGATCCACGCGGCCAACGGCTACCTGGTCGCCCAGTTCCTGCGCAGCGGCACCAACCACCGCACCGACCAGTACGGCGGCTCCCTGGAGAACCGGCTGCGCTTCCTGGTGGAGGTCGTGTCGGCGGTGGCGGGCGCGGTGGGGGCGGGGCGGGTGGGGGTGCGGCTCTCGCCGACCAGCGGCTTCAACGACATGTCCGACGCCGACCCGGTGGCCACCTTCACCGCCGCGGCGGCGGCGCTGCGGCCCCTTGGCCTGGCGTACCTGCACGTCATCAGGCCGATCGGCGAGTCGTGGCGCACCCCGGCCGCGGGGCCCGGATCACCCCGGCGCTCAAGGCGGCCTTCGGCGGCCCGCTCGCAGGCCAACGGCGGCTACGGCGCCGAGAGCGCCGCGGTGGTGCTCGGCCGGGGCGAGGCCGACCTGGTCTCGTTCGGGACCACCTTCCTGGCCAATCCCGACCTGCCGGAGCGGCTCCGGAGCGGCGCGCCGCTCAACGCCCCGGACCCCGCTTCCTTCTATGGTGGGGATGCCCGGGGCTATATCGACTACCCGGCGCTGGCGGCGGTCTAGGCGCGGGAGTGGGGGCCGGCCGGGTTCCCGGCTGGCCCTACCAATCCCCCCGTCCCGGGGGTAACTTGTGCGCCCCGCAGTAACGGGACGTAGCGCAGCCCGGTAGCGCACCTGAATGGGGTTCAGGGGGTCGCGGGTTCGAATCCCGCCGTCCCGATCCATCGCGAAGCCCTGCCACGAGAGTGGCGGGGCTTTGTGCTGCCGGGGTCGCGGGTTGACCTCCGCCCGCCTGCGGCGGTGCTCGGTCCGCTCGCCGCCTCCGGCGGCGCCGGCCCTCCGGGCCGGACGCGTCGAATCCCGCCGTCCCGATGGCCACGGCCTCACCGCATCCGCGGTGGGGTCGTTTGGTTTGCCCCCCATGTCTTGTCATCCCGAGGGAGCGCAGCGCCCGAGGGATCCCTGCAGGCGGGCAGGGGCCGGTGTCGCCGGTCCGAGACGGCGCCCCTCACAACCTCTGCCACGGGGGCGGAACCCACTTCCCGCCGTTCCATCGGACATCCGGTACGAGGACCATGACTTGATCTTCGCCGGGCCGCTGGGCCGCCCCGTAGATCACCGCAACGTCAAGAAGCGGCACTTTCACCCGCTCCTCGCCGCGGCCGGGCTCCCGCGCGTGCGGCTGTACGACCTGCGGCACACGAACTGTACCCTGCTCCTGGGCGCCGGGGTGCCGGTCCACGTGGTCAGTCAGCGGCTCGGCCACGCCAGCGCCAAGATGACGCTGGACGTGTATGCCAATCACCTCCCGACCAGCACGAGGATGCGGTGGCGCGGTACCGGGCGTATGTGGAATGATCCGGCGCAGGCACGCATTTTTTCGATGACAACCGGCAGGCCAACCGTGGCTATCTTACACCTCTCCATCTCCACCGCCGAGCTGGCCGGGTGCCACATTTTGGAGTATCGTCGAACCCCATGACTACTGCGACTCAAACCAAGCTCAAGTTCGGCAAGCCGTGGCGCGCGCCTGGAGTCCTCCGCCAGACGCGTGATGCCCCGAAGCCGTGCTACGTCAGCGAAATGGGTGTCCTGTTCCACGGCGATTGCCTCGCCGTGCTTCCTTACGTCAGGGACGCCGTGGTGGACACGGTCTTTGCGGACCCGCCGTTCAACCTCGGCAAGGAATACGGAGCGAAGGTGAACGACCTGCGCCCGGACTCCGAATACGTCACGTGGTGCCGGGCATGGATTGACGAATGCATCCGAACCCTCAAGCCCGGCGGAGCCTTCTTCCTCTATAACATCCCGCGCTGGAACCTCCTGCTCGGGGCGCACATGATGGAGCGAGGCCTCACGTTTCGCCACGACATTGCAGTCAACATCAAGCTTGGGCTGCCGATCCAAGGCCGCCTCTACCCTTCCCACTACAGCCTGCTCTATTTCACCAAGGGCAAGCCGAAGACCTTTCGCAGCATCCGGACCCCGATTGAGGTCTGTCGTCACTGTGGGAAGGAGACCAAGGACTACGGTGGGCATCGGGACGCGATGAACCCAAAGGGCGTGAACCTAACGGATGTTTGGAACGACATTCCGCCGGTGCGCCACTGGAAGTTCAAGAGCAAGAAACGGAAGGCCAACCAACTCTCCACCAAGCTCCTCCGCCGAGTTGTGGAGTTGACCACCCGCCCGGGGGAGTTAGTGCTTGACCCATTCGGCGGCAGCGGGACGACATTCGATGTGTGTGAACACACCGGACGTCACTGGGTTGGAATGGAGATGGAGAACGTGGACGTGATTATCGAACGAGTGGAATCCGACGACGTCGCGCACCATCCCAATGGGGACTACGTGGAGGATCGGTAGGGCTAGCTGAGCGCCCGCCCGTCGGTGCCCTTCGGGATGCGGGGCACCTTCGGGCTGGTCGCATCGTGCTCGACCACGACGATCCGAAGAACGCCTCGCTTGACCGGTACACACGACCAGAGCGGGAAGTAGACCAGCAACTCCCCGATATTACCAATCCTGTCGGTCAGATACGTCTTCAGGGCATTGCTGGGCACCACGAGGATGCCTCCAACGATGCTCCCGTGCACCAGCGCCAGCAGAAGCTTGTTCAAGGCCCGGTGGCTGGACGAGATATTCCCCGTTTCCCACTCAAAGGCGATGCACCCGGCTTTGGTCCGGAGCAAGGCGTCCAGGTCGCCGGTAGTGAGAACGCCCTTCTCAACGTCCGGAAGATCCTCGGTTTGCCACCCCGCCCCCTCCAGGCTCCGGAGACAGGGCAACTTGATCGGCTTGACGCCGTTCCTCGCCTCGCTTCTTCCCGCTCTCCGGGCGGATCGTGAAGATGCCAGATCCATGGGGCCAATCCGTATTCCGGATCGCCGCTCGGACATGCTTCCAGGCACGCCTCCACTCAGCGCTTTCGGCAAACCCGCCGGTCGAAACGATATCGTGGGACTCTGTGATCTTCACCGGCACGGGCCTCTAGAGAGTGGCCGGTGAACGTACCAATAATACGCAGATGTGTCCAGCCGATCTCAGGCGCCTAAGCCGCTCAGCTGGTGAACCTCGGGTAGCGGTTACCGAGTCCTTGAAGGAAAGAATGTCCTGCGTAGCCAGGAGTACACCCGGGCCTCACAATCGGCGGAGAGTGAATCGAGAGTGGCTCCACGCTTCGTCGCAAACCAACCGATCCCGCCGGCGACGAGTAGGAACGCCCAGCTTACCCATCGATAGGCACTCGGGACCGACTCGAATACGTTTGGGAATGGCAGGAGAATTGCGCCGATCACCGACGCACCCATGATTGTGCTGGCGACAAGCCTGATGCCTTTGGCGATGGGCTTGAGCAGGCGATTGATGCTAGAGTCAAGCTGGAAGGCCCGTGCAAGTGCGGTCTCGGCCGTTGTTCTAAAGGCAGCCAGTTCGGCGCTCACGAGCGCGACGGCTTGGGAAGCGGCAGCGTCAGCCTCTTCCTTATAGCTGCCCTTCACGCGTTGGATGACCTCATCGATGGTCGCGGCGTCCGGCTCAACGTCGTCATCCAGGGACGCCAGCATCGGCTCCGTTAGCTCACTGGCTGCGATCGCCACAGCCTCATCGTCCGTAAGCGTCCCATCCGCTCGCATGCTCCGCAGATTCCCGATGAAGCGGTCCCATGTCGCGGTGGAGGGGCGTAGAGCGGCGAGGCAGAGCGACGTGAGCTCATGGAGTTTGAGGTTTTGAGCTGCGGCAGGCTTCTTGAGCCACGCGATGTTGGTCAACGCGAAGTGGTGAATAATCGGGGAGCAGCCCGCTTCCCCCTGTGTACGGTACCACCGGTGGACCGTCCGAACCACTGAACCACTCGTGGTGGAGAATACGTACCCAGCCCGCTCCAGTGAGTGAGCCCGATGTTCTCCGCGCATCGTCAGCACCGCGGCGACGCAGTCGACATCATGCCTTACTCGGGGGGTGTCGGTCGGGTCGCCTGCAGGAGTGAGGGCGACAGAGAGCGCCTTTTCGTCGAGCGTGAAGTGGCGGTCATGCTTCGGGAGTTCTCTGACCCCAATAGCCAAGTGACCCAGCCGCTTTGCAAGAGTTGCTGAGAGCACTCGTACATCGCCCTGGAGTCGAGCGGCGCTGCACGAAATGCCTCGTCAGGTCTGTCGGGTGCAGGGTTAGGCGCCCCTCGGCGGTCGCCAGGTGTGCCTCATAGACGGCGAGGATTCTTCGCAGTTCGCCCACTGTGCGATCAAAGGCGCAAATCGTAGCGCCCGTGTCCCGCAAGAGCGATAGAGATTCCTTTGTGGCTAGTTCTGCGGCAGCCCCGGTAAGCCCGAGGGCCGCTACCAAGAGCGAGGTGTCTAGGAACACCATGAGGTCGTGGTATCGTTCGCCCGCCGCCCCCAGGTCGCGAAGCAAGAGCGCGTTCTGGAGAATCAGTCCTTCCAGCAATGCCTTGAGTGTCGGTTGAAGGTCGGCGCTCGGCAAGGCGACTTCGGCGATGAACGCCGCAACGAGCCGATTCTCGCGCGGAGGGAGGGATCGTTGTGCTTGGTCCAGCTCAGGAACGGGGTCCCCCAGTAGGAGCGCCACGTTGTTGTCGGATAGAAACGCAAGGATTACGGCCAACGCATCGAGGGGGTCGTCGAAGGCATGCCCCTGTCGCGATGCGTACTCCTGGAAGGCAACGGCCATTGCAAGCTGGCGTTCCTCTAGGCGCTGCCGCTCGGTCGCAATGCTCGGACCTGGCGTCCTCCCATCGGATGGGAAGTACCGCCCGGCTTCTCGGCGCAAGAACCCTCTACGTGTGAGTCGAGAGAGGAGCGTCTGGACAGTGTCCGTCGGAATCACCAAACCGTGGCTTTGCTCTACTGCCTGGCGGGCGTCAGCAGCCGTAAAGCTGGGCGTCGTGATCGCTCGAACGGCATCTTCCACGAAGGGCTCGAAGAGCCCTAGATGGTCGCGGCCTTCATCGAATCGTGTTTTCAGGAGCGCCAGAGTGGCGATGCCGCGCAATGAGGTGGTCACGTTCCGCGGTCCTACCCTTTGCGTGAGGATTGACAAGCGGAAGCTACCGTTGCCGAGTCCGACCGTCCATCCGGAGGGGTAACGGAGGGGGTATGGAGGGACGACCCCGGCTAAGTGGTTGGTAGATCAGCAGCTTGAGCCGGGCCTCCCCGCAATGGGGTTCAGGGGGTCGCGGGTTGACCTCCGCCCGCCTGCGGCGGTGCTCGGTCCGCTCGCCGCCTCCGGCCCGCCGGGCCGGACGCGTCGAATCCCGCCGTCCCGATGGCCACGGCCTCATCGCATCCGCGGTGGGGTCGTTTGGTTTGGCCCCCCAGGTCCTGTCATCCCGAGGGAGCAGGGCGACCGAGGGATCACTGCAGGCGGGCAGGGGCCCCGATGCCGCCGCCTCCGCGGCGCCGGCACACTGCGCCGGACGCGTCGAATCCCGCCGTCCCGATTGTCATGGCCTGACCGCATCCGCGGTGGGGTCGTTTGGTTTGGCCCCTAGGTTCTGTCATCCCGTGGGGTGCAGCGACAGAGGGAGCCCTTCAGGCCGGCAGGGGGCCAGTTTCGCCGGTACACGACTGCCCCGTGCACCACCTCCCCGCAGGGGGCTGTTCACTGCGCTTGACAAGAGAGCGTGTAGGGGCAGTATCCAGGCAGAGCGGAGCGATGCCAGGTGGGACGGTCCACCTTGCCGGTAGTACGGTCCGCTACACTACTCCGTCAATAGGCAGCACGAATGAATCTCGCCCATCTCGAGCGAATGGTTGGCGAAGGCGATCTGAGCAAGGACGCCTGTCTCTACCTCTTGCAGTGCCGTGGAGAGTGCGAGTGGTTGGACTTCAAGGAACAACTGTCGCTGGAGTCCGAGGTAGAGCTCTGCGGGTTCGCTCGCGATGTGCTCGCGATGAAGAATGTTGGCGGCGGCTACCTCGTAGTTGGCGTAATGGACAAGACGTGGCAAGTGGTCGGTCTTGCCGCCCCTTTTCCTTACGATTCAAAGCTTCTGCGCGACAAAGTGCGGAGCGCAACAGGTGTTGAGCTTGAAGTGGATGTCGTCACGCATCCGGTCGAATCGGAGGGGGCGAAGGTCCTATGTGCTTTGATCCATGTCCGAAGCAGCAAGAAGCGGCGTAAGCGCAGGAGTCCGACCCTAGTCGCCAGGGACTTCTGCGCGACAAAGCCATTCGGGATGCGACGCGGTGAGATCTATTTGCGGAGGGGGGACTCCACCGTAAAGGTCGCCAGCGAAGAAGAGCTCCGGGATCTGCTGGAACGACTGGAGGCTCAATCGGACGAGGATGCCGTTAGGGGGGACGCAGCCCCTTCGCCCTTCGCGGTCGAAGATGGAACGTACCGTCTCCTTCCAAGGGGCTACGACCGCTTTGTAGGTCGTGCTGACCTGCGCGAGCGCTTGGTGGGCGCTATCTGCGGTGATCCTCGGATTTGGATTGTTAACGTGCATGGCCCTGGAGGCGTGGGAAAGTCCGCGCTTGTCAATTGGGCGGCGTACAGGCTCTACGAAGAACGGCGCTTCGAGGCGATTCTCCAGCTTACGGCAAAAGAGACGGCCTTAACTGAGAAGGGCATTCGCCCACTATCGCGCTCGCTGTACTCGCTAGAAAACCTACTCGACCAGATTCTCCTGCTCTTTGAGGAGAACCCCGAGCAGGAGCTGGAGGCGAAGCGGTTACTGGCAATCGAGCTTCTCTCGGCTTGGAAGACCCTGATCATCTTGGACAATATGGAAACTGTCTCTGATGGACGAATTCTCGCATTCGTCCAGGGGCTTCCCCCCGACTCCAAAGCGAAGGTCCTCCTGACTAGTAGGTCGAAGACAGGCGGGTGGGAGTTGCCTCTGGCTGTGACGGAGTTGAACGGAGTCGAGGTTCAGGAGTTCCTGGCGATAAAGTCCGCGGAACTCAGCGCCGGCTTTCCGATAGATCCCGACTCAATCGCTAGGGTCACCGAGGCTAGCGGCGGGTTACCGCTGGCAATCCAGTGGATCATCGGCCAGTACAAGCAGAGCCGGCGACTGGACTTGGTAGTAAGGGGATGCGAAGGGGAAGGACTCCCCAATTCTTGAGTTCAGCTTTCGCAACATTTGGATGACCCTTGCCCAAGAGGCCCGAACCGTTTTGGCCCTATTGAGCATCTTCGACGGACCCGTGACGGTTCAGCAGGTGTGCTTGGCAACTCAAATGAACGCCGATCAGGTTGAGCGGGCGCTGTCAGAACTCGCTGACGTGACACTGGTAACGCGATCGGTCCAGCAGCCCGAAGGAAGTATCGTCTACAGTGCTTTGCCCATCACACTGTCCTTTGCCCGCAACGAACTGGCAGGGATGGGAGAGCTCGAGGTACGCGCACGCCAGCGAGTGCAGCAGTTTGTAGACCAGATGGAGCTACAGGTCTCGGAGGTCGCAAGGTTCCGAGGCGAGTTTGAGAAATTCGGGATCGTTACCGCCAATGAGAAGCGCGCGGTAATTCTATGCCGGCGCGCAGAGTCGGAAGTCTTTGCGGGAAATGTGGACGGAGCGGAACTGCTTTTCGAGCAAGCGCGGGAAATGGCCCCGAACAGCGCCTACGTACTTGCTCGCATCGCCAGTTATGCCCTTGCGCGAAATCGGGTCGGTGCTGCGCTGGAGCGTGCGAAGGAGGCTTGCCAGAGGGCAAGCAAGAAGACTGGGGCCCTCTGCTACGGAGTCAAGGCTCGGGTGTTGGACGTGCAACGGGATCGCGCTGGGCGGCTAGAGGCCTTAGGCGAGGCACTCAAGTTTGATCCAGGGGATCCGGTCCTTCGGCACCAATACGGCGTGGCGCTGAGCAGGATGGGGTTGGAACGTGAGGCGATCGAGCAGTTTTCTCAGATAGTTGCGGAGGAGGAGAAGCGAGTGCCACCGCGAGAAACCCTCTTGATGGCGCTAACGACTCGAGTCATCAATTGCAAACGCCTGGGACGCCTGGATGAGGCTAGGGCGGATGTCGAGAAGGGGAGGCGTGTGATAGAGCAGTACCCTCACCTAGGGCATGCGTGGCGGGGGGCGGAGGAGATCGAGGTGGACCAAGCCAAGTAGCTGAGGCAATGCTGGCTTCAATTGGACTCCAGTCTGGCCTGCGCAATACTATCCATGAGTATCGGTGCCAAAGCGGAGCAATAGGCTGGCTGACGATCCCCGGCCATTGCGAGCTCCCAGTGTTTCCGGCCCCCGGCAGCGGACACACGGAACCTGCTGAAAGTCCGACAGCCTGCCTAGGAGAACCCCAATGCTGGTAACCCAAGAAGGGAATGGGATTCAGAGGGGTCGCGGGTTGACCTCCGCCCGCCTGCGGCGGTGCTCGGTCCGCTCGCCGCCTCCGGCGGCGCCGGCCCGCCGGTCCGGACGCGTCGAATCCCGCCGTCCCGATGTCCACGGCCTCACCGCATCCGCGGTGGGGTCGTTTGGTTTGGCCCCCAGAGTCCCGTCATCCCGAGGGCGCGCAGCGACCGAGGGATCCCTGCAGGTGGGCAGGGGCCCGATGCCGCCGCCGCCGGGGGCGCCTGTAGGTGGCGATTGAATATTGGACATTCGTGCCGGGTGAAAACGGGACACTTCCTGAGGGCGGGCCACACGCCGCCCCTTCCGTCCCGACCTTTGGGCTCCACCGCGTGGAGCCCAGCATGCACGGAGTCCCCGACCGCGTGTACCTACGACATCTGCTCCAAGAGGCCGGCGGCTCGCGCCGCGAGGCCGCCCGACGCGCCGGCGTCGGCCGTTCGACGCTCTACCGCTGGCTGGAGGAGGGCCTCCTCGACGTCCCGCTCGAGACCCTGCGCGCGCGCTACGGCCCGCGCCCGCCGCGGCCCAGCAAACTGGCGCCGTATCACCCGTTGATTCACGCCCGCCTGGCGGAGTTCCCCGCGCTGCAGGCCACCCGCCTCTTCGCCGAGTGCCGCGCCGCGGGCTACCCGGGCGGCTACTCCCAGCTGCGCGCCTACGTCGGGACCCTCCGTCCCGCGTCGGCGCCCGTCGTGCGTTTCGAGACTGCGCCCGGCGAGCAGGCCCAAGTCGACTTCGCGCACTGCCGCCTTCCTTGGGGCATCCGCTACGCGCTGATCGTCGTGCTCGGCTACTCGCGCCTGCTGTGGGTCCGCTTCTATCCCCGCCAGGATCTGCGGACGCTGCAGCACGGGGCTCGCCGCCTGCCTGACGACTGGGGCGGTGTCCCGCGCCACCTGCTCTTCGACCAGATGCGGAGCGTCCTCACCGCGACGATCGCCTCGCCGGCGGCGGCCTGCTCACCAATCCCGAGTGCCAGCGCTTCGCCCAGCACTATGGCTTCCGCCTCCGGGTCTGCCGGCCCTATCGCGCCCAGACCAAAGGCAAAGTGGAGCGCCCCATCCGCTACCTGCGGGGCAGCTTCCTCTACGGCCGCACCTTCGTCAGCGACGCTGATCTCAATGCACAGGTCGCCCACTGGCTCGACACCGTGGCCAATCCGCGGGTGCACGGCACCACCGGGGTGGTCCGCGGTGCGCTTCTGGCCGAGGAGCAGGCGCGGCTGCAGCCGCTGCCGCTGCGGCCCTATGTGTCGCTCCTGCCGCCCCCACGCGCCGTGCCCCGCGTCCGCTCGCGGTGCCCCAGGTTGTCGTGGGCACCGGAGCCTCGCCGCCTACGCGGCGCTCGCGGGGGTGGAGGGCATGACCCGCCGCGCGCCCACCGCCCCGTCACTCCGCGAGCGCGTCCAGGCGCAGCTCGTCGATCTCAAGATGCCCGGCGCCCTCGAGGCGCTCGACGACGTGCTCCGGCGCTGTGACGATGGCGCCCTGGCCCCCGGCGAGGCCATCGCCGCCCTGCTCGGCGCCCACATCGAGCTGCGCAATGCGCGCCGCCTGCAGACCGCCATGCGGAGTGCGCGGCTCCCGGCCGTGAAGACCCTGGCCGACTTCGACTTCAGCTTCCAGCCGTCGGTCAAGCGCGAGCAGATCGACAGTCTGCACACGCTGGGCTTTCTGGAGCGCAAGGAGAATGTCGTCCTGCTCGGGCCGCCGGGCGTCGGCAAGACGCACCTGGCGCTGTCGCTCGCCGTGGCCGCCGCCCAGAGCGGACGCCGGGTCTACTTCACCACCCTCGCCGACCTGCTGCACTCGCTCGAAGAGGCCCAGGCGGGGCGGACGCTGGCCCCCCGCCTGCGAACGCTCGTCTTTCCGAGTCTGATGGTGATCGACGAGATCGGCTACCTCCCGATCACCCGCACGGGGCGATGCTGTTCTTCCAGCTCCTGAGTCGCCGCTACGAGCACGCCTCCACGATCCTCACCAGCAACAAGGGCTTCGAGGACTGGGGCGAGATCTTCGGGGGATGACGTCATGGCGGCCGCCCTCGTCGACCGCCTCGTCCACCACTGCCACATCGTCAACATCCGGGGCAACAGCTACCGCCTCCGCCAGCACCGCGACCTGGCCCGCCGCCTCCAGGCCGACTCCACCACCGCCGCTGGGCGTGACCCCCGCGGAGGCCCCCCGCTCCCCATAGGGCTCAGCCCCCTACTCGTGTCCCAGATTCACCCGCCACGAGTGTCCCACATTCAATCGGCATTGACAGCGCCGACACAACGCTGCGCGGTGGCCGATGGGTGCCTGTCGATCCAGGGAATTGGCCTGCTTGGGGGGTAATGGTTGCGGGTGACCCGCCCCTGCTCCATGGCGCGAACGGGCGGGGCAGCCGGACCCTCCTGGCTGCCCCACCCGTCCACCCCCTTCACGCCGCACTCTCCCCACTCCCCGGCTCACCCGGCGCCACCTCCGGCTTCGGGTGCGGCCACCCGATGTCCTTGGCGCTCAGCCACGCCGCCAGCAGCTCCGGGCTCTTCTGCCACCGCTTCCGGTTGATACCATCCAGCCGGCGGACCAGCCCCATCAGCTCCTTCGCCACCTCGGGCAGCTCCGCCACGGCCCCGACGCGCTGCGCGGCGGCCAGCACCTGCTGCTCCATCACGCCCAGGTACTCCGCCAGCAGCGCCTCCAGGTCCGCCACGAAGGTCTCCGCCATCCCCTCCGCGATGAACACCTGCTGCCGGCTCGCCGCCGCCGCGAGCATCGCCCGCACCCGGCCACGAACTCCGCCCGGTTGAGCCGCGGGCTCGGCATCCGGAAGGCCGCCCGGAACCCCGGATCGGACGGAGCGCCGCCCGCGCGATCCGCACCGGTGCTGCAGGTAGTCCTCCTCGATCCGCCCCCGCACCACGTCCTTCTGGCCCACCGACCCCTGCGCCTGCTGGTTGCCGCTCTCCTGCTGGGTGGCGAGCAGGTCGAGCCGCGTGAGCCGCTCCTCGAACTGCCGCACCGCCTCCACGTACCCGGGACCTCCGAGGGGTGCCGTTTCACCAACGCCAGCACCCGGTGGAACATGTCCGACTTCTTCCGAATCGTCCGCCGCATACGACCTCCCGGCTCCTCAACGAGGCCCGCGGCACCACGGTCGAGGCGCATGGCCACACAAGTGAGTAGACCGCACCGCCCGGGCGCCCCGACCGCCCGCCGGCCAAGGCACCCAAAGGCGACCGCCGTGCCACGGCCGCCAACGCCGCGGAATTGGGCCCCGGTGTCAGGAACGGCGACAGCCCGGATGCAGCGGCCGGATGATCCGCGAGCAGGAGCTCTCTCAGCAGCGGCGGCACCGCATGCCGCATCGGAGGTGGAGCGGTGCAGACCCGGGGGACACTCCTCCCGTGTCAGGGAGCAATCTTCCCATGCGAGCGGCAGCGCGCCGCGCCCGTGCGGCGATGACGGGACTCGTCACGGTCACCCTCCAGCAACGCGCGATGACCCTTCCCATGGCGGCGGACAGCGTCCGACATCGTCGCGGCCACGATTCCCGGGCCCGTGATCACTCCGCACGGGGTCGTGGTCACTCCTCCCAGGGCAGCGTTCGGTGTCTGACAATGCGACGGGCGGTCGCGGCACCCGACCGGACGTTCGGACCAGGGACGCCAAACGGGCCCTGCCGGTCTCCGGACACTCCTCCCGTGGCGGCGGACACGCGTCCCGTGACGGCGGTAACTCCGCCCGCAGGCGCGTCATCCGCCGCCAGCCGGACGGGTCGCCACGGCGTGTGGATAGGCGAACGGACCGTTCGGAGGGGGACAGTTCAGGAGCGCGGCTCCTGAAGGGCGCTCGGTCGCCGCCCTATCGCTCCCCTTGGCCCGCTTCTTCCATCTCCCCCCCCAGCCCCGCGGCGTGTTCCCACCCCCTGCCGCCCCGGGTGTCGTGCCGAAGCTCCAGTCAGGCAATCACTTGGAACTCCCCGCCGGGCCCGAGCCCGGCTCGTCAGACCCTGCGCCAGGTGAACAGGAGGCCCGTCGGATGTCCACCTTTCCGGACACTCGGTACCTGCTCCTCGACCACGCCAGCATGCTCGCCAGCACTGACGGCCTCGCCGGCCTCAGCGCCGCCCGGGTGGCCCGCGCCGCCCGCCTCTCCAAGGCCACGGTCCACGGCCATCTCGGCGGGCGGGAGCGGCTGCACCTCTCGGTGCTGGACCACGCGGTCTGGGAGCTGGTCCGGGACGTGGTGATCCCCGCACGCCGGGCGCCGCGCGGGGTGCGGCGGCTGGAGGCGCTGCTGCGGCGCTGGATGGCATGGAACAGCGACGGCTACTACCCGGGGGGGTCCCCCCTGATCGCCATCGCCACCGAGTTCGACGACCGGCCGGGCCCGGTCCGGGAGCGGCTGCTGCGGTGGTGCGCGGCCTGGCGCCGGTGCCTGGGGCGTGAGGTGGCGCAGGCCCGCCGCGCGGGGGAACTGAGCCAGGCCAGCGACCCGGACCAGTTCGTCCACGATTATCAGGGGATCATGCTGGCCTACCATCTGGCGGAGCGGCTGGTGCGGGACCTCGACGCGCAGGCGCGCGCCCTCCGCGCGTTCGACAGCCTGGTGGGGCGCGAGGTGGACCGCCCCGGGGCTTCCGGAAACGCCGTCCATTGAACAGCAGGGCCGCGGGGTCGGCCCGGGCGCGAGGGCAGGGACCCGAGGTCCTGCAGGCGGCCACGCAGGTCAGATCCGATGGTTTTCCGGGGCTCGAGATGCTGTCATCCCGAGGGAGCGCGGGGACCGAGGGATCCCCGCTGGCTGGCAGGGGGCAGGTTTCGCCGGCTCGAGACCACGCGGCTCACAACCTCCGCAGCGGGGGGTCGCAACCTCTTCCCACCTTTCCCGCGGGCACCCCGTATGAGGAACATGAGCTGATCCTCGCCGGGCCGCTGGGCCGCCCCGTGGATCACCGCAACGTCAAGAAGCGCCACTTCCACCCGCTGCTCGCGGCGGCCGGGCTCCCGCGGGTGCGGCTGTACGACCTGCGGCACACGCACTGTACCCTGCTGCTCGGGGCCGGGGTGCCGGTCAATGTGGTAAGCCAGCGGCTCGGCCACGCCAGCGCCAAGATGACCCTGGACGTGTACGCCAATTACCTCCCCGACCAGCACGAGGACGCGGTGGCGCGGTACAGGGCGTATGTGGCTCACACTAAGTGAAAGACGACGCCAGCGTGCCCGGTGGGCCAGATCCCGCGTCCCCTAGCGGTGTAGGGCCGCGGCGAGTAAGCTTGGCCCCGAGGTACCAACCTGATAGCATCGCCTCCCCGAGACGCGTGGCCGTGGCCCTACTGAGCCTGCCTTCAATAGCCGATACCAACTGCGGGCGGCTGCAGCTTGATGCTGCCATCGCCCTGTCGGAAGACGCCCTTCGGGGTTTGCTCGGGGCACTACAGACAAAGGACGAGAGCCTTCATGCCCGCATCCGCCGACGAGCCGACGGAGAAGGCAACACTGCCGTATTCCTTGAGGAGCGGTTCGGAATTGATGTGTTGACAGGGGAAGAGCGGAGAGCGCACGTTGTGGAAGTCCTCGGGGGCGCCGAGGGTGCACCGGGGCCTGCTGGCCTGCTGCATCTCGACGTGGACGTCTTCCTAGACGACAAGCGGAGCCCCGCTCCTGTCCGGACTGATGAGCAGGAGTCCGTATCCCGATTGTGGGAATGGGCTACGCAGCACCCGTTGGAGGCGCATGTGCGGGCATGGATGATGTACGAGCCCACAGAGCGACGCAGCATCATCAACCTCCCACTTCCGGTGCCTGGCGACATCAGCGCGTTCGACGCAATTCCCTGGCCTCTGGTTGGTCAAGCGTGACCCATCCGGTAGCGCGGAGCGGACGCTGTACGAGGTCTCTCTCCGCCAGGAGTCGGACGGGCTGGCCCTCTTCATTCACTTCCGGGCCCTGTTGGACGGTGGGCGGGACATGCTGGGGAGCCCTCGCGCGCGCCCAGCAGATTGCCAGCTGCGGCCCCTGAAACCAACACTCCAAAGCCCGCCGACTCATGAGCAGACTGGTTGAGCTTTCGACGAATCGCTTGGGTGCCTTCCACATCCAGGATGAGCTTGAGTGGACAGGCGAGCACCGAGCCGTGCTCCCCATGGTGGCCGGGGGGTGGGTGGGCTCAACGATCTTCGCTCACAGCTGCCCGCAGACGACCACCAAGTTTGTCGTATTGGATGAAACCCATCTGCGGGCCATGGAGCTCTATACCGGGCTTCGGATGAGCACCGTTGAGCGGCGGTTGCGTGATGTGGTTGCGGAGCGGATGAACTCGCCCGCCTCCTCCGTGCGACCCATACACGCGCGCTGCCAAAGGCCAGCCTGAGAAGGCAGCGATTGACGAAGCAGAGTTGGCAAAGCTCAGATCTGATGTGGAAACCGTCGCCCACTCGGTATTTGGCGAGCCCCACGTCCGAGGCGTCACCACGACGGCCGCTCGGGATGGCGAGAGCACGGTCTCCCATGACATCGTGGTAACTGTCGAAGCTGGACAGGAGTTTGACCCCGCGGCGCTCGCTCAGAGTCGGCATACGTTCTTCGGAGCCGTTGCACAGGCGGTGCCTGGCACGCTACTGTCACGCGTCCAGGTGCTCGTCGAGGTCGAGCCGTAGTCTCGCCGTGCCCTTTGATCCCACGGAGTTCGGGGACTCTGGCCTTAGACCTAAGCCAACGCAAGCCAGCGGCGGTCGAGGTGCATGTCCGGACAGCGTGTGGGCGTGCGTACTATGCAGCGTTCCTAGTCGCCCGCGGACGACTGGAAGAGATCGGTCATAAGGTCCCGAAGATTGACGCGCACGCATATGTTCGGGACAGGCTCTCGGCTCCGGCGATCCCCGCATCAGTGGACTTGGCCAAACTTGTGCAGCCTCTCCCGGGACAGAAAGAATGCGGACTACGACCTAGCGCCGCCATACGTCTCAAAGCTCGCCTTCCAACAGGCATTCGGCGTGCTTACCGCCAACGGGGCTCAGTTGTGGATCCAAGCGTTCAACGCGATTTCCCGGGCAGACCTGCTCGCGAGCTGCCCACCGTAGTCCGACTGCTGGGGTGCGCTCCTCCCTCCTCGCGCCCCACCGCTCGCCGACGTATTATTCCGTAGGCCCAGCCCAGAAAGCGACCATGCCGCAGCCTCCCTGCCGACCTTCCGCCAGGCCGGGGCTGCAGGTTATTCGGTCGCCGATTGACCCTGCCCGGGAGTCCGCCAATGTCGCCCCAAGAGTTTCACCTGGTCGGCAAGGGCACCTACACGGTAGGCGACGCCAGTCGCCTAACAAGGGTCCCCGAGCGTAGTATCCAGCGTTGGACTCGGGGGTACCGGTATCGGCATCACGGGGCATGGCGGATTTCGCCGCCAGTCGTTCAGCCAGAGGTCAGTTTCGATGGTGTCCCGGTCCTGACCTTCACTGACCTCATTGAGCTTCGGGTTCTTCATATCCTGCGGAGTAAAGGGGTAAGTCACCCAACGATCCGCACAGCATCCGAGCGCGCCAAAGCACTCCTGAACACAACCCACCCATTTTCTCATGCCAGGTTTAAGACGGATGGTCGCGCTGTCATTCTAGATGTTGTTGAGGGCATTCGGGACACAGCGCTACTGGACTTGGTGCGTGATCAGTTTGAATTCCAGGGCGGTGGTCGCCCCATTGCTGAGCGATGTACTGGACTATGACGACACCGAGACCCCTCGCCGCTGGTGGCCGCTGACGCACAAACGACTGGTGGTAATTGACCCGCAGCGGCGTTTCGGACAGCCAATCGTGGTGAAGGAGGGCTTGCCGACGCGGCTACTTGCCAGAGCGGTAGCCAATGAGGGCAGCGCGGCATCGGTGGCGTGGTGGTACGAGGCAACGGAGCAGGCAGTCAGGGATGCAGTGGAGTACGAAACCTCGCTGAGCCGCCGGGCTGCGTGAAGATCTTTGTTGACAATACGATTTCCGTCCGAATCGTCCGCGCCCTGCGCGAGCTCCTCACGGAAAGGGACGAGGCCCAGGGCAATCAAGCCGCTGTGCTGACCCACCTGCAAGAGAAGTTTCTTCCCGACACGGTTGATCCGGTGTGGTTAGGGGAACTTGCGCGCGAGGGCGAGTGGGTAATCCTCTCAGGTGATGTCCGCATCGTGCGCATGGAAGCGAACCTCCGGGCGTGGCTTGAGAGCGGCCTGCCAATCTTCTTCCTGTCCGAGGAGTGGGAGAATATGCACCGCCTCGATCAGGCAGCATCATTGCTCAAGTGTTGGCGTGATTTCGAGCGGCAGGCGCGATCAGCGGCGAACGGATCTGCCTACATCATCCAGCCGAGGAGCGGAGGCATCAAGGCGCACACCCCTCGGGCGCCCCGGGCGGAGCGGCAGTAGCCCCCAGCACTCGGGTGGAGGGGTAACGGAGGGGTTAGGGAGGGACGGCCCGGCTAAGTGATTGGTAGATCAACAGCTTGAAAAGGGCCCTCCCGCAATGGGGTTCAGGGGGTCGCGGGTTCGAATCCCGCCGTCCCGATCAACCGCAAAGCCCTGCCACGAGAGTGGCGGGGCTTTGTGCTGCCGGGGTCGCGGGTTGACCTCCGCCCGCCTGCGGCGGTGCTCGGTCCGCTCGCCGCCTCCGGCGGCGCCGGCACACTGCGCCGGACGCGTCGAATCCCGCCGTCCCGATGGCCACGGCCTCACCGCATCCGCGGTGGGGTCGTTTGGTTTCTACCCCCCCGCCGGCCTTCGCGGCGCCACGAACCGCCGCGACTGGCGCTCGTACGCATGCGCCAGCGCCAGCACCCGCGCGTCGGCGCCCGGCACTCCCACCACCGAGAGGTTGAGCGCCGGCAGGCCGTCCGCGCCGATCCCCGCCGGCACCGACACCTCCGGCAGCCCCAGCCAGTTGCCGTAGCCAAGCGGGGTGCGGATGTCGGGCCAGTCATCGGCCAGCACGAAGGCGTTGAACGGCATGGTGGGATACACCATCGCCACGACGCCCGCGGCCGTCATCGAACGGGCCAGCGCCTCCACCACCGCCTCGCGCGACCGCGCGAACGACCGCCCCGCCGCATCCTCCAGCATCGGCCGCTCCAGCAGCGGCTCGCACGCCTCCCAGGTATCAGGCAGCACGTCGTAGTACGCCCGGTAGGCGTCGTAGCCCAGCCGGAGGTCACCGCGCGGCTCGGCGCTCCGGCCCTGGAAGTACTGCAGCAGCGCGTTGGCCGTGACCGTCGGCGCCCGGGGATCGGGCGCCACGTCGCCCCGCGCCTCCGCCGCGGCCCGGAAGGCGTCGCGGTAGGTGGCCAGCGTGACCGCCGGCGTAAACGGCACCAGCTCGGCCCCGGCCGCGGTCAGGTCGGCGAGCGCCCGGTCCCAGGTGGCCACCGCCTCCGCCGTCATCTGTCCGCGCGGCACGTGCGCCTCCACCACGCCAAGGCGCACGCCGGCGAGCGCGTCGTCGCGCCAGTGGAGCAGGGGCTCGCGTCGAACGGCGCGGCCAGCGCCAGCGGGTCGGAGCCGTCGGGTCCCGCGATCGCGGCGAGCAGCAGCGCGGCGTCGGCCACCGTCCGTGCCAGCGGGCCGTGGGTGTCGAGGTAGGGCCAGGTGGGGATCACCCCGGTGCGCGGCACGAGGCCGAAGGTGGGCTTCATCCCCACCACGCCGGTGCACACCGCCGGGATCCGGTTGGAGCCGCCGTCGTCGGTGCCGAGCGCCGCGAAGGCCATCCCGCCGGCCACCGCCACCGCCGAGCCGGCACTGGACCCGCCCGGCGTCCGGGTGCCGCTCCGGTCAAACGGATTGGCCACCTGCCCGGTGTGGGTGCTGGTGCCCACGCCACGGTAGGCAAAGTCATCCGCCGCCGTCTTGCCCAGCACGATGGCCCCCGCCGCCCGGAGGCGGCGCACCTCGAGCGCATCCCGCCGTACAGCGCCCGGGAAGAGGTACGCCCACTCCGCGCTGGAGCCGGTGGTCGGCAGCCCCTCCATGTCGTAGATGGACTTGGCGAAGACCGGCACGCCGTCGAGCGGGCCGCGCAGGGTCCCGGCGCGCCGCCGCGCATCGGAGGCCCGCGCCTCGTCGAGCGCGGTGGCGGAGAGGGCGTCAATGGCACGCCAGGCCGCGCCGTCCCGCCGGCAGCGCTCCAGTGCCCGTCGGGTGACCTCCTCCGCGGTCCATTCGCCACGGCGGAGCCCCGCCTGGCAGTCGGCGATGGTGCCATCGAGCGGATCGGTCGGTGTGCGCATTCCCCAGCTCCGTGGCAGCGCGGTCAGGGCGCTGAGGGCGGCCAGGCGGGCCAGGACGTCTCGGCGGGTGGGCATGGGGGATAGGGTACAGCGGAACGGCGGGGAGGGGAACGGGGAGGTGGATGTGGAACCCCCTCCTGACCCCCTGTTGACCGCTGTTTGACCCTCGGCTCACCCCCGGGCACCACCTTGGCGTCGTGCACCACAGCACGTGACCCGACACCCCGGAACCGGCCAGGAGCCCCCGATGCCCTCCCCCAAGCGTCTGCCACGCCCGCGATCCTTGCAGGTCGCCCTCGCCACCGTGGCCATCCTCCTGGCGGCCGCCTGTGCCGATGCCGGCACGGGTCCGGACGAGGGCGGACGGCAGCAGCGGCTCACCGTCTACGCCAACGGCGCGTTCGGCCCGGGTGGCACGCCGTCGGAGATCTGGATCAACGACGAGTACATCGGCACCCTCGACCAGGAGCTCGATCCGCCGCCCATGTCCACGTGTGATCGGGCGGGCGGCGTCTCGGTCACCGTCCCCCGTTCGGGGCGGCTCACCATGCGCGCCGTGCGGACGGGCTGACGGCGTTACCTGGGGCACCTACCCCATCGATCGTTCCTCGTCGGCGGACTGCGTGGTGCTCTGGGTCGGCGCGCAATGTTCCCGCCGCTCGGCGGCGGCGGTGGCGGAGCGATGCCACCGATTGCGTCAACATCGTGTCCTACAACGGCGGGCCGCTGGGCTTCGCGGAGTGGGAGAACCTCTGCGGCTACAAGGTCCAGTTCGCCTGGTTCGACCAGGGCTACTGCGGGCCGACCTCCGCGGGGAGCGGCACCTATATCGGTTGCGGCAGCACCCTGGACGCGTTTGCCACGGGAAGCACGACCGCGCTCTCGGGCCGTGTCGTCTGGGGCGCCTGCCGGGATCCCTACCTCCCGGTGAACTGGCGGAACCTCGATGGCAACGGTCTGCCGTCGACGTTCAGCTGTCGCTAGCGTGAGGGGCTGGGGGCCACGGCGCCTGGCCGTGAGTGCCTACCCGGCCAGTATCGCGCCGGTGGCGCCCACGATCAGCGGCAGGGGGTGTCACCGGCCGTCGTGTCCTGCGGGGCGGGCTCCTTGGCCCCGGGCCACCTGGCAGGGCAAGTTTCCGACCCCAACCCCGGCCGACATCGGGGTCGGGCCGGCCGCCGCCTGCCGCCTTCCATCGCACGCGTGGCCGTGTCCCCAGTCGCGCCCGCCGACGGCGCCGGAGAGGAACTGCCATGTACCGCATCGATGGGCTGTGGCGCTACCCCGTGAAGACGCTGGCGGGCGAGCCGATCACCGAGGCCGCGCTGACCGCCGATGGCGTGCCGGGTGACCGCCTGGTGCACGTGCGCGGCCCGGAAGGGGTGCGCACCTCCCGCCGTCACCACCGGCTCCTCGGGCTGCGGGGCACCCTCGGCCCGGACGGCCAGCCACTCGTGAACGGGCTGCCGTGGCAGAGCGCGGAGGCCCTCGCCCTCGTCCGCGCGGCGGCGGGGGACGATGCCTGGCTCGCCGCCCACGCCGGCCCGGAGCGCTTCGACATCCTGCCGCTGCTGGTGGCCACCGACGGCGCGGTGGCGGCCTTCGGGCGCGACATCCGCCGGCTGCGCCCCAATATCCTGATCGGAGGGGTCGAGGGGCTCGCGGAGGTCCAGTGGGAGGACGCGTTGCTGCGCGTGGGCCAGGTCGTCATCCGGCTCGACTCGCTGCGCGGCCGCTGCCCGATGACCACCGTCGATCCGGACACCCTCGAGCGCGATCCCGAAGTGCTGCGCGACATCGGGCGCCGGTTCGGCGGGCGCCTGGCGCTCAACGCCGAGGTGCTGCGGCCCGGGGTGGTGCGCGTCGGCGATCCGGTGGTGCTGGAGCGGTGACCCCCGGGCTGGCAGCGCGCTTCAATCCACCACGAAGCTCGCCTGCATCCCCATCGCAACGTGCGGCGGGAGCGAGTCCGCGTCCTTGAACTGGCAGATCATCACGTAAGTGCGGCCCGGCACCAGGTCCACATCCAGCGTGCCGAGGCTCGTCGCCCCCGGCTCCACGATCAGGATCCCGACCACGCCGTCCGTCAGCGGGGTCGGGTCGTCCCCCGCGGCCATGTGCGAGAGCAGCGAGTCGGCGGTGACCCCCGCGCGCAGCTGCCCCATCGCCATCTCGTGCGGCACCTTGCCGGTGTTCTGCAGCCGGAACCGCGCCGGCCCCGCGCTCAGGTGCGCCGGCACCTGGAAGGCGTAGTCGGAGGCCTCGACGACGGTCTCCGGCGCCGTGACCGGACGAGCCGGGCCGCACGCAACGCCGACGAAGGCCAGGGCGGTGACAACGAGGGCGCGGGGCTGGCGGACGCGGTCGAATGGCATGGCGGGTCTCCGTGAGGGGTGCGGCGACGCTGGCGCGCGAAGGAGCGGGCGCGTGGCGCCCGGCAGAAGCTGGGTATCGCGGAGGGCCCGCGCAAGCGGGCCCGCGCGCCTCCTACCGGTCCCGCCACCCCGCCGCCCAGGCATGGCGGCGGGTCCAGCCGTACCCGGCCACCGCGAAGTCGAACACGGCGCAGAACACCCCGTAGGCCAGCGGGATCGCCGTGAGGGTGCCGAGGCGTTCCTGGTGCATGAGGACCTCGTGCACGAAGTCCCACGCGCCGTGACCCGCGTAGCCCAGCATGAGCAGTGGCGCGACCCGCGTCCCCGCGAGGCCGAGCGCGATGAAGCCGAGCGCGGGCAGGAGCTCCGATCCCTCCCCGGCGGGCGGCCCGAGCTGGGCCTGGAAGGCGAGATAGTACCCGGCGATCGGCACCAGGATCACCCCGTACGCCACCTGCTCCATCCGGGGCGAGAGGTGCCGCGACGTGAGGGCGATGGCGCCGGCGGCGGCGAGGACACCGATGACGGCATACAGCAGCATGATGAGGGCGAGGGCCATGGGTTGCTCCGGTGCCTTGGGTCTCCGGCGGCGCGCGGCCGCCGCGGTCTACGGCTCGCGCCCGCCGGCCCACGCGATCACCGGGCGGAGCCAGGCGTCATCGGGCCGGAAGAAGGCGCCGTGGCGCAGCCCCGTGTGGAGCCGCACCTCCCGGGTGCGGGTCCCCGGCGCCCGTGCGCGAACATCGGTTCGCAGGAGATGCCCAGGCTGTCGCTGGCCTCGACCAGGGCCAGCACCCGCCCAATGATGTGCAGCGTCGGCTCGTAGGCCCATGCGCCGCAGGCCCCCAGGAACACGTAGGAAATGTCCGGGTTGCGGATGCGCGCCGAGGCCAGGATGGCGATCCAGCCCCCCTTGGAGAACCCCACCACCGTGATGGCCCGCGCCGGCACGCCGACGCCGAGCAGGCTGTCCACCTGTGCCGCGACGTGGGTGGCGAAGGAATCGGCGTTGGTCTTCGGCGGGCGCTGGTCGCTCAGAACCACGAAGCCCGCGTGGCGGAGGGTGTCGAGGATCGCGTCGTACTCGTAGGTGCCGAAGTCGGGGCTGGTCGGCCGCCGCCCCTGGTCCTCGATGATCCGTCCGTGCAGGTAGATGATGTACCGCGCCGGTGGGGCCGTGGGCGTCGGCACGGCCAGCAGGGACGTGAGGGCCACGAGCAGGGCGGGGCGGATCACGGGCGGGAGGTGCACGGGGCCGGATTCCTCATTGCGCCGGCCGAGTCACCAGCGCCTCCAGGAACGCCATCGCATAGGGCGAGCGCTCGATCGCCGCTTCGTCGAGGCGGCTGGGCCACCGCAGCGCCTCGCTGTTGGCGAGCAGGATCAGCGTGCGCCGCTCCGCCGGGGTGTCGCCCAGGACCTTGAGGTACAGGGCCGAGTACTGCCCGTCCCACAGCCCCGTGTGCCAGGCCAGCCGCCGCCCCCGGTACGATCCGAGGAACCAGCCGAGTCCGTAGGGCAGCGTGGCGCCGGCCGGCGTCACCGTCGGCGTCCACAGCATCGCGCGCGACGCCGGGGTGAGCAGCCGCCCGCTGGCGAGCGCCACGTCGAAGCGCGCCAGGTCGAGGGCGCTCGCGATCACCCCGCCGGCCGCGCCATCCCCCTGCGGCGGCGGCGGGTCGGAGACCACCGGCCGCCCCGCGGAGTCGAGGTGATACGGCGTGGCCAGCGCCCCCGCGATCGCGGCGGGGAGCGGCAGCCGCCGGTGGTGCCGCGCCGACTGCTGCATGCCCGCCGGATGGAACACCAGCGAGTCCACCAGGTCGGAGAACGCGCGGCCCGACACCTCCGCCATCGGCCGCGAGGCCCACGAGTAGGAGGGCGGGTTGTACCAGAAGCGGGTGCCGGGCGCGCCGTTGGCGCTCATGGAGAGCACCCGCCGCAGGGTGAGTCCCGCGTCGTCACAGGGGTAGTCGGCAAAGAAGATCCCGCCGTTGCCGCGCGCGTCGGCGCAGAACTCGGGAAAGTCGCGGTAGCGCTGCATCGGCTGGTCGAGGTCGAGCCGGCCGGCCTCGACCAGCCGGAGCGCCACCACCGCCGAGATCGGCTTGGCCACCGAGGCAATATTGAAGGGCGTCTCGGGAGTAACCGGCACCCCGCGCGCGAGGTCGGCGTACCCGAACCCGCGCGCCAGCACCACGGTCGTGTCCCGGAGGATCACCACGGCGAGCCCCGGGACGCCCTGCGCCTGGCGCAGCGAGTCGAAGCGCTGGGCCAGCGCGAGGACGGGATCGGGCGCGCCGGCGCGGACACCGGCGGCGGCCATGCCCGGGGAGCCGGCGCACCCGGCGCAGAGCCACGCGGCGAGCGTGGCGGGAACGGCTCTGTCGAGGAAGGTCATTGCGGTCGTACGTGGCCGGGTCGGGGATGGTTGCAGTGCCGCGGCGCCACCCGCGGGCCTACAGTGCAAAGATCAGCCCCATGATCGCGAGCATCGCGCCGAAGGCGATCAACAGGAACCGTCCCGAGGGCTGCTCGGAGCCGTGCGCGAACTCCCGGTGCAGCAGCGTGCGGCTGTACCACGCCACCGGCCCGAGCACGAGCGCGCCGGCCAGCCACCCCCACGAGCGCTCCGCCACCGCCACGACCAGGCAGGCCAGGGCCATCACGAAGAGCCAGCCGACAAACAGGAAGCGTCCCATGGGGGTGTCCCGGGTGAGGTCCGTGGTGCCTGCCGCGGTGCCCGCCACCTACGCCCGCAGGATCTTCGCCATCGGCCGGCCCTTGGCCAGCTCATCCACCAGCTTGTCGAGGACCCGGATCTTCCGCATCAGCGGGTCCTCGATGGTCTCGATCCGCACTCCGCAGATCACGCCGGTGACCGCGTCCGCCTTCGGGTGGAGCGCGGGCGCCTCACGGAAGAAGGTCTCGAAGTCCGCCCGGCGCTCGAGCTGCCGCGCCAGCGCCTCGGGGCCGTACCCGGTGAGCCAGCAGATCACCTCGTCCACCTCCTGCCGGGTGCGTCCCTTCTTCTCCGCCTTGGTCACATAGTGAGGATAGACGCTGGCGACGGCCGTGGTGAAGATGCGGTGCGGTGCCATGGGTCCTCGGGGGTGAAGTCGGGGCGCCGCCCGGCGCCCGCCTACCGCCTGGTGGCGTCATCCACCTCGCGCTGCGCGTCGGCCAGGCGCCCCGCCTCCTCGCCCAGCTGCCGCGCCGCCTCGAGCAGCGTGGTGAGCGGCGCCAGGTCACTGGCGTTGGCGTGGAGCCGGAGCAGGTCCAGCCGCACCCCCTCGAGCGCCGCCACGCTGTCGGCCAGGTACGCCTGCGCCGCCCGCTGCCGCGCGGCGAGCACCGCGGCATCGCCCGCGCGGGCGCGCGCGGCCAGCTGCTCCAGCTCCGCCCGCGCCTCCTGGGCCCGCGCCTCCAGCGCCGCGACCGTCGCCGGCAGCCCGGCCAGCTGCGCGCGGGTGGCGGCCGGCAACGCCGCGAACAGCTCCGACGCCGCCACCCCCAGCGCCACCTCGGTGGCCCGGAACACCCCGCCCCCCACCGCGCGGCTCCGCTCCGGCGCCCCCAGCCGCCGCGCCAGCCACTCCCCCACCCGGCTGTGCCACAGCCGCTCCCGCACCCCCGTCTGCCACCACCGGCGCAGCCGGTCGGGGATGAATTGCACGTCGAGCGCGTTGCTCACCGCGCTGAACAGCAGCGTGCTCAGCAGCGGCAGCACGATCCACCGCGCTCCCATCGTCCGCTCATGGACCACCTCGGCCAGGAGGAGCCCGAGGGTCACCGCCCCCCACGTGGCCGAGGCCACCGTGGCGGCGCGCAGCAGCCGGTGGCCCACCGGCTCCTCCGCCTCGCGCGACACCGCTTCCCGCTCGGCCCGCTCCCGGCGCGCCACCTCGAGCGCGGCCCGCAGGTCGGCGAGCGTGTGTCCCGCCCGGAACTGCCGCCGCGCCTGGTTGAGGTGGTAGCCGACCACCGGCAGCAGCGGCGCCGCGGCGATCGCGGCCAGGAACACGATGTCGGCCGGCCCGTCGGGCCGGTTGCCGGTGACCCAGGCGATCAGGTTGGCCAGGGTGAGCGTCCCGAACATCCCCGCCCACCCCAGGTAGGGCACCAACAGCGGGTTCCGGGCGCCGAGCCAGGCACGGAGCGTGGGTGGCAGCGCGGGGCGCGTCTCGGGCGCGGGGCCAGCGCCGCCGCCAGCGCCTCGCCGTCGGCGGGGCGGGCGTCGGGGTCGCGGGCCAGGCACTGGTCGATGGCCTGCGCCAGCGATGGCGGCAGCCCGGGCGCCTGCGCCGCCACCCCGGGCGCCGCTGCGCCCGCCTGCCGCACCAGCAGCGCCGGCAGGGTCGCCGACCTCGAACGGCAGCCGCCCGCTCACCGCGAGGTAGCCCACCACGCCGAGGCCGTAGAGATCGCTCCGCCCATCCACGGGGAGCCCCGCGGCCTGCTCCGGGCTCATGAAGTGCGCCGTGCCCATGCGCCGGCCCGGGTCGGTGTCGGGACCCGCCGCGCCGCCGCCGCTCGCGATCCCGAAGTCGCTCACCAGCGCGCGGCCGGTGCCGGCCTCGAGCAGGATGTTGTCGGGCTTCACGTCGCGGTGCACGATGCCGCGGCCATGCGCGTACGCCAGCGCCCACGCCACCTCGCGCAGCACCCGCGCCGCCTCGGCCGGCGGCAGCGGCCCGCGGGTGCGCAGCCGCTCACCCAGGGTCTCGCCTTCCACGTAGCTCATCACGAAGAAGACGAAGCCGCCCCGCTCGCCCACCTGGTGGATGGGGACGATGTGGGGATGGGAGAGGCCCGCCGCGGTGCGCGCCCGCGCAGGAACCGCTCCCGGAACGCGCCACTCTCCGCCAGCTGCGCGGGCAGGACCTTGATGGCCACGTCGCGGTCGAGGTGCACGTCGCGCGCCAGGTAGACGATGCCCATCCCGCCGCGGCCCAGCTCGCGCTCGAGGGAGTACTCACCGGCGACGGCCGCCTGGAAGTCGAGGAACTCGCGGGAGGGCTGGGTCATGCTCAGGGCAGGTTGCCGGTCAGCAGCGACACCGCGAGCACCACCAGCGGGATCACCACGAAGAAGAACCCCAGGGCCGCCCACACCCAGTGCGTCTCGACGAAGGTGAGCAGCCGGTTGTTGAGCGTGGGCGCGTCCCGTTCCTCGCGGTAGCGCCGCGTCTCCTCCGCCTGCTGCCGGGCGTAGACCTCCACCATCCGCGCCGCCTCCGCCCGGTTGCCCGGCCCCACCGGCACCGGGAGGAAGTACTGCCCTCCCTCCATTTCGAAGTGGAGCCAGTGCTCCTCCAGGCGCACCTCAGAGACGCCATTGTAGAGGAAGGCCAGGCACCAGGGGCCCACGAGCACCGCGTCGTCGCGGCACACCACCTCGAGGCCGCTGCGGGCGGCCTTGTCGCACGCCTTGAGCAGGTCGTGGGGCGGGAAGGGTGAGTCGCCGAAGTGGGTGCGCACCCGCGTGGTGAACTCCCGCAAGGCGGCCGGGTCCACGGTCCACCGCCCCAGGATCACTTCGTCCGGATGGCGCTCAGTCATCTGGCAGGGTCGCGGGGGAGGCAGGCATCGGGAGGGCGTCCGGGCCGGGGGGTGGTGGGGGAGGGGGAGTCTGGCCGGGGAAGGTGCGCACCCGGCCGCGCCGGCGCAAACCGGCGGGCCACGTTGCAGTTCCGGCCATCCCGGTCCGGTCATTGCGCCGGGCGACCGCCGGCTGCATTCTTGCCCGGCGCGCGCTCCGGAGCTCCCGAAGGCCCCTCACCGGCAGCCGAGGTCTCACCATGGTCGGGCACGTCATCCAGGACGTGAAGTACGCGGTCCGTTCCTTCTCCCGGCGGCCGCTCTTCACGGGCATCATCCTGCTCACGCTGGCGCTGGGCATCGGCAGTACCGTGGCGATCTTCAGCGTGGCCAACGCGGTGCTGTTCCGGGACCTCCCCTTCAAGGATCCCGAGCAGCTGGCCTTCGTGTGGAACCGGCTGCCCCAGACCAACGTCTCGCGCTCGCTCGTCTCCGGGCCGGACTTCAATGACTACCGGGCGCTCGCCACCCAGTTCGAGGGGCTTCGCGGGCGCGATGGCCCTCCCCGGCACGATCACCGGGGACGGCCCGCCGGAACGGATCACCAACGCCTACGTCACGGCGAACCTGCTGAGCCTGCTCGGCGTCGAGCCGGCGCTGGGCCGGACCCACGTCGCCGAGGACGCGTTCGTCATCGATCCCAAGTCGTTCGGCAGCCCGAACCCCGACCTGCCGCCCGGCAAGGTGGTGCTGAGTTACGGCCTGTGGCAGCGGCGCTTCGGCGGCGACCCGTCGGTGCTCGGCCGCACCATCCAGCTGGACGGCTGGGGCTCCGAGGTGGTCGGCGTGCTGCCGCGGGACTTCCGCATCTACCTCCCCGCCGACGCCGCCATGCCGACCAACATCGACGCCTGGAGCGTGCTGCCGAGCAACATCGGCGACTTCGAGCGCGAGGCGGCGTGGCTCACCGTGGTGGCCCGCCTCAAGCCCGGCGCCACCCTGGGGCAGGCCCAGGGCGACATGGACCGGCTGGCGGCCCACCTCCGGGACACCCACCAGTTCCACGCCACGCAGAAGATGCAGATCGTGGTGGGGGGCATGCACCACGACGTGGTCGAGCACGCGCGCCCCGCGCTGCTGGCGCTGCTCGGCGCCGTCGGCTTCGTCCTGCTGATCGCCTGCGCCAATATCGCGAACCTGCTCCTGGTGCGGGCCACCGAACGCGGCCGCGAGATCGCGGTGCGCGCGGCCATCGGGAGCGGACGGGGCCGCATCGTGGCCCAGATGCTGACCGAGAGCCTGGTCCTCGCCACCGGCGGCACGGTGCTCGGCCTGCTCCTCGCGTGGCTGGGGATCCGCCTCATCAAGGCCTTGAGCCCGGCCAACCTCCCGCGCATCGACCTCGTCTCCCTCGACGGCGCCACCTTCGGGTTCGCCGTCGCCGCCACCGTGGTGGCCGCGCTCCTCTCCGGCCTCGCCCCCGCGCTCCGCGCCGTCCGGGGCAACCTGGCCGACGGCCTCCGGGACCGGGGCACCGACTCCGGCGGCACCCGGGGCAACAAGCTCCGCACCGTCCTGGTGGTGAGCGAGATGACGCTCTCGCTGGTGCTGCTGATCGGCGCCGGGCTCATGGTGCGCAGCTTCGCCGCCATCCAGCGGGTCGACCCCGGCTTCGACCCGAAGAACGCCGTGACCTTCACGGTGCCGCTCCCCTTCATCAAGTACCTGACGTCCCAGGCGCGGGCCACGTTCGTGAACCGGCTGGGCGACGCCCTGGCGACCCTGCCCGGCGTCGAAACCGTCGGCGGGGTCACCCCGCTGCCCCTGGCCGGAGGCGAGCAGTACTCCGTCGGCTCCTACGGCCGCATCGGTGAATCCGACGACGCGTATCGCACCAACAAGGCGGACTACAAGGCCGTGCTGCCGGGCTACTTCGAGGCCATGCGCATCACGCTGGTCTCCGGCCGGACCCTGGTCCGCGCCGACAACGAGGAGTCGGCGCAGGACGTCATCGTCGTCGACCAGAAGTTCGCCACCCGGGTCTTCGGCCGCGAGGATCCGCTGGGGGCGCAGGTCCTGCTGGATCACTTCAACGAGCAGACCTTCTCGCTGGAACGGCTGCCGGTGACCATCGTGGGCGTGGTGAAGAACGTGCGCTCGGCCTCCCTCGCCACCGAAGGACGGGAGACGATCTACCACCCGTTCGTCTTCCAGTCGTTCCTGCCGATGACCTTCGTGGTGCGCACCGCCGCCGACCCGGCGAGCCTGATCCCCCAGATCCGCTCCGCGGTCACCGCAATCGACAAGGATGTCCCGGTCGCCGACCCGAGCACGCTGCAGTCCTGGGTCTCGGAAGCCATGGCCCAGACCCGGTTCCTGCTCGCCCTCTCCAGCGCCTTCGCCGGGCTCGCCCCTGGTGCTCGCGGCGCTCGGCCTGTACGGCGTCATCGCCCTACTCGGTGCGCCAGCGCACCCGGGAGATCGGCGTGCGCGTCGCCCTGGGCGCCAGCGCCCAGCAGGTCCACCGCATGATCTTCGGGCACGGCATGGTCGTGGCGGGGATCGGGATCGGGCTCGGCCTGGTGGCCTCGGTGGCGCTGACCCGGGTGGTGACCAGCTACCTGGTGGGCGTGAGCGCCACCGACCCCGTCACCTTCGTGGGCGTGCCCCTGGTGCTGCTCGGGGTGGCGGCCCTCGCCTCCTACCTCCCCGCCCGCCGGGCGGCGACCATCGATCCGGTGCGCGCCCTCCGCGACGAGTGACGGCGGCGCCCTCCCGCCCGCACCCCTATCCCGCGCGCCAAGGTGGTCGGTAGCTTTGGCGCACTCCCCATGCCCATGACCCTCGAGCAGCTCTCCGCCGCCCTCGCCGACCGGTACCGGGTCGAGCGCGAGCTCGGCGCTGGCGGGATGGCCACCGTCTACCTGGCCCACGACCTCCGCCACGACCGCAAGGTCGCCCTCAAGGTGCTCCGGCCCGAGCTGGCCGCGGTGATCGGCGGCGACCGCTTCCTCGCCGAGATCCGCACCACCGCCAACCTGCAGCACCCGCACATCCTGGCGCTGTTCGACTCGGGCCGCGTCGGCGGCACCGGGGGCGGCACCGAGATCGTCTTCTACGTGATGCCGTTCGTCGAGGGCGAGAGCCTCCGCGACCGGATCAGCCGCGAGAAGCAGCTCCCGGTGCCCGAGGCGGTCCGCATCGCCCGCGAGGTGGCCGACGCCCTGGAGTACGCCCACCGCCACACCGTGATCCACCGCGACGTCAAGCCGGAGAACATCCTGCTGCACGGCGGCCACGCGATGGTGGCCGACTTCGGCATCGCGCTCGCCGCCTCCCGCTCCGAGGGCGGCTCCCGCATGACCGAGACCGGCCTGTCGCTCGGCACGCCGCACTACATGAGCCCCGAGCAGGCCATGGGCGAGCGGGACATCACCGCCCGCAGCGACGTCTACGCCCTCGGCTGCGTGCTGTACGAGATGCTGACCGGCGAGCCCCCGTTCACCGGGCCCACCCCGCAGGCCATCGTCGCCCGGATGATGACCGAGGAACCCCGCAGCCTCACCCTGCAGCGGAAGAGCATCCCCCCCCAGATCGAGGCGGCGGTGGCCACCGCGCTCGAGAAGCTGCCGGCCGACCGCTTCCCCAGCGCCGCGGCCTTCGCCGCAGCGCTCGACGACCCGGCCTTTGCCCGCCCCGGCGCCGCCGCCACCGGCCGGTCCCGGGCCGCCGCCGCGCCTCGGTGGGCCACCACCGGCCGCGTGGTGCTCGCCACCGCGGTCCTGGTCACGGCCGTGACCTTCGGGCTCGCCCGCTGGAGCCTGGCGCGCGGGTCTGGTGGCGAAGCGCGGCCCGTGCACGTCAGCGTCGCCCTGCCGGACGGGCACGAGCTCGGCTCCGTCTACCTGCGCCCGCTCGCCATCGCGCCGGACGGGACGCGGCTGGCCTACGTGATCCAGCAGTACGGCAAGACCCGCCTCTACCTGCGGCAGCTGGATGAGCCGCAGGGTCGCGTGCTCGAGGGCACCGAGGGCGGCGTCGGACCGTTCTTCTCGCCGGACGGCAAGTGGGTGGGGTTCTTCTCCGGGGGGAAGCTCCGGAAGGTCACCGTGACGGGCACCGGGCTCCAGGAGCTCGCGACGGCGCCATTCCACCGCGGCGCCGACTGGGGGGAGGACGGCTTCATCTACTTTGCTCCCACCAACTCCGTCGGCATCTGGCGCGTGCCGGAGGGTGGCGGGACCGCCACCCCGGTGACCCAGCTCGACTCCGCCGCCGGCGAGGTGAGCCATCGCTGGCCCCGGCGCGTCGCCGGGACCTCGACGCTCCTCTTTTCCACCTGGACCGGGCCGGGCGACGACGAGCACCAGATCGCCACCCAGGAGCTCGGGGCCACCTCCCACGCCATCCTGGCCCGGGGCGGCGACGCCCCGGGCTACGCGCCCCGCCCCGGCGTCCTCCTCTACGTCAGCCGCGGCCGCCTCCTCACGGTCCCCTGGCGGCCGGGCCAGGAGGAGCTGGGGACCGCCGTGCCGGTGGCCACCGCCGAGCGGCCGTTCAACGACATCGGCAACGAGGGCTCGGGCAACTACGTGCTCTCGCGTGACGGGAGGCTGGCGTACGTGGGCGGCGGCGACTCCCTCACCATGCATCGCGTCGTGTGGATCGACCGCGCCGGCACCGTGACGCCGCTGCCCCTCCCCAGCCGGATCATGGAGAACGTGGTGATCTCCCCGGACGGCGGCCGGGCGGCGATCCAGATCCGCGAGGGCATCATCCGCATCTGGATCTACGACTTCGCGCGCGGCACCCTGACTCCGCTCAACACCGGCACCGGGAGCAGTCAGGCCCCGCTCTGGACCCCGGACGGCACGCGGGTGATCTACCGCGGCACCCGCAACGGCACCCGCAACCTCTACTGGATCCCGGTGGACGGCTCCGGCGCGGAGGAACGCCTCACCACCGCGCCCGGCCGGATCCAGACCCCGACCTCCATCTCCGCGGACGGCCGGACCCTCCTCTTCAACCAGACCGGCGAGGACGAGGAGGGCGGCGCCGGCATCTGGCGCCTGCAGCTCGACGGCGACCGCACCGCGACCCGCCTCTTCCCACTCGGCCTCAGCGGCCTGGACGGCCAGCTCTCCCCGGACGGCCGATGGGTGGCCTACCAGGCCGTCGTGGCGTCCCGGCCGGAGATCTTCGTGGCGCCGTTGTCGGGGAGCGGCGAGCGGCGGCTGGTGTCCACCGACGGCGGCACCGAGCCGCTCTGGTCCCGGAACGGTCGCGAGCTCTTCTTCCAGGCGGGCGACCGCCTGATGTCCGTCACCGTGGCGCCCGGCGCCGCCTTCACCGCCGGGCCGCCCCGGCCGCTCCACACCGGGCGATATCTCATCAGCGTCACCAGCAACACCAGCTACGCCGTCACCCCGGACGGCAGCCGCTTCCTCCGCATCCAGCCCCTGGCCGAGCAGCCGGCCATCGCGCGGCTTGAGCTGGTGCTCAACTGGCACGCCGAACTCGCCCGCCGGCCCGCGGCCGGCGGCGGCGACTAGCCGGTCCAGGCTCCGCGGCTCCACCGCCCGCGTCCGATGGTACGAAGCGCGTAAGCCGCGCCCTCGTCCCGGGCCGCCGCGCGACCCGCCGCGGGCCCCGGGCATCGTGCAGGCGTCGGCTGGTGACCCTCCATCCTGACGCCCACCCCAAGGAAGGACACGATGACCCGGACGCTACTGATCGGCGTGCTGACCGCGCTGCTGGCTCACCCTGCTGTGGCGCAGGGCGCCCTGGTCGGCGTGTGGCAGGTGCGCTACCCCGCCGGCACCCAGGTGGTCAACGGCGAGCAGTCGCCCATCATGGGGACGGGCACGCTGCGCATCGAGGCGCGGGGCGATTCGCTGCTGGGGCAATTCCAGCCCGACCCCGTGCCCGACCTGCCGGAGCAGGGTCCGATTCCCCTCCGCGGCCGCGCCGGCCCCGGGCCGGTGGCCCTCGTCGCCGATCAGGTGACGGTCGTCGAGGTGAACGGCGCGCCGCGGCCCATCCGCTACACCAGCACCTGGACCCTCGAGGCGCGGGGCGATTCCCTGACCGGCACGCTGGCCCACCGGGTGGAAGACCCGACTGTCGCCGCCCAGAACCCCGGTCCGGTGCGCGGGGTGCGTCAGCGCCCGTGAGGCGCCGCCACCTGGGGTTTCGTTACCCCGGCGCCTCCGCGCCAAGCGCCTTCTGCATCACGATCAGGTGCGCCGGTGCCGTCAGCAGCTCCGGCGCCCGGAACGCCCGGGTGCCCACTGGCCGGTACCCGAGCGACGCGTAGAACAGCGGCAGCTCGGTCCGCACGTCGAACACGTCGAGCTCCACTACCGTGCACCCCGCCGCGTGGGCGTGCGCCTCCACCGCCGCGAGCAGCCGCCGCGCCAGGCCCCGGCCCTGCAGCGCCGGATCCACCGCCAGCATGCCGAAGTGTGCGGTCCCCTCCCGCGCCTCCACGTGCACCGCCGCCGCGAGCCGCCCCGGCTCCGCATGGTCCACCACCAGGAACACCCCGCTCCCCGCGAGCAGCGCCGCGACCTCGCCCGCGGTGGTCCGCGGCCCGCGGATGAACCCCGCCTCGACCACGAACGCGGCGTTGATCACGGCCACCAGCGCGGCGGCGTCGGCGGGGGTGGCGAGCCGATCCATCTAGAACCGCTGCAGGTCCTCGGCCATGACCACCGGGCCGGTCCAGCCGCGGCGGATGTCGGCCAGGATCTGCGCCCTGGGCACCCGACGCCCGTCGTGCGACACGACGAGCAGCTTCGGTCGTGCGCGCGCCCAGCTCGCCCAGCTGCAGCGCGGTGGTGTGATAGGCGCGCACGTATGCGGCCCACTCCGCCGCCGTGCGGCTCCCGGGCGGCGCAGTCGAGTCCGACGGCTGCACCTCGTGGACCAGCACGTCCACCCCCGACGCCATCCGCACCAGCTCCTCGCTCGGCCGGGTGTCACCCGAGACCACGATGCTCCGGTCCGGCGTGTCGAACCGGTACCCGAAGGCCTGCTTCCAGGCGCCGTGCGGCACCAGAAAGGCCGTCACCTTCACCCCGCCGCTGTCGTACACCACGCCGGGTCCGATCTCGTGCACGGCAATCCGGTACCCCGCGGCCGACTCGCGCTCGAGCCCCTCGGTGCGGATGCGGATGTCTTCCTCGAACGCGGCGTAGAGGTGCTCGGTCAGCCGCTGCAGGCCCGCCGGGCCAGACGCCGGGAAGGGGCGGCTGCGGCCCACGACCCACGAGGTGAAGATCAGGTCCGCGAGGCCGAGGACGTGGTCGGAGTGGAGGTGGGTGATGAAGAGCGCGGTCACCCCGGTGACCGGCAGCCGGGCGGCGGCCAGCCGCCGTTCCACGCCGGTGCCGGCATCCACCAGGAACACCCGCTGCGCCACCACGATCGCGGTGGCCGGTCCCATCGCCTCCGGTGACGGCCGCGGCGCGCCGGTGCCCAGCGTGACCACGATCGTGGAGTCCTGCGCGATGGCGGGGTGGGCCAGCAGCAGCGCCGGCAGGCCGACGAGGCAGCCCCAAGGGCAGCGGGTGCGGTGCATGTGGGGTGCCTCTGCGGGGGAGGGGAGCGGCGGCGGGGCACGGCGGCCCCGTCCCCGAACGTGGGATGGCGGGCGCGGGTGCGCAAGCGACGGGGGTGGTGGTCGCATCCATTCAGCGACAGGGTGGAGGAGGACCAGGCGTGCCGCCGCTCAGCGGCCGGCCCGGGCGGCGGGTTTCCACCACCAGAGGCGGCCGGCCGTGGCCCTCTCCAGCGGGGTGCCGAGCTGGCGCGCGATGAGCAGCAGCTGGCCGCGGTGGTGCGCCTCATGGGCTACGAAGTAGGTGAGCAGGTGGCCGGCGTCGAGCGCAAGGTTGCGCCAGGCGTAGCGTGCCGTGGGCGGCAGCTGGCCCTCCCGCTCGCAGGCCAGGCGGAACAGGGCCTCCATGCCTCTGGCGCTCTCCCGCAGCGCCCGCAGCAGGGCGGGCTTGTCCTCGCCCGCCGGGTTCACGCGGCCCGGCACCGGGATGTCGTGGGGCTGGCCGAGGGTGCGGAGCCACCCGCAGCGGCTGTTGTGCAGGTGGGCCGCCATCATGCGGACGGTGCGTCGCGGCAGTCCCGGGACCGGGGCCCGGTAGACGCCGGCCGGCAGGGCGCGCACCAGGTCGGCGGTCACCCGCGCGTTGGTGCGCCACGCGGGGAGGATCAGGTCGGGCAGGGCAGGCGGGCGAGTCATGGCGGTCCCGGGGTTGGCGGCCGTGGCCGGATCACCGCGGGGAAGCTGCGCGGCGGGGGGCGGGGGCGCCAGCGGCAGCGTGTCAGGCGCTCTTCTTCTTGAGGAACCCCGCCACCAGCGGAAGCACCAGGCCCACCAGGGCCGATGCGGTGGCATTGCCGGCGGTGGCGTTGCCGAGCATGCCGCCCAGCGTGCCGCCCAGCGCCTGCCCGCCGCCCACGCCCCCGACAGCCCCCAGGATCGTGTTGAGCAGGGGACCCAGGTTCTTGGCCTTGTTCAGCAGCCCGCCCAGGTTGCCGCCGACCGCGCCACTGACCAGCTGGATGAGGATTGTCGTGAGATCCATGGAATGCTCCAGGTTCGGGGGAATGTCAGGCGTACCGCCGGACAGCGCGCTGACGCGGAACGCACGCGCCCTGAGCATGCAGCCAAGTGCGTCCGGGGGCTAGGGGGCACCTGACGCGGTGCGCCTCGGGCGCCCGGCCCGTTCCCTCACGGTGCGCCCGCCACCGGCGCCGGCCACCCGCTCAGCTCCGCGTCATACGCGGCGCCGCCGGCCATCCGCGCCGCCCGGGCCAGCCACTGCGCGTCGGCGCGGCGGAGCGCGTTGTCCCACACCACGACGGCCCGCGCCCCCTCGGGACGGTTGGCGAAGAACGCCGCCAGCTGCGCCGGGATGTCCTCCTGCGCGATGGCCTCGCCGTTGGCCGTGAAGCCGCCGCCATCGGGCAGCCCGAAGGCCAGGGTGTTGTCAGGCCGCGGCAGCGTGGAGTCCAGGGCCGGGAGCCGGGCCGCCTCCGGGGTCCGGACCTCGCCCGAGCCGGGCGCGCCGCCGCAGGCCGCGGTGAACAGGAGCAGGCAGAGGGCAAGGTCACGGCGCATGGTGGGCGTCCTGGAGGGGGTCAGGGTGCCGCGGCGGAGGGTGCCGCGGGAGATGCGTCAGGGAAAGCTGCAGGAGTACTGGTCGCTGGCCTCGCCGGACCCGCGCAGGTGGCGGGTGAGCGACTCGCCTTCCGCGAGCGCCACCGGCTGCCACCACCGCCAGGTGGCCGGCCCGCCGGTCCACTCGCCGAACACGATATACCGCCCCGCCGCGAGCCCGGCAAACCGGTAGCTCCCGTCCGGCCCCGCCGGGACGCTGTCCACTGCGGCGTCGGCGAGCAGGCGGCGGACGGCGGCCCGGCCACGCGCCGCCAGCCGGATCCGCGTCTCGATCCTGGCGTCCCGCACATCCGTCTCGGCCTCCCACCAGGTGGTCCATGGGTCGCCGATCGGCGTCTGCATCGTGTCGCCCACCTCCCGCTGCCGCCGCCCCAGCGAATCCTCCACCGCCACCGCCGCGCGCCGCTGCCCCTGGCACACCGCCGCGAGGCCCGCCCGCAGGGCCTCGGTGTCGCGCAGCAGGAAGAACGTCCCGATCGCGGCGGGCCGTTGCTCGCCCCGCGGGGTGACCAGGTAGGCGGTGCCCGCCACGGAGCCGCGTGGGGCCTGCTGGGCCCGCGCCGGGCGCGGGGCCGCCGCGGTCAGCACGGCGGCGATGGCGAGGCCGGCGATGAACCTGCGTGGTACCATGGGGCGGGGCATCCCGGGTGTACAGGGGCGATGGCAGGCGCTATGCGCGGCGCACCAGGTGCGCCTGCACCCAACCGATCAGGTCATCCTTCGTCCATGATCCCGCAGCCGTCGCCAGTATCGCGGCTTCCGCTTCTGCAACGGCGGCGGACAGTTCGAAGCCGTTCAGCCACAGAAAGGTCTCCATGGCGGCATGGCCGATCCGCTAGTTGCCGTCGGTGAACGGGTGATTCTGGATGAGGGCGAAGCCGAGGATGCCGGCCTTCTCTGGCAGCGAGGGGTACAAGTCAGCCCCGCCAAACACCTGGCGGGGCAGTGCGAGGGCCGACTCGAGGCCCGGTAGATGGGCCAGCGAAGCCTGTCCGCCGGAGCGTGCCATGAGCCGGCCGTGCAGCTCCAGCACCTCACCGAGCGTGAGGTACCGCATCAGGTGAGGCGGCGGTACAGCTCGCTGTTCTTCTCGAGCACCCGCGTGGCGGCCGCATCGAACTCGGCGGATTGGGCCACGAGGTCACGCACGGCTGCCGCGGCCAGGTCTTCCGGGCGCACGTGCAGTCTCTGGGCCGCTTCCGCGAGTGCCCGGCCCTGAGGCTCGGAGAGATCGAGGGAGATCTTCATCGCTGCAAGATACCGATGGGGCTCAGGCCCGGGCAACAAAGCCGTGCCGCGCCCGCCGGGCTGGGGCGGGCCGGACTCTCCTCGTCTCGGCCGGCCCTCGTGGAGATGCGTGTCACCCGGACGATGCTGCGGGCCGGGGCCGGTCCACGCAAGGAGGGGTCACGCGGGCGGGGCGCCGGCCTCCTCCCGGAGGGCCAGCCACGCCAGCACGCCGCCACCGAGGTCCACCAGGGAATGGAGGATGATGGCGGGCCAGAGCGAGTCGAGCGCCGCGACCACCAGCGTGAACAGCGCCCCGACCACGGCGGTGCGGACCACGCCGCTCCACCCCTGGTAGGCGTGCCCGGCCGCGAAGATGGCGAGGGAGGCGGCCGCCGCGCCCCACCACGACAGCGTGGGAGCCAGCGCCCAGATCAGGTATCCCCGGAACAGGAACTCCTCGCAGAAGCCGGCCGTGAGCGCCACCCCGCCGAACCAGGTGAGCTCCGCCCGGGTGCGTGGCAGCACCCGGGCGAGCTTCCCGGTGAACTGCTGCCGGACGCTGGCCCGGGTGGCCGCGTCGCGCGCGACGGCCAGGGCGGCCTGCACGTAGTAGAGCAGCAGCAGCAGCGTCGCGGCCACCGCCGTCCACAGCCGCCACCCCGCCGGCACCGAGAAGCCGAGCGCCTGCCACGGCCGCCCGGCGGCCACCCAGAGGGTGGCCCCGATGGCCACCAGCGCCCACGGGTACGCCACGGCGCCGCGCCACAGCCGCATCCGCGCCCCGGCCGGATCGGCCTGCAGCCGGCGCGCCGTGGCGGGCCAGAACACGAGGTAATCGTAGAGCGGGACGGCAATGGCGAAGAGCGCGACGAAGGCGAAGTCGGGGAGCGTCGGCATCGGCCCTCACTGGACAGATTGCTGGTGCACGCACCGGCCGGAACGTCCGCGGGCGGTGCGCCGGCCTGCGGGGCGCGCCCTAGACCGGCGTCTTGATCTCCGGGGTGGCGTCACGGAGCAGCGTGCGCTCGGTGAAGTCGAGCCGTTCGTGGGCCTCGGCGAGCGCGTGGCGGAGCAGTTCGTTGTCGCGCTCCAGCGCCGCGAGCCGGGCCTCGGTGGCGGCATCGACGCCCCCCTCGATGCGCGTGGCGAGCGCGCGGCCAAGCCGGGTAAAGGAGAAAGCGACGAGCCCGGTGAAGAAGAGCCCGACCACCGGGATGAGGGCCATGATGGCGAAGCGGTCCATGTGCGTGCGCTCGGTCTGGGAGTGGTCCCCGTACGCCGGCAATCCGGCGGGTGTTTCAGGGGGTGGAACGGCCCGTCACGCCTTCCCGACCAGCGAGATCCGCTCGTCCGCCCGGGTGAGCACCGGCAGGATCCGGCTCGCGGTGAGCCAGGAGATGCCGAAGGCCAGGAGGCAGAGGTACTCCGCGTGATAGGTCAGGCGCGGGTCCAGGGCCCGCAGGTGATTGCCCGTGAATCGGTCCACCGTCAGCGTCAGCAGGGAGGCGAGCATGGCGAGGCCGCAGGCCACGTAGATCGCCCCCCGGGCCCGGGCCTGCGTGTGGGCCTTGGCCCAGGCGCGCTGGAAGAAGCAGTAGCAGAGGTAGGCGAGGGCCAGGAAAAGCACCGCGGCCGATGCGTAGTGCATGGGCGGCTGCGCCGGATGGGGCGGGCAGTTGCAGGGGAAGATCGCCACGCCGAGTCCGGCCACCGCCGCCACCTTGCTCGCCGCCATCTCCCGGCGGGACTGCCCGTTGTAGGCCAGGAAGAATGAGGCGGCGGCAAAGAGGAACCCGATGAACGTGGTCTGGGAGAGCCCCACCTCGTAGTACGAGGCGCTGATGGACTCGAGCGGCTTGCCGGCGAACCAGGTGGTGAGGTTGGCCAGCGACAGGGCGACGATGCCCACCATCAGCTTGAGGCTGTGCTCGTCGATCTCGGGACGGCGGGGCAGGCGGATCATGGGGGGCTCCCGGGGAGGGGTCGGGGAGGGGAGGGTGTGCCCGGAACCGACCGGGTCCCGTGCTAGGGCACCGGATCGGGCCGCGGTGGCAGGCGCTGCACCACCTGTTCCGCGTAGCGGCTGACGAACCCATCCAGCTCGGCATCCCAGGGCTGGAGTTCCGGCACCACGGTGCGCGCGGTGACCAGCGCGCTCGGCGTGGCCACCCAGTAGAAATGGAGCGTATGGAGCACCGAACCCCGGGCGCCCGCGACCACCAGGTGCCACGCCGGCCAGTGGGGGCGCTTGAAGGGCGCGCGGAGCGGCCTGAGTTCGAGGACCTCGAGGCGGGACCAGCCGTCGGCGGCGCGGGCGGGGCCAAACTGGGCGCTGAACGCGACGACGAGCGCGGCCAGGCCGGCGGAGTCACAGGGAAGCGGGCACGGCCCCGGGGAATCGAGCGGGTACAACCCCACCGTCACTGGCGGCTCTTCAAAGCTCCGCCGGTAATGCAGCATGAGGTGGTCAGCGGGTGCGGTGGAGGCAGGGCGGGTGGACAGGTGGTAGCCGCCGACCCGGTCCGGAATCCGGAAGGGAAGGTTCCCGGCGACGGGGCTGGCTTGGGCCTGCAGGCCAGTAATGCAGGCGAGGGCGAGAGGGACGAGGCCCGAGGACCAGGAAAGCATACGCTCCGCCGTGACGGGGCCGGGAACCGATCTGCCTAACCTGCGCCTCGGTACCCGTACGCGCAAGCGAGGGGGATGCCTGCGAGGATGTCGGCATAGGGCCGCGCTGCTGGACACCCGCCGGCCTGACCCAGCGCGACTGCCCCCGGATCGCCCAGCAGCCCAACGCCCGTCCGCGCAAGCGCCTCGGCGACCGCACCCCGCTGGAAGTCTATGCGCCCTGACCGAGATTGTTGCACTACAAACTTGCACGCTCACCGTTGTCGCCAAGCAATGTGGTGTGCGGCGGAAAGTGGGTGTTCGTCGCTGCCGGGCAGGTACCCGTTCCGCAGGTCGGGCGCCACCGCATGTCCTACTTGGACTGGAGGTATCTCAGCGCCGCGTCGAGTACCTCGTCCCGTCCCGCGCGAATGCCTGCAATGGTGGGCTCGACCCGCACGGTGGGCTGCAGGCCGACCCGCTGCAACTGGCGCCCGTCCGCGTGCCGGACGTCGTGTCCGCTGAAGTACATGGTGGCGCCGCCCGGTACCACGACGTTGGTGATGTCTCCATTGGCTCCGGCAGTCGGCGTACCGATGAACACGGTGCCATTCGCCGCCTCAAAGAACAGGCCCGTATGCTCCGCCTGGCTCATGGCGCGCTCGTCGATCAGCATGACCGTGCGGCCGGCGTAGCGGGGCAGGCTGCTTGGCGGAACGAGCTGGGCAAAGTCGACGCGTGACGTGTAGGTCGTGTCCGGCCCCATACGGAGCGGCCGGGAGAACCGGGCGGCCTGCAAGCCGGGTGCCGTCGCTAGGCGCGGGGCGATGCTCCAGGCGGTGCCGTTCGGGTACCCCCGCATGTCGAAGATGATGGCCTTGGTCGCGGCAAACGCGTCGAACATGCTGTCCACCTGCGGCACCGTAAGGCGGGTGAGGTCGGCATACCCGGTGTGGCTGGAGAGCAGGCGGAATGCCGGGCCCTTGCCGAGCCCTGCCTGCAATGCCTCGGTGCCGGGCAGCCGCTTCAGGCGGATGCTCCGGTGCTTGCCATCCTTGTTCCGCACGACAAGCTCGGCGGTGCTTCCCTCAGGCCCGCGCGCGAGGAGGCTCATTCGCACATGCATGTCAGACTGTGGGGTGGAAGTGGCCCCGGGCGCCAGGTCGGCGTAGTATCGCATTGCGGGGATCCCATCGAGGGAGAGGAGTTCATCACCCATCCGGAGGCCCGCCTGGACCGCGGAGGAATCGAGCAGCGAGACGATCACCGGGCGCCCCTGGACCATCCGGAATTCCACCGGGAGCACGGCGTCCCCGCGATAGGCGCGCAGGGTGGGGTTGACGATGAATCCATGTGAGTCGTGGATGTGTGTCGACATGTCCACAAGCGCGAGAACATACTCCAGCGAATCCCGCGCCCCCTCCAGTCGCCCGATGGCGGGCGCGAGCACCGCACCCCAGTCTTCCCCGATCAGGTGCATGTACGGGAAGAAGTACTGGATCGCGGCCCAGTACTTGTATGCCGCGAGCACCCGGGACGCGCTGTCAGGGTAGGCTGGTCCGGGCGCCGTGCTGGATGCCTCGTCCGGCTGCGCCGGAGCGGGCCCTGCCGGCGTCGCCGGCCGCACTCGGAAGCGATCTGGTGCGACCAGGCCCGCCGCCACTGCCACCGCGGTGCTGTCCTCCCCGGGAGCCAGGAGGGTGTCGGGGACGAGTGCGCTGCTCCCCCCGACCGGTTCCTCCAGCCGCACGGTCACGGTCAGGCTGTCGTCGAGGGCGACGCCGTAGGTGCCGGCGCTGGACTCTCCGATGCCACCAACGGCCACGAGGCGCAGGTAGCCCATCGCGCGGATGGGTTCGAGCACGGCGGGCAGGACGGATGCCGCGTCAACGATGGCTGCAACCGGCCGCCAGCGGGCCGCCGAGTCGGGTTGGATCACCTTGCCATCGATGGCATAGAAAGCGCTGTAGTACCCGCCAGAAGTGGTGCCGCTCTCGGGGACTAGTCCGGAGTGCATGCGGGCGCGCCTGGCGGGAGTCGTCACCGGCGCCCCGACCAGCGCCGCCTGGAACGCGGGGACACCGAAATCCACCCCGAAATACATCGCCACGTCGGCGATGTTCTCGGGGTCCGGCGAGGGATTGGCCCCCCGGAAGTCGAGGATGGTGGCGCGGCTGGTGCCGATGGTCCGCGCGACGCCTCCAAGCCGTTCCAGGACGCCCATGAAGTCGGCCAGGTCGCCGAGCGCCGCGAACCGGACCAGGAGCGTGCTGTCGGGCAGCCAGGTCGTCAACGAATCGGCGGGGAGGACGGCCGGCGCGACCGAGCCAGTCACCCTCGTGGCGGGATCCCCGAGCGGGGCGAGCAGGCTTTCGACCGCGGCGGCGAAGTCGTCCCGGGTGGTTGCCGTGCTCAGGCGCGGATAGGCAGCAACGAACGCCGAGTCCCAGTTGATGGGTTTGTGCGCGAGCCACGGGTGGAAATAGCGGATCGCGCCCCAAAGCCGGCCGACCGACGCCAGGCGCTGGAGCCGGGCGGCCTGTTCCGGCGCCGGTGACTGCGCGTGCGCGGCGAGCGGAACTGAGGCGAAGAGAAGGCCAAGCGCGAGCGCTCCGAGTCGTTCCACTCCGCACCTCCGTCGGTAGGTGGCTCCTGAAAGGCACATCTGCACCCAGCAATGTGCGCTGCCGGCAACGTCTCTTCCGACGCGTCACGGCCTGGGCAAGGTGCCCCCTAGACCGCCGAACGCCCCGCCGAAGTGCCAGGGCCGCGGCGCGTCTCACCGCAGTATGGGGGACGCCGGCAGGCGGTGCCAGCCCCTACGCGATCCACTGCCCGCGCCCCGCCAACGTCAAGCGGTTGGTGGACGGCAGGAGTGCCGAACGCTACTTGGCCAGCGTCCAGGCATCAGGAGGCAGCTTGACCGACGCACAGGTCGGACTGCCATCCTTGCCGCGTCCCGGGAATCTGGCCTCGAGCCGCTGGCCAGGCTTCGACTGCGCCGCCGCAACGAGGGTCCTGGAGATCCCCGCCAGCGGGATCTTGGCCCTGCGAGCCCAGGGCGATGTGGGCTGGCCGGCGCGTTGTCCGACGGTGATGTAAATGAAGCGCGTTGCCGGTGGCCCTTGAGTGTAGGGGCCGAGCAACGTGGGCTGGCCGTTGGCCTGCGGCTTGCCGACCCGCACCAGGAAGTCGAAGGCAACCTGGGCCGGGGTCGTGATCGAGGGAGGCTCAATGCCATCGGGGCCGCGTTGCAGGGCGAGCGCGACGCCCGGCAGGGGATCCTCGACGATGATCCTGAGGGCGAGTTCGTCTGGTGCTGGGGTCATCGGCTCACGGAGCTGAGGCGCGGCCACCCAACGCCCCGCACCAGCTGCAGGGCGCGGCCAGATCTGGGAAAGTCAGGGCGACACGCCCTCGCGTCCCAGCCTGCGACAACAGACGGCCGCGCCCTGGCTGCTGCATGCGGATGTTAGAGCGCGCCCTCAATCGTCTTGGGGAACAGGCGGGCCCCGTGGAAGACCGTGAGTACCTCAGCGGTGCCCGCCTTGAGCCGATAGACGACGCGGTAGGATCCGAGGATGACCTCCCGCAATTCTGGGCGTTGAAACTCGGGAACAATGCGTCCTGACTCCGGGAGGGCAGCAAGCCGGTCTACGGAGTGGTAGAGCCGTTCTACGAGGAGCCGAGCGTAGTGTGCAGAGTCGCGGGAGACGTAGTCGCGGATGGCCTCGAGGTCTTCGACCGCCTGAAGCGTCCAGCGGATGGTGGTCATCCGAGAAGCCGGCGCTTGGCATCCTCGTGGGAGAGGGTCTGACCCTGATCCGCCTGTTGGAGGCCGCGATCCACTTTGGCCAGGAAGTACAGGTGCTCCATCGCCTGTTCGATGGTGGCATCCGGGGGAAGCTGGGTCATCGCCTCAACGAGGCGGTCCTTGGTGGTTTCGGAGGGCATCAGGGTTCCCGAAGGGGTCAGCCACAAAGATGCGGGAGGGGCGCGAGGTAGGCAACTGGCCACCGGTTGAAGCGCGCTAACGGGACCGGGGTTCAGCTGCAGGGAACAGGGCAGCCCGTAACAAACAAGCGTTCCCTATGATACACCGTGGGGCCGCCTGCGTCGGAGCTCCCCACATCCGGCCCTGTCAGCTGCAAGCCCTTGTTAGCTGGCTGCCTCGCGCGGCCCTGCGATCTCGATCAGGTGCTCCCCGGCCGCGAGGAGGGCCAGCACCCGGGGCCAATGGGTAACCAGGAGCTCGCGCAGCCCGGCGTTGGTGAGGTTCCCCGCCGTGACCCACACGACCGCCGGGGGCGGGCCGTGCCGCTCGAGCAGCTGGACGAAGTCCTGGTCCTTGGTGAGGACCGCCGCGGCGCGCTCCCGGGCGGCGGCGAAGATCGCGGGGTCGCGGGCGGTCAGAAGGCCGAGCTCCGCCACATGCCGGAGCTCGGCCTCGGGACTCGCCAGCCAGCGGCAGGTGGCCGGGGGGAGCTGGGCATCGACCCAGATCTCCCGGCGGGCCGGGCCCGTGCCCACCTACGCCACCAGGGTGGGGTGGTCGAAGCGGCGCGCCGCGTACTGCAGGGCCGCCGCGATGTCCTCGGCCTCGAGGTAGGGGTACGCGGCGAGGATCTGCTCCTGGGTCTCGCCGGCGCCCAGCAGGTTGAGGATATCGATGACCCGGATGCGGAGGCCGCGGATGCACGGGCGGCCGCCACACTGCTCGGGGTCGATGGTGATGCGCGAAAGCAGGTCGCCCATGGGGAACTCCTTGGATGGGCTTAAGATAGGGCCGGGCGCGCGGGGTGTACAGCCGGGGGTGGGGTAGCCAGCTAACGCTCGCGCATGACCTGCGGGGCCGCGGCGCGGTCAAGGAAGTGTACCGTCCGCCGTCTGGTCGTGCCAGCCCGGCGACAACCGACGGCCGCGCCCCGACTGGTCCATGCGCTGGGTATGCCGCGCCTGCATACGCCATTGACGTACCTACGCCAATGGTGTAGACTGTAGGATGGAACTCATTGAGACACCGGTGTTCTCGCGTCAGGTGGACGCCGCCGTGTCTGATGAGGCGTACCTGGCGCTGCAATGGCACCTCCTCCTCGCCCCCGATAGCGGAGCTCTGATTCCGGGCAGCGGGGGGCTCCGCAAGCTGCGATGGGCGTTGCCGGGGCGGGGCAAGCGGGGCGGGGCGCGGGTGATCTACTACTGGCAGAAACCCGCACACCGGATCTTCCTGGTGTTCATGTATCCGAAGAATGAGCGGTCCGACCTGACGCCGGCTCAGCTGAAGGCTTTGCGGAAGTTGGTCGAGGCCGACTGAAAGGAGGAGAGAATGCGTAAAGAGCTTTTCGAGGAACTGGTCGCCAGCGTGAAGCAGATGAAGGACATCCAGGCTGGTCGGCGGAAGCCGGGCCGGGTCACCCGGGCGGAGGACCTCGTGGGCACAGGAGCGGGGCAGATTGTGGCCCTGCGGCGTCAGTTTGGCCTGAGCCAGGCGAAGTTCGCAGCGTTGCTTGGCATCAGCACCGGGACGTTGCAGAACTGGGAACAAGGCCGACGAGCTCCTGACGGACCGGCCAAGGTGTTGCTCCGAGTGGCGGCTGCGCACCCCGAAGCACTGCTATCCGTGGGTAAGCCCACGAAGCGCGCGGGCCACCGGTCCCGCACGGCCGCCTAGCTTGGACCCCCTACCGCGGCATAACGCTCCCGCATCAGCTGCAGGGCCGCGGCGCGTTGACCTGAGTATGGGGGACAGCCGCAGGTGGTGCCAGCCCCCTACACAACCCGTTGGCCGCGCCCTGGCAACTTCACGCGGTTGTTAGCCAGCCGCAAGCGTGAATAGCAATAGTGTCACCGACCGAGAGTCCGACGTATCTGGTCTAGGTGTACCGCTTCGTGATCGAGAATGCGTCTGGCGTAACCCAGCACTGTCGCGTCCGCCCCCGTCCGCGCTCCACTGAAGGTGGCGCCACGAGACCAAGCGGCCGGCTCCAGGGAACTCAGTCGATCGACGAAGCCCACGCGTGCCTCCGAGAATGCTCGCAAGGAATCGCGAAAGCTCTGCTCCAGATAGTTCGTGCGCTTGATCCAACCCCGCGGCGAGATGTACCGAATGGTCGGCTGATCCTCCGTGATCATCCGGTCAATGCTCCGACCCCACACTTCGGCGCAGGCCCGCAAATGCGCCAGGATGTCGCGCGCCGACCAGGCACCGGGTGCGGGGTTCCGGTGAAGCTGGAGGTCGTTGCAGCCGCGTGCGATGCGGACAATCTGCCTCGGCATGGCGGCTAACGCCGTGAGTGCTCGATGGGTCTCTGACTGCACGCCAGTGGTGCTCATCGGCACTGCTCCATTCCTCACCAGGTTGTGTCGGCTGGCTAACGCCCCGCATAAGTTGCAGGGCCGCGGCGCGTCTCACTGCAGTATGAGGGTCCTCGGCAGGTCGTGCCAGCCCCAACACAAGCCTTTGGCCGCGCCCTGGCAACGTCATGCGGATGTTAGGGCGCATCCTTGGTAGTAGCGGATGGCCTTGATCACGAGTACCATAGGCCGACGTGGCGTCCTACCACTACCTCCAACTGGCGATTCCTATGCGTAAGAACGGCCTGGCGGCTATCGGCGTGGCGGGTGTTCTCGCGTGCGCCACGAGTCCAAAGCCGAGCCCCATTGTGGGCGTCTGGGTGGTCCGCCACTCCAGCGCGCCGTTCCAGTATCACATGTATGTGTTCAACGGCGACGGCACGATGCAGCAGGCGAATCCTGATGCCGGAAACGCGCGCACAAGCGACAGTGACGGGAAGGGGATCTGGGCGGTGGATGGCGACAGCATTCGCGGGAAGTGGGTAGAGATCCGAGCAGATCGGGAGACCCACGGATACATCGGCCGAGGCGAAATCAGCTTTGCGGTCGCTGTGAAGGGCGACAGTCTGAACGGCGGCGCGAGCGCGCAATTCTACGACGCGGGCGGAGCGCCGAGCGACGGACCAATCGTGGTGGACATGACGGGGAACCGTGTGAAACTGCCGTGAGCACGGATGCGGCCTAACAGTCGGCGCTTGACTTGCGGGCGCTGGGGCGGCCCCGCGGAGTGGACGGGCGACCGCGCCGAGAGCGAGCGTAGCATGGGCTCCGGCGATACTTGCGCCCGGCAAGTCCAAGCGCCAGTTAGGTTGCTGCCGACCACGGCGGCGCGAGGGCCACTCGGAAGCCGAGGCAGTCGTCGTGACCGCCTGGCTCGAGCCCATAGCGCCACCACACACGGCAGTGGAGATCCCAGCTGTGATGGCAGCCGCCTCGGAGCCGCCGTTCCGTGCCGGGCCCAGGGTACGGGCGCCCGTCGCGCGAGAGGGCCTGGAGGTCCCCGGTGCACATGTCCTGACACCACTCCCAAACGTTGCCGGACATGTCATACAGGCCGAGTTGGTTCGGCGCTTTGGCCCCTACCGGGTGAGTGCGGGTGGGGCGTGGCAGTACTTTCCGCGCGCGGTTCGCCAGTCGCCATCCTGCCTGCCAGCCAAGAAGCCCCACCAAGGCCTGATCGGCCCGTCCCCAGCGTGGTCCATACCACGCCACCGCATCGGGGTCATTGCTCCCACTAAAGGCAAGATCGTCTTGCCAATGAGGACCCCCACGGGCCGCGAATTCCCACTCGACTTCTGAAGGCAGGCGGAAGCGCAAGGTCGCATCGCCCGCCGCCATGGCTGGCAGGAGGTCGCTGGCATTGAGACGGTCGAGAAAGCCGCCGGGTCCCGCGATCTGGTCCCAGGAGACATTCTCGACGGGGTGCCGCGGACCCTGATGCACGGCCGGATTGGTGCCAGTGACGTGCGCCCAGAGCGCCTGAGTGACTGGTGTGGTGCCGAGGAAGAAGCCCGCCACCTCGAACGATCGCTGATGCGGGCCGTGGCCAAATGTATAGGAGGCCCCTGAGGTCCCAGGTACCCACGCGAGTACGAACTCGTCAGGCCCCTGCGGTCCGTCCCAGACCAGCCGTCGTGGTTCCATGTGTGTGAAATCCATACCATGCGGCAGTGCGCCACTATGGGCCCGGAGGTGCAGCAACCTAACGCCCCGCAGCAGCCTTTGAAGGCCGCCACTGAAGGTTGAGCTTGCGCCCACTGGCCGCGCAATCGCGCAGGTAGAGATTGATCAGGGTTTGGTATGCAATCCCGGTCTCTTCGGCTAGGTCCTTGAAGTAGGCGATCGTCGGCCGATCAAGGCGAATCGTCACGGACTGCTTGAGCTTGGCGGCGTAGGGGTTGGCCCGCGCCTTTGAGAAATCGTACTCTCGTTTCATTGATCCCACCTATCCGTGTATGCCCGCCGCTCCACCCGCGTTGCTTTGCGGGCAGAGATCAGGCGAATGATATCCTCCGGTGTGCGGTAGCAGTGCACGACCACGAGGAGGTGGAGCGCGGCACTGAGACCGAGAAGAATGAAGCGTTCCTCGGTGCCGGAGTGCTCTGGATCGTCGAGCAGCAGGCCGTGCTCATCGGCAAAGGCCGTCTGGGCCTCTTCGAACGTTACCCCATGCTTGCGGGCATTGGTGGCGGCCTTGCGCGGATCCCAAGTGAAGCGAAGGTCGCTCATGGGCCCAATGTATGTACGTTGTAGGGTCGAGGCAAGTCTGAGTGGGCCGGGCGAGGGGTGCAGCAGAGGGCGGCGTGAATGTCAGGGCGATGCGGTCTAACGGCCTGCGCATGACCTGCAGCGCGAGGCTCGTGAGCTTCCCTTGAGCAATCCTAGTTGCCGAGCGCTGACAGGTCCATGCGCTTGTTAGCCCGCATGACCGGCACCAGACCTACTCATCGTCGTAGCTGAAACGCCAAGGCTCGTGGCGCAAGGCCGCGCACGTATGCCTCGCGACGGCTCGAGCAACACTGCCCCGCGGTGGCACAAACTCCTTGCCCGGACCGGCAGGTGTTTGGGGATTCGTGTTCCGGGACACGACGCGGGCCTTCGACGTGTCGTAGCGCACAACCTCCAGTGGTCGCATGCCAAGTGTCACGCAGTCTAGTTGATAGCGAAAAGCTTCGGTAGGAAACCGCGCGCCAGCGGTGTCTACCATGGCAGTGTCGTACTCGTGGACAGTCCACACCTCGAAGCGCTGGGCCCCGCGCTGACGAGCGCTCAGCGTATCAAGGAAAATGTTATAACCCCAGTCGCGCTTGGACTGTTGGCGAGTGAGAGTGATCCAGTGCGCGCGATCTGATAGTGCCAGCCGGTGGGCGCAGGCCGTTGCCATGACGAAAGCACCCGCGCCGAGCGCGAATCGGGTCCAAGCTGTCACTGAGGGCCTCAGGTGTGTGCGGGCTAACGCCCGCGCATGACCAGCGGAGCGCGGCGCGGGCTGGGAAACCTACGGTGCGACGCCTGGTGGTGCCAGCCCGGCACCAGCGGACGGCCGCGCCCTGGCTGCTGCATGCGGATGTTAGACGGCGTCAGGGGTCGTGCAGGGGCTGCGCCGGGGTACCACGCGGACACCGGGATCGGCGGCGGCTGGACAGAGGGCCGGCGGGCGGCCGTCGTGGGCTGCGGTGGCGAAGTCCCGCCCGATCGGCCGCTTGGCGGCCCGGACCCCTGGCGGGCGCGCGACTGGCCAGGCCGAGGTGGGTGCCATCGAGACTGGGGTGCGGCGGGCACGGGGAACGGTCCATGCTGATCCAGTGTGCGGCCTGGGCCGCTTGGCCATGCGCGGGCCCAGTATCACATTCGCGGCGACATGCCTCACTGGGGAGTGCTTCTCCGCCGTCTAACGCCCCGCATCACTTGCGGGGACGCGGCAAGTGCGCATCAGTATGGGGGAAGCCGGCGGCCGGTGCCAGCCCCCCGAACAATCCGTTGGCCGCGCCCCGTCAAGTGCATGCGGTCGTTATACGGCGCTTCTGCTCCGACGCTCTTGGACGACCGACTTGATGATCAGCTGACCTTTACCCGTCTTCGCTAAGGGTGGCGCTACATCCTTGGCGGCCGCGCGGAGGAGCTGTTGCACGGCGGGTTCCTTGAGCACCGCAACACTGGTGACGCGGACAAAGCGATTCTGCTTGCCCGTCCCCTCGAGGCGATGTGTCGGATCTGGGAGTCGGGAGCCGTGGTAGAAGGAGATCGACACGCCGCGCGCCTGCGCGGCCACGGAGGCCAGGCAGGACGAAGCATTGAGGGCGGAGCAGAACCCGATCGCTAGGAAGTTGTAGCCGTCGTAGACCAGTTCGTTCGCGGTGGGAAAGGCGCGGCGAAGAGCCGCGCGCGTGGCGCGAATGAGGCGCTGGACTGGCGGATCAAACGGCTTGACCGACGCTCGCAACTGTTGGACGGGAGTGGCTGGCTTGGCAGGGGCTGGCATTGGAACCTCGACGGGGAACGGCGGCACCACTCAAGCCGTATAACGCCCGCGCATGACCAGCGGAGCGCGGCGCGGGCTGGGAAACCTACGGTGCGACGCCTGGTGGTGCCAGCCCGGCACCAGCGGACGGCCGCGCTCCGACTGCGTCCATGCGCTGGTTAGGCTGCTATGGCGCGAACATCTCGCCAAGCGTCTTGAGAACGGCGGCTTGGGCGGGTCGGTCGAGCGTGCCGAGGCGCCGCACCAGCCGGCTGGTATCCACAGTGCGAAGCTGATCCAGCACCACCTGCCCGGGCTTGCCACGAAAGCGGCACGATACGCGAGTAGGGTAGGACCGGCCCTTCGTAGTCATCGGGGCCACGATTACGGTGCGGAGGTGGCGGTTCATCTCATCGGGCGAGACCACGAGGCAGGGCCGGGTCTTCTGGATCTCGGCGCCGACCGTGGGATCAAGTGCCACGAGGTGGACCTCGAAGCGGGCTACCGCCATTGCCACTCGGTCCGATCAAAGCTTGTGGGAGTCTGGGGGTCGAGAAGCTGGTCGTCCCCGGCCACTGCCATCGCGCGGAAGGCCGCTTCCCAGCCGGCCCGGGGCCGGGTGGAAGAGGAGATGACCAGTCGGTCGTCCTGAACCTCAAGCTCGACTTCCTCCTGGAGACGAGCCTGCTCCAGGAGCGGCTTGGGAATCCGGATGCCCCGGGAGTTGCCGATCCGAACGATGCGTGTCTTCATGGTGGCTCAGATATGGTGTGCCCACAATGTAGCCACGGGGGCCAACCTGGCAACCGGAGGTGAGGTATTGCGCTGAGAGTAAGCAGCCTAACACCCGCGCATCACCTGCGTGGCGCGGCGAAGAACACAGGCCTGTCCGCCAAACTGAGCTAAGTCTCGAACCGGCGCAAGGCTATGCGCGCCACGTCAGGTGCATGCGCTAGTTAGCCGGCTCACGAACTCACTTGTGTCACTGGCACCCAGTCGCGATGCGCGTCTCTATTCGTTCCAAGAGCAGGCCCAATGATTGGTAACCAAACGATATGCTTACGGCGACAGAGGAGGAGTCGTACTTGACCTTTCCCCCGGAAACCGGGCCAGCTAGCATCGGAGGGTCCTGACCGGCCTTGGGCCAGGTGGACCCATGAATGGGAAACGGAAGTACACGGATGAGCAGATCGTCGCCATCCTGTTGGAGCACCCGGGGGCGTCACCGCCAAGGAAGTGATCCGGCGACACGGGATCGCGCTCGACACCTTCTACCGCTGGAAACGGCAGTACAGTGGGATGACCAAGGCCGAGCTGCAGCGGCTGAAGGCCTTGGAGGACGAGAACCGCCGGCTCAAGCGCATGGTGGCGGACCAGGCGCTGAATATCCAGGTCCTGAAGGACGCCTTGGGAAAAGAGTGGTGACGCCGGCTCAGCGGCGGGCAGTCGTCACCGAGACCCGTGCGCGGCGGGCGCTCCCGCTGCGGCGCGCCTGCCGCTACCTCGGCATCCACCGCTCGCTGCTGCAGTACCGGTCGCGGGCGGCGCCCCAGACGGCGCTGCGCCAGCGGCTGGGCGAGCTGGCGCTGGCCAAGCCGCGCTGGGGCAGTCCGCGGTTCACCTGGCGGCTGCAGCGGGAGGGTGGGAGGTGAATCACAAGCGGATCGAGCGGCTGGTGCGGGAGGAGCGGCTGCTCGTGGGCCAGCGCCCCCGGCGGAAGCGAGTGGCCGTGTCGCGGGTGCCGACGCCGATGCCGACCCGCCCGGACCAGCGCTGGAGCATGGACTTCGTGCGCGACACGACGGCCGAGGGCCGCCCGTTCCGAGTGTGGACGCTGGTGGATGACGCCACCCGCGAGTGTCCGCTGCTCCTCGTCGATCGGTCGTTGCCGGCGTGGCGCGTGGTCGAGGCGTTGGACATGCTCCTGGTGCTGCGCCGCCGGCCGCTGGCCATCGTGTGCGACAACGGGCCGGAGTTCGTGAGTCAGGCCCTGGATCACTGGGCCAGTCGCCAGGGCATCCACCTCGACTTCATTCGCCCCGGCCACCCCGTGGAGAACTGTTTCATCGAGAGCTTCAACGGCAAGCTGCGAGACGAGTGCCTCAGCCAGTACCACTTCGCCACGCTGGCCGAAGCCCGACACCGCATCGAGCAGTGGCGCCAGGAGTACAACACCGAGCGGCCGCACAGCAGCCTGGGGAACAGCACCCCAGCGGAGTACGCCGCACGCTTCACCCCCGAGGAGGGGCACTCCTCAACCCTGATCCTCCGATCCTGAGCGGCCCTGAAACGGGGGAAGGGTCAGAATGACCTGCAGCGCGAGGCTCGTGAACTGTGCCTTCCGCCAATCTATGCGCCGAGCGCTGACAGGTCCATGCGCGTGTTAGACCGCTCCCACCGGCCCCTAGGGCACTAGCACGAGGGGAATGAGGGCCCCGCCCAACCCCAGCAACACTGCGAGGACGAGCAGTGTGCTGGTCCACACGGGGACACCGGGCTGAAGCACAGCGTCCGCGGGATCGGCCGGGTTGTACGCCACCTGCACCGCCCGGCCTTTCGGATAGTGCCGGTCGAGCCACCAGCCTGCGACCCAGGGCAAGAAGGACTCTGGTGTCGCACCGAAGCGGATCCGGTCCCCGAGATACCACGTGCCGTTGACGCAGTACGTGTAGGTCAGATAGGGGCGAAACCGCAGGATGTCTCCCAGCCCAACCTCTCTGATGGAGCCAGATCCGACCACGCCGGGCGCGACTGGCCAGGATGAAGCCAACAGGCCCCTTCGGCGTTGGCGAACGGCGTGGAGCGCCAAGCCGATCCCGGGGAGGGCAAGCAGGGCCGATTGGGCTACTGGTGTCATGTCTTGATAGCGGTCTAACGTTTCCGCATAAGCTGCAAAGCGCGGCGCGGGAGCGCCAGTCTCGTAGCAATCGGATGGCCGCGCTTTGACAGCTTCATGCGGTGGTTAGATGGCGGCTAGCCGTGGAACGGCCCGGCCTTGCCGTTCTCGACTAGCCACTTAAGGAACTCGCGGCCGGCCGGTTTGATTGACACCGCACCTTGGGAAATGTCTAGGAGTTGAAATGACTGCAAGAAGCCAAGGTAGGACTCGAAGTCACTCTCGCGGTAAATCGCCGGAAAGCGTGTACGTGCATCCTCGTAGAAGGGGCGAAGGTCATCCAACGACGCGCCCTCGGGCCGGGAATTCAGGAAGTTGAGAATGGCCACCTGGCTGGCGAAGATAGCAGAGAAGACTCTTTCGAAGTGCAGCAGTATCTGGGTTCCGGCAAGAGCGCGGATGAGAGAAGTGGCCCCGGAAATCTGAACAGGGCGGATAACTGGACAGGCGGGCTCCCCGGACGAACTTTCGTCCTTCACTCCCGGAGGCATACCGATGTCCCGTCGTCCCCGTCGTAACCATGCGCCCGCCTTCAAGGCCAAGGTCGCCCTGGCCGCCCTGAAGGGCGAGGCCACCCTGGCCGAACTGGCCCAGCGCTTCGATGTGCATCCGCACCAGATTGGCCAGTGGCGCGAGCAGTTTCTGGCCGGCGCGGCCACCGTCTTTGCCGAGGGCCGCCCGCTCGACCCGCCCGTGGATGTCCAGGCGCTGCACGCGAAGATCGGCGAGCTGACCCTGGAGAATGATTTTTTAGATCGCGCGCTCGCCAAGGCCGGGTGGCCGAGCGCCAAGCGATGATTGACCGGACCCACGCGCTGCCGCTCACCCGGCAGGCGGCGGCCTTGGGGGTGAGCCGGGGGAGCGTGTACTACGTCCCGCGGCCGGTGTCGGACGCCGACCTCGCGCTGCTGCGCCGGCTGGACGCGCTGCACCTCGAGTTGCCCTACGCCGGCGCTCGCCTCCTCCGCCGGCTGCTCCGGCGCGAGGGCGTGACGGTCGGACGGCGGCACGTCGCCACCCTGATGCGCCGTCTGGCGATCACGGCGATCGCGCCCCAGCCGGGCACGAGTCGCCGGCATCGCGCCCATCCGGTCTATCCGTACCTGCTGCGCGGACGGGCGATCACGGCGCCGAATCAGGTCTGGGCCATGGACATCACGTACATCCCGATGGCGCGCGGCTTCGTCTACCTGGCCGCGGTCATGGACTGGGCGACGCGACGGGTGCTGAGCTGGCGGACGTCGATCACGCTGGACACCGACTTCTGCCTGGACGCGATCGAGGAAGCCCTCGCCCGCTTCGGCAGGCCGGACATTGTCAACACGGATCAAGGGGCGCAGTTTACCAGCGCGGCCTTCACCGGGCTGCTCCAACAGCACGGCATCGCGATCAGCATGGATGGAAAGGGCTGCTGGCGGGACAATATCTTCGTCGAGCGGCTCTGGCGGACGATCAAGTACGAGGAGGTCTACCTGCACGCCTATGCCTCGGTGTCGGAGGCCAAGGCCGGGATCGGGCGCTACCTGACGCAGTACAACACGGCACGACCGCACTCCAGTCTGGCCGACCAGCCGCCTGATGAAGCGTACTTCACGCCACGGCCCCTCCAGGCTGCGGCCTAACATGCTCGCCGATCCAGTTATCCAGCTCTGTTTGGCTGTACAGAGAAGCGGGACCACCTCTGAGAACCTGTTGGGAGTCCGCAGGGGCATCCAATTTCCGGTTCTTTAGGTCCATACGAATGCTGCCCTCTTGCTCGAGGAGCAAAGGGTTATCGTAGGTCCGAAGGAATTTCTCGACTTCCGTGCGAGTGTCGGTGGGAGCGGGGAGCTGGGCGTTGTCGTAAGTCTCCAGGCCACCCTTTCCCACCTTTCGTGTGCGACCAAGAAGGTCTGCGATTGGCCTTCGGAACACGATAATGAAGAGGACGCCGAGGGCCAGAACTACCGAAGGCCAGGTGATCAGATCGGGCATGGGCCCTCGAGGATAGGTAGGACTGCGGCCGCCATCTAACGTCTGCGCATGACCTGCAAGGCGCGGCGATACACTTCACCTAGTCAGCGCAAGGGCAGGCGCCGCGGCTTGACAGGTCCATGCGCGTGTTAGGTGGCCGTTCGGGAACCACGTCACTGGGGGAGGGGTCCGATCCTGGCTTGTCGGCCATGCACGACCGCCAGAACCGCCACCTGAGACTCGGTGACACGGTAGATGACACGATACGGGCCTTCGATGACCTCGCGAATGTCGGACCGACCCACCTCAGGTACTGCACGACCGGAGTCGGGAAAGGTGGTCAGCTGCGGCCCGCGCGCCAGAATGCGCTGAACCATCCGATCGGCGTAGAACGGGGACGTCTGCGAGATGTACTCATGAATCGCTGCAAGGTGACCCACCGCCGTCGCAGTCCAGAGAATGGTCACTTCCGACGCAGCTTGGCGACCGCCTCCTCATGGGAGATAGTGCGCCCGGCGTCAGCGTCGGCCAGCCCCGCCTCCACGGCCTGCCGGACGTAGACCTCGTACATCAGGTCGTCCCAGGAGGCGTCGGGGGGAAGCTGATCAACGAGGCGATGGGCTTCGTGCTTCAAGTCGCGGACGGGATCCATTGGAGCTCCAGGAGTGCAGACGTCCGGAATATCGCACTAGACCCGCCAGCGTGCCACTCGGCCCAGAACTTGGCCACCTAACGGCCTGCGCATGACTTGCGCCGCGCGGCTCGCGGCGCTCTCCCGCAGACTACCTGTCGGCCGCGCGGTGACAAGTCCATGCGCGGGTTAGACGGCCGCGTCAGGGATCCGGGGTGGTGTCCCCATGGTGCACCATCCGAACTGAGGCCTCCCATGCGAGATCCTTGTTGAGGAGCAGGCGCCAGAAGGCACCGAACCGTCGTGCGGTGACGACCTGGGTCTCCTCTGTCGCGCCATAGCGGCCGACATCCACTTCCAGTCGGTAGACCACGTGGGCGATGGAATCTCCCTCGAGGACAACGCCCAGCGGAATACGGGTCCAGACTGGGGGTCGGCCGTCCTCGTAGTTGGCTGGGTCGGGCAGCTTTGCGGCGAGGTACGCCGCGAACAGGTCGGCCGGGGCGAGGGTCTTCAGGGCCTCGAGGCTGGTGATGCCTGGGAACTGATCTAGGACGGGGTTGCCCGCCGAAGGAGCGTTGGTCTGCCTGGCCCTCATCTCAGCCCACGCCAGTGCCATACTGAGCTGCACCTCCTGAAAGGCCAACAGGGCGTCAGGGTGAATCAAGGAGGCGGCGCGGCTCCATTCGCGCGTGGCGAGTGCGTGAAAGAGGTCTCCGGCGACATCGGCGGGGCTTTCAGGGGGCGCGGGAGCTTGGGCCATGAGTGGGGCCGAGAGGAACGCCAGCAATAGACAGCGTGGAATGGGAACCATAGGGGCGCTGCCGTCTAACGACCCCGCATAAGCTGCAGGCCGAGGCGCGCTCGCGCAAGCGAGCAAGCCACCGTGTGGCCGTCTAGCCCTCTAGAAAACCGATGGCCGCAGGCGTGTCAGCTTCATGCGGTAGTTAGGTTGCTGCAGGTCACTCCATGGTTACGACCCGCTGCATTCCAAGGTCTGCATGATACGTGCCGGTTGAGTCTTCCAGTAGGCAGAAGAAGAGGAAGCGTCCGGTACGCCGGGGAAGGACGACCCAGATGTCCCCGTCCGGTCGGAGCGCGGCCGTCCCGGCCACCGTCCGCCCGGGAGGCGTACCGCTCTCGCCGGCGGCCCGCCAGGCCATGAAATCGGCATAGGAGCGACCGGGGGCGAGCTCGAGGATAGCGAGCTCGTGCGCGCTAGGGCCGCGATTGGTGACATGGAGCAGGCGCTCTCCCGCGGGGCTCCGGGGAAAGGCCACCTGGTAATCACTCAGGGTGACCTGGCTCGTCGCCGCGTCAGGGTGGGAGGGTGACGGCGATGCGCCCTCGACCGCGAAGGTCGCACCCATGCCCTGGAGGAGGTGGTCGCGGTGCCAGCAGACAACCGCATAGCGGCCTGCTGGGAGGTCCAGGATGACCTCGGCACTGTCGCCGGGCGCGAGGAAGCCGACACCCCCGACATCTTGCGCAAACGAAGGGTACTCATTGCCGGCGGCGGCTGAGTCCAGGTAGGTCTGGAGCGAGCTTGCCGAATCGGTGAAGCGGATTATGGAGGCTTCGTGCCAGACGGGATCCCGGTTGACCAGCCGGACTCGGGTCAGGCCGGCCGGGACGGTGCTGGGTGGCGCGAAGCGGAGGTGCTGTGCCTCAAGCCGCAGCAGAAGTGTGACCTCCGATCGCGAGCAGGCGAGCAGCACGCCGAGGCCGCAGAAAAGGGTGCTTCGGGCAGGAGTCATGGCTGAGGGCTTTGAAGCAACCTAACGCTCCCGCATCAGCTGCAGGGCGCGGCGTAGGAGTGAGAACCTACCCGGCGGTACCGGGTGGTGCCAGCCCAACGCCAGCCGTCGGCCGCGCCCTGGCAGCTGCATGCGGATGTTAGACGGCGTCAGGGGTCGCGCAGGGGCGTCCCCGGGGCACTACGCGGACAACGGGATCGGCGGCGGCTGGACAGAGGGCCGGCGGGCGGCCGTCGTGGGCTGCGGTGGCGAAGTCCCGCCCGATCGGCCGCTTGGCGGCCCGGACCCCTGGCGGGCGCGCGACTGGCCAGGCCGAGGTGGGTGCCATCGAGACTGGGGTGCGGCGGGCACGGGGAACGGTCCATGCTGATCCAGCGTGCGGCCTGGGCCGCCCGGGGATGCGCGGGCCCAGTATCACATTCCCGGCGACATGCCTCACTGGGGAGTGCTTCTCCGCCGTCTAACGCTCCCGCATCAGCTGCAGGGCGCGGCGTAGGAGTGAGAACCTACCCGGCGGTACCGGGTGGTGCCAGCCCGGCGCCAGCCGTCGGCCGCGCCCTGGCAGCTGCATGCGGATGTTAGACGGCGTCAGGGGTCGTGCAGGGGCTGCGCCGGTGCACCACGCGGACACCGAGACCGGCGGCGGCTGGACAGAGGGCCGGCGGGCGGCCGGCGTGGGCTGCGCTGGCGAAGTCCCGCCCGGTCGGCCGCTTGCCGGCCCGGACCCCCGGCGGGCGAGCGACTGACCAGGCCGAGGTGGGTGCCATCGAGACTGGGGTGCGGCGGGCACGCGGAACGGCCCGTGCTGATCCAGCGTGCGGCCTGGGCCGCCCGGCCATGCGCGGGCCCAGTATCACATTCCCGGCGACATGCCTCACTGGGGAGTGCTTCTCCGCCGTCTAACGCTCCCGCATCAGCTGCAGGGCGCGGCGTAGGAGTGAGAACCTACCCGACGGTACCGGGTGGTGCCAGCCCGGCGCCAACCGTCGGCCGCGCCCTGGCAGCTGCATGCGGATGTTAGACGGCGTCAGGGGTCGCGCAGGGGCTGCGCCGGTGCACCACGCGGACAACGGGATCGGCGGCGGCTGGACAGAGGGCCGGCGGGCGGCCGTCGTGGGCTGCGCTGGCGAAGTCCCGCCCGGTCGGCCGCTTGCCGGCCCGGACCCCCGGCGGGCGCGCGACTGGCCAGGCCGAGGTGGGTGCCATCGAGACTGGGGTGCGGCGGGCACGCCGAATGGTCCATGCTGAGCCAGCGTGCGGCCTGGGCCGCCCGGCCATGTGCGTGCCCAGTAGGGAGTGTCAGTTTCTCTGTGTATGAGCCTGGTTCACTGCCATGCCGGGACCCGGTCCCCGAAGAGGAGCCGGATGTGCCGCAGCGCCTCCACCCAGTGCTGCGGCGTGCCGAGCTTCGCCTGCGCGTTCCGCAGCGCCAGGTACAGCAGTTTGCTCGCCGCCTCCGCGGAGGGGAAGTGCCCCCGCACCTTGAGGCTCTTCCGCAGCGTCCGGTGCAGGCTCTCGATCGCGTTGGTCGAGTAGAGCAGCCGCCGGACCGGCACCGGGTACGCCAGCGCCGGGGCCAGCCGCTCCCAGTGCCGCTGCCACAGCGCCGTGATCTCCGAATGTGCTTGGCCCAGGGGACTCGCGGCCCAGTCGGCGAGGGCCTGCTGCGCGGCCGCCTCGCCTGGCGCCTGGTAGATCCCCCGCAGGGCGCTCGCCACCGCCTTCCGCTCCCGCCAGTTCACCTGCGCCAGGCTCTGCCGCACCAGGTGCACCACGCACTGGTGCACCACCGTCTGGGGAAAGACCGCGTGGATGGCGTCCGGAAAGCCGGGCAGCCCATCCACCAGCGCGATCAGGATGTCCTGCACCCCGCGCCCCTGCAGGTCGCTCAGCACCCGCTGCCAGAAGGCCGCCCCCTCCCGCCGCCGCGAGCCAGAAACCCAGCACCTCCTTCTCGCCGCTCGGCCGGATGCCCAGCGCCAGGTAGATCACCTGCTGCTGCACCAGCCCCTCGGTCCGGATCTTCACGCGGAGCCCGTCGAGCACGACGGCGATGTACACCGGCTCCAGCGGCCGCTGCTGCCACGCCGCCGCCTCGGCCAGCACCGCGTCGGTCACCGCCGTGATCACCGCCGGCGACACCTCCACCTGGTAGCACTCCTCCAGGTGCGCCTGCAGCTCCCGCACCGTCAGGCCCCGGGCGTAGAGCGACAGGACCTTCTGGTCGAAGCCCGGCAGCCGGCGCACCCCTGGGCACGAAGGCCGGCGTGAAGCTCCCCTCCCGGTCCCGCGGGATCGCCAGCGGCAGCGCCCCTCGTCGGTCAGCACCGTCTTGGGCGTGGTCCCGTTCCGGGCATTGCCGTCGGGCCCGCAGCCGGCCCCGGGGCGTACCCCAGGTGCTCGGTCAGCTCCGCCTGCAGCACCCGCTCGACCATCCGCTGTTTCAGCCGCCGGAACACCGCCTCGAGCTGCTCCGGCGTCTGCACCTGGGCCAGCAGGGTCTCCAGGGCCGCCGCCTCCTGCGGGTCCGCGGCCGGGCGCTTCTTCCGTGCCATATCCCCTCCTCCCTCCCTAGGATATGGCTCATACACAAACTTTCAAACACTCCCTGCCCAGTATCACATTCTCGGCGACATGCCTCACTGGGGAGTGCTTCTCCGCCGTCTAACGCCCCGCATCAGCTGCAGGGCGCGGCGAGATCTGGGAATCCTACGATGCGACGACAGCTGGTGCCAGTCCCAGCACGAGCCGGCGGCCGCGCCCTGGCTGCTGCATGCGGATGTTAGATGGCAGGCCGCAGGGCCCCAACCTACGAAAAATAGTACAGCCGGGCCACTGCCGCGCCAAAGGCAAAGTCAAAGGCATACCAGAACGAGAACAGTGTTGGTGTCGGCGGTGATGCAGGCGCCCTTACGCGCCCGATGGCGTGCATCGCGATGGCCGCGCTCATCGGCGCCAGTAGGAGGCTCAGCCCCGTGATCGGCCGATCGGGGGTGAGGCGGCGCGGATAGATCAGAACAGTGCCCCAGCCGAGGGCCGCACCTACGAGGAGAAAAAGCGTCCCAAGTAGGAGGTGTGACCAAGTTGTACGCTCGACGGCCCACTTCAGGGGGAGGTGCGTGAGCGCCTCGCCAAGGAACTCCAGGAGGAGGTAGAGGAGGGCTTCGAGGAGGAACTCGAGCATGATGTGCCGGGGCTAGTGCGCTGTAGCAGCGCTTGAAGGGTTGCCGGCATCGTGGGGGTACGCGGCTGGGCGGCGGCAACACCTGCGGCTGATGTTGGATGCCATCTAACACCCGCGCATCACCTGCGTGGCGCGGCGAACAACACGGACCTGTCCGCGAAGGTGAGCAATGTCTCGACCCGGCGCAAGACGCTGCGCGCCACGTCTGGTGCATGCGCTAGTTAGATGGCACGACTACATGCGCCGCCGACGTATGTAACCTGGTACCGATGAGAGGCACTCGACCTCCAGAGGTCCTTTGGCGAGATTGCATTGCGAACACAGCTGTTGAAGGTTTACGATATCGTTGCACCCACCACGTGCCAGTGGAACTAGATGATCGATATGTGGATCACTTTGCAGTTCGTGATCCAGATCCTTCTGACATAGACTGCACTTCCCTCGATCCCGAGAATGGAGCATTCGTGCCACATGCGCTGGCCATGATACGCGCTCAATCCATTGACGTGGCTCCTCGTCCTCATCCGTCCTCCCGTCAAAGCCGATCACAACGATCAACCGGGCGATGTATGCGCAGAGTTGACGATCGTGAAGGACACGATCACTGAACTCGGCGGCATAGCCTGGGCGCAATTGAGCCAAGTCAGGTTCATAGGAGCTCCAGGCTTCTTGGTAGATTCTGGCAAAACCCTCTTCGTCGAGAGTCAATCGTTCGAGGTAAGCCCAATATTCCTGTTCATCACGCGAATACAACTCCTCGAGCTCGCCGAGAACCCCGGCAATCGTGGCCCGGACGGTCCCGCGGTCGGCGATGCCATGAAAAGTGAGTAACGCGAGCAGGTCTTCGAGGAACCATGCCTTGTACTCCGGACTAAGCTCGTCAAAGTGACTGGGGCTGAACTGGAGAGAGAAGTACTCGTCGAAAATCCATCCACCAAGACAAAATGGTATACCCATCTCTAAGGGTTTGCGTAGAAGATCTTTAGGCTCTTCTCGGCCCTTCACGTGCTGCTTGACATAGTCAAACAGCGAGGTGCCTGTCCAGTTGGGGTCCTGTAGACGGGAAAGCCCAACCGAGAAGAGCCTGAGTGCTGTTGCGGAGTGTACCTCAGGACGTCCCGTCATCGATTCCAGTGGTTGAGTGCCATCTAACGGGACCGGGGTTCAGCTGCAGGGAACAGGGCAGCCCGTAACAAACAAGCGTTCCCTATGATACACCGTGGGGCCGCCTGCGTCGGAGCTCCCCACATCCGGCCCTGCCAGCTGCAAGCCCTTGTTAGCTGGCTGCCTCGCGCGGCCCTGCGATCTCGATCAGGTGCTCCCCGGCCGCGAGGAGGGCCAGCACCCGGGGCCAATGGGTAACCAGGAGCTCGCGCAGCCCGGCGTTGGTGAGGTTCCCCGCCGTGACCCACACGACCGCCGGGGGCGGGCCGTGCCGCTCGAGCAGCTGGACGAAGTCCTGGTCCTTGGTGAGGACCGCCGCGGCGCGCTCGCGGGCGGCGGCGAAGATCGCGGGGTCGCGGGCGGTCAGAAGGCCGAGTCCGCCACATGCCGGAGCTCGGCCTCGGGACTCGCCAGCCAGCGGCAGGTGGCCGGGGGGAGCTGGGCATCGACCCAGATCTCCCGGCGGGCCGGGCCCGTGCCCACCTACGCCACCAGGGTGGGGTGGTCGAAGCGGCGCGCCGCGTACTGCAGGGCCGCCGCGATGTCCTCGGCCTCGAGGTAGGGGTACGCGGCGAGGATCTGCTCCTGGGTCTCGCCGGCGCCCAGCAGGTTGAGGATATCGATGACCCGGATGCGGAGGCCGCGGATGCACGGGCGGCCGCCACACTGCTCGGGGTCGATGGTGATGCGCGAAAGCAGGTCGCCCATGGGGAACTCCTTGGATGGGCTTAAGATAGGGCCGGGCGCGCGGGGTGTACAGCCGGGGGTGGGGTAGCCAGCTAACGGCGTGCGTTTCTGCGGCGGGGCCTGCCGAGGCCCGCGCGTGCCCTCGTAAAGCTACAGCGCGTGGGCCGAGGCGTGAGGCCCCGACCGCAGCAAACGCTGGTTAGACTGACTACCGCAGTGAACGAATCACATGATCGACGAGGATGTCCTCTGTGACATAATCACCCGCATCGTACCGTCCGCCGAATATCGTTACGACCACTCCGAACTTCGGCACCACGAAGATGTTCTGGCCGCCATTACCCGAGGCATTTAGGACCTCGATGTCTCCTCGCTTGGTCTGGAGCCGAGAGTGCCACCAGAGGAGAGTGTACCCGTGACGCCCGCTGTCGGCGTCAGCGATGGGGAGTTCCATCTGTCGGGCACGTGTTGCCTCAACCCACGATGCGGGAATCACCTGCACGCCCCGCCACCGTCCTTGATTCAGGTAGAGTACGCCAAGCTTCGCGACGTCCACAGGGCGCATTCTCAGACCGGATGCGGCGGATGGTACATCCGAGGAGTCATGGACCCACTCCACGTCCGTAATCCCCAATGGCGCAAAGAGGACTTCCCGAGCATACTCGAGTAGTGGGCGTCCAGCGGCGCGCTGGACCGCAGCCGCAAGCAGTTGAGGAGATCCGCCGCTGTAGTTGAACACGGTACCCGGTGCGGAGGCGAGAGGGCGGCTCAACACGAACCGCACCGGATCCGTGCTGCGATTCATCCGGCGCTCGTCGTTACTGGTGTCCGCATACGATACCAGCTCGTTCCAGGCGAGGCCGGAGCTCATCGTGAGGAGGTGCCGCAGCGTGATACCACGCTTGCTGGACGTCGCCAGGCCTGCGTGCTCGGGGAACAAATCGAAGATGGGCTGATCGATTGGACCGAGCAGCCCGGCACCAATCGCGATCCCCACCAGCGCAGACGTGACGCTCTTCGTGATGGAACGGACGTCATGACGTGTCGTAGCGTTGAAGACCACATGCCCCTGTGGCCCCACCCCTCGGCGAACATCGCTTCCCTCGAAGTACTGCTCATACACGAGGCGGCCTTCCTTGACGATCAGCAGAGCGTGCACGTTGGGATATCTCTGCCGCTGAATCGCGATAGTCATCGAATCCAGGAGCTCGGGATCGAAGCCCACGGAAGCCGGCGTGGCCCTCTCCCAACCATCTGCTCTGCTTTCGCTGCCCACGCCAGGCCCACACCCTGTGACGATGCAGGAGAGGATGAACGATGTGGCGAATGCCACTGTTCGCACGTGGAGGCTTGGCGATGTAGAGTGCAATGAGGGCCTCTCGATCCAGAGTCGCTGCAGGCCTAGTCGTCCGGTTCAGTCTAACGCTCCCGCATCAGCTGCAGGGCGCGGCATAGGAGTGAGAACCTACCCGGCGGTACCGGGTGGTGCCAGCCCGGCGCCAACCGTCGGCCGCGCCCTGGCTGCTGCATGCGGATGTTAGACGGCGTCAGGGGTCGCGCAGGGACTGCGCCGGTGCACCACGCGGACACCGGGATCGGCGGCAGCTGGACAGAGGGCCGGCGGGCGGCCGGCGTGGGCTCCGCTGGCAGAGTCCCGCCCGGTCGGCCGCTTGGCGGCCCGGACCCCCGGCGGGCGCGCGACTGGCCAGGCCGAGGTGGGTGCCATCGAGACTTGGGCGCGGCGGGCACGGGGAACGGTCCATGCTGATCCAGCGTGCGGCCTGGGCCGCCCGGCCATGCGCGGGCCCAGTATCACATTCCCGGCGACATGCCTCACTGGGGAGTGCTTCTCCGCCGTCTAACAGCCTGCGCTTGACTTGCGGGCGCTGGGGCGGCCCCGCGGAGTGGATGGGCGACCGCGCCCAGCGGCCGGCGTGGCAGGGACTATGGCGATTCTAGCGCCCGGCAAGTCCAAGCGCCAGTTAGGCCGCGAACACGGCACGGGGCCGACTCCGCCGTGCGGATTGACTGAAACGGGCCGTGGCTTTACACTGCAAAGTACTTCTACATGGCGGCCACGATGTCGCTCTTCGACCTGCTGTTCCTGGTCCTGTTTCTCGTGGTACTCTGGACCATAGGCCGGCTCGGGATTCTCCTGGCTCGGGGACGGCGCACAGACGCGAAGGGGTTGGCCAAGCGACTCGGGTGGGGGCTCGGGGTCTACTTCGCCGCCATCGCGCTCGTCTCGCTCCTAAGTCCCCGCCGGTACTTGGGGATTGGGGACCAGCAGTGCGCAGATGACTGGTGCATTGCGGTCACTGATGGGCACCCAGATTCCCTGGATCGCGGACACTACGTTGTGGACTTCATCCTCTCGAGTCGGGCGCGCGGAATCACGCAGCGGGAGCGATTCGTGGTAGCCTATCTGCGGGACAGCACCGGGCGTCGGTACGACGCGGAGCCAGCTACCGGCGAGGTGCCATTTGATACGGCGCTGGGACCGCTGGCGTCGGTCACAACCTGGCGGCGCTACCGGGTTTCAGAAGCGTTGGGTGGACTAGGTGTCGTGATCTCTCGGGAGGGCGGATTCGACTTCCCGGGGTGTTGCATCATCGGGGACGAAGGGAGCCTGTTTCACAAGCGGACGATCGTCTGGCTGCCACGACGCACTGCTCCCGGGTGAGTCGGCCTAACCCCCCCCCCCCCCCCCCCCCCCCCCCCCCCCCCCCCCCCCCCCCCCCCCCCCCCCCCCCCCCCCCCCCCCCCCCCCCCCCCCCCCCCCCCCCCCCCCCCCCCCCCCCCCCCCCCCCCCCCCCCCCCCCCCCCCCCCCCCCCCCCCCCCCCCACCCGCGCATCACCTGCGTGGCGCGGTGCGGAACAGGGAACTATCGGCCAAGGTGAGCCGATTCTCAGTGCTGCGCAAGGCTATGGCCGCGCCACGTCTGGTGCATGCGCTAGTTAGACTGCGTCTGCCTGAGTCGTCGTAGGGCCTGCAATAGTCCGCGCGCCAAGAAGCGACCCGCGTCCGCGGTATTGGGGAGTTACGGCGCTCGCTCGTACTCGGTCAACGCCCCATAGTACGGCCGGAAGTCGAGAGACAGGTGCGACCCGTCGGTGGCGGCAAGCGCCAGTTCCTCCGGCGGAGAATTGCTAATCCAGATCCGCAGGCCGGCGGCGACCTGTTGGTAGGTGCCGTGGTACGAAATCGTGACTGCCGGAGCCGCGGTGGTGTCCGTCGGACAAACTGTTTGCACGGTGAGGAGGGCGACCCAGGAGTCGTCCGCCCCCAGGGTGAACGTGCCCGCGTTCACGTACTGGGTGCACCCTCCCGCGCTCAGGCCCACTGGGACGGTGAGTCCGTTGTACTTGCTGAGGCGATAGCTGCCGGTTATCGGGCCGGGAGCGGTACTGTCCGAGCACGCGATAGTTGCGAGTACAGCGAACGGGATCGCGAACCCGAGAATGGTCTTCATGTGGCCTCCTGATATTGATAAGCAGTCTAACGCTCCCGCATCAGCTGCAGGGCGCGGCATAGGAGTGAGAACCTACCCGACGGTACCGGGTGGTGCCAGCCCGGCGCCAACCGTCGGCCGCGCCCTGGCAGCTGCATGCGGATGTTAGACGGCGTCAGGGGTCGCGCAGGGGCTGCGCCGGTGCACCACGCGGACACCGAGACCGGCGGCGGCTGGACAGAGGGCCGGCGGGCGGCCGTCGCGGGCTGCGCTGGCGAAGTCCCGCCCGGGCGGCCGCTTGCCGGCCCGGACCCCCGGCGGGCGCGCGACTGGCCAGGCCGAGGTGGGTGCCATCGAGACTGGGGTGCGGCGGGCACGGGGAACGGTCCATGCTGATCCAGCGTGCGGCCTGGGCCGCCCGGCCATGCGCGGGCCCAGTATCACATTCCCGGCGACATGCCTCACTGGGGAGTGCTTCTCCGCCGTCTAACGCTCCCGCATCAGCTGCAGGGCGCGGCATAGGAGTGAGAACCTACCCGGCGGTACCGGGTGGTGCCAGCCCGGCGCCAGCCGTCGGCCGCGCCCTGGCAGCTGCATGCGGATGTTAGACGGCGTCAGGGGTCGCGCAGGGGCTGCGCCGGTGCACCACGCGGACACCGGGATCGGCAGCGGCTGGACATAGGGCCGGCGGGCGGCCGTCGTGGGCTGCGCTGGCGAAGTCGCGCCCGGTCGGCCGCTTGCCGGCCCGGACCCCCGGCGGGCGCGCGACTGGCCAGGCCGAGGTGGGTGCCATCGAGACTGGGGTGCGGCGGGCACGCGGAACGGTCCGGGCTGATCCAGCGTGCGGCCTGGGCCGCCCGGGCATGCGCGGGCCCAGTATCACATTCCCGGCGACATGCCTCACTGGGGAGTGCTTCTCCGCCGGCTAACGCCCGCGCATGAGTAGCGTGGCGCGGCCAGATGCGAAGAACTTACCCGGCCAACGCCGGGTGTGCCAGCAGGAAGACAACGGTCGGCCGCGCCACGCCTACTCCATGCGCTCACGTACACGGATCCTTTCGGGTTGTGTCCACCGTTCGATTCAAACGATGGTCCCCATTGCATGACCAGAGGGGGTACCAAGGCTTCGGCGAGCGAGTTGCGCGCCTCTGTCGCGGCTGCCGCGGCACGGCCTCGGGAGAAGGAGTTGAGTGCTTCTGTAAGTGTGACCGTCGTGAACACCAATGTATCTGTCTCCGGAGCCGGTGTCGCGATGTCAGGCGTCGTCGGGCCACCACAACTGGGAGCCAGCCTGGATCTGAATCTCAGCAACAGCGATGCACCGTCCGCTGGAAACGTTGCTGGGGCCATTGATCTTGGTGCCGGGAAGCACTTGGGGGTCTCTTTGAACGTTGCCGCCGGCAAGGACAAGCCACAACTTCTGGGGGGCGGAGCCTTGCATCTCGGTTACGCGATCGGCTCTGGTCCAATCCAAGGGAGCCTCGGGCTCCCGCAGCCGGCTCACATCACGAATGCGTGGTCTTGCGCCAAGGTGGGAACCGGATGCTAATGGCGTACCTCCGGTCGTTTTACGCGTTGACTGCTGCTGCAACCGTCGGCTACCTGCTGGGCGTGGCCATCCTGGTCGTCCGCGCCTGGCGATACCCGGCAAATCCCCGACGCTTGCCAGGGCCGTTCGATGTCTTTCGCCCCAAGGTATTCTCACCGGCTGGGCAGCCGTACCGCCGGCGTGCGCTACGCTTTCTCCTCTTGGGCGGCGCCATCGTGGCCTGCTGCTGGGCCATCGCCCTCCTTGCGTAGTGCCTCGGAGCACCTCCGGATTGTCGGGCCTCGCCCTGGGTGGGCGGGCCGAGTCTAGCGTCGCGTGCTCGCCGAGAGATTGCGGGGGCGGCGGGCCCGGGCTGGTTAGGAGCCTCCGGGGCCGGTGCGCATGGCGGGCCTCGCCGCGGAGAGAGAACAAGGGTGGTGGGGGCCCCAATGGTCCTCAAGACCAGCGGACACCGGTCGCTGCCGGGCCGGCCCCATTGAGTCGGATGCGAGCGCTCCTCTGCTCCATCTGCGGGGGCACGCGGAGGTCACCCCACCACCGCTGCCCCCAAGCTGTACGCGGGTGCATCGATTGTCAAAGAGCGCCGTGCAGCAGCGTGCCTGGCGGGACCGTCGCGCGACACTCACAGCTCGTCGGGCCTCGAGGGCCGTCACATCTTCATGGGCGATTCGGGTCCGAGCACGCGCCAGGGACCAGACTTGAGGGGGCGCTCGAGGCGCAAGGCTCAAGGGCGGTCAGGGCCGCGTGCTCCACGCGCGGCTCAATGTCGTCTGGAACTTACGCCGCGACCTGCCGGCGATTGCCCCGCCACCGGACTTCGTCGAAGGGCTGCCCGGTCTGCATGAGCGTGAGCAGCAGCGGCACCAGCTTCCGGGCCAGAGCGCACACGGCCTTGGTCCCCGGGATGCCCCGGGCCCGCATCGCCTCGTACTCGGGCCGGTACAGGCCCCGGGGCTGGCACCAGCGGCCGGCCAGCAGGAAGAGCTGCCGCCGGAGCATCGGCCGGCCCCGCTTGACCTGGCGCCGGCGGCCCTCGGTCGGTCTGGCCGCTCTGGCGGCCGGTGAGATTCATCCCGGCGAGCTTGAGGACCTGGCGCGGGTGCTGGAAGTCGGCCGGGGTGCCCAGCTCGGCCACGATCGTGGCGGCACAGGCGGCGCTGATCTCGGGGACCGAGAGCAGCACCCGGGCTTCGGGGCACTGGTCCACGAGCGCGACGATCCGGGCCTCGACCACGGCCAGTTGCTCCCGGACCAGCGCCCAGCGAGCGAGGAGCTGGGTGATCTCCAGCCGCCGCTCCGGCGTGGCCTGGGTGAGGGCGATCGTCTCCCGGGCTGACTGACGGAGCGTGGCTACCCGCTCGGCGGAGACGTGGCCTCGGGAGGCGGCCCGGATGTGCCGCCCCACGGCCTGTGGGGCCGCGGCGACGAACTCCTGCGGCAGCGGCCAGCGCTCCAGAATCGCCAGCGGGGTGCGCTTGTGGAGCCCGCTGAACTGCCCGAGGAACTCGGGCCACGCGAGATCGAGGACGCCCTGCAGCCGATTCCTGAACCGGGTGGCCTCGACCGTGAGCCGATGCCGCTGGACCGACAGCAGGCGCAGCTCGACGTAGGGCGTCGTCAGGAACGGGAAGCGGACGAAGATCCCCATCCCGACGAGCCGGGCGATCTGGGCCGCGTCCTTGGCGTCGGTCTTGAGCGGGCTGTTGTCCTCCAGCTCCTTGGAGCGATTGGTGTGGGCCGGGAGCACATTGACCACCGGATAGCCCCGATCGGCCAGGAACCGGGCGAAGGTGAAGCCGTGGTGCCCGGCGAACTCCAGGCCGACGAGCATCTGGGTCGGGCTGAGGCTGGGAAACAGGCCCTGCAGGTGCGCGTGGGTGGCCTCGAACCCCGCCCGGCTCACGTCCACCCGGAAGGGCCTGGAACGCCGCCCATCGGGCCCCTGGGCCACGAGGACGTGGAACTGCTTGGCCGTGTCGACGCCGACCTGCACGGGGAACTGGCGGGCGTAGGCCTGCTTCTCATCGGGGGTCATGGGGTGGCTCCGGGGTGAGGGGGCGGAGGAGCCACCGAAGACAGCGCGGGCCTCAGGGAGGCGTCAAGCGGGAATAGATGTCTGGTTAGGCGGCGCTAGTGCATGGGAGGCAACGCAGCACGGAGAAGCGTGCCTTCCTCCTTGCTCAGCAGGTACAACGCGTGGTGCGGGGCGTCGACAGCGAAACGCCAGATCCCAGTCGCTCCGGTAACACGAACGGGACGCAGCCAAGCGCCGCTTGGGCTCAGGAGGGCGAATTCCGCGGGCTCGTTGGCCCCGCCTTGCAGCAGCAGCCAGAGTGTATCTCCAACGGTGCGCCCATCCAAGAGCACCGCCGGAAAGTAGAACCCGGCCGGGCTGGTGTCACGGCGGGTGCGCTCAAACAGTCCTTCCCGCAGCCGAACCAGAACGGAATCCGGGAGGGTTGCCGTCCACAACAGCGAATCAGCCGACGAATAGCGGTCCACCGTGCCGTCCACGATATGGAGTACCCAGGCTGAGCCATCGTCGGCGAGGGCGGGAGCCGAGTAGTTCCTGAGCGCCGGGGGAATGCGACCGGCGGCTAGATCCGCCTTGCCCGCCGCGAAGTCGTACTGCAGGTCTGGGGGCGTTGAGGGGGCTCCCAGCGATGATCCAAGTTCGCCGGAGGGCCCAAACCGGAGCGCCAGCACATTGCGGAGGCCGTGACGGGCAATCACCCCGGCACCGGAAGCATTGAAGGCAACGCCGGCGATGCTGGTGCCAGGGAGCCCCCCATAGCTGCGAACGAACAACCCGGGGAGCGTGAAGACGTGGACTTGGTCGTTCCCGAAGTCCAGCACGCGCAATGTGTCCCCGGCGACCGAGAGTGCTCGTGGGGCAGCCATTTCCCCGGGGCCGCGCCCCTCACGGCCAACGGACCGTAGGACGGTCCCTTGCTGGTCGAGCACGAGGACGCGGTGGTCCCCCGGGTCGGACAGGTATATGTAGCCGGCAGTGTCTACGGCGAGATCCTCGGGCGCAGCAACCTCACCATCTGCTGGCCGCACGAGTGTGTCGGTGGCGGACAGAAGGGTGGCCGACGGATCAATGGCCGGCGCCTCCCGGCCGCAAGCGGCGAGGGCGACGGATGTGACCAGAAGTAGCGGTCGTGAGCTCACAGCGCTTCCAAGAAAGCCGCCTAACGCCCGCGCATGACCAGCGTGGCGCGGCGAGATGTGGAGAACTTACCCGGCCGACGCTGGTCGTGCCAGTCTGGAACCATCGGTCGGCCGCGCCACGACTGGTCCATGCGCTTGTTAGGCCACGCTTGTGATCACTCTAGGAGTGAGGCCCGGTGGACCTGGTGTTGGAGCAGGAGTGCGCGCACTGTGCTCCAATCCGCCCCCAGGAGTTGAGGCTGGGGAGGGGGGTCCGTGCCGATCCAGTCGAGGATGCGAATATCGGACATACCGGCCAGTTCATCGGGGTCGGTGGAGTCAACCACTGCGGCTAGCCCCCGGTACAGCTCATCGGCCGCCTGGAGGTCTGCAGAGGTTGGCGGCGCTTCTGGCGGAGGAGCGGTGGGCTCGGCCATCAAGGCCCAAAGGCTACGAAGTCCGAGCGGGGCGCCCGGCATCACGGAGTCACTAAGCATCGCCAGGGCACGGAGTTCATGACCCGGCGGGCGAATGCTGAGCGGGGTCGCAACGAGAGTCTCGGCCGCCTCGTCGAGGGCGCGGAGTCCAGCGGGTCCGAGCAGGGCAAGCAACCGGTGTCGGGTAAGGGCCTCAGCGAGGGATCCGGTCAATAGAGAGGCCGCCGATGGATAGATACCGCGGCGGTGGGCGTCCTGCACCGCGAGGGCCCATGCGTGGGGAGGCGTTGGCATAGATTGTGAGCTGCTAGTGTGGCAGCCGAGTAGCGCGACGAGTGTAACAACGCTTGGGAGTGGTCGCATAGAGTCACGTCGTGGCCTAACGTTCACGTTCAGCGGCGCGCCGTCTTTGGGCGCGTCCGCTGCAACGTGTTGTTGGGCGGCTTCTGGGTTGGCCGACGCGGGCGTTGTTTCGCCGAGACCGACTTGATCACCGTATCGCCTCGCCCGAGTGTCGGCAGAGGAGTCTTTGCCTTTCCAATTGCTGCGCGAATCAAGGCCTCCACCGCTGGACACGCCAGTGTTGCCGCACTGTCGAGACGGACGTAGCGATTCTGGTTTCCGCTTCCGAGCAGGATCCCGTCGGGATCTGGCAACGATGAGCCGTAGTAAAACGAGAGGGCTACGCCCTTCGGCGAGATGGCCAGCGAGACGAGACAGTCGGACGCGCGCTCAGTCGCTGAGAATCCGATCGCAAGGAACTGATAGTTGTCGTAGACCAGTTCGGTGGCGGTGGGAAGTCGCTTGCGGAGCGCCGCGCGGGTTGCGCGGGCCAGTCTCCCGACCGCCGGATCGTACTTGGCCATGAAGCCAGCGAGCTGCTTGGCCGGGGATTCATTGGAGGCGATCGGGTGATCGCGCTTCGGACCGCTACGCCTCATTCGACGTCTGCTGAGAAATGCCGTTTCAAAATGCCCGCCCAACGGCCCCGCATCAGCTGCAGGGCGCGGCATAGGAGTGAGAACCTACCCGGCGGTACCGGGTGGTGCCAGCCCGGCGCCAGCCGTCGGCCGCGCCCTGGCAGCTGCATGCGGATGTTAGACGGCGTCAGGGGTCGCGCAGGGGCTGCGCCGGGGCACCACGCGGACACCGGGATCGGCGGCGGCTGGACAGAGGGCCGGCGGGCGGCCGTCGTGGGCTGCGCTGGCGAAGTCCCGCCCGGTCGGCCGCTTGCCGGCCCGGACCCCTGGCGGGCGCGCGACTGGCCAGGCCGAGGTGGGTGCCATCGAGACTGGGGTGCGGCGGGCACGCGGAACGGCCCGTGCTGATCCAGCGTGCGGCCTGGGCCGCCCGGCCATGCGCGGGCCCAGTATCACATTCCCGGCGACATGCCTCACTGGGGAGTGCTTCTCCGCCGTCTAACGCCCGCGCATGACCAGCGGGCGCGGCTAGATGTGGAGAACTTACCCGGGCAGGGCCGGACGTGCCAGCCTGGCCACCGCGGCCGCGCCCTGGCTGGTCCATGCGCGTTAGCGCGGCGGCGGCGCGCGGAGCCGGCCCACGCCAGGCCCGGCGCGCGCAGGTGACTCGGCGCCCCGCCGGGGGCTGCGCGGGGCCCGCCCGCCGCGTCCCCGGGGGCGGCGTCGGCCCGCCGCCGGCGGCCCGCGGACACCGGCCCCGGGGTGCCCCGGCGGCCCGCGGCGGGGCGTGCTCCCGGCCGGCGGTGGCGCCCGGCCGCGGCCCCCCCGCCGCACCCGCACGCCTCACGGGAGTGCCCCGTCTAACTTGTGATTCTACTGCGGACCGGTCCTCGGTCACCAAGCTAACCCCTTAGCTGTGCGGCGGCGACCCCGCCCCCGGCAGCCGGTCCGCCGGGCTCCGTACCCCCAACCCCCCGCGATTCAGCACGTGGGTGTAGATCATCGTCGTCCCCACCTCCCGGTGCCCCAGCAGCTCCTGCACCGTCCGGATATCGTACCCCGCCTCCAGCAGGTGCGTCGCAAAGGAATGCCGCAGGCTGTGACACGTCGCCCGCTTCACCACCCCCGCCCGCCGCACCGCCTCCTTGAACGCCCGCTGCACCGCCGACGCATGCAGATGATGCCGACGCACCTCCCCCGTCCCCCGATCGGCATACACCCGCGTCGCCGGAAAGACCCACTGCCACCCCCACTCCCGACCCACCCCAGGGTACTTCCGCCCCAACGCCCCCGGCACCTCCACCACCCCCCGGCCCGCCGCCAGGTCCCGCCCATGCACCCGCCGCGCCGCCGCCAGCTGCCCCCGCAACAGCTCGACCGCCGCCGCCGGCAGCATCGTCACCCGGTCCCGACCCCCCTTCCCCTGCCGCACCCGGATCTCCCCCCGCGCCTCGTCCAGGTCCTTCACCCGCAAGGTCAGGCACTCCATCAGCCGCAACCCCGCGCCATACAAAAGGAGCCCCACCAACCGCATCGCCCCCCCCAGCTCCCCCAATACCCGTTCCACCTCCTCCGGCGTCAGCACCACCGGCAGCCGCGCCCGGCTCCGAGCCCAGTGCACCTGCCCCAGCGACGCCAACGGCCGCCCCACCACCTCCCGGTACAGGAACAGGAGCGCACTCAACGCCTGCACCTGCGTCGCCGCCGCCACCGCCCGCTCCACCGCCAGGTGGGTGAGGAACGCCGCCACCTCGGCCTCCGCCATCCCGGCCGGATGCCGCTTCCCGTGAAACCGGATGAATCGCACGATCCAGCCCAGGTAGGCCCGCTCGGTCCGCGGGCTATACCGCCGGAGCCGCATCTTATTACGGCACTCCTGCAGGAATACCGACTTCTGCGCCATGCACCACGGTAGCCCGGCCTCCCCCCGCCACCCCCACCCGGCCGACGCAGCACCCCCCCGCCAAAACGCGCCCCGGTCGCCAGCCCCCCCCGGGCACCCGAACCGGGAGAATTGCCGACGGAGCTGCAGTCCTTGCCCGCCGACTCGTAACCATTGCCGCCGCAGTTGCGGGCATTGCCCGCCGACCTGCAGCCACGGCCGCCGAAGTTGTCCCCGTTGCCGGAGGACCCAGGTTCCGCGCCGACGGTCCGGGGAGCCGTGCCGGCCAATCCCGGAACCCGGCCGCCCGATCCGGGAGCCATGCCCGCCGACCCGGGAGCCCTTCCGCCGGACCCAGACGGGCTGCCGGCCGATCCCGCCGCATGTCCGACTGATCCTGGCGAACGTCAGCCCGATCCCGCCGCACGGCCGACCGATCCGGTCGCATGGCCGCCCGACCCTGCGGCGTTGCCGGCCGACCCGGGAGCATTGCCGCCCGACCCTGCGGCGTTGCCGGCCGACCCGGGAGCATTGCCGCCCGACCCTGCGTCATTGCCGGCGGACCTCGCCGAATTGCCGCCCGACCCTGCGGCGTTGCCGGGCGAGCCAGCATCATTGCCGGCGCATCCGAGGGCCCCTGCCGGCCCTTGAGGGATCCTTCGGTCGCTGCGCTCCCTCAGGATGACAGCCCTTCATGACGAACCGCCGAGCCGCCGAGCCGCCTATCAATAGTTTCACCCCTCCCACCCCCCTCCCTTATACCAGCCACTGCTACCTTCGGCTCATGGCCCCAGTCAGGCGCCTGCCGCGCTGCTGCCACACCCCGTGACCGCCGTGGCCTCCCGGACGATGCACCATGCCAGACTCCCCCCGTCCTGATTCGAAACGCTCCCTCCGCTCCCTGCTCCTCCTGGGAACGTCCCTGGTCGCCTGCTTCCTCGACGACTCGACCGGCCCGCACCGCATCAACCGGGTGCAGCAGGTCGTCGTCACCGCCGCCACCCAGTTCCTGGCCCCCGGCGATACCGTCCACATGGTGGCGCAGGTCCTCGACTCCGCCGGCCGGGATCTCCCGACCGAAGCCGTCACCTGGTCCAGCAGCTCGCCCCGCGTGGCCCACGTCGACGCCCACGGCATGGTCATCGCCGACTCGATCGGCGCCACCACCATCAGCGCCACCGCCGGCGGCAAGCAGGGCCACGCCGACCTGACCGTCCAGCTCACCACCCTCTGCGCCTGCACCCGGATCCTCGACTCGACCTCGGTGCGGCTCATCGCGTGGAACGACACCACCGGCATCTACATCTTCGAGGTCCTCCGCGCCCCCGCCCCCGACACCGACTCCGGCACGATCATCGTCGGCGCCCAGGGCCAGGGCTACCTCCGCCGGGTGCTGCACCGCGAGCTGGTCGGCACCCGCCTGACCCTGCGCACCACCGAGGCGTACGTCGAGGAGGCGGTGCAGGACGGCGGCTTCGAGAACACCGCCTTCACCGACGCCGCCTCCGCCGGCGCCCTCCGCCCCGGCCAGGGCGGCTGGGTCGGCCCCTGGACCACGGTCTACATGGCCCCCGGCGTGCGTCTCATGGCCAACGGGCTCTGCTGCACCCTCGACGGCCTCGGCTTCAACCTCAAGCTCGGCGGCGCCGTGGCCGGCACCCTCGACTTCAAGGTGAACCAGGGCCACATCGACTTCCTCCCCCGCATCGACGTCGGCGCCCGCATCAGCTGGTTCCGGCTCAAGGAACTCCACGCCATCCTCCGCGGCGACCTCGGCCTCTACCTCGACAGCTACGAGATGAAGCTCGCCGTCACCGGCAGCGGCAACGTGACCGAGAAGTACAAGAAGGAAAGCGAGACCTTCATCGAGCAGCGGCGGCCCTACGTGACGTTCATCGGCCCCATGCCGGTGCTGTTCATCTTCACCAAGAAGATCTCCCTCGACCTCACCCCCACCGTCACCGCCAGCACGGTCTTCACCGGGAAGTTCCAGGCGGGCGTGGGCGTGGCGGCCGGGGTCCAGTGGAACCGCGGCGTCGGCTGGCAGCCGGTCTCCGGCGCCACCTCGCTCTTCGACGCCACCGCCCCGCAGTTCGAGGGGGTGGAAGGCGCCGCCTCGCTCCGCATCGCCGTGGTGCCCGAGCTCAACGTGCTGGTCTACGGCGTGGCCGGCCCCTACGTGAACCTCGAACCCTACGCCGAAGCCGCCGCCGCCGCCCTCCTCGGCTTCAACGCCGGCCTCCCCGTCTCCCTCGACTGGGAGACCAAGGTGGCCCTCGGCCTCAACCTCAACCTCGGCGCCAAGTTCTCGCTCTTCGGCAAGAAGGACCTGCTGCAGACCGGCTTCGCCATCCCGCTCATCCAGCCCCGGAGCCTGATCCGCAACTTCAGCGACGGCCCGCTCATGGTCCGCACCATCACCACCGGCCAGGACCTGCCCCCCTCGATCGGGCTGGCCCTCCGCCCCGCGTTCCTCGACACGCTGCCGCTGCTCAAGATCCGCGACCTCCGCCACGACACGGTGGACTCGATCATCCTCCCCAACGGGAGCCTCCAGCTCACCCAGGTCCGCTCCGGCAAGGGCTTCCCCCACCACGTGGGGCTCACCCGCCTCGCCGGGAACTGCTACGACAGCCTCCCCAACCCCGACACGGTGGCCATCGCCTCGAGCGAGATCATCGCCCTGGGCGGCACCGCCACCGACACGCTCTTCCGGGTGCACTGCATCCCGCTCGCCGACCTGCTGGTCCGCACCACCACCACCGGCCCCGACCAGCCGGCCCGCTACGCCGTGACCGCCACGCGCCGCGACACCACCGGCGTCGGCCGTGCCGACCTCCCCGAGACGATCCAGGTGCCCGGCGGCCTCACCCCCGCCGACACGGTGCTCGAGGACTTCATCCCGAAGAACCCGCGCCGCGGCGGCACCGGCCGCCTCGACCTGACGCTCAACGGGGTGCGCCGCAACTGCGCCGTGGCCCGCCCCGCCACCAACCAGCTGGTGATGCTCTCCGGTGACACGGTGGTCTCCCAGTACACGGTGACCTGCGTGCCCCTGGGGCACCTCGACCTCCGCACCGCCACGCTGGACCTGGACCCCGTGCCGGTCTCCGACACGATCCGCTACGCGCCGCTGCTCACCCCCGCCGCGGCCATCGACACCGCGCCCGCCGCCCCCGCCACCCTGGTGGCCGGCGACAGCGCGCTGCTGAGCGGGCTGGTGCCGCTCTACAACGCGAGCGGCGCCCCGGGGCGCTACACCGTGACGCTCGGCAACGCCCCCAACCGCTGCACCGACGCCGCGGCCTTTGCCCGCGTGGCCACGGTGTTCCCCGGCGACACCGCGCGCGCCGACTTCAGCGTGCGCTGCGTGGAACGGCTGCAGGTGATCACCCGCACCACCGGCCCCGGCACCGATCCCGGCGGCTACGACGTGGTGGTCACCCCGGTGCTCGGCACCCCCGACACGCTGCACATGACCGTGAACGACACCCTGGGCATCGCCGGCATCGACCCCGGCGACGTGACCGTCTCGCTCGCCGACGTGGAGCCGAGCTGCATCGCCCCCGCCGCCGTGCCGCGGCTGGTGAGCGGCCGCGACTCGACGCTGGTGACCTTCCAGGTGAGCTGCCCCGCGCCCGCCCCCGTGACCGGCCTGGCCGCCACGCGGGTGGATACCAATCGCATCGACCTGGCCTGGAACCCGGCCGCGCCCAACACCGGCGTGATCCGCTACCGGATCTACCGCGACAACGCGCTGCGCGACTCGAGCACCACCCCCGGGTACAGCGACCAGGGGCTCACCCCCTTCACGCTGCACGCCTACCAGGTGACCCCGGTGAACAGCGCCGGCCTGGAAGGCGCCCGGAGCGCCACGCTGCAGGTCCGCACCCTCGACGCCACCCCGCCCGGCGCCCCCGTGGCGCTCGCGGCCACGGCGGTGAGCGGCAGCCGCATCGACCTCAGCTGGCAGGCCGCCCCCGATCCCGAGACCGGCGTCGGCGAGTACCGGGTCTTCCGCGATGACGTGGAAGTCGGGCGCACCGCGCTCACGGCCCTTGCCGATACCGGCCTGGTGCCGAGCACCAGCTACGCCTACACGGTGCTGGCGGTGAACGGGCAGGGGCTGGTCGGGCCGTTGGCCGGGCCGGTCACGGCCACCACGCTCGACGTGACGCCGCCGTCGGCGCCGACCGGGCTCGCCGGCACCGCGGTGAGCAGCACCGCGATCGACCTGGCGTGGAACCCCGCGGATGACGCCGAGAGCGGCATCCAGGGCTACGAGGTGTATCGGGACGGCGCGCGGGTGGGCAGCACCGCCGCCACCAGCTTCAGCGACGCCGGCCTGGCCCCGAACACCGGGTACAGCTACACCGTGCGCGCGGTGAACGGCGCCGGGATCACCGGGCCGTCGAGCGTGGCCGTGCTCGTGGCCACCCTGCCGGACCAGACGCCGCCCGGCGTGCCGGGCGGGCTCAGCGCCGTGCCGCTGAGCGGCACCGCGATCACCCTGGCGTGGACCGCCGCGGGTGATCCGGAGAGCGGCATCGCCTGGTATCGCGTCTACCGCGACGGCGTGCTGGCCGACAGCACCACCGGCCTGGGCTACACCGACGCCGGCCTCGTCACCGGCACCACCTACAGCTACGAGGTGTCGGCGGTGAACGGCGCCGGCCTCGAGGGGCCGCGGAGCCCGGCGGTCAGCGCCACCACCCCGCTGCCCACCACCGGCGACCTGCTGGTGACCACCGAGACCACGGGCACCAACCTCCCCGCCGGCTACGACGTGCGGGTGGAGGGGAAGGGCGTGGGGCTGCTGCAGCCCATCGCGGCGAACGGCAGCGTCACGTTCCCGGGCCTCATCCCGCAGAGCTACTTCGTGCGGCTGCGCAACGTGCCCGGCAACTGCACCGTGGCCGGCCCGACGCCGCGCACCATCGTGGTCACCGCCGGCCTGCTGGCCGCCACCACCTTCACCGTGACCTGCCGGTAACCGCCCATGACGACCCAGCCCTCTTCCCTATATAGCGCGGCGTGGCGGCGGGCCCGTGGGCTCGCCGGCGCGATCCTCCTGCTCAGCCTGGCCTGCGACAAGGATTCCACCGGTCCCACCCCGGTGCCGCTCGCCACGAAGTCGGTGGTGACCGTCTCGCGCGACACGCTGGTCTCCGGCACCCTGGCGGACATCGTCCTCGAGAGTCGCGACAAGCAGGGCGCCCGGGTCTGGGCCGGCGGGCACACGGTGGTCTTCGCCGCGAGTGGCGGCGGCAGCGCCGGCACCCTGGGCCCCGTCACCGACCTGGGCGATGGCACCTACACCGCCACCTTCACCGGCCTCGATGCCGGGAGCGCCACCACCATCACCGCGACGCTCGACGGCCAGCCCGTCACCCAGCCGCTCCCCACCATCACCGTGGTGCCGGGGCCGTTCGCCATCGGGTCCACCGTGATGTCGGTGGTGCCGGCCACCATCCTGGTCGGCGGGCGCGCCACGCTGGAGCTCATCACCCGCGACCTGGCCGGGAATCCCCTGGGCCGCGGCGGCAGCCGGGTGCGCTTCACCATCGCCGGCGGCACCAGCACCGGCACCCTGGGCCCCGTCACCGACCACAACAACGGGCGCTACACCGCCCCCTTCACCGCCGGCAGCATCGGCACCCCGCTCACCTTCGGCGCCACCGTGGACCAGGCCACCGTCACCGGCGCCCTGCCCATCCTCACGGTGGCCCACGGGGTGAGCGCCGCCCTCTCGTACGTGCAGCTCAGCTCCGACAGCATCACCATCGACGACGGCCTCCAGGCCACGCTCCACGTCCTCGACTCGCTCGGCGTGCCGCGCACCAGCGGCGGCGAGACCGTGCGCTTCCAGGTCGGCGCCGCTGCGGGCACCGGCACGGGCACCATGGACAGCACCGTGGACCACGGCGACGGCAGCTACACCGCGCAGTTCACCTCCACCGCCGCGGGAACCCCCGTGGCCATCGGCGCCACCCTGAACGGCGTGGCCGTCGGCGGGCCGTACCCCACCGTGACCATCCGCCCGCTGCCGGCGGCGCCGCAGCAGTCCACCGTGACCGTGGGCCACGACACCGTGGCCGCCGGCACCAGCACCACCCTCACCGCGCTGGTGGTAGACCAGGCCGGCACGCCGATCACCTCGGGTGTCACGGTCACCTTTGCGCTCGCGAGCGGCGGCACCAGCGCCGGGAGCATCGGCCCCGCCACCCTGCAGCCGGGCGGCGGGTATGCTGCCACCTTCACCGGCCTCCGCGCCGGCACCCCGGCGCAGGTGAGCGCCCGCATCAACGACAGCAGCGCCATCGAGATGCTCGATACCGCCGGCGTCTCGCACCTGCCGTACATCACCGTGGTGGCGGGCCCCTTCGCCCCCGACAGCTCCACCCTCACCCTGGCCGCCCGCACGCTCACGCTGGGCGATTCCGCCATCCTCTGGCTCGCCACCCGCGACAGCCTCGGCAACACGCTGGGGCAGGGGGGACGCGCCGTCGTCTTCGGCCGGCGCGGCCGGCCCGGCGCCAGCGTCGGGATCATCCGCGGCTTCGTCGATCATCAGGACGGCCGCTACAGCGCCTGGTACGTCGCCGATTCCGCCGGCGCCGCCGATACGGTCACGGCGAGCGTGGATGGCACGTCGCTCACCTCCGGCCTGCCGGCGGTCACGGTCATCTGCAGCGCGGGCGCGCCGTCGCCGGCCACCTCGGTGGTCTCGGTGAACGACACCAGCGCCGCGCATCGGCCGGTGGCGCACGCCACCCTGCCGTCGGGGATCACCACCACCATCACCCTGCTGGCCCGCGACGCGCGCGGCTGCCCGGTGCCGGCGCCGCACGCCGTGAGCTTCGCGGCCACCGGCGGCAGCAGCACCGGCCGCCTGGGCGGCACCGTGGACCAGGGCGATGGCTCCTACACCGCCACCTTCACCGGCCTGGTGGCCGGGACGGCGCTCACCATCGAGGCGGCGCTCGACGGCGTCCCGGTCCTCTCCACCGCCGCCATCACCGTGGTCCCGGGCGACATCTCGCCCCGCACCTCGCTGATCACCATCGCCCGTGCCGAGGTCGATTCCGGCGCCTTCGCCGTCGTCACCCTCACGGCGCACGACTCGGCCGGCAACCGCCTGGTCACCGGCGGCCGCGGCATCTGGTTCCAGGTGCGCGGCGCGCCGGCGCACGGGCACGTAGGGCTCACCGTGGATCACCAGGACGGGAGCTACACCACCAGCTACGCCGCCGACCAGGTGGCGCCCGGCCTGCCGGATACCATCACGGCCGCCATCGAGGGGACCCCGGTCATCACGCCGCCGCCCACCGTCACCGTGGTGGCGGGCACCATCGCCGCCTCGCAGTCGCTGGTGACGGTCTCCGGTGGCACGCTGGTGGCGGGGGATTCGGTGCTGGTCACGCTGATCGGGAAGGATGCCGCGGGCCGTGCGCTGGTCACCGGCCAGCGGCCGGCGGTCATCGCCTTCACGCAGGCGGGTCCAAGCGCCGGCATCTTCCGGCCCGTCACCAACACCGACGACGGCAGCTACCGCGCCTGGTTCCTCGGGCGGGTGGCCGGGGCGCCCGCCACCATCGGCGCCACCATCGATGGCGTGGTGGTGAGCACGCCGCTCCCGACCGTCACCGTGGTGCCCGGCGCCGCCTCGATCGGCACCTCGGTGGTGACCGTCGCGACGGGCACCCTCGCCAGCGGCGACACCACCACCGTGACCCTCGAGCTCTTCGACCTCTTCGGCAATGTCGTGCCCGATCCGGGCCGCGCGGTGGAGTTCACCGTGGCGCCCCCCGCGCTCGGCACCGTGGGCCCGGCGGCATACCAGTCGGGCAACCGGTACGTGGCCACCTTCACCGCCGGCACAGCCGGCACCGGGGTCCTCTCGGCCCTGCTCGACGGAGTGGCGCTGCTGACGGCGCCGGCGGGGGTGGTGGTGAACTAGACAGTAAGGGCGCTAGAGGCGGTGCAGGCGGTAGAGCTTCCAGCCCTACCGCCCTACCGCCCTACCGCCTTACCGCCCTACCGCCCTTACCGCTCCGCCAGCACATACCTCGGATACCCCTCCCTCTCCGCCGCCTGCGCCGCCAGGTCGAGTGCCGCCGTGACCCACGGCTCCTCGGCGCAGGTTCGGGCCAGCACCACCCCGTCGGGGCTGATGATCCATCCGCCGCCGCCACCGGCCCCCGTCGCATCCACCCGGTTCGACGAGAGGCTGTAGCCGCCCGATCGCACCGCCGCCACGATCCCCGCCGCGAACCACCGCGCCAGCGTGCTGGCGGCGGTGGCGCGGGGGGAGAGCACCAGGTGTACGCCGGAGGCCGCGTAGTCGGTGTAGCTCTCCAGGGCCCAGAGCTCGGTGCAGATGTTGAGCCCGAAGCTGAGCCGCCCCGTGCGGTAGGCGCGGAAGGCCGCGTCGCCGCGGCTGAACCACGCCGTTTCCCAGCCGCCGGGTTCGGAAGGCAGGAAGTACTTCCGCCGGAGCGGCACCAGGCCGCGGTCGCGGGTCCAGAGATAGCCCTCGTTGTAGCGGTGGCCGTCGCGTTCCACCGGGCGGGTGCCGATCACCCGCGCGGACCCGAGCTCGGGGAGCCGCTCGGCGAGCGCCTCGCCCTGGGCCAGCGCCGCGCCCCAGCGGATCGGGTCGAAGCGCTCCGACTCCCATACGGCGTCCACCAGCGCGAACTCCGGCAGCAGCACCAGCTCCGAGCCGTGGCGCGCCACGTGGCGGCAGAGCCCAGCCCACGCCGTGGCCAGCGCCAGTGGCTCCTGCGGCAGCTCGCAGACCGTCACGCGCATGCGGCCGCCCTCACCAGACCCGCACCCGCGCCGCGGGCGCGAGGTACAGCTTGTCACCAGGCTTCACGTCGAAGGCCTCGTACCAGGCGTCGAGGTTGCGCACGGTGGCGATGCGATACATCTCCGGCGCGTGGTCGTTGCTCTTGAGCTGGGTGCGGAAGGCGCCCTCGCGGATCCGGGCCCGCCAGCTCGCGGCAAAGGCCAGGAAGAACTCCCGGTCCTGCTGCCGCCGGTACGCGGCGTCGCTGGCGCGGCTGCCCATCTGCCTGCGATGCGCGTCGAAGGCGGCGGAGAGGCCGGCCAGGTCGGCGATGTTCTCCGACAACGTGAGCCGGCCGTCCACGGCCAGGTCGGGGAAGGGCCGGTACCCCGAGAACTGCCGCGCCAGCCGGTCGCCGGCCGCCGCGAAGCCGGCGCTGTCGGCGGCGGTCCACCAGCGCCGCTTGCGGCCGGTCACCTCATAGTCCGCGCCCAGCGGGTCGATGAAGTGGCTGGCCTCGTGGCCCACGATGGCGCCGATGGCGCCGTAGGTCGCGGCATCCGAGGCCGCGGGGTCGTACTTGGGCGCCTGCAGGAGCGCCGCGGAAAAGGTCAGGGCGTTCTGCTGGAAGAGGAGCAGCGCCGCCACCGTGTGCGGCGCCATCCACCACTCCTCCGGGTCGGCGGGCTGGCCCAGCCGCGCCAGCATGCGGCGGAGGTTCCGGTCGGCCACGCGGCGCTGGTTGCCCAGGGCGTCGGCCGGGTCCACCATGAGGTCGTCGTACCCCTCCCACCGCTCCGGGTACCCCATCCCCAGGTAGAGCGCGGCCAGCTTGGCCGACGCCAGCCGCCGGGTGGCGGGCTGCATCCACGCCGCCTCCTCCACCCGCGCGCGCAGCGCGGCGACCACGCTGGCCGCGATGCCCCGCACCCGCGCCTTCCCCGCCTCCGGGAAGTACCGCTCGGCGTAGAGCCGGCCGATCGCCCCGCGCAGCGCGAGCTCGGTGGCCGCGAACGCCTGCTCCGCGCGGGGCCGCTCCGCGGTGCCGGTCACCGCGCCGTGCAGCGCGCGGGATTCCGCCGCGAAGGCGCGCGGCAGCAGCGCGGCGTAGTCGTCGAGGGCGTGGAAGCGCAGGTAGTCCTGCCACGCCTCGAGCGGCGCAGAGCCCACCTGCGCGGCCAGGCCGGTGATGGCGCCAGGCTGCCAGGCCACGATCGAGTCCTGGCCGGCGAGCCCCGCCGCCGCGAAGAACGCCGGCCAGTCCATTCCCGGCGCGCGCCGGGCAAAGTCCGCCTGGGTCCACACGCTGTCGGCGTTGGCCTCGCGGGCGGAGACCTCCGCCGTGGCCTGCGCCCGGGCCAGCGCCGTCTCCAGCGCCACCACCGCCGCGGCGCGCTCCTCGGCCCGGTCAATGCCCGCGAGCGTGAGCATCCGGCCCACGTAGCGCTGGTAGCGCTCCCGGAGTGCCTGGACGTCGGGTTCGCTGCCCAGGTAGTGCGCCCGGTCGCCCAGGCCGAGCCCGCCCTGCACCAGGATCGGGACGTTGAGGGGGCTGCCGGTGAGCGGCTTCTCCACGGCGAGCCCGAGCGGCCGTGCCGACTGGAAGATCCCCCAGTTGAGCGGGTCCACGTCGGCCCCGATGCCGCGGCCCAGCAGGCGGGAGAGGGCGGTGCGGTCGTGGAGGTGGGTGAGGCTGTCGAGCAGTGGCCGGAGCGGCGCGAGGCCGCGCGCCTCGATGGTGGCGGTGTCGAGGTACGCGGCGCGGAAGTCGGCAACGGCCCGGCCCAGCGAGCCGGCCGGCGCGTGGGCGGCGTGGTCGAGCAGATCGGCCAGCTGCTGCCGGGTCCGTTCGGCGATCTCGGTCCGCGCGTTCAAGCGTTCCCGGCCGGTGGGGATCACCGTGGCCTGGAGCCAGGCGCCGTTGGCGTAGAAGAAGAAGTCGTCACCGGGGCGGATGGTGCGATCCACGCCATCCTCCAGTGATGGCGCGCCGTGCGGGTGCGCGGATTGTGCCGCGAGCGGTGCCGCGGGCCACGCGGCCATCGCCAGGATAAGGAAGCCCGCCACCCGACGGGCAAGGCGTGGGGCGGGGCAGGAGTCTAGGTGGAAACTGGTGCATGACGTCGTGCCTCATGGAAGTGCACTGGTTGGCGGATCGACCGCCGACCCACGCGGGTGCCCCCGTCGCCGCGTGCCAAAGCCGACGACTGGCACGCGGCAGAGGGGGTACCCGGGGGGAGGCGAGATACATCACGGACCCCGTCGGCCCGGCTCGCCCCAATGCTAGGCGACGTGGCCCGCGCGCCGCGCCGCCGCCGCGCGACAGCTTTCAGGCACTTTCGGACATCGTCCGCACGGCGCCATTCCGCCGGCGCCGTAGGTGCGGTATGCTTGGCGCTCCTTCACATGTCCTGAAATGATCGCACGCGCGCCGCTCATCGACCTCCTCTTCGTCATCGCCCCGCACGCGCTGCTGCTCGACATCGCGGGGCCGGCCGAGGCGTTCCGGCTGGCCAACCTGCACCGCAAGGCGCAGGGGCTGCCGCCGCGCTTCCGGCTCGGCTACGCGGGTCCCGCCGCCACGGTGTCCACCTCGGTGGGTCTCGGCCTGGTGGGCCTGGCGCCGCTGCCCGAGCGGCTGCGCGGGCGCACCTGGGTGGTGCTCGTGGGCCAGCCCACGGCCCAGCTGGCACAGGTCACGCCGGCCATCAGCGCCATCGCGGCGTGGCTCAGGCGGCGGGTGGGGCCGGCGCTCGCGGCCCCGGAGTCGCCGCATCGGCTGCTCGCCATCTGTTCCGGCGCGCTGCTGGCCGCGCGCGGGGGCCTGCTGGCCGACCGCCGCTGTACCACGCACCACGAGCTGCTCGCCGCCCTCAAGACGCTGGCGCCGGGGGCCGCCGTGATCGACAACCGCGTGTTCGTGGTGGATGGGCCGGTGGCCACCAGCGCCGGCATCACCGCCGGCATCGACCTGGCGCTGCACCTCATCGCGGAGGAGTGCGGCGAGTCGCTGGCCGGGATCGTCGCCGAGGACATGGTCGTCTACCTGCGCCGCTCCCCGCGCGATCCCGAGCTCTCCCCCTATCGCATGCATCGCCGCCACCTGCATCCCGCGGTGCACCGGGTGCAGGACGCCATCATCTCCCGTCCCGACCGCGCGTGGGACACGGCGTCGCTCGCGGCGGTGGGGCACGCGACGGGGCGGCACCTGCTCCGGCTCTTCATGGAGCACGCGGGCGTCTCGCCGCTGCAGTACCTGCGGTCCATCCGGCTGGAGCGGGCCCGGCAGCTGCTCGAGGGGGGCGCCACGGTGTCCCGCGCGGCGGAGGGGGCCGGCTTCCGCTCGGCGCTGCAGCTGCGGCGGGCGTGGCGGGGGCAGTGGGGCGGGTCGCCGCGGGACGTGGCGCGGGGGGAGGTGGCGTGAGCGGCGCGGATGTTCCGGCCATCGCACCGCGGGGTTGCCATCTTTAGGCCGCCCTATCGTGTACCGCCAGGTATCATATCAGGGCCCCTGGCAGGCGCATGCCGGTTCCTGACCGTGTTCCCGCAGGAGTCCCGCCGCATGAGCAGCCTTCCGTTTGTCCCGGCCGCAGCCGCCGGTCTGGCGCTCGCCGCCCGTCGCCAGCGACGGCGCCCTGCCGTCGGCGAGTCCGGCTCCACGGCTCACCCCCCCGGCTAGCCGCACCCTGGCCTTCAGGTCGACGCCTGGACCACGCCCGGCTTTCCCGAGCGCTGGCACCATCCAGGGCCGGTCGACCAGGCCGGCACCCGCCGTGCCCACTGACACTGGCGCGGTGAGCACGGCGCTGGCGGGGCCCGGGGTCACCATGTGTCGGATCATGCAGAACCTGCTGCGGCACGGGCAGGCGGCGCAGGACGAGATGGCGCGGGTGACCAGCGATGCGAACGGGGCGTGGGCGGTGAGCGGCCTGCCGGGCGGGTACTACGTGGTGGAGGGGCTGACCCCCGCGGGCACGGTGGCGGCGTATGAACTGGTCGCCACGCACACCGCGGTGACCAGGACGGCGATCTGGATGCCGGTGCGGTAGGGCGGGGCGGGCGCTAGAGTCCGTGGAACAGCCGTTCGAGCGCGAGCTCGAACGGCTGTTCCATTTCGGGGGGCTGCCACCGGAGCCGGTCGGTGACGCGCCGGTCCTTCTCGGATGGGGTGGAGACCAGGATGGCGCGCTCCAGCCGGTCCACCAGCCACACCTCGCGCACGCCGAGGGCGCCGCACCGGCGTCCCGCCGTGTGTACCGCCGTGGTCTTAGGGGCCGGGAGGCGCGGCTGTAGAGTTCCCGGACGGCGAGCCAATCTTCCCGGCGAGATCCACTCCACCATTGCCGGTCGGCGGCAGCGGCGGCGCGCAGACCAGCAGGTCCGGCTCGAGGTGGGTGTCGGAACCTGCGTTCACACCTGCACCCGCCCGGTCCGACGCCGTCACGATCAGGCCGAGTTCCCGAGATAGCCTGACAGCGCCGTGAGCAGTCTGGCGGAGAGCACCTGGTGCGGCACCCCAGGCTGCGGCGTCACGAGCAGGTGCCCCTGCAGGATCTCGTAGCGTGGCCCGTCGTCCGGGAAGGCGTCGAGTTCGGCCACGGAATATCGCGGCAGCAGCGAGGGCGGGCTGGCAGGGACGGGCATGGCCATAAGCTGTGGGCTCGGCGCCGCGCACCGCGGGCAAGACGGGCTATGCCCCAGGATCGGTAGGGGCGCCGGAGGCGTGGGCACCGCAGAAAGACGCGGAAGCGGGCCAGGCTGTGCGGCCAGGCGACGGAGGCGTGGCGGAGCGGGCGGCTGCCCCTTCCCCCTTCCCGCTTCCCTTTTCCCGCTTCCCTCTTCCCGCTTCCCGTTTCCCAGTAGTGTTACTCCGCCCGCTCCCGTCCCGGCCCGCGCCAGGTCGTCCAGGCCGCGACGCCCGCCACCAGCACGTTGGCGGCGATGATCGGCTTCGCGCCGATCATCACGCCGTAGGTCATCCAGACCACCGCCGCCACCGCCTGCACCATCCGGAGCGTGCGTGGGTTGCGGCAGAAGTACGAGGCCACCGTCATCGCGGTGGCCGCCCAGCCGATCCACTGCATCGCGTCAGCGCCCATCGGTCCCCGCTCCCGTCGTCTCGCGGATGGTGAGCGAGTCGGTGCGCACCTTGTCCCACTCCTGCAGCACCAGCCCGTGCCGCTCGAACAGCGTGCGGATGGCGAGCGGGTCCCAGCCCACGATCTCCTCGAGGATCGGCACCAGCACGCTCAGCGCGTTGTCGGCCAGCACCGTGCGCCGGGCGATCGGCGTGAGGTAGCGGTTCTCCGACACCGCGATGGTGAGCCCGTCGAGCCGGTTCACGTGCAGCATCACGTGCACGTCGGAGCTGCCGTCGCCGACATAGACCACCTGGTCGCGCCCGATGGGCCGGCTGCGCCGCAGCGCCTCCAGCACCACCACCTTGCCGTAGCCCGCCGCCACCCGGGTGATGCGCCGGATCTCGCCGGTGGCGTCATCGTACTCGAACCGGGTGCCGAAGATCCGCTCCGGCGGCACCACGCCCTCAAGCGCCGACTGGATGACCTCCTCCGGCGCGGCGGAGATCACGTACAGCTCGAAGCGGTGCCCGTCGAGGTCGCGCAGCAGCTCCACCAGCAGGGGGATGTTCTTCTTGAGCCGGATCCGCTTGCCCACCTCGACCAGGTCCTGCCGGCGGACGCGGCGGTACTCCGGGTCGTGCAGCAGCAGGTACGCCAGCTCCGCCCCCTGCTGCACCAGGTGGATGTCGGCGAGCCCGGCGATGCGCTCGTGGAAGTTGTCGATGCCGAGCAGTTCGCTCAGCACGTGCCCCGAATCGTTGAAGCTCAGCGTCTGGTCGAAGTCCGTCGCCAGCAGGTACTCCTTCATGCGCAGCTCCCCTGAGGGTGGGATGCCTCTACTCCACGGGGAAAGCTAGTGAGGCGTCCCGATGGCCTGCAGGGTCCGTTCGTGGCATTGTTACTCCTGACAATGTTGTCGGTGCATGGCGGTAGGGCGGCGACCGAGCCCCCTTTGGGAGCGGCGAAGCCGCGACCCGGGGGCGAGGGAGAGGCGGTAAGGCGACGGAGCCGCTTCCCGCTTCCCGCTTCCCGCTTCCCGTTTCCCGCTTCCCCTTTCCCCATTCCCTCCCACACCTCAACTTCCCTCGCATGCCCTACACCCCCGCCCCCGCCCGCTACGACACTCCCGGCTTCTACCGCCGCTGCGGCCGGTCCGGCGTGCGGCTGCCGGTCATCGCCCTCGGTCTCTGGCACAACTTCGGCGCCCCCGACGATCCCGACACCGCACGCGCCATCATTCACCGCGCCTTCGACCTCGGCATCGCCCACTTCGACCTCGCCAACAACTACGGCCCCCCCGAGGGCGCCGCCGAGGAGACCCTCGGCCGCATCCTCAAGGAAGACCTCGGCCGCTGGCGCGACGAGCTCGTCATCTCCACCAAGGCCGGCTACTACATGTGGCCCGGACCCTACGGCGAGTGGGGCTCGCGCAAGAGCCTGCTCGCCTCGCTCGACCAGTCGCTGCGCCGCCTGCGGCTCGACTACGTGGACATCTTCTACTCCCATCGCTTCGACCCCGAGACCCCGCTCGAGGAGACCATGGGCGCCCTGGCCCACGCGGTGCGGAGCGGCAAGGCGCTCTACGCCGGGCTCTCCAACTACCCGCCGGCCGAGACCGTGCGGGCCGCCGCGCTGCTGCGGGAGCTGGGCACCCCCTGCCTGATTCACCAGCCCCGTTACAGCCTCTTCGACCGGCAGCCGGAGCAGGGGCTGTTCGCCACGCTGGAGCGGGAACAGATCGGCGCCGCGGTCTTCTCGCCGCTGGCCAAGGGGCTGCTCACCAACCGCTACTTCAGCGGCATCCCCGACGACGCCCGCGCCCGCCGCGACCCGCGCTTCCTCACCCCGGCACAGGTCACGGAAGCGGCGGTGGCCCGCGCCCGTCGGCTCGATGCCATCGCGCGGCGGCGCGGCCAGACCCTGGCCCAGATGGCGCTGGCCTGGGTGCTGCGCCATCCGATCGTCACCACCGCCATCATCGGCGCCAGCCGGGTGAGCCAGCTCGAGGACTGCGCCGGCGCCGCCAGGCTGCTCGGCTTCGCGGCCGAAGAGCTGGAGGAGATCGAGGCGGTGTTGCGGGGGTAGGGAAGGGGACGCGGGAAGCGGAAAGAGGGAAAGGGAAAAGGGAAAAGGGGCCACAGAGCCCCTTACCGCCCTACCGCCCTACCGCCCTACCGCCTTACCGCCCTACCGCCCTACCGCCCTACCGCCCTACCGCCCTACCGCTACTCCTCCCGCAACACCTTCCACGGCTCCATCGCCGCCGCGCGGCGGGCGGGGAGGTAGCTGGCCAGCAGCGCCACCGCGGCGAGGAGCAGCGGCATGGCCACGAACGTCACCGCGTCGTGCGCCGGCATCCCGAAGAGCAGGCTCCGCACCAGCGGGGCCGCGGCTGCGGCCAGCGGCAGGCCGACCAGCAGCCCCACCGCGGTGAGCCGCATGCCTTCCCCGAGCACCAGCCCCAGCACCTCGCGGCGCCCGGCGCCCAGCGCCAGCCGGATCCCGATCTCGCGGGTGCGCCGCGCGGCGGAGTAGCTGATCACCCCGTACAGCCCCGCCACCGAGAGCAACAGCCCCGCGAAGCCCAGCACCCCCGTCACCAGCGCCGCCACCCGGCCCGGCAGGAACGCCACCTGGCTCGCCTCGGCCAGCGGCGTGACGCTCACCCGCGGGGCCGCGGGATCGGCGGCGCGGACCGCCTGCGCCAGCAGCGGGGCCAGCGCGCGGAGATCGCCCGCGGTGCGCACCAGCAGCGCGCGCCGGGCCCGCCACTCCTGCGCCAGCGGGAAGTACGCCAGCGCCGGCGTGGCCTCGGTGAGCGAGGCGTACTTCGCGTCGCGCGCCACGCCGATGACCGTGACCGGCTGGTCGTTGTAGCGGAAGCTCCGGCCCAGCGCGCCGCCGTCGGGCCACAGCCGGCGCGCCATGGTCTCGTTGATCAGCGCCACGCGGCCGGCCTCGCGCGTGTCCTCGCGCCCGATGTCCCGTCCCGCCACCAGCGGGATGCGCAGCACGTCGAGGTAGCCGGGCCCCACCAGCACCTGCGAGATCGGCACCGCCTCGCGGGCGCCGTCGAGCGCCACCTCCGCGCCGCTGCTGTGGAAGGTGAGGGGCAGCTCCGTGGCCCAGGTGGACGCGGTGACGCCGGGCAGCGTCGGCAGCCGCTGGTCGAGGGCGTCGAAGAAGCGCCGCCCGGCGGCTTCGTCGAGGCCCCACGCCTCGACATCCACCGGCACCGTCGCCACGCCCTGCACCTCGAAGCCCGGGTCCACCCGCGCGGCGCGCAGCAGCCCGCGGCCGAGCAGCCCCGCGCCCACCAGCAGCACCAGCGAGATGGCGAGCTGCGCCACGATCAGCGCGCTGCCGCCGAGGCTGCGGCGGCGGCCGCTCCCCGCGCTCCCTTCCTTGAGGCGGGTCACCACGTCGAGCGCGAGCGCCTGCCGCACCGGCGCGAGGCCCACCACCAGCCCGGTGCCAAGGGCGAGCAGCAGCGCCACGCCGAGCACCCGCAGGTCGGGGGAGAGCTCGAGGCCGAGGGGGATCTCGGTGGGGAGGGGGAGCCGCTCCAGGGCGGCGGTGGCGACGGTGGCCACCAGCATGCCGCCCGCGGCGCCGAGGCCGAAGAGCAGCAGGATCTCGGTGAGCAGCTGCCGGGTGAGGCGGCCGGGGGTGGCGCCGAGCGCGGAGCGGACGGCCAGCTCGCGCTGCCGCTTGACCGCGCGGGCGGAGAGCATGGCGGCCACGTTCACGCTGGCGATGACCAGCACCAGCGCGGCGGCGCCGAGCAGCAGCGCCAGGAACTGCGCCAGCGGACCGGTGGCGTCGGGGGGCAGGCCGGTGAGCGGGGAGACGCGGAGCTCGGAGTACTGTGCCGCCCACTGAGGCTCGCCGCTGCCGGCGATGAGCGGGGCGGCCAGCGCCGTGAGCTCGGCCTGGGCCGCCGCGGGCGACGTGCCGTCCCGCAGCCGGGCCGCGGCGCGGAGCCAGGTGTCGCCGGCGTCGTTGAGTCCGCCGGCGTGCGGGCGCACCGCGCGCTGCATGTGGAGCGGCAGCCAGGCGTCGGAGAGGATCGGGTCGTCCATGCCGCGAAAGGCGGCGGGCGCCACGCCGATCAGCGTGAACGGCCGGCCGTTCACCAGCAGGTCCCGGCCCACCGCCGCGCTGTCCGCGCCCAGGTGCGCGCGCCAGTAGCGCTCCGACACCACGAGCACGGGGTGGCTGAGCTCGGTGCGATCCTCTTCCGGCAGGAAGAACCGGCCCAGCAGCGGCCGCACCCCCACCACGTCGAAGAGGTTGCCGCTCACCAGGGAGCCGTAGACGGCATCGCCGGGGCCGGAGCCGCCGCGCAGCACCAGCGACGCCTTGCCCCAGGCGGCGACGCCGCCGAGGGTCTGCGAGGCGTCGCGCATGGCGGTATACCAGGGGTAGGAGAGCGAGACCCCGTCGCTGCCGCCGGGCTGCTTGCGCTCGATGCGGATCAGCCGGGAGCCGTCATCGCTCCCCGCAAGCGGGCGGAGCACCATCGCGTTGCCGGCGGAGACGATCGTGGTGACCGCGCCGCTCCCGATGGCGATGCAGGCGACGGCCACCAGGGTAAACAGCGGGCTCGACCACAGGAGCCGGGCGGCGAGACGAAGATCTTGCCTGAGCGTGGCGAGCATGGCGGATCCGGGCAGAAGAGGGGATGGCGGCTCTACGGCTGGGGAGGGGTGGGGTTTCGGGGAGCGGGAAGCGGGAAGCGGGAAGAGGCACGCCGTCGAGCCGCCGAGTTCCCGCTTGCTCCCGCGCGCGCGGCGCTGCACATTCTCCGACCTTCCTTCCACGCCGGACCGGAGTCCCCATGCCTGCCCTCGACCGACCCGCGAGCCCTGCCGCACCGTGGCCCCTGCGGCTGGCCCTGGGCTATGGCGTCGCGTATGCGCTCTGGGCCGTGGCCATGCTCGCCGGTGCCGTGGAACGCGGGCTCGGGAACGACCTGCTGTTCATTCCCCTCTACTTTGCCGCCGCCGCGGCCGCCGCGCGGGCGGCGCGCGCGACCGACCTTCCGCGGCGCACCGCCCGGGGCTGGTGGCTGGTGGCCGCGGCGTGGCTCTGCTCCGGGGTCGCGGCCGCCCTCATGGCGCCATTGTGGCTGATCAGCGCGCCCCGGCTCGAGACGCTGGCCTCGGTACTCTACCAGGGCTACTTCCCGCTGCTGCTCCTCGGCCTCTGGCACTTCACCACCTTCCCCCAGGGCGCGCCGGCCCGCGCCCGCCTCGCGGTCGAAGGGCTGATCGCCATGACGGGGACGGCCATCCTCGCCTGGTACTGGGTGTTCCGGTTCGAGGAGGCGGCGCTGTCGCTGTGGCTGTACCTCAAGCTGGTGCTGCTGGTGTTCCCCGGCGAGCTGGCGGTGGCGCTCGGCGCCGTGGCCATCCTGCACCGGCCCGCCGGCGACCGGACCGGCCGGCCGTTCGCGCTGCTCAGCGTCGGCACCCTCGCCGCGATGGTGGCCGACCTCATCTACGAGTATGACTACCTCATCTGGTCTGCGTGGAGCGGCCCGACCGGCGACCTGCTGCTGGCCTTCGGGGCCACGCTCGTGGTGTCGGCGGCCTGGCGGGCCCGGACCGCCGCGGATGGGCGGCCCCTGCCGGCCTACGCCGTGGGGCCCGCGATCGTGCCCCACCTGGCCATCGGCGTGGTGGGCGCGCTGGCGCTGATCCAGTGGTCGCGCCCCGACCTGGAGCACCCCGCGCTGCAGGGACTGGTGCTCGGGCTGGTGGCGCTGATGGGGCTGCTGATCGTCCAGCTGGTGTTGGCCCAGCGCGAGTCCGCCATGGAAGCGCAGGCGCGGGCCGCGCAGGACGCCCGCTTCCGCGCCCTGGTGCAGCGGTCGTCCGATGCCATCCTGGTGCTCGACGCCGACGGCACGGTGCGCTACGCCAGTCCCGCCTTTGCCACGATGATCGGCGACCCCGAGGGGGCGCTGGCCGGCCGGCGGCTGGCCGACCTGGTCACCTGTGACGCGCCCGGTGGCCTCGCGGCGTGGCTGGCCAGCCCGGGCAGCCAGCCGCTGGTCCGGTGGCAGGCCGGCCCTGGCCGGCACATCGAGGCCGTGGCCACCGACCGCACCGCCGACCCGGCGATCGGCGGGGTGGTCATCAACGCCCGCGACGTCACCGAGCGGGTGCGCCTCGAGGGCCAGCTGCGCCAGGCGCAGAAGCTCGAGGTGGTGGGGCGGCTCGCCTCGAGTGTGGCGCACGACTTCAACAACGTGCTCACCGTGATCACGGCCAACGTGCACTTCCTGCGCGAGCGTGGCGCGGCGGGCGGAGAAGAGGAACTGGCCCAGATGGCCGCCGCGGCCACCCGCGGCGCGGCCCTGGCCCGGCAGCTCACCGCCCTGAGCCGCCCCCGCGCCGCCGCGACCACCACCGTGGACCTGGCCCTCGCGGCGCGCGCTATCGAGCGCACCCTCGCCTCGCTCCTCCCCTCCTCGATCGTCACCACCGTGACCGTGCCGGAGCAGACCGCCGTGGTCCGCCTCGATGAGGTCCAGGCCGAGCAGGTGCTGCTCAACCTGGCGCTCAACTCACGGGATGCGATGCCGGAGGGGGGGAGCCTGGCGGTGGCGCTGGACGTGGCGGCGCCGGCCGGCGAGCCGGCGGCCAGCTGGGCCCGGCTCGCGGTGCGCGACTCGGGCACCGGGATGTCGTCCGAGGTGCTGGCCCAGGCGCTCGAGCCCTTCTTCACCACCAAGGGCGGTGCCGGGGGCACCGGGCTCGGCCTGTACTCGGTGCAGTCCGTGGTGAGCGGCGCCGGGGGCCGGGTGGAGCTCCGCTCCGAGCCGGGCCAGGGTACCACCGTCACCGTCTGGCTCCCGCTGGTGGCCCCGTCGGTGCCGGCCTCCCGCCCCCGGCCGGCCCCCGCCGTGCCCGCCGGCGAGGGCAGCGTGCTCGTGGTGGATGATGAGGCGGCGGTGCGCCGGATCCTGGTGCGCCACCTGACCCGCGCGGGCTACCAGGTGGTGGATTGCGAGGATGGCCGGGTGGCCCTCGAGTACCTCGAGGCCAATCCCGGCGCGGTGGACCTCGCGCTGACCGACCTGGTCATGCCGGTGATGAGCGGACAGGAGCTGGCCACCCGCATCAGCGACCGCTGGCCCCGGCTGCCGGTGCTGCTGATGTCAGGCACCCCCGACATCGTCGCGGACCGCCACGAGCCCTGGGCGGCGCAACCGGTGATCGCCAAGCCGCTCGACCTCTCCGACGTGACCGAGCGGATCGCCACCGCGCTCCGGACCGACGCCCCATTCCGCGGCGGCTGAAGCGGCCGCCCTACCGCCCTACCGCCTTACCGCCTTACCGCCTTACCGCCCCCCCCGGCTCCGGGATACCTTGGAGCCGACGCTCCCACGCTTCCCCGGTCCCCTCACCCGGAGGCGCTCCATGAACCAGTGCTCTCTCTGCATGACCGAACTGCACCCCCAGGCCGTGGTCTGCGTCGGCTGCGGCGCCTCCAAGGTGCAGGTGCGCAAGAAGGCCGGCATCCTCCGCGGCCTCGCCATCCTGGGGCTCTCCCTGATCGGCCTGCTGCTGGTGATGGGCGGACGGTACCTGTACGGCTTCGCGTGCTTCGGTGGCCTGGTCCTCCTCGGCAACACGATCCCCTGGGAGACGCGGTGGGTGAAGTCGATCTAGGCGGTAGGGCGGCGACCGAGGGCCCTTCGGGAGCCGCGCAGCGGCGACCCGGGCCCGAGGGAGTGGCGGTAGGGCGGTAGATTGTATTGCCGCTTCCCTTTTCCCTTTTCCCTCTTCCCGTTTCCCTTTTCCCCCTTTCCCTCTCCCACCCCCATGCGCTTGAAGCGGCTGCCCACCCTCCCCCTGCTCGCCCTCGCGACGACCTCGCTGGCCGCCCAGTCCGGCGATGGCTGGCGGGTGCACGAGATGACCCGCCCCCATCCCGCCACCGCCGCCGCGGTGCCGGCCGCGCGGGCCGACCAGCCGCCCCCGGGCGCCGTGGTGCTGTTCGACGGTCATGGGCTGGCGCACTGGGTGGGGAGCGACGGGGCCGCGCCCAGGTGGGCAGCCACCCGGGAGTACTTCGAGGCCCGGCCCGGTGCGGGGACCATCAGCACCGTCGATTCCTTCGGCGACATGCAGCTGCACCTGGAGTGGTCGGCGCCGGCGCCGGCGCACGGCGAGGGTCAGGACCGCGGCAACAGCGGCGTGTTCCTGATGGGGCGCTACGAGCTGCAGGTGCTCGACAGCTGGCACAGCGACACCTACACCGACGGCCAGGCCGGCGCCATGTACGGCCAGCATCCGCCGCTTTACAACGCCTCGCTGCCGCCCGGCGCCTGGCAGCGCTATGACATCATCTTCCGCCGGCCGCGCTTCGGCGCCGATGGCGCGCTCCTCGCCCCGGCGCGGGTCACGGTGTTCCACAACGGCGTGCCGGTGCAGAACAACGTCGAGCTGTTCGGCCCTACCAGCTGGCTGGCCCGGCTCCCCTACGAGGCGCACCCCGACCGCCTTCCCTTCGGGCTGCAGGACCACGGACACAAGGTCCGCTTCCGCAACGTCTGGGTGCGCCCGCTGCCGGAGGAGGCCCCGCCGCCGCCACCGCCCGCCAGCCGGGCCACCACCGAGGCGGAGCGCCGGGCGCTGGTGGGCCGCTACGGCGACGCCACCGTGCGCGACAGCCTGGGCCGGCTCTGGCTCGATCTCGGCGACCAGCCGATGGCGCTCGTCGCCACCGCCGACGGGGGATGGGCCATCGAGGGGGTGGACGCGCCGGTGGAGTTCACCCGCGGCCCCGAGGGCGCGCCGGCGACCGTCACCTTCACGGTGGGTGGCGTGCGCATCCGCTTCGGCCGGTAGGAGCCCCGATGCAATACCGCCGGATGCCCATCGAGGTCGAGTCGCCGGAGGAGACCGGCTACGAGACCATCGCCTGCAACCTCGCCGAGAGTTCCATCCGCGACCGCCGCCTCGGCGACCTCGGCCTGGCGCTCGACCTCGACCGGTTGCTGCTGCTCTACGGCGACCACCGCGGCCACCCCGGCTTCCGCGCCCTGCTCGCCGCCGAGGCGGGGTGCTCCCCCGACCAGGTGCTGCTCACGCCCGGCGCGGCCGGCGCGCTGTTCATCGTGAGCACCACGCTGCTCGGCGCCGGTGACCACCTGGTGGTGCTGCGGCCCAACTACGCCACCAACCTCGAGACCCCGCGCGCCATCGGCTGCGCCATCACCTGCATCGATCTCGAGCTGGAGCGCGGCTGGCGCTACACCGCCGACGACATCGCGCGCGCGCTCACGCCCGCCACGCGGCTGGTGAGCCTCACCACGCCGCACAATCCCACCGGCACGGTGCTGCCCCGCGCGGACCTCGAGGCCATCGCGGCGCTGTGCGCCCGCCGCGGCGTGCACCTGCTGGTGGACGAGACCTACCGCGACCTGGCCGACGACCCGCCGGCCACCTTTGCCACGACGCTCGGCGAGCACGTGATCAGCGTGGCGTCGCTCTCCAAGGCGTACGGGCTGCCCGGCCTCCGGCTGGGGTGGCTGCTCACCCGCGACCGCGCCCTCAACGAGCGGTTCCTCGCCGCCAAGGAGCAGATGGTGATCTGTGGCGCGGTGCTGGACGAGGAGGTCGGGTACCAGGTCTATCGCCGGCGGCGGGAGGAACTGCCGGCCATTGCGGCCCAGGTGCGCGCCGGGCGCGACACCCTGCGCCAGTGGATGGCGGGGGAGCCGCGGATGGAGTGGGTGGAGCCGGCGGGCGGGGTGGTGGCCTTCCCCCGCATCCGCGCGGATGCCGGGGTGGATGTGGCGCGCTTCTACCAGGAGCTCAACGGCACCCACAAGACGTGGGTGGGCCCGGGGCACTGGTTCGAACGGGACGATCGCTGCATGCGGATCGGCTTCGGGTGGCCCACGCCCGCGGAGCTCGCGGCGGGGCTGGCGAATGTGAGTGCGGCGTTGTCGGTAAGGCGGTAGGGCGGTAAGGCGGTACCGCCCTCCCGGCCCCGCCTAATCTTCCATGTGCTCCGGATACTGTTCCTGCATGCACTGGGGGCAGAAGGAGTGGCTGAAGCGGGCCTCGGAGTGCGAGGAGACGTAGCCCTCGAGCTGCTCCCAGTAGCCCTCGTCGTTGCGGATCTTCTTGCAGAAGGAGCAGATCGGGAGGAGGCCGCTCAGTGTCTTGACCCGGACCAGCGCCTCACGCAGGTCGCCGACCAGCTGCTGGTTCTCGTGCAGCGCGAGCTGCAGCCGGTCGAGCGCCGCCTGCCGCTCGGCGGTGGCGGCCTGCTCGATGGCCAGCGAATGCGCAAAGGCCACCGCGAGCACCCACCCCAGCGCGAACGCCGCCGCGCCGATGTGCACCCAGCCCCAGAGCGCGGCGCCCCCGATGCCGTCCTGCACCACGATCACCCAGCTTCCCGCCAGCGCCAGTCCCGAGCTCAGGAGCCCGTAGGGCAGGGCATCGAAGAGCAGCAGCGGCAGCATCATCACCAGCACGTAGATGAACGAGAAGAGCGGGGAGCCACTGCGTCCGGTGACCAGGATGAGGCCGAGAAAGATGGCGGCGGAACCGAAGGGGGCGGCCAGCCGGATGGCGCCGATGGCCAGCGGGCCGCCCCGGCGCAGCGCCAGCGCGGTGAGGAGCAGCAGGGTGCACCAGGCCAGCCGCAGGGACAGCGCCGCGGGCGCGGCGCCGCCGGCTGCGACCCGATCCACGACGTGTGAGGCGAGGATGAGGACCGCGCCGACCACCAGGAAGGTGGCGCGCTGGCGGTAGGAGGACTCGCGCTTGGCGTCGACGTCGGCCTGCGTGGGGAGCAGCATTCGCCTGCCTGGACCCCCGTCGGGGGGGAGGTGCCCATCCCTGGGCCGGAAAACATAGGACAGGACCGCTCCCCGAAAATGGCCGCTCCGGCGCGGCCGTCAAGCGCCCATTTCTGCTTTCCACGTCAGGCATTCATGACTGCGCCCCGGCGGCGTTGCCGCCGGGGCCGTCACGCCCGCTAGGGCTGGCCCGTCACCTTCATCGGAGTGGGCGTGAAGCCGCCGGCCACCCCGAGCTGGCCGAAGGTATTGTCGCCCCAGCAGTAGAGCACCCCGCCGGCGGTGAGGCCACAGTTGTGCCGTTCGCTCCCCGTGGAGAGGCTGGCAAAGGTGTGGCCGCCCGTCACCGCGACCGGCACCGAATCCTCGGCGATGCCGATGGCGCCCAGCTGCCCCCGGTCGTTGCTGCCCCAGCACCAGGCCGCCCCGCCCGGCGCGAGGGCGCAAGTGTGGTATGTCCCGGCATCGACGGCGATGGCCTTGAATCCCCCATGGACCGCGACCGGGATCTCGGAAAAGAAGGTCTGGTTGTCCCCCAGCTGCCCCGAGTTGCCGTCGCCCCAGCACCAGGTGGTGCTGTCGGCGGCCGAGATGCCGCAGCTGTGAACGACGTTGACCCCGATGGCCAGGAAGGTGGCGGGCGGTGCGACCACCGCCATCGGCACCAGGGTGCCGGCGATGGTATCGATGCCGAGCTGGCCGTTCCCGTTACCGCCCCAGCACTGCCCGATACCGGTGCTGGTGACGGCGCAGGTGTGGGTGGAGCCGGGCGTGATCATGGCGTAGGTGGCGCCGCCGGCCACCGCGGCCGGGCCCACCGGGGTGTTGCTGAAGGTGCTGTCGCCGATCTGGCCGCTGTTGTTGCGGCCCCAGCACCAGGCGGCGCCGCCCGGCTCGAGCCCGCAGCCGTGCTCCAGCTTGAGGGCCAGCGAGGCCAGGGTCGGGAGGCCCGCCAGCTGCGTGGCGCCGGCGGCCGGGTCGACCCAGCACCACGTCTCGCCGGCGCTGGTCAGCCCGCAGGCGATGCTGTCGCCCACCGCCACCTGGGTGTAGGCGTGGCCATCGGCCAGCGGGACCGGATACGCGCTGTTGGTGTAGAGCCCCCAGCAGTACGGCCGGCCCCCGGTGGTCACCGCGCAGGTCTGGTACGGGCCGGCGTCCACCTGCGCAAAGGCCACGGTGTGCGCCGTCACGGTCAGGGTGTCGCTCACACCCTCGCTGGTGGCGGTGAGCCGCGCGGTGCCGGTGTCGGCCACCTGCAGCACCCCGGTGCTGTCGACGTCCGCCACCGCGGGGTCGAGGCTGGCCCAGGTCACGGCCCGCCCGGTGAGCAGCTTGCCGGAGGCGTCGCGGAGGGCCACGGCGTAGGGCGCGCTCTGGCCCCGCAGCACCGAGTCCGCCCCCGTGATGGCCAGGGTGGCCACCGGCTTGGGGGGCCCCGCCGTGTCGTCACCGCCGCCGCAGGCCGCCAGCGCGATCAGCAGGGTGCATCCGGGCAACAGCATCCGCATGGGTCAGGCTCCAGAAGAAAGAAGGTGGGGTCCCCGGGGGTCGGCACCCCGGCAGGAATGGCGCCATCCGTAGCAGGAATCGGACCCGGGGAGTAACGCAGGCGGGCGGGAGGTCATCTCACACGGCGGCGCGGCCGGAAAGGCGAGCGGGGAATGGGTGCCTCCCCATTCCCCGCGCTACGTCCCGGATCACGTCTCCCAGCTAGCGGCCCAGCATCTCCCCGAGCGCGGCCAGCCGGGCCGCCCAGAACGCCTTCCGCACGGCAATGTCCGCCCTGCTGCCGAGGGGCCCCTCCTGGACCTGCATCATGCTCCGGCCGCGATCCTTGGCGGTGAAGACGAACTCCACCGACGCGCCGCCGGCCGTCCGGCCGCGCGCGTACTTGTCCTTGGTGGTGCTGCGGATCGCCACCGCGCCGGGCTCGAGCCAGCGCTTCCGGCTCCGCCCGTCGCTCACGGCGCGATAGAGCCGGGCGAGCGGGACCGGGAAGGTGCGGCTCTTGTTGGCCACGTAGCCGCCCCCGCGGCGCTGGCCCTTCTCGCGGAGGCCCTTGATCCGTTCGTAGCCGACGGTCACCGACTGGGCCCACCAGCTGCCGAGCCTCCAGGTGTCCTGGATGTATCTCGCGATCCGCGGATGGGACCAGGTGTGTGCCTCGACCCGGTCGAGGGACCAGACCCAGCGCTCCCAGGTGCAGCCGGTGCCGGCCTTCACGGCCTGGTCGGACATGCCGGCGCGGGCGGCGAGATCGGAGGCGGGGGCCGGCGCGGGCACGCGGGCGGTTGGCCGGGGCGGCGCGGCGCGTCGGGGCACTGGCTGGTGCAGGAGGATGGCGCGGGCGGCGGTGTAGGATTCGCCGGTCTGCTGCATGCGCGCGCGCACCACGCGCTTGAAGTCCTTGTCGGAAGGCATGGTCTGTTCCCTTTGGTCAGGCCACGGGCCACGCCCCCCAGCGGCGGCGCCCATGGCGACGCAAAGGAATGGTCCCGCGATCCGGGAGTCTGCCCCCCTTTGCCCCTCGGGGGCCCACGCTGGGGGTGGGCCGATGGGGTTGGGCGCGGATCGTCGCCCTGCCCCTATGGTGGGGCCCGGCCCACGATCCGGCAAGCCCCGTGGCTCTTGCCTCCCCGGCCACCCCCTCCCCAGCTTTCCCGGCGGTTGACGCCAGGCCCCCGGAGGGCCGGGACCGTCCCGCACCGGCGCCGCTCCCAGAGAGCCCGGCCCACCCCTTCCCAGAGTCTGCCATGCCCCGGCTCTCGCCGCTGGCCCTTCGTGGCGGCTGCACGCTTCTCCTTGGCCTCGCGGCCTGCGGCGGGCAGTCCCCGCCCCCGGATCCGGCGCCCGTGGCCGTCCCCGACACCCAACCCCTGCCCGCGCCAGCCCCGGCGGTGGTGCGGGTGGATACCGTGACGGTCCGTGATCCCGAACTCGAGACCCGCCTGGCACGGCTCGAGCTCCGGCTGGCCGAACGGGAGGCGCAGGTGGAGGCGCTGACCGCCCGGCTCGACGACGCCCACGGCGAGGTGGCCCAGGCGCTGGCCAAGCTGCAGGGGGGCGCCACCCGGGCCGAGGCGGCGTCCGCGCTGGCGGAGGCGGAGATCGCGGTGCAGGGGATGCCGGCGGCCGGCACGGCCGAGCTGGGGGATGACCAGGGACAGGCCAGGAACCTGCTGGCCCAGAGCAACGCGGCCTTCGGGGCGGGGAACTACGGCGGGGCGCGGTACCTGGCCACCAAGTCCAAGACCCTCGCGGCGCGGGTGCGGGCCCGGGTGAGCACCCTCGATCGCGGCGGCCGCCGCAGCGGCGAGAAGCTCTTTGCCGAGCCGGTGCGCTTCCTGGTGGCCAGCCGGGCCAACCTGCGCGAGGGGCCGGGGCTCGGCACCCGGGTGCTGTCGTCGCTCGAGCGCGGGGAGCGGGTCACCGCCACGTCGTATCTCGGCGAGTGGCTGCGGGTCAAGGACAGCGCCGGGCGTGAGGGGTGGATCTTCCAGCCCCTGGTCACCCGGGACTAGCCGCCGAGCCTACGCCCGCACCCGGTCGCGGCCCTCGCGCTTGGCCCGGTAGAGCGCCTCGTCGGCGGCGGCGGTGAGGCTGTCGGGAGTGCCGCCGCTGGCCGGGGTCTGCGCCACCCCGATACTGAGCGTCACCACCCCCCCGTCGAAGGCCTCCAGCGCGATCCGGCGCCGCAGCCGCTCCGCCAGCAGCATCGCCCCCTCCAGCGCCGTCTCCGGCAGCACCACCGCGAACTCCTCGCCACCGTAGCGCGCCGCGCAGTCGCCGGCGCGCACCGCCTCGCGGGTCAGCTCGGCCACGCGGCGCAGCACCGCGTCGCCGGCCAGGTGGCCGTGGCTGTCGTTGTAGCGCTTGAAGTGGTCGATGTCGATCAGCAGCAGCGAGGTGGCGTGCTGGTGGCGGCGCGCCCGCTCGCACTCGGTGGCGAGCACCATGCCGAGGTGCCGGCGGTTGTAGAGCCCGGTGAGGGCATCGGTGATGGACAGCTGCTCCAGGTTCTCCCGGCCCTCGCGCAGCCGGGTCACCATGGTGTTGAACACCTCGGTCAGCGCCCCGACCTCCCCGCCGGTGGTGACGGGGAGGTCCACGCCCAGGTCGCCGGCGGCCACCTGCCGGGCGCCCTCGATCAGCCGGTCGAGCGGCCGCACGATCACGATGCCGAACAGGTAGGCCAGCACGCCGATCACGGCGAGCATGGCCAGGATGATCACCACGCTCATGGTCCGGGCCCGGGCCAACTGGGCGTAGGCCAGCCGGCTGGGCAGCTCCGCCACCACCATCCCGTCCAGGCTCGGCACCAGGCTGCCGGAGCCGACCATCTCGCGGCCCTCGGCATTGGCATAGCGGGTCAGGCCGCCGCTGTCCGCGAGGGCGCCGACCACCGCCGCAGCGTAGCGCGGGGCCGGCTGGCCGGCGCGAGTGGAATCGCTCGAGAGGCGGAGCTCGCCGGCGCGCGAGATAAGCTGGAACTGCAGGCCCGGGCGCCTGGGCAGCTCGGCCAGCCCGCGCAGGAGCTCCGCGGGGTTGAGCCGGGCGATCAGCCCACCCACCGCCTGCCCGGAGCCCGCGGCGATCACCGGCACCGCGACGATCACCTCGCCGGCCCCGCTGCTGTCCTGCATCCGGTGTTCGATCACCGGATCGCCCCGGCCCAGCTGCTCGGCCCAGTCGGTGGGGAGCACCTCGGGACCGAGCGCGGGTCCGGCGGTCCCAAGCACCCGGCCCCGCCCGTTCACCACGGCCAGGGCCCGATAGTCCCGGATCCGTCCGTGCACCGAGACGAGGTAGTCCTTGAGCCGGGCGGCGCCGCGGGCGTCGGACCGGCCCACGTTGTCGGACACCTCGTAGGAATTGGCGACGGCGCGCAGGTCGCCGACGGTGCCCTTGAGCCAGAGGTCCATGGTCCGCGCGGCCTGGAGGCTCGCGCCGTACAGCTCCTCCTCGAGCCGCGTGGTCATCGCCCGCTGGATCTGGGTGTAGTAGACGATCGCGGTGAACAGCGAGGGGAGAAGCCCCGCCGCCACCGCGAAGACCAGGATCTTCTTCCGGAGCGAATCGAGGCGGAGGATCGCGAGCCACCGACCGGTGCGGGGTGCCGAGCCGTTCAACCGGGGGTCGTCCTGGGTGGGGGTGAGGGGGGAGCCCCCGGAAGATGAACGGGTGCCTGGTCCCCGCCAAGAGCGGCGCGGGGATCCCGCCAGGTTCAGGGGCATGGTTTCTGCGGGTTGCGAGGGCTCACCACCAACCCTGGGGCATCCGATGCGGGCATGGCACTCCCTGGCGCTGGCCGGGCTCCTCTGGGCGCTCCCGGCGGACGCCGCCGCCCAGAAGTTCACCGGCACCTACACCATCCAGGGCCAGCAGGGCGTCGTCACCCTCGCGCTCACGCACGCGCAGGGCGGCGCCACCAGCGGCACCCTCTCCGGCAACGGGACCGTCATCCGCCTGGCCGGAAAGGCCAGTCGCGGCGAGCTCACCGGCGAGGCCGTGAGCGGCTCGAGCCGCGCCGTCTTCACCGCGACCATCGAAGGCAATCAGCTGGTCTTCGTGCTCGTGGAGCTGGGCGCCGACGGGGCACCCAACCTGGCCACCGCCACCGAGCTCCGGTTCAACAAGGTGAGCAACATCGCCGCGGCCCCGCCGGCCGGTGCCACGCCGGCCGCCCCCGCGGCGCCCTCCCCCCCGGTCGCGGGGCGCCCGCGTGCCCCCGCCGCCGCGCCCGCCCCGGCGCCGCCCGCGCCCCGAGCCTCCGCCGGCTCGCCCCAGGACCAGCAGCTGCGGGACCTGCTCCTCAGCTCCGCATGGTGCAGCTTCTCCTACAGCCAGACCAGCGGGAGCACCAACACCAGCCGCAACGTCTTCCTGGCCGATGGCCGGCTGCTGGTGAACTCCAATCACGAAGGCGGGACGGTCAACCAGTACGGCGGCGGCTCCACGCCGAGCGGCAGCGTCTACAGCCAGTCGCAGGGTGGGGGGACCTACCGCTGGCAGGTCCAGGGAGGGCAGCTCTACCTGGATGGGGGCCAGGGATTCCAGGCGGTGCCGCTGTCCATCGCGCGGAATTCCAACGGGTACCCGATCATCACCGCCGATGGCAAGGAGTACAGTCAGTGCCGGTAGGCCCGCGCCGGGGGAGGGCGTGCCGTTCAACCCTGATGGCGCAATCCCCGAACACCATGGCCCGGGTCGACGGTCCAACGGTCTCCGGGAAAAGATGAAGGCTGCTTTAGAAGCCTCTTCACCCGGCCTTCATGGGGTGATCATCAACTTTGCACGATGCGCCTGCTCGTAATTGAGGATGATTCCAAGGTCGCCGGCTTCCTGGAGCAGGGATTCCGGGAGGAGGGGTTCGAGGTCGAGGTCGCCCGCGAGGGCCTCTCCGGCTTCACCCGGGGCCGTGACGGCGCCTTCGACCTGATCCTGCTGGACTACATGCTCCCCGGGCAGGATGGTCCGGCCGTGGTCGGTGCCCTCCGCCGCGAGGGGGTGCAGACCCCGGTGCTCATGCTCACCGCCCGGGACGACCCCCGGGACATCCGTACCGCGATGGATGCCGGCGCGGACGGCTACATCACCAAGCCCTTCCGCTTCGACGACCTGCTGGACCGCATCCACGCCCTCCTGACGGCGCGCCGCCTCTTCACCTGATCCCCCGCCCCCGGCCGCCCGCCGGGGTTGCCGCACCGTTTCCGGATGCTCCATGCGATCACTGCAACGCACGCTCGCGCTGCGTTACGGCTTCACCATGCTGGTGGCGCTCGTCACCGTCGCGCTGTGGGCGTTCCTCGGCGTGCAGCGCACGCTCGCCCGCCAGCTCGACCTTGCCCTGGACGATGGCGCCGACCTGATGGTCGACGTGGTGGCGAAGGGGGAGGGGCTGGCCCAGCACGCGGGCGCGCGGGACCTCTCGGTGTTCCTCGACGAGGTCAACCGGCTGGTGGTGATCCGCGACAGCGGCGGCCGGGTGCTCGACTACAACATGCCCCTCGCCAACATCCTGCCCCTCGATTCTGCCGCCTTCCAGACCGCCCTGCACGGCGGGCACGCGTGGGCCACCAATGACTTCGCCGGACGAAGGATCCGCTCCGCCTACGTGGCCGGTCCGCCGAGGGCCCGTGGGGGGGCCGCGCCCCCCGCGGTGGTCCAGGTGGCGGCCTCCCTGCGCCCGCTCCAGACGGCCTCCGACTCCCTGCTGCTCCGGCTGGTGCTGACCGCCCTGATCGGGACCCTGCTCACCACGGCGGGGGCCGGATGGCTGGCGCGCTCCTCCCTCGAGCCGGTGGGGGAGATCGCGGCCCAGGCCCGGGCCGTGAGCGTGCGGGGCGATGGCCACCGCATCACCGTGCACGCCGACGTGCTCGAGCTGCAGGACCTCATCGCCATGCTGAACGGGATGCTGCAGCGCCTGGACGCAGCACTGATCCAGCAGCGTCGCATCATCTCCGACGTGGGCCACGACCTCCGCACCCCGATCACCGCCATGCGGGGCGAGCTCGAGGTGGCGCTCCGCACCCCCCGCTCGCCGGTGGAGTACCAGGCCCTGCTGCGCAGCGTCCTGGAGGAGGTGGACCACCTCGCCGGCATGGGCGACGCCATGATCGCGCTGGCCCGCCTCGAGGCCGGCGAGGCGATCCTCGACCGGCGCGACACCGACCTCGCCGCGCTGGTGCAGCATGAGGCCCGCCGCTTCGCGGCGCGCCATCCCGCGCTGGCGCTCGCCCCGCCGGAGACGCCGGCTCCCGCCACCTCGGTGACGGTCGATGCCCGCCTGCTGGGGCTGGCCCTGGGGCAGCTGCTGGAGAACGCCCTGCGCCACGTGCCGCCCGGGACGCCGGTGCGCGCCGGGGTCCGTGACGAGGACCACGGCGTGGCGCTGGTGGTCGAGGATGCCGGCCCCGGGGTGCCCGCCGAGCAGCTCCCCCGGCTCTTCGAGCCCTTCTTCCGGCAGGACCTGGCCCGCACCCGGGGGGGCGCCGGGCTCGGCCTGACCCTGGTGCGCTCGGTGGCGCAGGCCCACGGGGGCGCGGTGCTGGCGGACCGGAGCCCGCTGGGTGGCCTGCGTGTCCGGGTGGTGCTGCCCCGCACACCGGCCGGCTGACCGGGCGGGGGCCCAACGCCACGGCGGCGGGGCGCGTGGGCGCCCCGCCGCCGTGGCGTCTCAGGGGGTCAGACGGTGCGGGAGAAGACCGCGCGCTCGCGCGCCCGCTCGAGGTGGGCGTCGAGTTCCATGCACAGGTTGCGGATGAAGTACCGTCCGACCGGCGTCACCACGATCCGGTCTGCCTCCACCACCACCAGCCCATGCGCGGCGTGCCGCTCCACCCGCTCGAGGTCCTCGGCGTGGACTGGCACACCCAGGCGGGCGAGGCGCGCCGGCGGCTGGGCCGGCAGCAGGCGCTGCAGGGGAACTTCGACCCCTGCTGGCTGTACGCCGCCCCGGCGGAGATCCGGCGCCGCACCCGGCGGATGCTGCTCGAGATGAGCGGCGGCCCGCATATCGCCAACCTGGGTCACGGCATCCTGCCGGACACCCCGGTGGCGCATGCCCGCGCCTTCGTGGACGCGGTGAAGGACGGCGGGGCGTGATCGGGGTGGCGCCGTCGTTTGCGCCGGCGGCCGCGCGCTGGATGACCGACGTCCACGATGCGCTGACCGCGTTCTTCGTGGGCATGGATGGCGGCGGGAACTTCACCGAGGAGCGCTGGGAGCGACCCGGTGGGGGCGGCGGCGTGTCCCGGGTGCTGCTCGAGGGGAAGACGTTCGAGCAGTCGGGCGTGAACCGCTCTGAGGTCACGGGGGTGCTGGAACGCGGCATGGCCGGCCGACTGGCGCTCGCGGCGCCGCCGCCCGAGGGGGCGCGGTTCTTCGCCACGGGCGTCAGCATGGTCACCCACCCGCGGAGCCCGCTGATCCCGACGGTGCACCTCAATATCCGCTACTTCGAGCTGACCACGGCCGATGGTGAGCCGTTCGACGCCTGGTTCGGCGGTGGCACCGACCTGACCCCGACCTGGCCCTGCCCGGACGACGCCCGGCACTGGCACCGGACGCTGGCCGAGGTCTGCGATGCCCACGATCCCGTTTTCTACCCCCGCTTCAAGGCCTGGTGCGATGACTACTTCCGGAACACGCACCGGGGGGGAGAGGCGCGCGGGGTGGGGGGGGTGTTCTTCGACCACCTCCGTCCGGGCCGGGAGGGGCTTCCGGAGCGGGAGCGGCTGGCGGCCTTCGTGAATGCGATCGGCCGCGCGCTCCCGGCAGCGTACGGGCCCATCGTGGACCGGTACCGCGACACCCCCTGGGGCGAGCGGGAGCGCACCCTGCAGCTGGAGCGCTGGGGGCGCTATGTGGAGTTCAACCTGCTCCATGACCGGGGGACCCACTTCGGGCTGCAGAGCGGGGCCCGGGTGGAGAGCATCCTCATGAGCCTCCCGCCGCTGGCCCGCTGGAGCTACGGCTCGGCGCCCCAGCCGGGCAGCCCGGAGGCCGCGCTCTCGGCCATGCTGGTCCCGCAGGACTGGGTGAGCGACACTTCATACTAAGTTCGCTTGACAGAATGGCTTCCAGAGGGCCATTCTCTGTCCATTCATGGACGTCAAGCCGCTGCACCCGCCCTTCGGGGCTGCCGATCTCACCAACTGCGACCGGGAGCTTGTTCAGCTGCCCGGCTCCGTGCAGCCGCACGGAGTCCTGCTGGTGTTGCATCCCCAGAAGCTCCACGTGCTCCAGGCCACGCTCAACGCGGAGGCCGTCCTGGGGCCGTGGGGCGCCTCCCCGCTCGGCCGTTCCATCGACAGCCTCGATCCCGAGCTCGGTGACCTGATTCGCCAGCTGCGCGACAGCGACGAACTGCGCACCCCCGTGCCGGCGGCCGCGACGATCGAGTATCCCGACGGGATCCGGCGGTTCGAGGCCACCTGCGTGCGGCTCCGGTCCGAGGGGATCGCGGTGGAGCTGGAGCCGGAGGTGCCGGATCCCCTCTGCGCCCCGGGCGAGGATGTGGCCCAGCGGGTGTCCCGGGTGCTCACCGCCGGCCTTGCGTCGCTCAACGCCGCCCCGACGCTGCAGGCCCTCTATGACGAGACGGTGCGGGTGATGCGGGAGCTGGCGGGGTACGACCGGGTGATGGTGTACAAGTTTGACCCGGACGGCCACGGCGAGGTGGTGGGCGAGGCCCGCCGCGACGACCTGGAGTCCTTCCTCGGGCTGCACTACCCCTCCTCCGACATCCCCCAGCAGGCCCGCGAGCTGTACCTGCAGAACCGGGTCCGGGTGCTGGTCGACGTGGCCTACGAGCCGGCGCCGCTGTTCCCGCGGCTCTCGCCCATCTCCGGTGGCGACGTGGACATGTCGGGCTGCACCCTCCGCAGCATGTCGCCGCTGCACCTCCAGTACCTCACCAACATGGGCGTCCGGGCCACGCTCGTGACCAGCCTTACGCGGGAGGAGCGGCTGTGGGGGCTGATCAGCTGCCACCACTACTCCACCCGCCGGCTCCCCTTCGAGGTGCGGGCGGCGTGCGGCATCCTCTCGGAGATGGTCTCGACCCGCCTCTCGGCCCTCGAGGGGATGGCGCTGGCCCAGGCCGCGCTCACGGTGCGCCGGCTGGAGCAGCAGATCGTGGAGTCCCTGGCCACGACCGGGGACTGGCGCACCAGCCTCTTCATGTCGCCCCGGCTGCTGCTGCAGGCGGTGGACGCCTCGGGCGCGGCGCTGCTCTACGAGAACGACATCCTCACCGCCGGCAACGTGCCCTCCTCGCACGACATCCGGGCCATCATGGCGTGGCTCGAGAGCTACGCGCCCTCGGAACCGGTGCTGGTGACCAACGCGCTGGCGCGGATGGCGCCGCAGTTCGGGCACCTGGCCGGTTCGGCGGCCGGGGTGCTCGCCGTGGCGCTGTCGGGCCGGGGCCAGGAGTTCCTGCTGTGGTTCCGGCCGGAACAGGTGCAGACGGTGCGGTGGGGCGGGGACCCGCACAAGCCGGTGGACCCTGAGGATCCCAACCGGCTGTCGCCGCGGCGCTCCTTCGCGGTCTGGACCGAGGTGACCCGGGCCACCTCGCGGCCGTGGGCGGAGCAGGAGCTGGCCACGGCGCATTCCATCCGCACCTCGCTGGTGGACATGGTGCAGCAGGTGCAGGCGGTGCGGGTGCTCATCGCGCAGGACCAGCTGCACCAGGTGCTGCAGGCGGTGCACACCGCCCCGGAGCCGACGATCATCCTTGGCGCGGAGGGGAAGGTCCTGGTGGTCAACCGTGCCTTCCGCGCCCTGATCGGGGCGAGCGCCCCGGACATCGAGTCGGCGGAGGACCTCTGCGCGCTGTTCAGCAGCGAGGCCGAGGCGGAGACGATGCTGACGGCGCTCCGGGCGGAGCGGCGGCTCTGGTCGGCGGAGCTCAGCCTGCGGGGGGAGGGTGGGCATCCCATCCCCGTGTCGATCCGGGGCGAGCCGGTGCCGGGGGAGAATGGCCGCGACCTTGGCTACGTGATCTTCGCGACCGACGTCCGGGCCCGGCGCGACGCCGAGGCCGCGCGGCGCCGGGTGCATGATGTCCTGCGCGATGCCCGGCAGCGGTCCATCTCCGAGACCAGCGACACCAAGACCGCCAAGGACTTCCGCGAGATGATCGAGGCGATCCTCAACTCCGCCCGTCGCGCGCTGACCGAGATGACGGGTGACACCCGCATGGCGGCGCCGGGGGCGATGGCGAGCATCGAGGCGCTGACCCGGCGGGCGGCGGCCCTCGCGCTGCAGCTCGAGGGCTACGCCGCCTCGCGGCGCAAGCGTTAGTCCAGCGCCGCGAAAGATCCTGGCGTTGAGCTCGAGCGCCTGCGGCGCCGCCGGGTTGTCCCCGCCGCACCGCACCGCCCCGCCCACCGCCGCGCCGGCGGCTCCCCGCCCGCCCGATCCCCCACGCGGTGTCCGGCCGCGCGCACCGCTTCCACCCCGAGTTCCTCCTCCAGAACGTGGCCCACCTCGCGGAGCCGGACCAGCAGCGTACCATACTGGTCACGCGGGCGGGTGCCGTCAGGCGGGCGGCGCATCAGGAGACCTCGGTCCGCGGAGACTCGTGCGGCGACATCATCGGACCGCCTCCGCGGCGGGCGCCGGGTGGGCGTCGAGGCACTCCCGCACCCTGCGTCCGAGCTCGGCGGCGGTCCAGGGCTTCTCGAGGAAGCTCACCAGCGGGTCGGTCAGGATCTCGTGGGCCACGGTGCTCGCCGAGTAGCCGCTGGCCAGCAGGAACGGTGTGGGGCACTGCCGCTGCCGCAGTTCACGCAGCAGGCCGGCGCCGCCGAGGCGGGGCATGATCATGTCGGACACGACGAGGGCCACCTGGTCCCGGTGCAGGTCGTACACCTCGAGGGCCTCGATCCCGTTGGCCGCGGCCAGCACCTGGTAGCCCATCCGCTCGAGCAGGCGGGTGGCCGCGCGCCGGAGGGGCGGCTCATCCTCCACGAGGAGGATCGTCTCGTGGCCGGTGGCCAGCCCGGGGAGCGGTGGCACGGGCGCCGCCGCGGCCTCCTCGCTTACCGCGGCGATGGGGAAGTGCAGGCAGACCGTGGAGCCCTCGCCCGGGGCGCTGAAGATGTCCACGAAGCCGCCGTGCTGCTTCATGAGGCCGTACACCATCGCCATCCCGAGTCCGGTGCCGCGACCCGGGCCCTTCGTGGTATAGAACGGCTCGAAGATCCGGTCGAGGGTGTGGCGGTCCATGCCCTGGCCGGAATCGCTCACCACGATCTGGACCGTCTGGCCGGTGGGGGCCGCGTCCCAGCGGCGGCTGGGGCGCGGGTCCGCGGAGGCGGTGGAGCCGCGCCGGGCGGTGAAGACCAATGACCCGCCCGCGGGCATCGCATCCCGGGCGTTGGTGGCCAGGTTGAGGAGCATCTGCTCGATGGCCCCGCGGTCGCCGAGGACGGGGGGCAGGCGCTGGGGCACCTCCATGCGGACGTCGATGGACTCGGGCAGCAGGCGGCGCAGGGTGGCCAGCAGCTCGGGGAGGATGCGCCCCAGGTCCACCGGCCGCAGCTCGATCAGCTCCTGGCGGCTGAATGCGAGGAGCTTGTGCACCAGCTCGGCGCCGCGCGTCCCGGCGGTGGCGATCTCCTCGAGGTAGCCGACCGGGGCCCCGCCGGGCGCCAGCTCGGTGCGCAGCAGTTCCGAGTTGGCCAGGATCACGCCGAGCAGGTTGTTGAAGTCGTGCGCGATGCCGCCGGTCAGCTGCCCGACCGCCTCCATCTTCTGGGCCTGGCGCAGCTGCTCCGCGAGGCGGTGCTCGTTGGTGATGTCGCGCTGCAGGCCCACGTAGTTCACTACCCGCCCGGCGGCATCGCGGATCGGCGAGATCACCGCGTCCGCGAGGTACACGCCGCCGTCCTTGCGCCGGTTGCGCAGCGGGCCCTTCCACGGCTGCCCGGCACGCAGGCGTCCCCAGAGGTCGGCGTAGAAGCCCGCCCCCTGCTCGCCGCTCTTGAGGATGTTCGGGTTGCGGCCCAGCACCTCCGCGCGGCTGTACCCGGTGATCTGCTCGAACGCCGGGTTCACGTAGACGATGCGCGGCTCCATGTCCGTGATGATGACCGCCTCGGCCGACTGGGTGACGGCGGCGTTGAGCCGGGCCAGGTCGGCCTCGCGGCGGACCCGTTCGGTCACGTCGGTGGCGAGCACCAGCTGCGCGGGACGGCCCGCGAACCGTATGTCGTGCGCGGCGACCTCCACCTGCACCAGGTCGCCGTTGCGGCGCCGGTGGCACCACACGCCGCCGGCCGGGGTGGCGCCCTCCGGGCGGGTGAGCGCCCGGCCCAGCGCGGGCCGGTCGTCCGCAGGGCGGATGTCCTCGATGGTCATGGCCAGGAAGTCGGCCCGGCTGAACCCGTAGGTCCGGACCGCCGCGTCGTTGACCGCCAGGAACCGGAGGGTGTCGGTGTCGTACACCCACATCGGCTCCGGGTTGGCGTCGAACAGCAGGCGATAGCGTTCCTCCGAACGACGGAGGTCGTCCTCCGCGCGCCGGGCCGCGGTGACGTCCACGCCGACCAGGATGGTCCCGCCCGGGTCGCCTTCGTGCGGCGCGAAGGTGGTGGTGCTCCAGCCGAGGATGCGGTCCTCGCCGTCCGGCAGCTCGATCTGCGCCTCCACGCTCTCGCGGCCCGTGGTGGCGGCGAGCTCGGCGACCGTGCGCCAGGCGCGCGCGGCATGGGGTGCGGGTGGCTGGTCCGGGTCCATGTGGCGCCCCAGCACCTCCAGCCGGGTGCAGCCGAAGTAGTGCTCGGCCGAGCGGTTCCACTCGAAGATCACGCCGCCGGGCCGGATGCCGATGGCCACCGCGCCCTGGGCATCGAACACCCGGCGCAACCGCCCCAGCGCCTCGCGATGCTCCGCCGCCCGGGTCGCGATCGCGTCGGAGCGGCGCCAGCGCCACAGGCCGAACCCGAGCCCCGTGAGCGCCAGGACCAGCCCCACGATCACCAGCTCGAGCGGGGTGGCCTGGTCATCCACCGCGCGCTGCACCTCGGCGTTCGGGACCGACGCGACCAGGCGCCAGGCGGTCCCCTCGATCCGGCGGGAGACCTCCAGGAGCTCGGTCCCCGTGCGGCTGCGCAGCACGACCGGCGTCCCGTCGCTCCCGGCCGGCGGCGGGTCCTGCACCGCGCCGGCGACGACGACGTCGGGGCCCAGGGGGCTCACCGCGACCGACACGCCGCCGATCTCCTCGATCAGGACCAGGGCCGTTGCCGGGGGCGCCAGGGAGCGCGACGCGAGGAGCGAGTACAGGTGCGGGGCGGGATCGATCGCCAGCACCACCACGCCGAGGTGCCGGCGATCCTCCGTGACGTCTGCGGCGAAGCAGGCCATCCGACGCCCGTCCACCAGGGCCGTGAAATGCGGGCCGGAGCCCGCCCGCAGCGCGGCGACCGCCATGCCCCCGCATGCCGCGGCCCCGGCGGCGCGGCCGTCGGCGCTCGCGGTCAGCCGGGTGACCCCCTCGTGGTCGAGCACCAGGGCCGCCTCGTAGCCGTGCGCCACCAGGACGGTGCGGAACACCTCGTCCAGGTGGTGAGCGGCGGCTGGATCGGGGGTGCGGTGTCCGAGATACCGGATCAGCGACGGGAAGCGGGACAGCACCGCGGCGTCGGCCGACACGTGCCGGATCACGTCGTCGATCGCGGAGCCACGGTCCTCCGCCAGGGCGCTCAGGCGGTCCCTCCACCCAACCATGCCCGCCGCACGCTGGCGGGGCACCATGGTGGTCAGCACATAGCCCAGGATGCCAAGCAGCCCGAGGCCGCACAGCGCCACCACGCCCGGGACCCGGGACGGGGCTCTCAGGGGGCGGTCGGTCGCAGTGTGGTGGGGCTCGGTCATCGGTACATTTCCTGTCTGATTTCCGGCGGGGGCTCCATGTTCTATGATCGACCCCGGCAGGGAAGGCCTGAGGCGATTGGCGTGAAGCCGCCTTCATGACGGCGTCACCGGTGGCTCAGCCCGCGGCATTCACTTTCCACCACCTCCTGCGCCCGAACGGATGGCCGATGTCGCGCTCGCTCGACCCGATCCTTGCCCCCCGGACCATCGCCGTGATCGGCGCGTCCCGGGCCCCGAACACGATCGGCCACCAGATCCTGGCCAACCTCGTCACCTACGGGTACACCGGCACCGTCTACCCCGTGAACCCCACGGCCCCGGCCGTGCACGCCATGAAGGCGTGGCCCTCGGTGACCGCCCTGCCCGAGGTGGTGGACATGGCGGTGGTGTGCGTGCCCAAGGGGGCGGTGCCGGGGGTGGCGGAGGAGTGCGGCCGGCAGGGGGTGCGGGGGCTGGTGGTCATCAGCGCGGGATTCCGCGAGGTGGGCGGGGCGGGGGTGGAGCGGGAGCAGGCGCTGGTGGAGATCTGCCAGCGCCATGGCATGCGCCTCGTGGGGCCCAACTGCATGGGGGTGCTCAACGCCGACCCGGCGGTGTCGATGAACGCCACGTTCGCGCCCAGCATGCCGCCGTTCGGGCATGCGGGCTTCGTGAGCCAGTCGGGCGCGATGGGCCTCTCGGTGCTCGATTACGCGCAGGAGTACGGCATCGGGATCGCGCAGTTCGTGTCGATGGGCAACAAGCCGGACGTGAGCGGCAATGACGTGCTGCTGCATTGGGAGCACGATCCCGCGATCGGCGTGATCCTCATGTACGTGGAGAACTTCGGCAACCCGCGGCGGTTCCTCGAGATCGCGCGCCGGGTGACGCGCGTGAAGCCGATCATCGTGGTGAAGTCGGGCCGCTCGCGGACGGGCGCGCGGGCGGCGAGCTCGCACACCGGGGCGCTCGCCGCCAGCGACACGGCCATCGACGCCCTGCTGTCGCAGGCCGGGGTGCTGCGGGCGGAGAGCGTGGAGGAGCTGTTCGACCTGGCCATGGCGTTCGGCGGGCAGCCACTGCCGCGGTCGCGCCGGGTGGCAGTGGTGACCAACTCCGGCGGCCCGGGGATCATCGCCGCCGACGCGCTGGAGGCGCGGGGCATGACCGTGGCCGAACTCGACCCGGTGACCGTGACCCGGCTGAAGCCCCTGTTCCCGGAAGAGGCCTCGCTGCGCAATCCGCTCGACATGATCGCCTCGGCCACCCCGCCCGGGTACCGGGCCGCCCTCGACGCGCTGCTCTCCGACCCCGGGGTGGACGGAGTGATGTCGATCTTCGTCCCGCCGCTGGGCGTGCGGCAGGCGGATGTCGCGGAAGCCATCGTGGCCGCGAAGGCCGGCCACCCCGACAAGCCGGTGCTGGCGGTGCTCATGGGGCGCCAGGGCCTGCCGCAGGGCAAGGCGGAGCTGCACGCGGTGAAGATCCCGGCGTACATCTTCCCTGAGTCGGCGGCGCGCGCATTGTCGGCCATGTGCCGCCACCGCGAGTGGACCGAACGGCCCGAGGCGGCGGTGGAGGCGCTCCCGGTGGAGCGGGCCCGCGCGGATCGGGTGGTGGCGCTGGCCCGGGCCCGGGGCGCCACGCGGCTGGACGAGCTCGAGGCGCTGGAACTGCTCACGGCGTACGGCATCCCCACCGCGGGCGCGCTGCTGGCCCGCAGCGCCGACCAGGCGGTGCGCGCCGCCACCCAGCTGGGCTTTCCGGTGGTGATGAAGATCGTGGCCCCCGCCATCATCCATAAGAGCGACGTGGGGGGCGTGCAGGTGGGCGTGGGCGGCGTGGACGAGGCGTACGCCGCGTGGGACCGGATCATGGCCGGGGCGCGCGCCGCGCACCCCGACGCGGCAATCACCGGCGTGCTGGTGCAGGCGATGGTACAGGGCGGGCGGGAGCTGATCGTGGGCATGAGCCGCGACCCGTCGGTCGGGGCGCTGCTCATGTTCGGCCTGGGCGGCACCCTGGTGGAAGTCCTGGGCGACGTGGTGTTCCGGCTGGCCCCGATCCACCGGCTCGAGGCGCGCGACATGCTCCATGGCATCCGCGGGGTCCGGCTGCTCGGCGCGGTGCGCGGGGCGCCCCCCGCCGACCTGGCCGCGCTCGAGGACGTCCTGCTCCGGGTGTCGCAGCTCGCTACCGACTTCCCCGAGATCAGCGAGATCGACCTCAACCCGGTGCTCGCCTTCGCCGACGGCGCCTGCGCGGTGGATGCGCGGGTGATGCTCTCACCGCTTGCCGATCCCCTCCCCCCCGACCCGGCGCACCCATGACCGACCGCCGCCCACCGATCGACTACCTGCACGACCCGCGGCTCAACAAGGGGACCGGCTTCACCGACGAGGAGCGGGACCGCCTCGGCCTGCGCGGCCTGTTGCCGCCCCGCGTAACCACCCAGCGGGACCAGCTCGAGCGGGTGCTGGAGAACTTCCGCCGCAAGCCGTCGGCGCTGGAGCAGTACATCTACCTGATCAGCCTGCAGGACCGCAACGAGCACCTGTTCTACCGCACCGTGATGGAACACGTCGAGGAGATGATGCCCATCATCTACACCCCGACCGTGGGCGAGGCCTGCGTGCGGTTCGGGCACATCTTCCGGCGGCCCCGCGGCCTGTACATCACGGCGCGCGACCGGGGCCGGGTGCGCGAGGTGCTCGCCAACTGGCCCGAGCCGGACGTGGCCATGATCGTTGCCACGGACGGCGAGCGGATCCTGGGTCTCGGCGACCTCGGCGCCAACGGCATGGGCATCCCCGTTGGCAAGCTGGCCCTCTACACCGCCTGCGCCGGCGTGGACCCGGCCCGCTGCCTGCCGGTGGCCATCGACGTGGGGACCGACCGCGCCGACCTGCTGGCCGACCCGCTCTACCTGGGCCTCCCGGAGCGGCGGCTGCGCGGCCCGGCGTACGACGAGCTGCTGGAGGAGTTCGTGGCCGCGGTGCAGGAGGTCTTCCCGCGGGCGGTGATCCAGTTCGAGGACTTCGCCACCGAGAATGCCGTGCGCCTGCTGGCGCGCTACCGCGACCGCGCCTGCTGCTTCAACGACGATATCCAGGGCACGGCGGCGGTGGCGCTGGCGGGGCTGCTCTCGGCCACCCGCATCACGGGCCAGCGGCTGACCGACCAGCGCGTCCTGTTCCTCGGCGCCGGCTCCGCGGCGATGGGCATCGCCAGCCTGATCGTGGCCGCCATGCTGCGGGAAGGGCTCACCGAGGCGGAGGCGCGGCAGCGCTGCTGGCTGGTCGACGAACACGGCCTGCTCACCGCCGACCGGCCTGGCCTCACGGAGTACCGGCGCCCATGGGCCCACGCCCACGCTCCGGTGCCGGACCTGCTGGGCGCGGTCGAGGCGCTGCGGCCCACGGCGCTGATCGGCGTCTCCACGGCGGCCGGCGCGTTCACCGAGGCGGTGATCCGCGCCATGGCCCGCCACCGCCCGCGGCCCGTCATCTTTCCGCTCTCCAACCCCACGAGCCGCGCCGAGTGCACGGCCGAGGAGGCGTACCGCTGGTCAGAGGGGCGGGCCATCGTGGCGAGCGGGAGCCCGTTCGGGCCGGTGACACTCGGCGGGCGCACCTTCACCCCGGGCCAGGGCAACAACGCGTACATCTTCCCCGGCGTGGGGCTCGGGGTGATCGTGGCCGGCGCGCGGCGGGTGACCGACACCATGTTCTACGCCGCGGCGCGGACGCTCGCGGGGCAGGTAAGCCCGGACGCCCTCGAGGCCGGGCGGCTCTTCCCGCGGCTCCGGGACATCCGGAGCGTCTCGGCGCTGATCGCGGTGGCCGTGGCGGAGGTGGCGTACGAGGAGGGGCTGGCCAGCGTGCCGCGGCCGGCGGATCTCCGCGCGGCGGTGGAGCGCTCGATGTACGACGCGACGTACCCGACCTATCCCTGAGCGGGGGGCTCAGCCCACCCGCGCGTCGGTGACCCCATCGAACCAGTGCAGCGCCTCCGGCGGCACGGCCAGCTCGATGGTGGCCCCGCGGCGGGCGGTGGCGATGCCGTCGAGGCGCGCCGTGAGCGGCACCCCGGCGGCGTCCAGCGTCAGGATGGTCTCGCTGCCCAGGGGTTCCACCTCTCCCACCTGCGCCACGATCGCGCCCTGCCCCGCCGGGCGGAGCGCAAAGGACTCCGGTCGCACCCCCAGCACCATGGGGTGGCCCGCGGGGCGATCGGGGCGGTGCCCGGCCGCCGCGAGGGGCAGCCGGAACCCGTGCGACTCACCGACGAAGGCCTCGCCCTCCAGCCGGCCCCGCACCAGGTTCATCGGCGGGCTGCCGATGAAGGTGGCCACGAAGGTGTTCACCGGCCGCTGGTAGATCGCGAGCGGCGCGTCGACCTGCTGCACCCGCCCATCCTTCATCACCACGATCCGGTCACCCAGGGTCATGGCCTCGACCTGGTCGTGGGTCACGTAAATGGTGGTGGCGTTGAGCCGGCGGCGGAGCGCCGCGATGTCGCGGCGCATCTGCACCCGCAGCTTGGCGTCGAGGTTGGAGAGCGGCTCGTCGAACAGGAAGACCTGCGGCTGGCGCACGATGGCGCGACCCACCGCCACCCGCTGCCGCTGGCCCCCGGAGAGCTGCCGCGGCTTGCGCTCGAGCAGCTCGTCGAGGCCCAGGAGCCGGGAGGCCTCCGCCACGCGCCGGGTGATCTCCCCCGCTGGCAGCTTCCGCAGCGTGAGGGCAAAGGCGAGGTTCTCCCGCACCGACATGTGGGGGTAGAGGGCGTAGTTCTGGAACACCATGGCGATGTCGCGGTCGCGGGCGGCCACGTCGTTGACCACCCGGTCGCCGATGCGGATGGTGCCGCCGGAGATCTCCTCGAGGCCCGCGATCATGCGGAGCGTGGTGCTCTTGCCGCAGCCCGAGGGCCCCACCAGCACCACGAACTCCCCGTCGGCCACCTCGAGGGAGACGTCGTGCACGGCCACCTGCTCCCGGCCCGATTCAACGTATATTTTGCGGACCGCCTCCAGCAGCACTCGGGCCATCTGACCACCCCTGCGAGAATGTCCGACACCTATCGCTTCCCCGACGGCTTTCTCTGGGGGGCCGCCACCTCGGCCTACCAGATCGAGGGCTCTCCCCTGGCCGACGGGGCGGGGCTCAACATCTGGCACCGTTTCTCCCGGACTCCCGGCATGATCACCGGCGGCGACACCGGCGACATGGCCTGTGATCACTACCACCGCACCGCCGCCGACGTGGAGCTGATGCGGGCCCTCGGCCTCACGGCCTATCGCTTCAGCGTGGCCTGGGCCCGGGTCCTCCCCGAGGGGCGGGGCCGGGTCAACCCGGCGGGGCTTTCCTTCTATGACCGCCTGGTGGACCAGCTTCTCGCCGCGGGGATCCGGCCCGCGGTGACACTGTACCACTGGGACCTGCCCGCCGCCCTCGATGATCAAGGTGGCTGGCTCAACCGCGACATCGCCGGCTGGTTCGCCGAGTACGCCGACGTGGTGGTCCGCACCCTGGCCGACCGGGTGGCCCTCTGGACCACCCTCAACGAGCCCTGGGTATCCGCCGACGGCGGCTACCTCTACGGCGTGCACGCCCCGGGGCACAAGTCGCTCTTCGAGGCGCCGCTCGCCAGCCACAACCTGCTCCGCGCCCACGGCGCGGGGATGCAGGCGATCCGCGCCGCGGGTGGCCGGCAGGCGGGACTCGTGGTCAACCTCGAGCCCAAGTACCCGGCCTCGGACCGGCCCGAAGACGTTGCCGCCACCCGGCGGGCCGAGGTGTACATGAACCGGTACTACCTCGACCCGGTCTTCCACGGCGCCTATCCCGACGAGCTGCGCGAGGTCTTCGGTGAGGCCTGGCCGGCGTTCCCCGCCGCGGACTTCGACCTGATCCGGCAGCCGCTCGACTACCTCGGCATCAACTACTACACCCGGTCGGTCACCTGCCACGACCCGTCGGTGTGGCCGATGCGTTTCGGCCGGGTGCGCCAGCCCCAGCAGACCTACACCGAGATGGACTGGGAGGTGTATCCCCAGGCGCTCACCGACGTGCTCGGCTGGGTCACCGCGCGGTACGGGCGCATCCCACTCTACATCACGGAGAACGGTGCGGCCTTCGCGGACGCGCCCGCCGCCACCGGTCCCGTGGTGGACGATCCGCTCCGGGTGGACTACTACCGCGGGCACCTGCGCGCGGCGCACCAGGCCATCCGGCAGGGCGCGGACCTGCGCGGGTACTTTGCCTGGTCGCTGCTCGACAACTTCGAGTGGAGCTGCGGCTACGCCCGCCGCTTCGGGCTGTACCACGTGAACTTCGCCACCCAGCAGCGCACCCCGAAGGCGAGCGCGCGGTACTACGCCGAGGTCATCCGCACCCATGGGGCGTCCCTGGCCGGCTGACGCCCCTCCCGGCTCACCGCTCCCGGTAGGCCGGCCCCACATCCTCTCCCAGCACCACCCGCACCGTATGGCTCCGGCCGTCCTTGAGCAGCGGGAGCCAGACCGCGCCGTCGCGTACCTCGGCCGCCGCGTCATCCACGGTGGCCACGGTGCGCTCGGGTCGCCGGGGTGACTGCTCCACGCTGATCTCGTAGCTGGTCGCGCCGCCAGGCAGCCGGTAGTGGATGCTGTAGCCCGGCCACTCGGCGGGGATGCAGGGGCGCAGCGCGATCTCCTCGCCCCGCACCAGGGTGAGGCCGAGCACCGACTCGAGCGCCACCCGGAACATCCAGCCCGCCGAACCGGTGTACCAGGTCCATCCGCCGCGGCCGAGGTGCGGCGCCACGCCGTAGACGTCGGCGGCGATGACGTAGGGTTCCACCTGGTAGATGCGCACGTCGCCCGGGGTGCGGGCGTGGGTCACCGGCGAGAGCATCTCGAGGAGCCGGGCCGCCCGGTCGGTGCGGCCCGCCTCGGCCAGCGCCCGGACCGCCCAGAGGGCGCCGTGGGTGTACTGCCCGCCGTTCTCGCGCACGCCCGGGAGGTACCCCTTGATGTAGCCGGGGTCGTGGGGGGTGCGGTCGAAGGCCGGGGTCAGGAGGCGGATGATGCCGTCACGCTCGGAGACCAGGTGGTCCTCCAGCGAGTTGAGCGCCTGCGCGGCCCGATCGGCGGGCGCGGCGCCGGACAGCACCGCCCACGCCTGCGCGATCGCGTCGATCTGGCACTCGTCGCTCTTGGCGGAGCCGAGCGGGGCGCCGTTGTCGTACCACGCCCGGCGGTACCAGGCGCCATCCCAGCCGTCGGCATTGAGCGCCGCGCGGAGCCGCCCCTGGTAGTCGCGATACCGGACGACGCGCGCGGCGTCGTCGCGGGCCGCCGCCAGCGGCAGGAAGGCGTCGAGGATGTGGTAGAGAAAGAACCCCAGCCATACGCTCTCGCCCTTCCCCTCGCGGCCCACCCGGTTCATCCCGTCGTTCCAGTCGCCGGTGCCCATGAGCGGGAGGCCGTGCACCCCGCGGGTGAGCGAGCGGTCCAGGGCGCGGCAGCAGTGCTCGTACACGGTTCCCGACTCGCCCGCCTCGGTGGGGAGGAAGAAGGTCTCGTCCTCGCCCGGGTGCAGGGCGGGGGCGGTGAGGAACCGGGCATCCTCGTCGAGCACGGAGGTGTCGCCGGTCTGCTGCACGTAACCCGCCGTGATGGACGGCAGCCAGAGGAGGTCGTCGGAGAAGCGGGTACGGATCCCCTTGCTGAGCGGGGGGTGCCACCAGTGCAGCACGTCGCCCTCGACGAACTGGTGCGAGGCGTGGAGCACGATCTGGCGCCGGGTCAGGGCCGGATCGAGGTAGACCAGCGCGGCGGTGTCCTGCAGCTGGTCGCGGAAGCCAAACGCGCCACCGCTCTGGTAGAATGCGGAGCGGCCCCACACCCGGCAGGCGAGGTTCTGGTAGGCCAGCCAGCCATTGACCATCAGGTCGAGGGGCTGTGAGGGGGTCCGGACCTGGACCCGGCCGAGCAGGTCGCGCCAGAAGGCCACGATGCCGTCGAAGGCGCCGGTGACCGCGGCCTCGCCCTGGTAGCGGCGCAGCAGCGCGCGCGCGGCGTCACGCCCCGGCGCCTGGCCCAGCAGGAAGACGCACTCGGCGCTTGCGCCCGGGGCGATGGTGAGCGCCACCCGGGAGGCCGCGCAGGGATCGAGGCCGGCGCCGGCCCGGCCCTCGAGCGGGACGCCCGCCAGCACCGCGGCCGGGCGGGAGGGATCGCCGCCCTGGCCGAGGAACTCGGCGCGGTCGGCGGTGGTGTCGAGGAGCGCGGCGCCGGCCAGCGGCAGCACGGCCGCGAACGCGATGCGCGCCGAGAACTCCCCGTTCCATGGGTTCATCGCGAAGAGGGCGCCGGTGGCCGGGTCGCGCTCGGTGACGACATACCGCGCGGTGTCCTGGCGCAGCCCGCCGAGCACCCACTCCGCGTAGTGGGTGAGCTCCAGCTGTCGCGCGGTGCGGCCCAGGTTGGCCACCCGCACCCGCACCAGCTTCACGCCGTCGTGGCGCGGGACGAAGCTGGTGACGGTCTGCTCCAGCCCGTCGCTCCGGTGCTGGTGCACCGTGTAGCCGAAGCCGTGGCGCACCTCGTAGTCACCCGGCCCGGGGACGGGCCCCGGCGTCGGGGACCAGACCCGGCCGCTCGCCGGGTCGCGCAGGTAGAGCGCCTCGCCGTGCGGGTCGCCGACGGGATCGTTGCTCCACGGCGTGAGGCGGTTCTCCCGGCTGTTGCCGCTCCAGGTGTACCCGGCGCCGCCCTCGGTGACGAGGAAGCCGAGTTCCTCGTTGGCGATCACGTTGGTCCAGCTGAGGGGCGGACGCTGGTGCGTGCCCTTGGCCCAGGGCAGGCGGATGACGTACTCCCGCCCATCGGCGGAGAAGCCGCCGAAACCGTTGAAGAACTGGAGCGGCTCCGGCCGGCTCTGCTCGCGCGGGGTGGGCGCCACGTGGGGCCGGGGGGCGGGAGCGGGCGGGGCGGCCGGGGTGGCGGCCCGGGCCTGGCCCATGGTGTGGCAGGCGGTGCGCGCCGCCAGGCGGTGCAGGTCGGCCGGCACCTCCACCGCGTGGCGCAGCAGGGTGACCGAGCCCTGGCCCCGCGCGGTGGGGAGGTTGAGCTCGCGCACCTCATCCAGAAGCACCAGGTAGTCCACCGGCACCCCGATGGCCCGCCAGTAGTTCACCACGCGGGCGAGCCCGATCGCTCCCAGGCGGTCGGCATCGGTGGAGACCCGCGCCAGCACCAGCGGATGCCGCCCCGAGAGCCCCAGCGCCCTGAGGTCGGCCACCAGGAGGGGGCTGGGCGCGGGCAGCGCAGCGCCGGGCTCCGGCACCACCCCGCCATAGCAGAGCTCACCCGTGAGGTGCGGGAGCTGCTGGCGCCAGGCCTCGGTGAGGCCGGCGGCGTGCAGCGCTTCTGCCGCCCGCGCGGCGGCCGCCGCGAATACCAGGTCAACGCCCTCCGGTCCCAGCACGAGGCCGCCGAGCACGGCCTCGCGGTCGTGGCCGGCGGCGAGCAGCGCCGCCAGGCGCACCGATCCACCGGCCGGGATGGTGACGTGGCGCCGCAGGGCCAGCACCGGGTCGAGCACGTTGCCGGTGGTGCCGGAGAGCCGGGCGCCGGGCTCCAGCGCCGCGGGATGCTGCACGCCCCGGCCCCGGCCGATGAACCGCGCCCGGTCCGTCTCCCATTCGGCGCGGGGCGGGCGCGTGGCGCCCGCCAGCTGCAACCCGTGGCCCAGGTACACCGGGCGCTCCGAGGGGCTGCGGGGGCGGCGGCGCGCCAGCAGGGCCTCGGCGCCGGGCACCTGCTCCGTCTGGACGAACAGCTTGGAGAAGGCGGGATGCCCGGCGTCGGCCGCGGGGTGATTGAGCGCCACCTCCACGTAGCTGGTCACCGCCACCCGTCGCGGCGTGACCGCGTGGTTGTAGAGGGTGAGCACGCGCAGCTCCCGGTCGGCCCCGGGGTCCACGCACACGTCGAGCCGGGTGCTCACGTCCCCATCGTGCCGCCACACCCGGGCCCGGCCGCGTCCGGCCTCGCCGCCGCCGCCGTCCGGAGCGCCACGCATCGGCGAGGTCCCGGCGCTCCACGCCAGGCCCCGGTCGAGGTCCTGGATGTAGAGCAGCACCCCTTCGGCGTCGCGGGTCCGGTCGCGGCTCCAGCGGGTGAGCGCCAGGTCGTCGAAGAGCGAAGCGCCGGTGCCGGCGCCTGACAGGATCACCCGGTACCGGCCATTCGACAGCAGCGCTGCGCGGGGTGTCACGGACACCCTCCCTTGCGATCAGTAAACAACGACGACCTCCGCCGGCACGCGGCGGAGCAGGACGACGCCATCGGATGGCGCCGGCTGCGCCACGCCATCCACCAGGACCTGACGGGGCGGGGGTCCGCCCGGCACCATCACGCGGATCCCGCCGGGCGGCGGCCGGAGCCCGGCGCCGAGGCGCACCCGCACCGACGTTTCCTCCCGCCGCGCCGTGTAGCTCAGCGGGCCCCACCAGGTGCCGAGGCGCTCCACGCGGACCCCCTCGCCCTCGAGCCAGCGGGGATCGAGCCCGGCGCCGAGCACCAGCGACCCGTCCGCCTCATCCTCGTAGGCAAAGAGGTCTGCGGCGGAGCGGAGGAAATCCGATCCCACCCAGGTGTGCGGGCTGTCCCCGATGAACTTGAGCACGCGGCGGTCGTGCCAGACCACCTCCGGCCACTGGTTCCAGCCCGTCGGTTCCTGGTCGGCCAGGAACTGCTCCAGCAGCGCCCGGGCGCGGTCGGGCCACCCCAGCCGGAGCAGGGTCCCCACCGTCCGCAGCTCGTACGGCGTGTAGTTCTCCCAGGTGCTGCCGCTGTCGGCCCGGGCACGCGCCTGCCGCCAGTAGCGCGCGAAGGTGGCGCGGAGGGCCGCGTCGGGCACGATCCCCTGCAGCCCGCCCGGCGACACCGCCACCGTGGTGGAGGTGGCGTCGAAGTCGCCGAGGTCGGCGGCCCCGGGGAGGTAGTCGATGCCGTCGCGCGCCATCACCCGCGCCCACGAGGCGAGCAGGTCGGCGCGGAACGCGTCGCGCAGCGCGCCGTAGCGGCTGGCCGCCGCGGCATCACCCAGGACCTCGGCCATCCGGGCCGCGTCGGTGAACCCCCGCAGCGCGAAGATGTCGTCCCAGTACGAGTGCATGGGCTTGGCGGAGTACCCCTCGTGGCTGATCGAGGGCGGGAGCAGGCCGAAGAATACCTCCCCGGGCCCCGAGCGATACTCCCCGGTCCGGCGGGTCTGGCGCAGCGAGTCGAGGTAACTGACCGCGGCGGTCACGTGCGGCCACAGCTCTCGCACCAGCGCGGTGTCGCCGGTGTGCCGCCAGTACTCGGCCACCAGGTACACCAGCTGGCCATGACTGTCGTGCTCGGGCACGGGATCGGCCCCGCGCGCGTCGACGCAGCAGGGCACCTTGCCGCTGGGATACTGGAAGCCGGCGAACCAGCGGACGAAGTCCCGCACCACCTCCGGGTGCCCGAACCGGAGCAGCGCCGCCGAGGTGAGCGAGCCGTCCCGGATCCAGGAGCGCTCGTAGCTGCGCGACCCGGGCTGGATGCTCGGGCCATCGCGATTGACCAGGATCCACGCGAGCGTGCTCTCGATGGTCCGGGCCAGGTGCCCGCCCGAGGGCGGCAGCAGGATCCGGGTCCGCTCCAGCCGCTCGTGCCACCAGCCGCGGGTCTCGGCGAGTGCCTGCTCCACGACCGCGGGATCGTTGGCCGGGAGGGCCTGGCGGCCACCGGGAGTGAGCGGCACCTCGAGATAGACGGACGCCGAATCGCCCGGCCCGAGGGTCAGCGGCCACGCCAGCGCCGCCGAGGCGGCACCGAAGGGGTCGCGGGCACGGGTCGCCACGGGGAGCGTGCCCCGCAGCAGGTGGGACGCGATCTCGCCGGCATCGAAGCTGGTGGCCCCCACCGCCCCGGGCCGGGTCAGCGGGATCACCAGGCGGTCCGCGTTCACCTTGAGGGCCCGGCCGGTCCACCGCACGCTGTCGATGCGGGCGGCGCCACCGCTGGTATTCAGGAACTGGCTGGGCGGGTTCACCTGGAAGGGCCGGACCGCCGCATAGAGCGTCGGGGTGCGCGGCGCCTGACCCTCGTTCCGCAGGCGGTAGCGCAGCACCAGGTTCGGGTGGCTCGGCTCCCCGACGGCGAAGGCGGTGACGGTGAGCGAGAGCCCTGGCATGCGCCAGGTAGTGGAGGGGATGGGCAGCACGCCATCCTCGAGCGTGGGCTCGGGGATGACGTCGTGCCAGCTGAGGGTCCGGCCCCCGTCCCGCAGGAACGGCTCCACCGAGAAGTCGCCCTTGCCCACCTCGGCCGCGCCATCCTCGCCGAAGAGCGCCTCCTCGCGCGCGGCATCGAGGCCCACGACGGTCCAGTACGCGCGTCGGCCGCTCCAGTACCGGGGGAAGCTGCCCGCGGGGGCCAACGCCGCAAGCGCCCCGAAGAAGGCGTTGCGGGTGGCGCCCCACGCCAGCGGCTGCACCACGACCTCGCCCAGCGCAAAGCGGCGACCGGCCAGCGCGTCGCGGAGCAGCAGGCGGAGCCACCGGGTCTCGGTGTCCGGGAGCTGGAGGTCATCGCGGCCACCGTTGCCCTCGGTCACCCGGCGCACCGTGCGCCAGGCGCGCCCGTCGTCGGAGAGCTGCACGTCGTAGGTGGCGGAGGCCCCGCCCGGGCGCCAGAAGAGGGAAAGGCCGCCGAACTCTCGCGGCCGCCCGAAGTCGATGGTCAGGGCGCGCGGCGGGCCGCCGGTCGCCGTGTCGCGGGCCCCGCCCGCCGCGTTGCGCCAGGCGGTCGAGGTATCGCCATCGACGGCCAGGGCGGCGGGAGCGCCCCGGAGGCTGCTCCAGGCCCGGGCCAGCGGGGCGCCGGTGTAGGGACCGGCCACGGGGAGGGGGGTGAGTTCCAGTTCGTCGAACCAGACGGTGCCGCGGCCCCCCCGGCCGGCGGTGATCACCAGCTCCAGCGCCGCGACGTGGCCCAGCTCCCCGCCCCCTTGCGGGCCCCAGGCATAGGTGATCTGGCGCTTGCGGATCGTCACCCGTCGCCAGACGCCGTCGAAGGACCGGTCCCGCTCGGTGTACCACCAGACGTTCTCTCCCGAGGCGTCGACCAGCTTGAACTCGAGGGTGTTCGCGGGCCCGGTGGCGCGGAGCCAGAAGGTGAAGGCGTAGTTGGCGGGGAGGTCGACCGGCAGCGTGCGGCGGGCGATCGCGTAGCCGCCGCCGCCCTGGAAGTCGAAGTCCATCCGCAGCGCGTGGCCGCGGTGCCCCAGCTCGCCCCGCAGCGTGGCCCGCACGCCATCCGCGGGGTGGGCGCTCCACGCCTCCGGCCGCTCGAAGCTGTCGAGCAGCCGTGGCGCGAGGGTGTCGGCCTGGCCGCCCAGCCCGGCCACCAGCAGCAGTGCGGCGATCATCCCTTCACGCTCCCGGCCATGATGCCCTGGATGTAGTAGCGCTGCAGGAAGAGGAAGGCGACGAACACCGGCAAGACCGTCACCACCGCGCCCCCCATGATCAGCTCCACGTCCTGCACGTGCTCGCCGGCCAGGTTGGCCAGCGCCACCGGCAGGGTGTAGCGCCGGTCGTCGCTGAGGACGATCAGCGGCCACATGAAGTCGTTCCACGCGGACAGGAAGGTGAACACGCCGAGGGTGGCGAGCACCGGGGCGATCGCCGGCAGCACCACCGAGCGGAACAGCCGCCACTCCCCGGCGCCATCGAGGCGCGCCGCGTCGAGCAGGTCGTCCGGGATGGAGAGGGCGTACTGTCGCACCAGGAAGATGCCGTAGATCGGGGCGAGCACCGGGATCATCGCGCCGAACAGCGTGTTGATGAGCCCCATCTCGCGGAGCAGGAGGAACATCGGCAGCATCGCCACCTGGCCCGGGACCACCATCCCGTAGAGCAGGGCCCGGAAGAGCGGCTGCCGCCCCCGGAAGCGCAGCTTGGCAAAGGCGTACCCCGCCATCCCGGTGAGCAGCACCCCGAGGAGGGTGCCGCCCACCGCGATGATCAGGCTGTTGAGGAAGTAGCGGCCGAGGTGCTGGCTCTCGAACAGCGCGCGGTAGTGCTCCAGCGTCGGGTCGGAGGGGACGAGCGGGGGCGGCGCGTGGTTGGCCTCGCCGGGCGCCATGAGGCTGGCCGACACCATCCACAGGAGCGGCCCCGCGGCGAAGCCCGCGCCCACGAGCAGCAGGGCGTGCAGCAGCACCGTGCGGAGCAGGCGGCGGCTCATGCCACGGGCTCCCGCCGCAGCCGCAGCTGGATCAGCGTCCCGGCCAGGGTCAAAAGGAAGAGGACCACCGCGATCGCGGTGGCGAAGCCCAGCCGCCACCAGCGGAAGCCCTCCTCGTACATGAGCAGCATCAGGGTGAGGGTGCTCTTGAGCGGCCCGCCCTGCGTCATCACGTACGGCTCGCTGAAGACCTGGAAGCTCGCGATCATCGTGACCACGCCCACGAAGACGAAGGTCGGCCCGAGCATCGGCACGGTCACGTGCCGGAACCGGTGCCACGCCCCCGCGCCATCGAGCTCCGCCGCTTCGTACAGCTCCTCGGGGATGTTCGACAGGCCGGCCAGGAACACCAGCATGTTGTAGCCGAAGTTCTTCCACACCGAGACCAGCACGATCGCCGGCATGGCCCACGCCGGGTGGCCCAGCCAGTCGATGGCCGGCAGCCCCACGGCCTGCAGCAGCGCATTGAGCGGGCCGTACTGCGGGTGGTAGACGTAGCGCCACACCAGCGCCACCGCCACCAGCGTGGTGACCCACGGGGCAAAGAAGGCGCTCCGGAAGAGCGGGCGGAACCGCACCAGCTTCGAGTGCACCAGCACCGCCGCCACCAGCGAGGCCAGCACCGAGAGCGGCCCGCCCAGCACCACGAACCAGGTGGTATTGCGGAGCGCCGTCCAGAAGAGCGGGCTGTCCCACAGGGTGCGGTAGTTCCCGAGGCCGATGAACCGCGTGCTCCCCGGATCGCCGATGGAGTAGATGTCGAAGTCGGTGAACGAGAGCCCGAAGGCCGCCAGCACCGGCAGGACGAAGAACACCGTGATGAGGGCCAGGGCGGGCGTGATGAAGAGCCACCCCGCCCGCGATTCCGCCCGCGCCTCGGGGCGGCTCACCGCTCCGGCCCCGGCCGCCGGGCCAGCAGGTAGCGCCGCCGCTCGAGCAGCCGGTCCACCTCGCGGTCGAGCGCGGCGAGCGCCTCGGCCGGCGTCACTCCGCCGCGCACCGCCGCCTCCGTCTGGTCCATGATCTTGGTGGTCACCTGCTCCCACTCCGGGACCATCGGCGTCGGGACGGCGCGGGTGAGCTGCACCCGGAAGGCGGCCGCCGCGCTGTCGGCAGCCAGCGCGCTGTCGGCCCAGGCCTCCCGGCGGGCGGGGAGGTCACCGGTCAGGTGGTAGAACCGCGCCTGCTGGGCCGGCTGGGAGAGGTAGCGGACCAGGTCCCACGCCAGCGCCTGCTGCCGCGAGGCGCGGAAGATCACCAGGCTCGCCCCGCCGGCGAGCGACACGCCGGAGGCCGCGCCGGTGGGGCCGGGGAGCGGCGCGGTGGCCCAGGCGTGCTGCTGGTCGGCGGGAATGCGGCGGCGGAACTCGCCCAGGTTCCAGGGGCCGCTGATGTACATGCTGAACGTGCCCCGGGCGAACTCCTGGTAGAGGTTGGCGATCTCGGTGTTGGACACCGGCGGCGCCAGCCCCTCGCGGTACAGGTTGAGCATGAAGTCGAACGCCCGCGCAAAGGCGCTGTCGCCGAAGGCGCCGCGCCCGTCCGCGGTGAGCAGCGGGGAGCCCTGCTGCAGCCCGAGGATGGCCTGCGGCGGCCACTCGTTGAGCGGGAGGAAGATGGCGTACCGCCGCTCGCCCCCCAGCCGCTTGAGCGCGCGCATGGCCTCGAGCCAGCCGGCCCAGTCCTCCGGCATGCGGGCGTAGCCCGCGCGGGCCAGGAGGTCCCGGCGGTAGAAGAGCACCCGCGTATCCACGTACCACGGGATCCCCCACAGCCGGCCGTCCACCACGTTGGTGGCCCAGATCCCGGGGAAATGCCCGCTGGTGTCCATGTCCGCCGCGGCGCGCTGCAGGCTGTCGAGCGGGAGCAGGGCGTCCAGGGTCACGAGCTCCGGGACCCAGGTGTTGCCCAGCTGTGCCAGGTCCGGGGTGGCGTGGCCCACGTGCGCGGTGAGGAGCTTCTCGTGCGCCGCGCTCCAGGGAATCTGCTGCACCTCGACCCGCACCCCCGGGTGCCCGCGCTCCCAGTCGCGCACCAGCGCCTGCACCACCTCGCCCTCGCGCCCGAAGGCCCAGAAGCGGAGCGTGGTCGCAGGTGCGCCGCGCTCACCCCCGCAGCCCAGCAGCAGCGCCGCCAGGAGGGCTGCCGCGCCGGCGCGGTTCACGAGCCCAGCCACCCTCCGGTGAACCCCGCGCGGCGCAGCCCCTGGATGAGGTACGGGCTCTTCCGCATGTACTTCCAGACAAAGTCGCGGCGGTAGTTCGCGGTCATGGCGACGATGGGCCCCTGATCCAGGCCGAGGTAGTCGGTATCGAACCACCCCACACCGGGCACGATGCGCCCCTGGCTCGGCGTCACGCCGGGAAATTGGAAGGTGGGGTTGAAGGCATCGACGAAGCCGTACTGGCCGAAGAGCGCGTCGCCGTAGGTCTCACGCATGGCCACCAGGGTGGGGAGCACCACCTCCGGCGCGAAGGGCAGGGACGAGGCGGAGGCCATCGGGGAGATCGTGCCGTCGTCCCGGACCTCGGTGAAGGAGGCCCCCCGCGCCGCGTAGGTGAAGAACCGCCGGTCCCGGCCATTGTAGGGCAGCGTGACGTCGGCCGGGCCGTCGGACGCCGAGATCCCCCACGCGTCCTTCCCGTAGCCGCGCCACCCGTCGGGGTTGGCGATGGCGTAGGCCCGCTGCGCCAGCGTGGCCCGGCGGCTGTTCTCGAAGTAGTCGAGGCCCCGCGACCGCATGTAGGGGTCCTGGATGCCACGGAAGTCCACCCACACGTGGGAGAACTGGTGCCCGAACAGCGGCGCGAACCCGACGTGGGCCTGGCCGTGGTACGTGCCCCACTGGTATGTGGCGCTCCACGCCGCCCAGGCGGTGCTGTCCACCGGGTGGGTGGGGGAGCCCAGGGCCAGCAGGTAGACGATCATGGCCTCGTCGTAGCCCCGCCAGTCGAGCGGCTGCCAGCCGTCCTCCGGCTTCCAGCCCATGTTCACCAGGGGCGGGGTCCGCTGCGCCCACTGCCAGTCGGCCCGGCGGTAGAGCGAGTCGGCCAGGGCGCGGATGCCGGTCTCGGTGGCGTCAGGGCCATCGTAGTACTCGCGGCAGAACAGCACCCCCGCCAGCAGGAGCGCGGTGTCGATCGTCGACAGCTCCACGTCGCGGAAGCGGGCGCCCGAGGGCATGTCGAGGAAATGGTAAAAGAACCCCTGGTGGCCGCTCATCCCGGTCGCGTCCGGTCCCTGGGGCGCTTGCCAGAACCACGCGAGGGTGGTCTTGGTGCGCTCGGCGGCCTCGGCCCGGGTGATGTAGCCCCGCTCGACGCCGATCGGGTAGGCGGTGAGGGCATACCCCACCGCGGCGATACTCGAGAAGCTCGGCGTGGGCCAGCGATCCGGCGTCAGGCCGGTCGTGGGGTCGGTGCGTTCCCAGAAGAAGTTGAAGGTGCGCTGCTCGAGGGTGTCGAGAAACGCCAGCTCCAGGGCGGTCGGTGGGGCGGCGGCCGCGGGGCCGGGGGCGTCGCCGCACGCGGCGGCGAGCAGCGGAAGGCACAGGGCCAGCACGGGGGTGCCGCGACGGAAGGACATGGGGGAGCCCCGCGCAGGGGGTGAAGCACCGCGGAGGGCCGGAAGGCCCCCCGCGGCTTGTGGTGAGGTGACTTAGAAGGCGTACTCCATGCCGAGCTGGAACCGGCGGGCGTCGCTGACCACGCACCCCGCCTTGCCGAAGTTCGGGTCGGTCTTGGAGCCGGTGTTGTAGCACCCGAAGTTCTGGTAGTTGAAGGCGTTGAACAGGTCCACCGTCACGCCGAGGGTGTTGCCCCCGAAGTTCGGGAAGTCCTTCCGGACGCGGAGATCCACCATCCGGTACGCAAACGCCCCCGGGACAATGAAGTTGTAGCGCTTCGGTGTAAAGCCCCCGCGCTCATAGCCGGTGCCGCAGAAGCGGGCCGGGCAGCCCACGTCCGAGCGGTTGCCGCTGCCCAGGGTGACGAGACCGCCGAACTGGATGCCATACAGGAACGGTACGTCCATGATCCAGTTGGCCACGATGCGGACCTTCTCGTCGTTGGCCGGGTGCTTGGGAATGTTCTTGGTGTTGGGAAAGGCGAACAGGTCGCCCAGGGCGTCGACGCCCTGCACCGAGCGCTCGGCGTAGGTGAGCGCCAGCCCGGCGCCCCAGCCGAACCTCTCGCTGGTGCGGCGGTAGGGCCGGTCCACCTGCACCTGCAGCGCGTCATACCACGTCTTCCCGTCGCTGGTGGAGTAGATGAAGTTGCTGAAGCCGTGGTTGCTGATCGGGAAGCTGGTGCAGCAGGAGCCGTCCGGGTTGAGGCCGAAGTTGGCCCAGTTCATGGTCAGCTGGTCCACGCCGCGGACGCCGACGTAGGTGGCGCTGGCCGTCACGCTGCCGAACACCCGCCGGATGCCCAGGTTCCACTGCCGCGACTTCGGGGCCTTGACCTTGTTGTCGATCAGCCAGGCCTCGGGCGTCCCGGTGGTGTGCACCAGCTGGTCCAGGGTGGCCCGGTCGGCGTCCAGGTAGGAATCGTTCCACGCCACCTCGCCGGTGCCCGGGGCGGAATCCGGGTGGGCGAAGTTCACCGTGAAGGTGGGGTGCGAGAGCTTGAGGGTCTCGTCCACCGACACGTCGAAGATCGTCCGGTCGTAGTAGATGCCGAAGCCGCCGAAGATCGTGGTCGTGTTCGCGTCGTCGAGCGCGTAGGAGAACCCGACCCGCGGCTGGAGCGCGCCCCCGAACGGCGAGCGATCGGAGCCGTTGGTGGTGTAGCGGTTGAGGTCCAGCGGGCTCGGCAGCGAGTCGTTGTACCGCGTCAGCGTGTCGATCACGTTCTGCGGGGTCTTGTAATCGGTGTTGAACATGTTCGTTTCATAGTCCCAGCGCACGCCCAGGTTGAACGTCAGGCGCGAGGTCGGGCTCCAGTCGTCCTGCAGGTACAGCCCGATCTTGGTGTTCTTGGTGTCCAGGTTCGGGTTGCCGGTGCCGTAAACGAGCTGGTACGGATTGCGGAAGGCGTAGGAGAGCCCGTTCAGGCTGTCCCGGTACATGAAGCGGGGCGTGCCGTCGTTGTCCTTCACGATATCGTAGGTCACGAAATCGACGTTCACGCCGGTCTTGATCACATGCTGCCCGCCGGCCTGGAAGCCCGAGTAGGTCAGGTCGTCCCGGAAGCCGATCCGCTTCTGGAGGAAGTCCTGCGTGCTCAGGTCGCTGCCGATGCGGTTGTCGGTGTTGTTGTACTGGTAGATCCGCGACGCCAGGCCCCCGGTGGCGGGCTCCGGGTTCCGGCGGAAGTGGCTGTAGTCCACCTTGGCCTCGTTGAGCCAGGCGCCGCTGAACCAGTTGTACCGCAGCTGGCCGATCGACACGTTCTGGCGGAAGTTGACCGCCGACTGGAACGACCGGGTGCCGCCGAAGTCCCGCTCGTCGGTCTCGCGCCGGGTGCTGAAGCTGAGCTCGGCCGAGGAGTGCGCGCTCACCGCGTAGGTGGCCTTGCCGAAGAACAGCGACTCCCGGAACGGCGAGGTGAAGGCGCCGTTGTAGCCCGCCAGGTCCACCGAGTCGAGCGCGGCGAAGCCGGTCGGAGTCGGCGTCATGGCCACCCGGTTCTGCCGGTTCTGGTAGTTCCCCTCGTAGCTGCCGAAGATGTGCAGCTTGTCCTTGATGAGCGGGCCGCCCGCGCTCAGGCCCACCAGGTAGCGGGCGTACTCGGGCTCCTTGAACGCCGGGTTGTTGGTCTTGTCGGCCCGCTGGAAGCTGTCGAGCGCCACCAGCCCCTTGTCCTGGTAGCTGAAGAAGGCGTTGCCGGACCAGATGTTGCCGCCCGACTTGGTCTGCGCGGTGATGATCGAGCTGCTGGAGTTCTGGTACTCGGCCTTGAAGTTCTGGCTGATGACCCGGTACTCCTGGATCGCGTTGCGCGGGAACGGATTGCCGCGGCTGGCATCCTGGCCGCTCACGCCGCCGCCGGTGAGGTCGTTCTTGAGGCTGGTGCCGTCGATGAACACGTTCACGGCGTTCGGGGACTGGCCGCCACCCTGGAAGGTGCGGGTCTGGCCGTTGATACGGTCCTCGGACGTGGTGACGCCCGGCGAGAGCGCCGCCAGGTCCAGGAAGTTGCGGCTCGGAGTCGGCAGCTTCTCGATCTGCTCCGCCGTGACGTTGGTGGCCACTTCCGAGGTGCGGGTTTCCGCCGCCGGGGCGGCGATGACCGCGATCTCCTCGAGCTCCACCGCCTGGTCGGACAGCGTGAAGTCCTCCAGCGCCACCGCGCCGATCTGCACCCGCACCCGCCGCACCTGCGGCGCGTTGCCGATGTGGCGCACCGCCACCTCGTACAGCGCCGGCGGCAGGCCCGGCAGTACGTAGAAGCCGTCCGCCCGGCTGGTGGTCGAGCGGCTCACCCCGGTCTCGGGGTTCCGCGCGGTGATCTCGGCCGCGGCCAGGGGGCCGCCGCTGGCGGCCTTCACGTAGCCGCGGATCGTGCCGGTCGTGTTCTGGGCGGAGGCACCGTCCGCCGCCAGGATGAGGAGCCCGAGCAACGCGAGCATCCCTCCCAGCCATCGTCCTACGGTTCTCGGGGTCATGCAGCCTTTCCTCCGGGGTGGTGAATCACGCTGCGTCACGCGGGCGGGGGCCTCAGGGGGAGCCTAGCCCGCCCGCGCGCCACATGAGCGCCGCACGACCAGGGTCGTGGGCAACATCTCACGGCGGGGATCCTGCCCGGGCCGGCCCTGCAGTCCCGCCAGGAGCCAGTCGGTCGCGCGCCCGCCGAGCGCGCTGATGTCCACGTGCACCGAGGTCAGCGCCGGGTCCACATAGCGCGCCATCGGGATGTCATCGAAACCGGCGACCGCCACCTCGCCCGGGACCCGGACCCCGGCGTCGCGCAGCGCCGCCAGGGCGCCGATCGCCATGCCGTCATTGGCCGCGAAGACCGCCGTCGGCCGCCGGGACAGGGTGAGCAGCCGCCGCGCCGCCGCGTGCCCCGCCGCCTCGCTGAAGTCGCCCGGCAGCTCCAGCGCCGGGTCGGCCTCGAGGCCGCGCTCGGCCACGGCCGCCCGGTAGCCCCGCAGCCGCTCCGCCGCGTCGAAGTTCTGCTCCGCGCCGCGGATGATCGCGATGCGCCGGTGTCCCTGGCCCGCCAGGTGGGACACCATCGCCGCGGCCCCGTCGAAGTTGGCGATGCCCAGGCTGTCGTACCCGGTGTCCGTCGGGGGGCAGTTGAGCAGCACGACCGGGAACCGCTCCGGCAACCCGCGGCGGCTGGCGCCGGCGTCCATGTCCGGCGACATCACGATCAGGCCGTCCACCCGGCCCCGCATCGAACGCAGCGCGGCCTCCAGCGGCCGCCCGCCCTCCCGCGCGCTCGAGACCAGAACGTGGTACCCCTCCTGCTGGGCCCGCTGGTCGATGCCGCGGATGACTTCCGAGAAGAACTCGCCGTAGAGATCGGGGAGCAGCACCCCGAGGGTGTGGGTACGGCTGGTGATGAGGCTGCGGGCCGCCCCGTGCGGGCTGTACCCCAGCTGCTGCGCCACCAGCTGCACCCGCTCCCGGGTGTCGTCCCGGACCAGGTCGCTGTCGTTGTAGACCCGGGAGACGGTGGCAACGGAGACCCCTGCCAGCCGGGCGACGTCCTTGATAGTGGCCATGCGAGCGGCTCGCTGAGCCGGAGGCCCGGCACCGGCACATGGGGTGTGCGGTGGTACGGGCGAATCTGTGTGTCTCGATATGAAACGGGCTCCGACTGGCTTGTCGGTGCGAGGGGCATGTAAACGTTTACATATTCTCCAAATTTGTCAAGATCCAGCAACACCGGCGGCAGCCCGCCGACCGATCACGCTACTTTGTCTCCTCTCCATTCCACGGCCCAGACGATGCCTCTCCCGCCCCGCGCGCTGCTGTGCTCCCTGCTCGTCCTCGGCGGCGCCGTCGGTCTCCGCGCCCAGGCCCCCGCCGACGCCCGCGTCATCCTCATCACCTTCGACGGCATCCGGGCCGAGGACTTCTTCGGCGGCCTCGATACCATCGTGAGCGCCCGCGAAGAGGACAGCGGCATCTACGACCTCGAGCGCCTGCGCCGGGACTACTGGCGCGACACCCCCGAGGCCCGCCGACGGGCGGTCATGCCCTTCTTCTGGGACTCCCTCGCCCCCCGCGGCATGGTGCTCGGCGACCCCACGCGCGGCAGCTCGATGCGCATCACCAACTCCCATGGCTTCTCCGCGCCCGGCTACCAGGAGATCCTCACCGGGCACGCCCAGCCCGACGTGACCAGCAACGACCAGCGCCGCTATCCGCATCGCACGGTGCTCGAGCACGTCCGCGCAACGCTGCGCCTCGCCCCGGAGCGGGTCGCCGCCTTCACCTCGTGGGAGAACTTCCGCTTCTACGTCGCGAGCCAGGAGGGCGCGGTCTTCGTCAATGCCGGCTACGACAGCATCCCCGCCGACCGGCAGACGCCGATCATGGCCCGGCTCCTCGGCGTGCAGCCCCGGGCCCTCGCGCTGTGGGAGGGCAGCCGCCTCGACGCCTTCACCGGGGCCCTCGCGCTGGAGTGGCTGCGACGGCACGATCCCCGGGTGATGTACCTCGCCTTCAACGACACCGACGACCTGGCGCACAACCGCCGCTACGATCGGGTGCTCGACGCGCTGCACGCGCTGGATGACTTCCTGCGCGAACTGTGGCAGACCGTCGAGTCCCTCCCGGCCTATCGCGGCCGCACCACCATCATCCTCACCACCGACCACGGCCGTGGTCACACCCCCCGCGACTGGACCGACCACGGCGAGGACGTGCCGGGCTCCGAGACCATCTGGCTCGCCGTCATCGGTCCCCGGACGCCGGACCGGGGCGTGGTGGCCGGCGTCGCGGCCACCCAGGCGAACATCGCGGCCACCCTGCTCGAATGCCTGGGGCTGCCGGGCGCGGGCTGGAGCGCGGAGACCGCGCCGCCGGTGGCGGGCGCATGCGTCCGCTGAGCTGCGGGCGACATGACAGTTAGGTGAATTGAGAGTGCATGCCTCGCAGATTCCACAGGTGGCTGTGACACGCCGACCACGGCGCGCCCGCTAACTCCTTGCAGTCATGGGTTCATGAACGGCGCTTCCCGCGGTCCGCGACTTGCCGCACGGGAGGCGCCGCTCACGTTCCCGACCCACGTCCCGGACGATCCATGACGATGTCGCTGTCCCTTGCCGAGCGGGTGCTTGGCCGCCTTGCAGTCGTCGCCGAAACCGACGAGGTCCGCACCGACCTCGAGCTTCCGCTCTACGCCGACCACGTGCTCGACTCCATGAAGACCGTCGAGCTCATCGTGGCCCTGGCCGAGGAGTTCGGCCTCGACATCTCGCCGGCCGAGCTCGAAGCGGACACCTGGGCCACCCCGGCGCGGCTGATCGCCTGGATCGAGGAACGGGTGCCCGCGTGACCCCGGCCGCCCCGCCCGCCGGGGTGGCTGGCGCACACCTGCGACCCGCGGCGCTCGCGCTCCTGCTGACCGGTGCGGTCGCCGCGCTCACCCTCGTGGCGGCGCGCCGCGCCCTGGACCGCCAGGTCGAGTCCCTGCTGCCGCGCGCCTTCGAGCAGAAGTCGATGGGGCTGGCCTTCCAGCGCCGCGCCCTCCAGCGCGACAGCCTCCTCCTGCTGTACGGCAGCTCGGAACTCAACCAGTCGGTGCCCTACCGCGCGGGGGACTGGTTCCGCTCGGCGCCCACCGGCTTCCGCGTGGTCCCCGTGGGGCGGAAGGGCACGCTGCCCATCCATCACGCCCAGTCCTTCTATGCGCTGGGCGCGGCCCTCCGGGGCAAGCGCATCGTGATCGAGGTCGCGCCGAACGTCCTGACCCATCCCGACGGCTTCTTCACCCGGGGGATGTTCGCGGGGAACTTCTCCCCGCTCGCGGCCGGGGCGGTGGCGTGGGGGCCGCCGACCGATACGCTCGCGCGCCGGATCGCCCACCGCATCCTGGATTTCCCCCTCGCGCTCGAGGCGGACCCACTGCTCCAGTTCGGCCTGGAGACGGTGGCCGACGGCCGCCCGGGCGACCGCGCCTTCGCCGTGCTGTTTCGCCCGCTGGGGCGGCTGCAGGGGGCGGTGCTCGGTCTCGAGGACGAGATCCGGCTCTGGGGCGCGGGGTGGGTGGCCCGGCGCAAGCGGCTGCAACCCGCCGCCGAGCCCGGGCCGCCCGACTGGCCGCGCCTCGCCGCCGCGGCGGAATCGCTGTACCGCACGGAGGCCGCCTCCAATCCCTACGGGATCGAGGACCGCTACTTCCTGGCCCGCCGGTCCTACTTCGAGTCGAAGCGGACCCACGCCCCGCCCGTGCCCGACCTCGATACGCTGCCCGCCTGGCAGGACCTGGAGCTCGAGCTCGACCTGCTGCTGCGGGCCGGGGCCCGGCCGCTGGTGGTGAACGTGCCGTACATGGGGCGGCTGATGGACTACCGCGGCTCCACGCCGGAGGAGCGGCAGGAGTTCTATGACCACCTGCGCGCGGCCTGTGCCCGGCGCGGCGTGCCGGTGGTGACCTTCGAGGAGCACGACATGGACCAGTGGTTCCTGCGCGATGATGGCGGGCACCAGTCGCCCAAGGGCTGGGTCTACACCAACCAGGCGCTGGACGCCTTCTATCATGACCGCCTCCGCTAGTCCGCGGGCCCGCTTCGCGGCGCGGCTCGCCTTCTACCTCGCCGTCCAGCTGGGGCTGCTGGCGATGGCGGTGCTGCACGCCTTCGACACGCCCAGCTTCATTTACCAGGCCTTCTGAGCATGGACCTCATCGCGCGGATCGAGCGCCGGGGTCGCGAGACGCCCGACCGGGTGGCGCACCAGAGCGGGGCGCGCTCCATGACCTGGGGCGAGCTGCTGCGCCGGTCCCGGGCCCTCGCGGCGTGGCTGGCCACCCACCTCCCCGACGACGCCTCGCCGGTGGTGGTGCGCGGGCACAAGGAACCGGAGATGCTGGTGGCGTTCCTCGCCTGCGCGCGGACCCGCCACCCCTACGTGCCGCTCGACACCGGCCTCCCCCCCGCCCGCGCCGAGCGCATCGTGGCGCTGGCCCGCGCGCCGCTCACCCTGGAGCCGGCCCGGATCGCCGAGCTCTCCGCCGGCGACCATGGCGAGCCGCCGGTCCGCGCCGTGGGCCCGGACGACCTGCACTACATCATGTTCACCTCGGGCTCCACCGGTGACCCGAAGGGCGTCCCCATCACCCGCGGCAACCTCGAGCACTTCCTGGCGTGGATGCTGGCGGAACAGCGGCCCGCCGACGGGGGCACCTGGCTCAACCAGTGCATCTTCGGCTTCGACGTGTCCCACATGGACACCTACCTCTGCCTCCTCACCGGGGGCACCCTGGTCAGCGTGACCAAGGAACAGGTGGCCGACCTCAAGCAGCTCTTTGCCATGCTCGGCAGCTCCGGCGTGACCGAGTGGGTCTCGACGCCGGCGTTCGCGCAGCTGTGTCTCGTGGAGCGGAAGTTTGCCCGGGGGATGCTGCCGGACGTGCGCACGTTCCTCTTCTGCGGCGAGGCGCTGCCGCCGGACACCGTGACCCAGCTCCTGGACCGTTTCCCCGGGGCGGAGGTGTGGAACACCTACGGTCCCACCGAGGCCACCATCGCCACCACTTCGATTCGAGTGGATCGCGAGGTCGTGGCCCGCTATGCGCCGCTCCCGATCGGACGGCCGATGCTGGGGAGCCGCGTGGTGATCCTCGACGCCGAGCGGCGCCCGGTGCCGGCCGGCGAGCGGGGCGAGATCGTCATCGCGGGACCCAACGTGAGCCCGGGCTACCTGCACCGCCCCGACCTCACTGAAAAGGCGTTCTTCCGCTTCGAGGGCGCGCCGGCCTACCGGACCGGCGACTGGGGGCACGTCCGCGACGGCCTGCTGTTCTGCGAGGGCCGGATGGACTTCCAGGTGAAGCTGCACGGGCACCGGATCGAACTGGGTGACATCGAGGCCAACCTCTGCGCGCTGCCCGGCGTGGCCGGCGCGGCCGTGCTGCCCGTGGAGAAGGACGGCCGGGTGGATGCCCTGGCCGCCTATGTCATGCTGGCCGACGCCCCCGCGGGCACCGACCGGGAAAAGGCCACCCGCCTGCGCGAGGCGCTGGCGGCGCGGGTGCCGGCGTACATGGTGCCGCGGAAGTTCCTGTTCGTGGAGGCGTTCCCCATGACGCCCAACGGCAAGATCGACCGCAAGGCGCTCGCGGCCCGCCCGTGACGCCCTACGCCTCCTTCAGCTACTTCGCGCTGGTGGCGCTGCTGGTGGCGCCCGCCGTCTGGCTCGGCTGGCGTGGGCGCGCCGCCGGCCGCTGGATCCTCGCCAGCGCGCTGCTCATGCTGGTGGTGCATCACGCGCCCAGCAGCAACCTGGTCCCCGGGCTGGGCCGGATCCGTGACCTGTGGGTGGTGCTCGCGTTCGGCGCCTGGCAGTGGCTGCTGGCCCGGTGGCTGCTGGCCGGCGGAGGCAAGAAGGCGCCCGCCGGCCGGTTCCGCGCGGCGCTGGCGCTCGCGCTCCTCCCCCTGGTCGCGGTCAAGCTGGCGCCGGTGCTGGCCCCCGCGTCGCGGATCGGCTTCCTCGGCGTCTCATACGTCTGCTTCCGCGCGCTCGACGTGCTCTTCGCGGTGCGCGACGGCCTGGTCACCACCCTGGCGCCCGGGGCCTACACCGCGTTCGTGGGCTTCTTCCCCGCGCTGTCCTCGGGGCCGATCGACCGGTTCCGCCGCTTCCTCAAGGACTACGAGGCCCCGCGGAGCCGCGTCCAGCTGCTCGCCGACCTCGACCACGCGGCGTGGCAGCTGCACCTCGGGCTGCTGGCCAAGTTCATCGTCGCCGCGCTGATCAAGCAGTACTGGATGGACCCGGCGGCGAAGCTCCCGGGGCTGGGCGGGATGCTGTCGTACATGTACGCCTACAGCGCCTACCTGTTCTTCGACTTCGCGGGCTACAGCGGGATCGCCATCGCGGTCAGCCACGCCTGCGGCATCCGGGTGCCGCCCAACTTCAACCGGCCCTACCTGGCCACCAGCATCCAGGACTTCTGGAACCGGTGGCACATCAGCCTCTCCACCTGGTTCCGCGACCAGATCTACATGCGCTTCCTGCTCGCCAACACCAAGGCGGGCTGGCTCAAGGACAAGCAGCTCGCGGCGTCGGCGGGCTTCGGGATCACGTTCCTCCTGATGGGACTCTGGCACGGGATCGCCTGGCACTACGTGCTGTACGGGCTCTACCACGCCGTGCTGCTGTCGGGGCACGGGTACCTGGGGGCGGGCGCTCAAGGACCAGCCCTTCACCAAGGGGCGCGCGTGGACCGCCGCGAGCTGGCTGCTGACCATCAATCTGGTCTGTTTCGGGTTCCTCCTCTTTTCGGGACACCTGACGGCTCCGCATGGGCAGGTGCCGCGCTGAGTCGCCGCAGGCCCTGGCTGGCCCACCACGCCACCACCAGCAGGAAGCCCGCCCGTAGCGCCGGCCCGGCCGTCGGCCCGCCCCCCAGCGCCGCGGCCATGTGCGGCGCCGCGAACCAGTAGAAGAGCCCCGCGCTGAGCACGGACAGGACCCGGATGGCCGGGACCACGCCGGTTCGCAGGAGCGTCAGCAGCAGGAGCACGGCCAGCCACGACAGGGCCACCCCAGCCAGCACCTGGCCGTAGGCTCGCGCCAGCGACGCCGGCCCCGGGTCGGGCAGCAGGCCGAATCCCACGATCAATCCCGGAAACCCCGCCACGAACAGCCCGGGTGCCGACCGGAGCCAGCGGCCCGCCTGCCGGCGGCCGCCGCCCAGGGCCACCAGCGCCTCCCGGGGTGCCCGGTCCACGCAGCCCACCGTGGTGCAGCGGACGCAGGGACGGCAGCGGGTGTCGCCGAGGTGGAGCAGCGGCGCGTGCCCGTAGAGCCGCTCCACCGGGAGCACCGGGCAGAGCGCGTTGCAGAAGCCGGCCTTTGCGGGTCGCGTCCGGCCCACCAGGTACGCCATCGCGCCGAAGGCGAGCAGGGTGGCGGCCATCGTCCGGCCATCGAACTCGAGGAGTACGCGCCGCGCGGGGATGATCCCGAGCAGCAAGGTGATGCCGATCGCGTTGAGGCGGGCCCCCGCGGCCCGGCCCAGGGTCTGGCCCTCGCGGGCGGGCCCGCCGAGGAGATCGAGGGTGGCGAGGGGGCAGGCGGCTCGCCACAGTGACGGGGAAAGGAAGAAGGTCACCGGGAGCAGCGGGATCACCACGGCCCACACCAGCCGGAGGGTCGGGGCGGGTGCCAGCAGCAGGCCGGCCAGCACGGCCGCCAACCCGAACAGCCCGGGCCAGCGCAGCCAGTGGCGCCAGGGATTGGGCAGGGGCGGGTCGTGATCGGGTGGGGCGAGGGGGAGCGCGCGCATCAGCTGGTACAGTGTGCCGCCGGCGATGAAGGCGGCGTGAGGCACCCGTGAACGGGGGAGCCGCGCGGGGACTTGCGGCCGTGGTGTGTAGTGTGTAGTATCTACTACACGATGCCTGAAAACTTCGGCGACTTCGTTCGCCACCGGCGGGAGATGTTGCGGGCCGGGGACCCCCGGTTCTCCGTGCGGCAGGTCGCCGCCCGGGTGGGGCTCGAGCCCTCGTATCTCAGCAAGATCGAGCGGGGGGAGCAGGCCCCGCCCTCGGAGGAGTCCATCCGGGCCCTGGCGGGAGACCTGGGCATCGATCCCGACCTGCTGCTGGCGCTGGCCGGAAAGGTCGGCTCGGATCTGCAGAAGATCATCCTCAAGCGGCCGCAGCTGTTTGCGGAGTTGCTGCGGGACCTGCGGCACCTCCCGGACCACGCGGTGCTCCGGCTGGTGCGCGAGGTGCGGGACGGCAAGTGGTAGCGGGACTCCGGCGGCCGGGGTGGTCGCGGAGCGCAGGCAGGACCACCGGGGAGGTTGTGTGATCGAACTGACCAATGACGCGCTGCAGTTCCGCTTTCCGGCGGTGCATCCCGGGGCGCGGCTGCACATCGATTTCCAGCGGACCCTCCGGATCCCCGACGACGGCCGCGACTATCCGCTGCCCCCGGGGCTCGGACGCTTCCCGCTGCGCCACGTGGACGACGTCGCCGGCCACGTGCCGGCCGTCTGGCTCGAGCATGGCGGCGTGATGCTGCCCATGTCCCAGGCCGAGGCGCTGTGGCTCAACTTCTCCGCCCCGCGGCTGGAAGACCGGGGCACGGCCTGGCCCTGCGCCATCCGGATCGCCACCGGAAAGATCGACGCGGTGACCGGCAAGCCGTGGGTGTCCGGGCTCGACCGCGGTCCGCAGAATTACCTGGTGCACCCCGGCCAGCCCTGGCTCGACGGGTACTGCGTGGAGCGTGGCGTGATCCGGCAGTTCGTGGCCATGCCGCTCGGCGAGGGGTACACCGCCGAGGAGCAGCTCACGGGGCGGGGGGAGCACGGGGGCATCCAGGTCCAGGTGTTCCCGATGAAGCGGGCCGCCTTCGAGCGCCGCTTTCCCCCGCGTCCGCCGCGCCCCGCGAAAGGAGAATCCCGCCTCTTGTGCCGGGAGGCCGGGGCGGCCGTGTGCGCCGCGCCGATGGAGATGGGGCTCGCCGCCGGCGGCCGGATGCGGCAGGAGATCTACGCCGACCGGTTCGAGCTGTCGGACTGGGACCTGGAGCAGGGGAGCCGGGTGTTCGTGCACCTGACCAACTCGGTGGTGTGGCAGGCCATCACGGGCCAGGCGCCTCCAGGCCGCCCGCCGACCGCGGCGGACTACAGCCGGGCCGGGCTGCCCTGGTTCGACTACTACGACGAGGCGCGGCAGCCCGTGCCGGGGTCGGAGCTGCTGCGGCGGTTGCGCAGCGTGCTGGAGCTGGGGGCGGCGCGGGGGAGCGCCCCGCTGCCGGAGAACGACGCCGCGCCCCCTGGCCGGGTGGTCCGGCTGCCGGACCGCCGGGTCCGGGAGTGGCGCTGAGGGGCGCTGCCGGGGGGCGAGAACGGGGGCTGCGGAGGGGCATTCGGGGGGGCGGCCGCACGGCCGCCCCTCCGCTTGTTCCGCCCCGTCGGCTGGTTATCTTCCCCGCCGCCAGTCCGCGCCCCCGTGCGCGACACCCTTTGCCTGAGGGCCCCACCGGTGACCACCCCTGCGACGAGCGGCCAGCTCGAACCCGTGGACGCATTGTACAGCCGCGACGTCTTTTCGCGCGCGGTGATGCGCCAGCGGCTCCCCAAGGACGTCTTCAAGCGCCTGATCAAGACGATCGACCAGGGCGCACCCCTCGATCACAGCGTCGCCGACGTGGTGGCGAACGCCATGAAGGACTGGGCGATCGAGAACGGGGCGACGCACTACACCCACTGGTTCCAGCCGCTGACCGGCCTGACGGCCGAGAAGCATGACAGCCTGATCTCTCCGGACGGCCAGGGCGGGGTGATCTTCAACTTCTCCGGCGACGAGCTGGTGCAGGGCGAGCCTGACGCCTCGAGCTTCCCGTCGGGCGGGCTGCGCGCCACCTTCGAGGCCCGCGGCTACACCGCCTGGGACGTGACCAGCCCGGCCTTCCTGGTGCGGGGCACCGGCACGGTCACGCTGGTGATCCCCACGGCGTTCGTCTCGTGGACCGGCGAGGCCCTCGACACCAAGATCCCGCTCCTCCGCAGCATGGAGGCGCTGTCGCAGCAGGCGCTGCGCATCCTCAGCATCTTCGGCACCAGCCATGGCGCCACCCGGGTGTTCACCACGGTGGGACCGGAGCAGGAGTACTTCCTGATCGACCGGGAGCTGTTCTGGCAGCGCCCGGACCTGGTCATCTGCAACCGGACGCTCTTCGGCACCCGGCCGCCCAAGGGCCAGCAGCTCGAGGACCAGTACTTCGGCACCATCCCGGCGCGGGTGCTCGCCTGCATGGCGGAGGTGGAGCGGGAGCTGTGGGCGCTGGGCGTGCCGGTGAAGACCCGCCACAACGAGGTGGCGCCGGCGCAGTACGAGATCGCGCCGATCTTCGAGATGAGCCAGCTCGGCAGCGACCACCAGATGCTGACCATGGAGACGCTGCGCCGGGTGGCGCCGCGCCACGGGCTGGCGGCGATCCTGCACGAGAAGCCCTTCGCGGGCGTGAACGGCTCGGGCAAGCACAACAACTGGTCGATGGCCACCGACAAGGGCCACAACCTGCTCGACCCGCAGGACGACACCCACACCAACCTGCAGTTCCTGGTGTTCCTCTGCTCGGTGATCCGGGCCGTCGACCTCCATGCCGAGCTGCTGCGCGGCTCGATCGCCTCGGCGGCGAATGACCACCGGCTCGGCGCCAACGAGGCCCCGCCGGCGATCATCTCGATCTTCCTCGGCGACATGCTGCAGGACATCCTCGACCAGGTGGAGAAGGGCCAGCTCAAGCGGACCCTCAAGGGCGGCGTGATCGACCTGGGCGCCCGGACCCTGCCCACCCTGCCGCGGCACTCCGGCGACCGCAACCGCACCAGCCCGTTCGCGTTCACCGGCAACAAGTTCGAGTTCCGCGCGGTGGGCTCCAGCCAGACGATCGCCTGGCCCAACACGGTGCTCAACACGATCGTGGCCGAGTCGCTCGACGTGGTGGCCACCGAGCTGGAGCGGGCCGTCGGCAAGAACCCGACCCCGGCCCGGGTGCAGTCGGCCGCCATGGCGCTGCTCAAGAAGCTGGTCAAGCAGCACAAGCGGGTGATCTTCGGCGGCGACGGCTACTCCCAGGCCTGGCACGATGAGGCCGAGCAGCGCGGCCTGCCGCACCTGCATGACACCGTGGATTCGCTCGCGGCGCTCAAGGCCCGGAAGTACTCCGACCTGTTCAAGAAGTACGGCGTGCTCAACAAGTCCGAGTACGACAGCCGGCTCCTGATCGCCTACGAGAAGTACAACAAGGAGCTGACCATCGAGGCCGAGACGATGAGCACGCTCGGCCGCACCCACATCCTGCCGGCCGCGCTGCAGCACCAGCGGCGGGTGGCCGACGCGGCCGCGGCCACCGAGGCGGCCGGGGTCAAGTGCCACGATACCGTGGCCGCGCTGGGGCAGTTCGTGAACCTGGTCTCCCGCTTCCAGGAGTCGCTGGCGGCGCTGGAGAAGGTGGCCGGCCACCACGACGACGACCCGGCCAAGCACGCGGCCTGGATCCGCGACAAGGTGAAGCCCGCCATGGCGCAGGTCCGGACCTACGCCGACGCGCTCGAGAGCCACGTGGCCGACGACCTGTGGCCGCTGCCCTCCTACCGCGAGATGCTGTTCCTCAAGTAGGCGGACCGCGGGCGCGGGACGGCGAACGGGGTGGGTCCGTGAGCGGACCCACCCCGTGTCGCGTCGGGGACGGCCGCGGCTACGCCGGCTGGTCCGCGACGGCCCCCGCGTCCAGCGCCTCCTGCACGGTCTTGAGCAGGTCCCGGGTGGCGAACGGCTTGGCCAGGAACCGGACCTCGGGGCCCAGCGCGCCGCGGCTGGCCAGGGCGTCGTCGGTGTAGCCGGACATGAAGACCACCTGGAGTCCCGGGTGGGAGAGCTTGAGCCGCTCCACCAGCTCCCGCCCGTTGAGCTCGGGCATGACCACATCGGTGAGGAGGAGGTGGATCGGCTCGCGGAGGCGCGCGGCGAGCTCGAGGGCGGCGTGCCCGTTGGCGGCGCTGTGGATCCGGAAGCCGCGCCGCTCGAGGACCTTGCGCACCAGTTCGCGCACCGTGTCCTCGTCTTCCACCACGAGGATCGTGCCCAGGGCGCTCCCGGCGGGGGCCGGCACCATCCCGGGGATGAGCGGCGTGGGCTGCTCCGCGCCGGCGCGGGGCAGGTACACCCGGAACACGCTGCCGTGCCCGGGCTCGCTGTAGACCGCGATGTAGCCGCCACTCTGCTTGACGATCCCGTACACCGTCGAGAGCCCGAGCCCGGTGCCCTTGCCGACCGGCTTGGTGGTGAAGAACGGCTCGAAGATCCGGCGCTGCGTCTCCCGGTCCATGCCGGAGCCGGTGTCGCCGACGGCGAGCATGATGTATGAGCCGGGGCGGGCGCCCTGGTGCAGCCGGGCGAACTCATGGTCGAGGTCGGCGTTGGCCGTCTCGATCGTCACGGTGCCCGGCCCCTGGATCGCGTCGCGCGCGTTCACCACCAGGTTGAGCAGGATCTGCTCCACCTGCACCGGGTCCGCCTCCGCCCGGCCGGTGCCGGGCCGCGGTTTGACCACCAGCTGGATGTCCTCGCCGATCAGCCGGCGGAGCATGCCCGCCATCTCGTTGGCGGCGCCGGCCAGGTCGATGGCGCGCGGCTTCATCACCTGCCGGCGGCTGAAGGCGAGCAGCTGCCGGGTGAGGCCGGCGGCGCGGTCGCTGGCGCGGTGCACCTCCAGCAGGTCCTGGCGCCGCGGGTCGTCGTCGGGCATGTCGTCCAGCACCAGCGCGGTGTAGTTGCCGATGACGGTGAGCAGGTTGTTGAAGTCATGCGCCACGCCCCCCGCCAGCCGCCCCACCGCCTCCATCTTCTGCGACTGGAACAGCTGCTCCTGGCTCTTCCGGAGCTCCTCCTCCGCCCGGCGCAGGTCCGAGACGTACGCCAGCCCATGGCTGGCCGCGGCCAGCACGCCGTAGGCGACGCCGTTGCCGATGGCCTGGTCCAGCCCGAGCCGCAGCGCGGCGGCTCCGAGGCCCAGCCCGGCCGGGAGCCACCCGGCCAGCCACCAAGCCGCCACGCTGATCCCCGTGTGCAGCGCGCTCAGGCCCACCGCCGCCGTCAGGTGCAACCCCGCGACCTCGACGGCCGACCTGGTGCGATGTGCCCGCATGGCGACGCGCCGGACCAGCCCGAACAGCGGCACCCACAGCACCCACTCGAACAGCGCGGCGCCCACCTGGGACGGGACGCCCCCGGCGGGCCGGATCATGGCCGGCGCCGCCAGGGACAGCGCAGCCATGGCCGTCCCCAGCGCCGTGATGGCGATCAGTACCCGCGGCGGACCGCCTCATCGGCCGCGCGCGGCGCCGGGGTGGGGGGCGGAACGGGTTCCTGCTGGGTGCCCATGTCTGGAAGCTTCGGCCGGCGGGACCACCGGCTTGAGGGGGCGGGACCGGGGGCGTCGGAGCGGGTCGGGATGCCGATACTGGGGACGTGGGCCGGGTCGGGCGTGGCATCCGAGGGGGGGGCATGGCGGTTGGCGAACAGGCACCGGACACCGGTCCGGCAGTGGCGGAACGGCACGGGCCGGGCGATCCGCTCTGCGCCACCGACCTGCTGCGCCTGCTGGCCGACAGCCTCCCCGCGGCGGTTTTCGTGAAGGACCTGCAGGGACGGTACCGGCTGGTGAATCGCGCCGCGGCCGCGGCCAGCCACCGGTCGGCCGCGGAGATGATCGGTTCCACGGACGAGGAGCTGTTCCCGACCGCCGTGGCCACGCGGCTCCGGGCCTATGACGCGGAGACCCTCCGCGCCGCCCGCACCGAGACCGTGGAGGAGACCGTGGCGGCCGAGGGCGGCATGGTGCGCCACCTGGTCACCAAGATCCCCTGCCGGGACGCGGCCGGCGGGCTCGCCGGGCTGCTGTGCATCGCCCGTGACATCACGGTCCGGGGCACGGCGCCGGGGCCCGCCCGCCCCGAGACGGCCCGGCTCACCGGCATCATCGACCTGCAGCAGGCGGTGCTCACCGCCGGGCTCGAGCCCGACGAGGTCATGCAGCGCATCGCCGACTCCGCGCGGGACCTGCTGGCCGCCTCGGGCGCGGCCGTCCTGATGGAAGACGCCGGCGACCTCGTCTTCCGGTCCACCAGCGGCATCGCCACCCGGGTGCAGGGGATGCGGGTCCCCGTGGCGGGGAGCCTGGCCGGCGACACCCTCGCGCACGGCCTGCCGGCGCGCTCCGACGACACCGAGGCCGACGCCCGGGTGCACCGGGCGACGACGCGGACGCTGGGCAGCCGTTCGATCCTCACCGTCCCGCTGCGCGACGGGCGACGGTCGATCGGCGTCCTGACCGTGATGCACCTGGACCCTGCCGCCTTCAGTGACGCGGACGAGCAGGCGCTGCTGCTGATCGGGGGCATGCTGAGCGCCGCCCTGGCCCGTGCGCTCTCGTTCGACGCCAACCGTCGGCTGCTCGAGGAGCGGACCGCCACGCTCTCCGCGCTGCGTGGCAGCGAGGAGCGGCTGCAGTCGGCCATGCGCGCGGCCCGGATCGGCGTGTGGGACTGGGACCTCCAGCGCCAGGAGATCACCTGGCTCGGCGAGCACGCCTCCCTGTTCGGCTTCGGTCCCGGCGAATTCGACGGCGGCTACGAGACCTTCATGGCGCGGGTGCATCCCGAGGACCGCGCCGGGCTCGACCGGGCCATCACCGCCGCCATCACCGGGCTCACCGAGTACACCCACAGCTTCCGGGTGGTCTGGGGCGATGGCACGGTGCGCTGGCTGACGGGGCGGGGACAGGTGCATGGCGACGCGGACGGGACGCCGACCCGCATGGTGGGCGCGGTCACCGACATCACCGCCCGCCGGGCCCTGGAGCACCAGGTGCTGCAGGCGCAGAAGATCGAGGCGATCGGGCAGCTGGCCGCCGGGATCGCGCACGAGATCAACACGCCGACGCAGTACGTCGGCGACAACCTCCGCTTCCTCCAGGGCGCCTACGGCGACCTCATCACCCTGCTCACCGCCCACCGGGCCCTGGCCGAGGAGGCGACGGCGGCCGGGCTGGCCGTCGGGCCGGTGGCCGCGCTGTGGGAGGGGGTCGACGCCGACTTCGTCCTCGAGGAGGTGCCCCGCGCGGTGGCGCAGGCGCTCGAGGGCGTGGAGCGGGTCAGCGAGATCGTGCGGGCCATGAAGGAGTTCAGCCACCCCGGCGGCACCGACCCCGTCCCGGTGGACCTCAACCGCGCCATCGAGAACACCGCGGCGGTGTCCCGCAATGAATGGAAGTACGTGGCGGACCTGGCCTTTGACCTGGACCCGGCGCTGCCGCCGGTGCCCTGCCTCGTGGGCGAGATCCAGCAGGTGCTGCTCAACCTGGTGGTGAACGCGGCGCACGCGATCGCGGACGCCGCCCCCGACTCGGGTGACCGGGGCCGGATCCTGGTCAGGACCCGGGTGCACGAGGACGTCGTGGAGATCCGGGTGCAGGACTCGGGCACCGGCATCCCCCTGGCGGTCCAGCCGCGGATCTTCGACCCCTTCTTCACCACCAAGGAGGTGGGGCGGGGCACCGGCCAGGGCCTTGCGATCGCCCGCGACGTCGTGGTGCGGAAGCACCGCGGCACGCTCACCTTCGAGACCGAGCCCGGCCACGGGTCCACGTTCATCGTGCGCCTGCCGCTGCACCCCGACGACGACCTCCGGGAGCGGGGATGATGCGCCGCATCCTGTTCGTCGACGATGAGCCGCGGATCCTGGAGGGGCTCCGGCGCATGCTGCACGGCGAGCGCGGCCACTGGGACCTGCGCTTCGCGGGCAGCGGCGCGGCCGCCCTGGCCGAGCTGGCCCGCGAGCCGGCCGACGTCGTCGTCACCGACATGCGCATGCCCGGGATGGACGGGGCCGAGCTGCTGGCCCGGGTGGCGACGGTCGCTCCCGACGCGATCCGCATCGTGCTGTCCGGGCAGACCGACGACCTCGCCAGCACCCGCACCGTGCCGGTGGCCCACCAGTTCCTGACCAAGCCGTGCCAGGCCCAGGTGCTCCGCGAGGTCGTGGAGCGCGCCTGCGCCCTGCGCGAACTCCTCGCCAGTCCCGGGCTCCGGCGGCTCATCGGAACCGTCGACACCCTGCCCTCGGTGCCGGCCATCTGGCACGAACTCGGCCGGGTGCTGAGCGATCCGGCGTCCAGCGTGGGGCAGCTCGCCGAGATCATCGAGCAGGACGCCGGGCTCTCGGCCCGGGTGCTGCACCTGGTCAACTCCGCCTTCTTCGGCCAGCGGCGCCAGGTCACCAGCGTGGCCCAGGCCACCTCCCTGCTCGGCACCGGGCTCATCCGGTCGCTCGCCCTCGCCCAGCACGTCTTCTCCACCGGGTTCACGGCGACGGCCGTCGGCTGCACGGTGGAGGCGGAACAGGCGCATGGGCTGGCGGTGGCGCGGCTGGCCCGGGCGCTGCCGGGCGATGCCGCCCTGGCCGAGACGGCCTTCTCCGCCGGGCTGCTGCACGACGTGGGCAAGCTCATCCTCGCCACGCGCCTGCCCCAGGCCTTCGCGGATGACCTGCGGCAGAGCCGGGCGCTGCAGGTGCCGCTGCATGACATCGAGCTCCGCCGTGCGGGCGTGACCCATGCCGAGGTCGGTGCGTACCTGCTTGGCCTCTGGGGGCTGCCGCACCCGGTCCTCGAGGCGGTGGCGCATCACCACCGGCCCGGTCGGGTGATCCCCGGCGACCGGCGCGTGGTGCTCGCGGTGCACGTGGCGGATGCCCTGATCCACGAGCGCGACGAGGGCGCCGGGCGGGCCGCGGCCCGGCTGGACCTCGAGGTCCTCGCCCACGCCGGCTGGTCGCGGCGGCTCGACGAGTGGCGGGCCCGCGCGGAAGAGCTGGAGGCCGACGGATGACGCCCCCGCTGCCGCGCGTGCTATGCGTGGACGATGAGCGGCACGTGCTCGAGGGCCTGGGCCGGGTGCTGCGCCGCGAGTTCGAGATCGTGCCCGCAGTGGGGGGCGCCGCGGCGGTGGCGCTGCTCCAGGGCGACCACGGCTTTGACGTGGTGCTGAGCGACATGCGGATGCCGGGCGTGGACGGGATCGCCGTCCTGGGTGCCGCGCGCCGCCTGGTGCCCGACGCCACCCGGGTGCTCCTCACCGGCCACGCCGACCTCCGCTCGGCCATCGCCGCGGTGAACGAGGGCCAGATCTTCCGCTTCCTCACCAAGCCCTGCCCGCCGGAAGTGCTCGGCGCCGCCCTGGGCCAGGCGGTGGCGCAGCACCGGCTGGTGGTCTCGGAGCGGGAGCTCCTGGAGCGCACCCTCAAGGGCAGCGTGCAGGCGCTGCTCGATGTCCTCGGCCTCGCCAATCCGGTGGCGCTCGGGCGGGCGGCGCGGGCGCGGCGGCTCATCGGCGCGCTCGCCACGCTGATCGGCTTCCGCGACCGCTGGCAGATGGAGATGGCGGCGATGCTCTCGCAGGTGGGCGCCATCGCCCTGCCCGCCGCCACGGCCGAGCGGCTCGCCGCCGGCGCCCGCCTCTCCCCCGAGGAGGAAGCCCAGGTGGCCGACATGCCGGCGGTGGCGCTGCGGCTCATCGCCGAGATCCCGCGGCTCGACGAGATCCGCGCCATCCTGGGACACGTGCACCTGCGCTACGCCGGCGGGACGGCCGAGCCACTGGTCCGCGGTGACGACATCCCGCTCGGCGCGCGGATGCTGGCCGTGGTCCTCGCGTACGACCGACTCACGTCGGGCGGCCACGCGGCGGCGGAGGCCCTGGCCCGGTTGCAGGCGCACCAGGGCTGGTACGACCCCGCGATGCTTGCCGACCTCGCCACCGTGACCGGCGCGGAGGCCGGGCGCGAGATCCTCGAGCTGCGGCTCCAGGACGTGAAGCTGGGGATGATCTTCGTGGACGACGTGCGGACCGCGGAGGGGACCCTGCTGGTGGCGCGCGGGCAGGAGGTGACGCCGGGGCTGCTCGGGCGGGTGGAGAACTACTGGTCCGCGCTCGAGTTGCCGGCCCCGGTGCGGGTCACCCAGCCCGAGGCGACGGCGCCCCGCGGCTGAGGCCGTGGAGGCTCAGGCGTCCACGGGGAACTCGGCCGGGATGGCGGCGGCGGTGCTCACCAGCTCCTTGGCGGCGTTGACGAAGGGCAGCAGGTCGGCCAGCGCGCCCTTGGTGAGCTTGAGCCTGCCGGTCATGATCGCCAGCAGCGGCGGCGTGGCCCCGGTGAGCACCTGGCGCCAGGCGGCCGGGGTCCCGGTGAGCACGTAGCGCGCCGGCGCCTCGTCGGCCGCCACCGCGCCGTGGGCCGCGCGACACTCCCCATGCCACAGGTCGAGGAAGACGAGCCGTTCCGGGGCCCCGGGCGCCTCGGCGAGCATCCGGAGCAGCACCGCCCCTTCCCAGGTGGCTGCGGCGGCGCGGTACGCCGCGTTCTGGTTGAGCGCCTCGCTGCAGGCCCGGGCCCAGTCGTCGGAGAAGATGGGAACGGTCATGCTCAGGCCGCCGGCCACTGCTGGGTGACGCAATGGAAGCTGCCGAGGCCCCAGGCCAGGGCGGTCGAGTCGAGCAGCACCACGCGCCGGGAGGGAAAGCAGCGCTGCAGCGCCTCGCGGGCAATGGCATCGGTCGGCGGGTGGTAGGCCGGCAGCAGCACGATGCCGTTGGCGATGTAGAAGTTGGCGTAGCTCGCCGGCAGCCGCTGGCCGTCGACGTGCATGGCCGGCGGCATGGGCAGGGTCACCACCCGCAGCGGGCGGCCGTCCTGGTCGCTCATGCGCCGGAGCCGCTCCAGGTTGTCCCGCAGCGGGGCGAAGTTCTCGTCGCGCGGGTCCTCCTCCACCACGGTGACCACGGTGGTCTCGTCCACGAAGCGGGTGAGGTCGTCGACGTGCCCGTCGGTGTCATCCCCCGCGATGCCCTCGCCCAGCCAGAGGATCCTGGTGACCCCCAGGAAGTCGCGCAGCCGCTGCTCGATCTGCTCCCGCGAGAGTCCCGGATTCCGGTTGGGGTTGAGCAGGCAGCTCTCGGTGGTGAGCAGCGTGCCCTTGCCGTTGACGTCCAGGCTGCCGCCTTCCATCACGATGCCCGGGTGGTACACCCGCAGCCGGAACCGCTCCGCGATTCGGGTAGGGATGACGTCATCGCTGTCGAATGGCGGGTACTTCCCCCCCCACGCGTTGTAGCCCCAGTCCACCACCGCCTGCTCCCGCCGGCCCGAGGCCGTCTCCCGCAGGATGAAGCAGGGGCCGTGGTCCCGGCACCAGGCATCGTTGGTCGGGTGGTGGTGCAGGTAGGCGGTCCCCTTGCCGGCGCCGCGCGGCGGCTCCGTCCCCGGCGGGAGATCCACGACGGCAACCGCGGCCGCGGCCAGGCGGCGGGTCACGTCGGCGGCCATCTCCGGACCGGTGACGTTGATGTGGACCTCCTCCTGCGGCACCAGGTGGCGGACCAGCTCCACGAACACGCCCGGGACGGATTCGAAGTGGTCGGGCCAGGAGGATTCCCGATGGGGCCAGCTGAGCCAGGTGCCCCGGTGTGGGGCCCACTCGGCCGGCATGCGGAAGCCCTGGGATGCGGGGAGCGGGTGGGACATGGTTCCGTGACGGTGGAGGGGGGCAGGCGCGGTGGCGCCCGCCGTGGATGCCTAGTCGATGTAGCGCCGGGTGAGGTCGCCGTAGGACTCCACCCGGCGGTCCCGCAGGAAGGGCCAGTGGGTCCGGGCGAAGTCCACCTTCCGGGTGTCGATCGGCACGATCAGCGTCTCCTCGCCGGTGCCCGCTTTGGCGAGGATCTCGCCATTGGGCGCGCAGACGAAGCTCCCCCCCCAGAACTCGATCCCCTCGTTGGGCCCCGGCTCGTGCCCCACCCGGTTCACCGACGCCACGAAGACGCCGTTGGCGATGGCGTGGCTGCGCTGGATCGTCTCCCACGAGGCCTGCTGCGCGGCGCCGTACTCGGCCTTCTCGGGCACCAGCCACCCGATGGCCGTCGGGTAGAACAGCAGCTGGGCCCCGGTGAGCGCGGTGAGCCGTGCCGCCTCGGGGTACCACTGGTCCCAGCAGATGAGCACCCCCGCCTTGACGAACTTCGTGTCCCAGGAGCGGTAGCCGAGGTCGCCGGGGGTGAAGTAGAACTTCTCGTAGAAGTTCGGGTCGTCGGGGATGTGCATCTTGCGGTACTTGCCGAGGTAGCTGCCGTCGGCGTCGAGCACCGCGGTGGTGTTGTGGTACAGCCCTTCGGCCCGCTTCTCGAACAGCGACGCGATGAGCACCACGCCGAGCTCCTTCGCGAGCCCGCCCAGCCGGGCGGTGCTGGGTCCCGGGATCGGCTCCGCGAGCTGGAAGCAGCCGTGGTCCTCGGTCTGGCAGAAGTAGGGGCTGCGGAAGAGCTCGGGGAGGCAGATGACCTGGGCCCCGCGGGCGGCGGCGTCGCGGATGCGCTCCACCGCCGTGGCGACGTTGTGCTCCGGGTCGGCGGTCATGCGCATCTGCACCAGGCCGAGGGTCACCTGGGCGGGAAGGGAAGTCGACATGGGGCGGAAAGATAAGGCGGGCCGGGGGGAAGGGGAGAGCCCGCGCCGGGGCGCGGCGCGGGGAAACCGGCGCTAGATTCCGCGCGTACCATCCCCGGCCCCCTCAGGCCGCATGCGCACCCACCACCCGAACCCCCGCGGCATCCCATGCTGACACTTGCCCTTGCCCTCCTGCAGGCCCCGGTTCCCATCGCCCGGGTGGAAGTGGCGCCCCCCACGCCCGAGGTGACCATCGGGCAGACGCTGCAGCTCACCGCCCGCGCGCTCGACGGCAACGGCCAGCCGGTTCCCGGCGCCCGCATCGGCTGGTTCAGCGACGGCGAGGGCGACGTCGACTCCACCGGCCTCGTCCGCGGCGGCTTCCAGGGGTACATCTCGGTGACCGCCGCGGCCAGCGTCCCGGGGATGGCCCGGCCGGTGTTCGGCATCGTGCGGGTGCGGGTGCTGCCGGGCAGCCCGGCGCGCGTGGCGCTCGACGCCCCCGCCGGCCCGCTGCTCGTCGGCAGCCGGCTCACGCTGACCGGGACCGCCTACACGGCACAGAACGACCGGCGACACGATCCGCTCACGTTCTCGTCGAGCAACGCCCGGGTGGCGAGCGTCACCCCTGACGGCCGGCTGCGGGCGGTGGCGCCGGGCCGGGCCACGATCACGGCGCGGGCCGGCAGCGCCAGCGCCACGGTCGGTGTGCAGGTGATCCCCGCCACGCTGAGCCGGCTCGAGGTGGAGCCCGGCAGCAGCGCCGCGCGGACCGGCGACGTGGTCCGCTTCAAGGTCGCGGGCCGCTCGGCCACCGGGCGTGCCGTGGACGGGCTTCGCGGTGCGCTGGTCGGTCGAGGGCGGCGAGGGCGTGGCCCAGGTGGACGCGAGCGGCGCCTTCGTGGCGGAGCAGCCGGGGCGCTACACCGTCACCGCCACCGCCGGCGCCTACACCGCCGACGCGGTGGTGACGGTCCAGCCCCGGCGCGTGGGCCGTGGCATGGAGGTGCTGGGCCGGGTGCCGCTGGCGTTCCGCGGCGCGGAGGTCTGGGTGCATCCCTCCGGGCAGTGCGCCTACATGTCCACGATCGCCGACCGGGTCTACGTGATCAACGTCGAGGATCCCCGCGCCCCGCGGATCGTGGACTCGATGATGGTCGACGCCCAGATCGTCAATGACATCATGACCACCGAGGATGGCAAGTTCGGCGTGTTCTCCCGCGAGGGCGCGAGCAACCGGAAGAACGGCCTCAAGGTCTTCGAGGCGAGCGACCCCTGCCACCCGAAGGTCATCGCCGACTACACCGAGACCGTCACCGGCGGGGTGCACTCGAGCTACGTGAGCCGCGGCCACGCCTACATCACCGATGACGCCACCGGGTCCATGCGGGTGATCGACCTGCAGGACCCCTGGCACCCGAAGGAAGTCGCGCGCTGGCAGACCGAGCAGGCCGAGGCGGGCCGCTACCTGCACGACATCGCCGTCACCGACGGGCTGGCGTATCTCTCGTACTGGAACGACGGGCTCATCATCCTGGACGTGGGCAACGGCCTCAAGGGCGGCAGCCCGGAGCACCCGGTGCTGGTGTCGCAGTTCAAGTACGACCTCAACGAGGAATACGCCCGGATCGACCAGCTCTACGGGCTGGGCGCCCGCGGCACCCACACCGCGTGGCGGGCGGGGAAGTACGTCTTCGTGGGCGACGAGGTCTACGCCTCACGCGAGGCCCGCGGGCTGGCCGACGGGAACGACCTGACCTGGGGCAAGCTCCACGTCATCGACGTCTCCGACATCGAGCACCCGCGGAAGGTGGCCTGGTACGAGCCCACCGACGGCGGGGTGCACAACGTCTGGGTGGAGGGTGACACGCTCTACCTGGGCAACTACCACGGCGGCGCGCGGGTGCTCGACATCTCGGGCGAGCTCAAGGGGGACCTGCTGCGGCAGGGCCGGGAGATCTCGTGGATCTTCACTTCGGATTCCATGGGCGCCCGCAAGCGGTCCACCTTTGCGTGGGGCGCGGTGGTGAAGAACGGCACCATCTTCGTCCCGGACATCAACACCGGCCTGTGGATCCTGCGCGTGGAGCCCAAGGCCACCCAGTTCACGCCCTGAGGCGCAGGGGCGGGGAGCGGCGGCCGCGCGCGGCCGCCGTGCCCCGCCGCCGGACCCCCGCCCGCTCTGAACCAAGCTTCACGCCAACCTCACGCTGACGCGCACCGCCCTTCCGTAGGGTGGGTAGGCGGGAGCCGGACTCCCGCCCATCGTCCCCCACCCCGGGGGGAGCGCGCATGATCCCCCATCCGCCGTTCGCCAGCCAGCTGACCCTCGAGGAGGAGCTTGCCCGCTTTGAGCGGCTCAAGCCCCGGCTGCGTGATGTCTGGCAACTGCTGGCCTCCGACGACGACGCGCCCTGCACCACGGTGGTGGTCCCCTCGCTCACGCTCGACCAGCGGGAGCTGGCGCAACTGCACGGGGCGAGCTTCTACGAGGAGCGGCTGCTCTTCCTGTTGATCCGGCTGCGCAATCCGCGGGCGCACGTGGTGTACGTGACCTCCCAGCCGGTGCACCCGGTCATCCTCGAGTACCTGCTCAACCTGCTGCTCGGCATCCCCGCCAGCCACGCGCGTGCCCGGCTCACCATGCTGTGCGCCTTCGACGGATCCCCCCGGCCGCTGACCGAAAAGATCCTGGAGCGGCCCCGGCTGATCGAACGGATCCGCTGCGCCATCCGCAACCCGGCCCAGGCCTACCTCTCGGTCTTCAATGCCACCCCGCTCGAGCGGAAGCTCTCGGTGCTGCTCGGCATCCCGCTCAACGGCGCCGATCCCGCGCTGGCGCCGCTCGGCAGCAAGTCGGGGAGCCGGAAGCTGTTCCAGGAGGCGGGGGTGGCCTGCCCCGCGGGGTACGAGGACCTGCGCGACGATCACGACGTGCTCGATGCCCTGTGGAGCCTCCGCCGGGAGCGCCCCCAGGTGCGCCGGGCGGTGATCAAGCTGAACGAGGGGTTCTCGGGCGAGGGCAACGCGACCTTCCGCTACCCCGTCGCGCCCGACCGGATGGCGCTGGAGCGCGCCTTCCGGCGGGTGAGCTTCGTGGCCCGCGGCGAACGGCGGGAGCGGTTCTTCGCCAAGTTCAGCGAGATGGGCGGGATCGTGGAGGAGTTCATCGAGGGCGCGGAGACCCGCTCCCCCAGCGCGCAGCTGCGCACCAGCCCCGACGGCGAGGTGCTGCCCCTCTCCACCCACGACCAGATCCTCGACCCCGAGACCGGCCAGATCTTCCTGGGCTGCCGTTTCCCGGCGGCCGACGACTACCGGCAGGCGGTGCAGGAGGCCGGGGTGGCGGTGGGCAAGGCCCTGGCCGCGCATGGCGTGGTGAGCCGGTATGGGGTGGACTTCATGGTGCGCCGGGCGGCGCCGGGCGCGCCCTGGGAGGTCTTCGCGATCGAGATCAACCTGCGGCTCGGCGGCACCACCCACCCGTTCCTGGCGCTGCGCTTCCTCTGCGGGGGCGCCCTGGAGCCGGAGACCGGCCTCTACGCCTCCACCAGCGGCCGGCACATGTACTACCGGGCCACCGACAACCTGCACGCCAGCCGCTACCGCGGGATCTCGCCGGAGGACCTGCTGGAGATCGTCACGATCAATCAGCTCAACTTCAGCCATCGCACCGAGACCGGCGTCCTGTTCCACATGATCGGGGCGCTGAGCCAGTACGGGAAGGTGGGGCTCACCGCCATCGGCAACAGCCACGCCGAGGCCGACGCGATCTACGCCCACACCCTCGCGGTGCTCGAGGCCGAAACGCGCTACGGCTGAGCGGGGCGCGCCGGGCGCCTAGCGCGGGCCGGGAATCAGCTCCAGCCGCGCCTCGGTGGTGTCGGTGGGCCACCCGAAGCATGCGGCCCGCCCCTGCACGGTCCGCTCCAGCTCCTTCTCCGACTTGGCGGTGGTCACGATCGGGTAGGCCCAGACGGTGGCCGCCGGCTCGGCGGTGATCTCGAGCGGCCCGCCGTAGCTCACCTCCACGGTGAAGGCGGTCTCCGGTCCCAGCGCGGCCGGCACCCAGCGGTACTCCGCCACGATCCCGCCGCCGCGCCGGAAGTGATACCGCTTCTCGAACACCGGCACCCCCGCCTCCACGGCGCGGAAGCTCACCACCACGCCGTCGTCCCCCTCGCGGGCCACCTCCATGGCCAGCCGCGCGCCGGCCACGCTCCAGTCGGGGTCGTAGTCCCCCCGCTCGAACATCCCCTGGTCCACCTCGAGGTCGAGGCCCCGTTCCCGGAGCAGCGCGCGCGCCTCCGGGTCCACCGGCGGGAGCTCGTTGTGCCGCATCTGCTCGCCCAGGGCGCTGGCCACGGGGGTGCCATCGGCGTCGTGGTGGCTGACCCGGGCGCTGCCCGGGGCGGGCTCGTGGTACGCCTCGCGCCGCCGGGTGAGGGTGTTGGCGTAGTTGATCCCGTGCGCGAAGACCGTGTACTCCTCGATCAGGCCGCCCCGGGCGGGGCTCAGGATGGCGGAGTAGGTGGCGTCATGGATCCACAGCTCCTCGTGGCCGTCCTGGTCGATGTCGCGGAGTTCCCACGCCACGCCTTCGCCCTGGCGCAGGATGGCCTCCGCCCGCGCCAGCTCGGCCCAGATCGCGTCGCGCAGGTGGGGCAGGTAGAGCCCGCCGAAGACGCCGTGCCAGTAGGCGTCGTTGCACTGCGCCCGGCCCACCGCCCGCCGGGCCTCGGGGGGGTCGCCGGCGCGGCGGCACAGGGCCGAGAGCGCCACCATCTTCTTGTGCATCCGGTTGGACTCGGGGTACTTCACCAGGAAGTTGCGCCAGTGCGCCCCCCGGAGGAGCGCGCCGTCCGGTCCCGCCAGCCGCTCCTCGCCGAGCTCCCGCTCCAGGGCATGCAGCCGGCGGGCGCCTGGGGCCGGCAGGGACCACGCCTCCATCTCGCGGTAGGACGCGGTGGGGAGGTACGCCAGCCCGCCGGAGGGGATGGCCTCGAGCGCCTCCGCGAAGGTGGTGAGGTGCACCTCGCCGCCGTCCACCAGCGCGCCCAGGGTGGAGAGGAACTGGTCCAGCCAGCCGTCCTCGTACACCCATTTCCGGGTGCCGGGCCAGCCGCCGAACTTCTCGCCGTCATCGGCGAAGACGGCCAGGGGCTGGCCGGCCGCGGCCAGCTCGCGCAGGTGCGCGGCGGTCTCGGCCGGGGGGCGGAAGGGGATCAGGTAGCGGAGCCGCTCGTCGATGGGGAAGAGCGCCAGCTGGCGGCCGTCGTGCTCGGTCCGGAAGGGGACGTGGAGCCGCTCCCGCTCGAACCCGCCGACCAGGAAGTGCCGGTCGTCCACCAGGGCGTAGCGCACCCCGGCGTCGACCAGGTCGGCGGTGAGGTCGGGCTCCCACACCCGTTCGGTCAGCCACAGGCCGGTGGGGTTCACCCCGAAGCGCCGGGCGATCGCCTCGCGCAGCCAGCCCACCTGCTCCACCCGGTCCTGCCGCGGCAGGCTGGCGAGGATCGGCTCGTACATCCCGCCGCAGAGGAGTTCCAGGCGCCCGTCGCCCGCCAGCCGCGCCAGCTGGTCGAGGTAGCCCGGGTCGTGCCGCTCCAGCCACTCGAGCAGCGGCCCGGAGAGGTGCAGCACCACCGGGAGGAAGCCGCGCTCGTCCACCTTCTCCAGGAAGGGGCGGTAGACGTCGGCCAGGTGCTGCTCGAAGACCGAGTCGAAGTTGCCCACCGGCTGGTGCAGGTGGACGGCGAAGACGAACCGGATGGGGTTGGGCATGCGGGAAAGCTAGGGGCGGAGCGGGCGGGGGGGGAGGACGGGGCCCCGCCGGCGTGTGGCTGGGCACGGTGTCGGTCGTCCCCAGCCGCGACCGGTTCCGGCTCACCCCTCACTTCGAGTCCCCTCATGCCCCTCCCAATGCTGCCTGCCTGGGCCCTCGCTGCCCTGCTGGTGCCCGCCCCCGCGCCCAGCCACGTCTCGATCACCCTGGGTACTCTCCACGCCGCCGCCCTCACCACGGCCCGCGGCAGCGCCGACCAGGCCGACGCCCCGTACTTCCTGGTCTCCGTGGTCGGCCCACGGGTCTCCAGCAGCGCCCGGCTCCCGGCCGGGGCCCGGTTCGGCATCGTGAACAACGGCATCGTCCAGCCCACCGAGCTGCAGCGGCTCGAGCTGGCCCCGGGCGACTCGGTGCGGGTGGTCATCTCCGTGCTGGAGGCCGAGTCGGGGGAGCTGGCCCCGGAGACTGACGCCGCGAAGGCCGCCACCCTGGCGCTCTCCGGCCTGCCGCGGCCGCTGCTTGATCCGGCCGGCCCGGCGCTCGGGCCCACGGTGGCCGGCCTCCAGGGCGCCGGCGCCCACTGGATCGGCGCCGTGTCGCTCCTGCTCACCAACGAGGGGGGGAGCCCGTACTGGCGCCGGATGGAATGCGCCCAGGACTGCGAGGTGCTGCAGGGGCTCCCGGGCGCCGCCGGGGCCGCCCTCACGGGGCCGGTGAACGGCGTGTTCGAGCTGCGCGGGGCAGGGGGGACCTACCACATGCAGCTGAGCCTGCGGCCCGCGGCCTAGCCGCCGCCGGACCGGCCGCCGCCCCGGCGGCGGCGCCGCCCGCCGGGGGCGCGGCGCCGGGGGGTGGGGGGCATGGAGGAACGGCCGTTTTGGGGTAGATTCTCCCGCGCTGGAACGGGGGCCGCCCGTTCCTCCGGTTCCCCCGACTCCCCCGTCTTCCCGACATGCATCACGAAACCGTGAGCTGGCAGAGTCCCCTGCTGGGGCGCGAGATGACCCTGCAGGTGATCGGCCACGCCGGCGCCCGCGTCCTGGTCTTCCCCACCAGCATGGGCACCCACCGCGAGTGGCCCGACCGCCGGATGCACCTGGTGCTCCAGGACCACATCGACAACGGCTGGATCCAGCTCTACTGCCTGGACCAGCCGCACCACGAGAACTGGGGCAACGAAGAGTGCTCCCCGGGGCACCGGGCCTGGACCCACGTCCAGTACTACCGCTACGTCCGGGAAGAGGCGCTCCCCTTCTCCGCCTGGCGCAACCCCAATCCCTTCGTCATCGCCACCGGCGCCAGCCTCGGCGCCAGCCACGCGGTCACCTTCGGGCTCAAGTACCCCGAGGCGGTGCACCGCATCCTCGGCATGAGCGGATTGTACGACCTCACCCGGATGACCGGCGGGTACGCCGACGACAACGTGTACCAGGTCAACCCGATGCAGTTCATGCCCCACGAGCACGACCCGGGCCGCCTCGCCGCCTTCCGGCGGCAGGACATCATCCTCGCCATCGGCCGCACCGACCCGATGTACCAGAACAACAGCGACTTCTCCGGGATCCTGTGGCAGAAGGGCATCGGCAACGCGCTCCGCGTCTGGGACGGCCACGCCCACGACTGGCCCTACTGGGAGCAGATGGTCCGGATCTACCTGCAGGGGCACGACTAGGCGGTAGGGCGGCGACCGAGCGCCCTTCAGGAGCCGCGGAGCGGCGACTCGGGCGCGAGGGAGTGGCGGTAAGGCGGTAGGGCGGTAGGGCAGTAGGCTACGGCCGAGTCGCCGAGCCGACATCTCATCACCTGACTCCAGGATTCGATTTCCCATGACCAAGCGCGTCGGACTGCTGGTGGGCCGCGAGTGGAGCTTTCCGCCCAGGTTCCTTGAGGAAGTGAACCGCCGGGAGGCCGGCGTCACCGCCGAGATGGTCTCCGTCGGCGCCGTGGCGATGGACCAGCCCTGTCCCTACGACGTGATCGTGGACCGCATCTCCCACGAGGTGCCGTTCTACCGCACCTACCTCAAGCAGTGCGTGCTCGAGGGCGTCGCGGTGGTGAACAACCCCTTCATGTGGACCGCCGACGACAAGCTCTTCGGCGCCGCGCTGATCACCAAGCTCGGCGTGGCCAGCCCGAAGACCGTGGTGCTCCCCAACAAGGACTACGTGCCGGGGATCGTGCCGCAGGAGAGCCTCAAGAACATGCAGCTGGTGGACTGGGAGGGGCTGGTGCGGGAGATCGGCCTCCCCTGCGTGCTCAAGGACGCCCACGGCGGCGGCTGGCGCGACGTCTACATCTGCCACACCCTCGAGGAGCTCCTCCGGCGCTACGACGAGTCCGGCCTGCTCACGATGATCGTGCAGGAGTTCATCCACTTCGAGCAGTTCGTGCGCTGCATGTGCCTGGGCCAGGAGGAGATCCTGGTCATGCACTACGACCCCAAGGGCCGTCGCTACGTCCCCGACGACGACTACCTCGCCCCGGCGCTCAAGGAGCGGGTGACCCGCGACTGCCGGACCATCGTGCGCGCGCTGGGGTACGACATGAACTCGATCGAGTTCGCCATCCGGGATGGCGTGCCCTACGCGATCGACTTCATGAACCCCGCGCCCGACATGGACATCTACTCGCTCACCCCGAAGTACTTCGACTGGGTGGTGACCCACATGGCCGACCTGGTCATCCGCCTGGCCCAGGGCGGCCGGCGCCAGGTGGCGCAGGCGGGCTGGGCGCAGCTCTTTGCCCAGAGCCGCCGGCCGTAGCGGCCGGGACTGCCATGACCGACGCCATCCAGGCCTACCACGACCTCCTCGCCGACGCCGACCTGGCCGAGGCGAGCCACGCCATGCTCGACGCCGAGCTGCGCCGCCGCCACGTGGTCTTCGGCGGGCGGCCGCTCTGCACCGTGCTCCGCCCGCGGTTCCTGACCCCCGAGCGCCATCGGGCCATCGCCACCGGCATGGAGCGGCTGCTGCGCGCCTTCGGGCGGGTGCACCAGGCCGCGATGGCCGACCCCGCCCTCCGGGCCCAGTTCCGCCTGGCGGAGTGGGAGGAGCCGCTGGTGCTGGCCGATCCCGGCTACGGCAGCCCGAGCCCGCACGGCCGGCTCGACTGCTTCGAGGATCCCGTCACCGGCGCGGTGATGCTCACCGAGTACAACGCCGAGACGCCCGCGGGCGCCGGCTTCAACGACGCGCTCACCGACGCCTTTGCCGCCATCCCGGTGATGCGCCGCTTCCGGCGCCAGTTCGACCTGCGCCCGCTCCCGGCGCGGCCCGGCGTGGCCACCGTGCTCCTCGACGCCTGGCGCGAGTTCTCCGGCGGCTGGAACCGGCCCCGCATCGCCATCGTGGACTGGGACGACGTCCCCACCGTGGTGGAGTTCGAGATCTTCCAGGCCTACTTCCAGTCGCTGGGCCTCGAGACGGTCATCGTCGACCCACGGACCATGGAGTACCGCGGCGGGCGGCTCTACGGCGGCGGCGGCCCGGTGGACCTCATCTACAAGCGGGTGCTCATCAACGAGCTGGTGGAGCGCGAGGGGCCGGAGCACGCCATGGTGCGCGCGGTCCGCGACCGCGCCGCCTGCATGGTGAACCCGTTCCGCTGCAAGATGCTGCACAAGAAGGCGAGCCTCGCGGTGCTCTCCGACGAGCGCAACGCCCGGCTCTTCCCCGCCGCCGAGCGCCTCACCATCGCCGCGCACATCCCGTGGACCCGCGTGGTGGAGGAGCGGCACACCGTCTACCGGGACGAGCGGATCGACCTGCTCCCGTGGATGGTGGAGCAGCAGGCCCGCCTGGTGCTCAAGCCCAACGACGACTACGGCGGCGCCGGCGTGGTGCTGGGCTGGACCGTCTCCGCCACCGAGTGGCAGGCCGAAATCCGGAAGGCCCTGGCGGAGCCGTACATCGTGCAGGAGCGGGTGGGGATCCCCGCCGAGCCGTACCCCACCTGGGCCGACGGCACCCTGCACCTGCTCGACCGGATGATGGACACCGCGCCCTTCGTGCTCCACGGCGCGGCCATGGACGGCTGCCTCACCCGCCTCTCCACCGCCGCCCTGCTCAACGTCACCGCCGGTGGCGGGAGCACGGTGCCGGTGTTCGTGGTGGAGCCGCGGACGGCCTGACGGCGGGAAACGGGAAGCGGAAAACGGGAAGCGGGAAACGGGGAACGGAACGCGGACGCGCGCCTGCGGATGGGCCGGCCGCTTCCCGCTTCCCGCTTCCCCTGATTGCTCGACCATCTCCACCCCAGGGACTGCAATGAAAGCCCCCAGCCTCACCCTCGGCGTCGAAGAGGAATACCAGATCATCGACCCGGTGACCCGCGAGCTCCGCTCCTACATCACGGAGATCCTCAAGGAGGATTCCGTGGTCCTGGGCGAGGTGAAGCCCGAGCTGCACCAGTCCATGGTCGAGGTGGGCACCAAGGTCTGCCACCACCCCGCCGAGGTGCGCGCCGAGCTGGTCCGGCTGCGCCGGCTGGTCATGGACCTCGCCGCCAAGCAGGGGCTGCAGGTCATCGCCGCCGGGAGCCACCCCTTCTCCTCGTGGCTGGAGCAGCAGATCACGCCGCTCGACCGCTACATCGGGGTCAAGGAGGACCTGCAGGAGCTGGCCCAGCGCCTGCTGATCTTCGGCACCCACGTGCACATCGGCATCGAGGACCGGGAGTTCCTCATCGACGCGATGAACGTCTCCCGCTACCTGCTCCCCCACGTGCTCTGCCTCTCCACCAGCTCCCCCTTCTGGATGGGCCGCCAGACCGGGCTCAAGAGCTACCGCAGCATCGTCTTCCGGGACTTCCCCCGGACCGGCATCCCCCGGTCGCTGCACAGCTGGTCGGAGTTCGAGGGGCTGGTGAACACCATGGTGGGAACCAACTGCATCCCCAATGCGTCCAAGATCTGGTGGGACGTGCGGCCCAGCTGGAGCTACCCCACCCTCGAGTTCCGGGTGTGCGACGTCTGCACCCGGGTGGACGAGGCGGTCTGCATCGCCGCCATCTTCCAGGCCATCATCGCCAAGCTGTGGAAGCTGCGCCGCGACAACCTGACGTTCCGGGTCTACCCCTCGGCGCTGATCGACGAGAACAAGTGGCGGGCGGTGCGCTACGGGCTGGACGGCAAGCTGATCGACTTCGGCAAGAGCCAGGAGCTGCCGGCCCGCGCCCTGATCCGGGAGATGATCGAGTGGTTCCTCGACGACGTGATCGACGAGCTCGGCACCCGCAAGGAGGTCGAGTACGCCTTCAAGATCCTCGACGGGGGCACCAGCGCCGACCGCCAGATCGCGGCCTTCAAGCAGACCGGGGACATGAAGTCGGTGGTGGACCACCTGGTCCGGGAGACCGCCGAGGGGGTCGTCTGAGGGGGGGACGGGCCCCGTGGCGCGGATGTTGCCAGCGGAATATGAAGGATTTCACGACCCGACTTCATCGTGTACTCGCGGACCCGGGACGATAGTATTCCCCATATGCCACAGCGCCAGAACCGCCCGGTCATCGGGCTGACCACCCAGACGCTGCACTCCATCGACGGCATCCCCGCCGGGCTGCCGGAGTCCTGGGTGATGAACCAGCGGTACTTCCTGGCCACGACCATCGTGGGCGGGGTGCCGTGGATGGTGCCGCTCCTCGACGACGACGAGGACACCCTCTACGAGATCTACCGCCACCTCGACGGCATCCTGATCCCGGGCGGCGTGGACATGGACCCCGCCACCTTCGGCGAGGACCGCCACCCCAAGCTCGGCGCCGTGGACCCCGCCCGCGACCGGGTGGAGCTGCAGCTCACCAAGTGGGCCATCGAGGACCGCAAGCCGGTCCTCGGCCTCTGCCGCGGCATCCAGGTCATCAACGTGGCCCTCGGCGGCACGCTGTACCAGGACATCGCCGACCAGATCCCCCAGGCCATCAAGCACGACTACTTCCCCACCGCGGGCTTCGAGCGCGATCACCTGGCGCACGAGGTCACGGTGGCCCCGGGGAGCCGGCTGCATGGGGTGATGGAACGGCAGACCTTCAAGGTGAACAGCATGCACCACCAGGCCATCAAGGCCCTGGCGCCCGACCTGGTGCCCTCCGCCACCTCGCCCGACGGGGTGATCGAGGCGGTGGAGTCGCCCTCGGACCACTTCCTGGTGGGGGTGCAGTGGCATCCGGAGGTGTTCGAGCTGACCGACCCGCACACCCGCCACCTGTTCCACGAGTTCATCAGCGCCGCCAAGCAGTGGCGGCGCCAGTGGGTCGGCTGACCCGCTAGCCCGCCACGAACCCCATGCGGTGGGCCAGGCGCGCCATGGCGCCCTCGTCCGCCCCATGGGCCTGCCAGACCCGGTAGAACGCGGTCTGCGCGTCGAACGGCACCGCCTGTCCCAGCTGGTCCAGCAGCACCAGCAGCTCCGTCACCGCCGCCAGGGCCGCGGGGCTCCGGTCCTCCGCCAGCCCCTGCACCCGCCGGGTGAGCGCCTGCCGCACCAGCGGCCGCAGCTCCTCCCCCTGTTCCAACCGGGCGTGCTCCTCCACCGTCAGCAGCCGGCGCAGCTCGCCCCCCCGGATCGCCCCCGCGATGGCGCTGCGCTGCCGCTCCGGGAGATCCGTCAGCGCCAGCACGATCCCGGCCCCGTCGGGGAGGGCTCGCACCGTGGCCCGCAGCTCGAGCCCCTCCCGCTCCAGCGCCACCGCCAGGCGGATGCCCCGGCCGGTGCGCCGGTCGGTCAGCGTCAGGTCGCCGTCCGGGCCGCTCAGCTCCCAGGCGGGGCTCGCCGCCGCGGCCGGCGCCAGCGCCCGCGCGGCGGCCAGCCCCGCCGCGATCCGGAGCGGCGGGTCGAGGTGCGGCCGGGCCCGCTGGAAGTAGATCTCCCGCCCGCTGCCCAGGGTCCGGGCGTTGCTCTCGGCGGCGGCCAGCCGGGTGGTAAGGCCATCCTCCAGCGCGGCCGCCTCCGGCCCCGCCAGCCCCACCACCCGCGCGGCGTAGCGCAGCACCTGCAGCGCCTCGATCCCCCCGATGTCGTCGAAGAACCAGGCGCACGAGGTCAGGCTGCGCAGCGCGCCCCGCTCCAGTTCCAGCAGCTCCGCCGCCCGGCAGAGCTGCTCCGGGGCCAGCCCCGGGCGGGCCGCCGCGAGGGCGTAGGCGTGCACCGCCGCCGGCCCCTGGCCCATCACCTCGCCATAGCCCGCCAGCGCGGCGGCGGGGTCGGTGAACAGCGTCGGGGCCTCGTGATCGTAGATCCGGTGCGCCGCCTCGGTGAGCCAGCCCATCGCCTCGCGCAGCGGCCCCCGCCAGCGCTGCTGGGTCGGCGGGTCGTGCGCCATCTTGCAGCCGCAGTCGCTGCGCCACCGCTCCACCCCATGGCTGCAGCTCCAGGCGCTCGGCGCCACCAGCCGGGCCTCGTGCGTCACCCCGTGGCGGGCCAGGAAGCTGGCGTAGTTCTCCACCCGCACCCCGGGGAACTCCCGCAGCCGCTCCAGCATCATGGCCAGCGCCATCTCGCCGAAGGCGTGGTGGTGGCCGAAGGTCTCGCCGTCGGTGGCCGCCGAGACCAGCACCGGGCCGGCGGCGTCGGCGTGGCGCTCCAGCATCCGGGCGCCCCAGGCCAGCCCGTCGCGCACCAGCGGGCCGAAGGCCACGTCGTGGGAGATGGGGCCGTCGTAGACGAACACCCCGATGCTGCGGCCGCCCAGGGTGCGCACCAGGGCGGGGAGGCCCGCGGGGGGCACCGGGTCCACCTGCGTGGGGGCCAGGATGGTGAAGCGGATCCCCTCCTGCGCCAGCACGTCGAGGGTCTCCTCGTCCACCGCCGTCTCCGGCAGCCACATCCCCTCGGGGTCGCGGCTAAAGCGCCGCCGGAAGTCCGCGATGCCCCAGCGGACCTCGGTGACCTTCTCGCGCCGGGTGGAGAGCGGCAGGATGGCGTGGTGGTAGGGCATCGCCACGGCGTTGCCGTGGCCCAGGCGCGCGGCGCTGGCGCGGTCGGCCTGGAGGAAGAGCCGGTAGGTGTCGGGCGCGGCGTGCTCCAGCCACTCGAGCAGCGTGGGCCCGACGTTGAAACTCATCCACTCGTACAGGTTGACGATCCGCGCGATGCGGCCGCCGGCGCCGGGGAGCCGGGCCGCGCCCACCGCCCGGTAGCACTCCTGCTCGATGCGCGCGTTCCAGTCGTGCGCGGGGGCGGCGGAGGGATCGGCCTCCACCTCGTCCAGCCAGGGATCTTCCCGCGGCGGCTGGTAGAAGTGGCCGTGGACGACGATCGAACGCGGGACGGTCACGCCGCGGGGGCCGGTCGCTTTGCCAGCACCTGGGCCACGGTGTCCAGCACGTCGGGAAAGACGTGGTCGCGGCGCCACTGGGTGGCGGCCTCGGCCTGGGCGCCGGCGACGGCCGCGGGACCGCCCTCCAGCGCCGTGAGGAACAGCTCCGCGTCGGCGCAGTGCTCGGTGAACCGCTTGATGGCGTAGTCGGTCACCGCGCCGGTGGAGATGATGAACTGCCAGTCGGAGCTCATCGCGAGCAGCATGGCGCGCGCCGCCTGCGCCAGCACCGGCCGCGCCGCGTCGTCGCCGAGCGCGGCGGGGGCGGCGGCCCAGAACCGCGCCTCGATGGCCCACAGCCGGGGCCAGGTCCACGCGGTCTCGTCGTTGAGCCACATGCTGAAGTTGCCGTTGGCGCCCCACGAGCCGGTGGTCAGGTGGATGGCCCGCTCCCCGGTGGCGCCGGCCAGGTGGCGGCTCGCGGTCACCGGCCGCACCCCCGGGTAGCCCCGCACCGCGCGGTACACCTGCGACAGGAACTCCACCCCCTCGAACCACCAGTGCCCGAACAGCTCGGTGTCGAACGGCACCGCCACCAGGTTGCCGGCCGCCCGGCGCATCGGCGAGTCGGCCAGCGTGCCGAGCAGCGAGGCGAAGTGCCGGCCGTGCGCCCCGGCGCGCTCGATGGCGCGGTCGGGGTGGTACGGCGCCTTGGCGCCGAGCTCGGAGCCGGGGGCGCTCACCCGCCAGTAGCGGAGCCCGCCGGGCCACCGGATCTTGTGGAACTCGAGGTACCACTCGTCGCCGGGGTACCCCTCCTGCCGGCTCCACACCTGCCGGGAGGCCACCGGGTCGCGGACAAAGGCGTTGACCGGGCTCGGCCCGTCGGCGCCGGCCACGCGGTACGCCTCGTACGGGGTGTTCGGGGCCTCCGGCTCGTCGCCCGGGTCGACGAGTCGCCGGGCGGCGCCCTCCGCCAGCTTGCCCTCCACTTCCACCCGCCACTCGCCCCAGTCCGCGCCATAGAACCGGAACGCCTGGCCGGCGGCGGCGAGGTGGCTGTCCACGAAGAAGTAGCGGAAGCCCGCCTCCGCCACGTGCGCCTCGATCCCCTCGCGCACGCCGGGGTGGGGCGCCTCGGGGAGCGGCTGCCAGTGCCCCCGCGGCCGGTAGGCGCACTCGGGGAGCCACAGCCCCGCCGGCTCCATGCCGAAGATGCGGCGGTGCTCGGCGCGGCCCAGCAGCAGCTGCAGCCGGATGCTCTCGTCGGTGGCCAGCAGCGGCAGGAAGCCGTGGGTGGCGCCGCACGAGATGAGCTCCACCCGGCCCGCCTCCGCGTGGCGCCGGAAGGCGCGGGCCAGGTTGCGGTCCTCGGCCCGGAACAGCTGCCGGAGGCCGAGCAGGTGGGCGCGCCAGAAGTCGGCCAGCGGGATCAGGTGGGCGTCGCCGGTCTCGGTGAGCGAGGCTGCCGCCTCCTCGCAGGCCGTGAGCCGCTGGGTGAAGTACGCCTCGAGCTCCGCCGCGAAGTCGGGGCTCTCCAGCTGGTTGGCCAGGATCGGGGTGATGCCGATGGTGAGCGGGGCGGGCACCTCCTCCGCGGCCAGCCGGTCGAGCACCGAAAGCAGCGGCAGGTAGGTGTCGATCGCCGCCTCGCAGATCCAGTCGCTGCCGTGGGGCCACCGCCCGTGGTTGAGCACGTAGGGCAGGTGGCTGTGCAGCGCGAGGACGAAGTCCATGGCGGCTCCTACGCGACCGGCGGGTGGTCGAGGATGCGGCGGTACACGGCCAGGTACTTCTCGCCGGACCGGTTCCACGAGAAGTCCTTCTGCATGGCGTTCCGCATCATCAGCTCCCACGCCGGCGGCTCGTGGTAGCGGTCCATCACGTGGCGCGCCACCCGGAGCAGGTCCTCGGAGCTGTATTCGTCGAACAGGAAGCCGGTCTGTCCGTCCTCGATGGTGTCGGCCAGGCCGCCCACCCGCCGCGCCAGCGGCACCGCGCCGTAGCGCTCCGCCCGCAGCTGGGCCAGCCCGCACGGCTCGTACAGCGAGGGCATCAGGTAGATGTCCGCCCCCGCCATCAGCCGGTGTTCCAGCCGCTCGGAGAAGCCCAGGTGCACGCTGATCCGGTCGGGCCAGCGCGACTCGTACATCTTGAGCAGCGCCTCGTACTTGGACTCGCCGGTGCCGAGGAAGATGAACTGGGCCTCGAGCATGAACAGCGAGTACTCGCCGGTGATCAGCTCGAGCCCCTTCTGGTGCGTCATCCGCGCGGTCATGGCGAACAGCGGGATCCGCCGCCGCTGCGGCAGCCCGAAGCTCCGCTGCAGCGCCGCCTTGCAGCGCGCCTTCCCGGCCAGGTCCTCCACCGCGTAGGTGGCGGTGATGTGCGGGTCGTGGGCCGGGTCCCACTCGGTCATGTCGATGCCGTTGACGATGCCGGTGAACCGGTCGCCCAGCGCCAGGAAGACGTCATGCAGCCCGAAGCCGCCCACCGGGGTGCGCAGCTCGTGCGCGTGGGTGGGGCTCACCGTGGTCACCGCGTCGGCGAACTTGAGCCCGCCCTTGAGCAGGTTGAGCTTGTCGTGCCACTCGAGGTGCTGCCAGGTGTACAGCTCCCACGGCAGCCCGATGTCGGGCACGCCGTCGGCGGCGTAGTGGCCCTGGAAGCCGGCGTTGTGCACCGTGAGCACGCTGCGGATCCCGCGCGCGAACGGGAGGTCGTGGTGGTACACCCGCAGGTACACCGGGGCCAGCGCCGTGTGCCAGTCGTGGCAGTGCAGCACGCAGGGGCTGCGCGCCACCCGGGGCAGCATCTCCAGCGCCGCGCGGCAGAAGAACGCCCAGCGCTGCAGGTTGTCGCCGTAGTCCATCCCCGACTCGCCGTACAGCCCCGCGCGGTCGAAGTAGTGCGACTCGATGCAGTAGATCTTGGGCTTGCCCGGCTCGGTGGGGATGCGGAACAGCCGCGCCTCCTCCATCCGCGGGCCCACCCGCACGTGGAACGGCCCCGCCACCCGCTCCAGCCCCGGGGCCCCGCTGCGCACCGAGCGGTGCAGCGGGATGATCACCGCCACCGGGATGCCGGCCGCGGCCTGGGTGGAGGCCAGCCCCGCCACCGCCTCCGCCAGCCCGCCGGTGCGGGCCAGCCAGCCGTACTCCGCGGCCAGGTGCACCACGCCCACCGCCTGCCCGTCCACCAGGCCGAGCGGGCTCGGGGCGGCGCGGTGCTCCCCGGTGCTCCGGTGGTCAGATGGGCGGGACACTCGACGGCATCTCCCCCCGCATCGCCGGGGCGTAGTAGCGGGTGACGTAGTCCTGGACCATGCGCCGGGCGCTGAAGTGCTCCCCGGCGTGCCGCAGCGCGTGCTTCATCCGCAGCAGCCACTCGGTCGGGAGGCCGCGGGCGTCGCGCTTGTAGTAGATCGGCACCACCTGCTGCTCCAGCAGGTCGTAGAGGTGCTCCACGTCGGTGGCGTCGGGCTGCTCCCCCGGCTGCACCGGGGGGATGGCCCACCCGTTCATCCCGTTGAAGCCCTCCGCCCACCAGCCGTCGAGGGTGGAGAGCTGGGGCACCGCGTTGAGCGCCGCCTTCATGCCGCTGGTGCCGCAGGCCTCGAGCGGCACCCGGGGCAGGTTGAGCCACAGGTCCACGCCCTGCACCAGCCGGTGGGCCAGGTGCATCTCGTAGTCCTCGATGAACGCCACCCGCCCCTCGAGCCGGGGGTCGCGGGTGAAGGCGTACACCTGCTGCAGCACCTCCTTGCCCGGCTGGTCCTCGGGGTGCGCCTTGCCGGCGAACACCAGCTGCACCGGCCGCCACGGGTTCACCAGCAGCTCCCGCAGCCGGTCGAAGTCCGAGAACAGCAGCGCCGCCCGCTTGTAGGTGGCGAACCGCCGCGCGAACCCGATGGTCAGCGCCCCCGGCGAGAGCAGGGTCCCCGCGCCCACCATGTGTGCCGCTTCCTTCCACCGCTCCGTCCACCGCCGCCGGGCATCCTCCCGGATGAAGGTGAACAGGTTGAGCTTCATGTCGGTGTGGAGGTTCCACAGCTCCTGGTCGTCGATGGTCAGCACCGACTCCCAGAAGCCCGGCTCGTCCCGCCGCTCCAGCCACCCCTCGCCCAGGTGCCGGTCGAGCAGCTGCCGCAGGTGCCCCGACATCCAGGTGGGGAGGTGCACCCCGTTGGTCACCGCGCCGATCGGCACCTCCTCCGGCCGCGCCGCGGGCCACAGCGGGTTCCAGATCTCGCGCGACACCTCGCCGTGCTTCTGCGCCACGCCATTCACCCGGGCCGAGAGCCGGATGGCGGTGGCGGTCATGTGGAACAGCGGGTGGGCGTCCTCCGGGTGGCTGCCGATGGCCACGAAGCGCTCGGGGCTGATGCCGAGCTCCTCCCACACGTTGGCCGCGCAGGCCAGCACCTGGTCCACCCCGAAGCGGTCATGCCCCGCCGGCACCGGGGTGTGGGTGGTGAAGATGCTCCGGGCCCGCACCTCGGCCCATGCCGCCTCGAACGAGTGTCCCGCCGCCACCAGCTCGCGCAGCCGCTCCACCAGCATGAACGCCGCGTGCCCCTCGTTGGCGTGCCACGCCGCCGGGTCCACCCCCGCGGCGCGCAGCACCCGCACCCCACCCACGCCGAGCAGCCACTCCTGCCGCAGCCGCATGTCGGGGCCGCCGGCGTACAGCTTGGCCGACAGCTCCCGGTCGGCGGGGTCGTTGAGCTCGAGGTTGGTGTCCAGCAGGTACACCGGCACCCGGCCCACCTGCATCCGCCAGGCGCCGAGGTGCACCGGCCGCCCGAAGGTGCGCACCACCGTGAGGTAGGGCTCGCCCCCCGGGCCGAGCATCCGCTCCAGGGGGATGGTGTCGACGTCGAACCGGACGTCGCTGTCCTCCTGCCAGCCGTCGAGCCGCAGCTGCTGGTCGAAGTAGCCCTTGGTGTAGAAGAGCCCCACCCCCACCAGCGGCAGCCCCAGGTCGGAGGCCGTCTTCAGGTGGTCGCCGGCCAGGATGCCGAGGCCGCCGGAGTAGATCGGCACCGAGTTGTGCAGCCCGAACTCGGCGCAGAAATAGGCCACCGGGCGGGCCAGGTCGGGGTGCTGCCGGTGGAACCAGGTGTCCGGCGACCCCAGCGCCCGGGCCGCGGTGTCCATGAGCCGGTCGTACTGGGCCAGGAAGCCGGGGTCGGCGGCGCAGGCGGCCAGCCGGGCGGGGTCCACCCGCTTGAGCAGCGCCAGCGGGTTGTGCTTGGACATGTGCCACAGCGGCTCGTCCACCTTGCGGAAGAGCGTGCGGGCGTCGGTGGACCAGCTCCACCACAGATTCGTTGCGAGGGTGGCCAGCCCCTCGATCCGGGGGGGCAGATAGGGCAGGCGAAGGCGCGGCTGGGTCATTGCACTCGGGTCTGGGCGGGGCGCGGACTGGCGAGGGGGAAGGTACTCAGAATCCGGGGGGACCGAAACCCGCCGGGGCGCCCCTCATCCGGCGGGGAGCAGCAGCCGGGCGGCGAGCAGCGCCCGCACCGTCCACAGCACCGTCCGGATCCAGTTGGTGGCCACCAGCCGCCGGTGCGCCCGGGCGTCGGCGCCGGCCAGCAGGTGGCCGTGCATCGGCATCTGCAGCATGGCGGTGGAGGCCCAGATGAAGACCAGCATCGCGAGGCCCACCGCGGGGATGGCCCGGCTGTACGCCAGCGGCGGGGACGCCACCAGGGCCAGCGCGGTGATCCCCTCGAGGAGCATCACGGGGCCCACCACCAGCGAGACCCGCCGCTGGTGCGAGGCGGCGTACCCCGGCGCCTCCCCCAGCCCCACCCGGCCCATGAGCGGGTAGTGGACCACCTGCACGAACCAGATCAGGCCGGCCATGAACCAGGTCACGGCGGCGTGGATGACGGCGAGCAGCATGCCGGAAGGAAGCCTCCCGGGGTGGAAGGCATCAGGAGGATGGGATGAAGCGGGCTTCCTGAAGGCGGGAGGCGGTACGGCGGTAGGGCGGTACCGCCCTACCGCCCTACCGCCTTACCGCCTTACCGCCCTAGCGATGCAGCGGCTTGAACTTCACCCGGTGCGGCTGGCTGGCGTCGACGCCCTTCCGCTTCTTGAAGTCGGCGGCGTAGTCCTGGTAGTTGCCCTCGTACCAGGTCACCTCGCTGTTGCCCTCGAACGCCAGGATGTGGGTGGCGATGCGGTCGAGGAACCAGCGGTCGTGGGAGATGACCACCGCGCAGCCGGCGAAGCCGAGCAGCGCGTCCTCGAGGGCGCGGAGCACGTCCACGTCGAGGTCGTTGGTCGGCTCGTCGAGCAGCAGCAGGTTGCCGCCGGTCTTGAGCAGCTTGGCCATGTGCAGCCGGTTGCGCTCGCCGCCGGAGAGGTCCTTGACCCGCTTCTGCTGGTCGGGGCCCCGGAAGTTGAACCCGGTGCAGTAGGCCCGCGCGTTCACCTTGCGGGTGCCGAAGAGCAGCTCGTCCTGCCCCCCCGAGATCTCCTCGTACACCGTCTTGGCGCCGTCGAGGGCGTCGCGCGACTGGTCCACGTACGAGAGCTTGACCGTCTTGCCCACGATCAGCTCGCCGCCGTCGGGCGTCTCCTGGCCGGCGATCATGCGGAACAGGGTGGTCTTGCCGGCGCCGTTGGCGCCGATCACCCCCACGATGCCGCCCCGTGGCAGCGCGAAGCTCAGGTTCTCGAACAGCAGCCGGTCGCCGTAGCCCTTGCTCACGTTCTTGGCCACGACCACCTCGTCGCCCAGCCGCTCCGGCACCGGGATGAGGATCTCGACCGACCCCTCGCTCACCCGCTCCGCCTCCTCCCGCAGCTGCTCGAACCGCTGCAGCCGCGCCTTGCTCTTGGCCTGCCGCGCCTTGGGCGCCATCCGCACCCACTCGAGCTCCCGCTCCAGCGTCTTCTGCCGCGCGCTGGCCTGCTTCTCCTCCACCGCCATCCGCTTGGACTTCTGCGCCAGCCAGCTGGAGTAGTTCCCCTCCCACGGGATCCCCGCCCCGCGGTCGAGCTCCAGGATCCACTTGGCCACGTTGTCGAGGAAGTACCGGTCGTGGGTGATCGCCACCACGGTGCCCGGGAAGGTCTCCAGGTACTTCTCCAGCCACGCCACGCTCTCGGCGTCGAGGTGGTTGGTGGGCTCGTCCAGCAGCAGCATGTCCGGCTCGGAGAGCAGCAGCCGGCACAGCGCCACCCGGCGCTTCTCGCCGCCCGAGAGCGTCGTGACGTCGGCGTCGCCCGGCGGCAGCCGCAGCGCGTCCATCGCCAGGTCGAGCTTGTGGTCCAGCTCCCAGAGGTTCAGGTGGTCGATCTGCTCCTGCAGCCGCCCCTGCTTCTCGAGCAGCTTCTCCATGGCGGCGTCGTCCATGGGCTCGGCGAACTTCATCGCGATCTCGTTGAAGTCGTCGAGCAGCTTGCGCAGGTGGGCCACCCCGTCCTCGACGTTGCCCCGCACGTCCTTGGCGGGATCGAGCTGCGGCTCCTGCGGCAGGTAGCCGATCCGCGTCCCCGCGAGCGGCTTCGCCTCGCCCTGGAAGTCCTTGTCGACCCCCGCCATGATGCGCAGCAGGGTGGACTTCCCCGCGCCGTTCGAGCCCAGCACGCCGATCTTGGCGCCCGGGTAGAACGACAGGTAGATGCCCTTGAGGATCTCTTTGCTGGGGGGCACGACCTTGCGGAGGTCGCGCATCGTGAAGATGTATTCGCCGGCCATAGGGCGGGGAATATGACGAGGGCCCCCCACCATGCCAAGGCGTCCCCCGGAAACGCGAAGGGCGCCCCGACGGGGGCGCCCTTGGAACACGTTCCGGCAGGGACCGCGAGCTAGCTCAGGTTCTTGTTGGCGATCTTCGCCAGGTCGAACATGGTCACCTGGTCCTTCTTGAACAGCGGCTTGAGCTTCGCGTCGGCGTTGATCGCGCGACGGTTCTTCTTGTCCTGCAGGCCGTTCTTCTTGATGTACGCCCACAGCTTCTTGATCACCTCGGTCCGGGCCAGGGCCTTCTCGCCCACGACGGCCGCGAGCAGGGGCGAAGGCGTCAGGGCCTTCATAAACGCCGCATTCGGCTTCCGCTTCGTGGCCTTCTTCGCGGCCTTCTTCTTGGCCGGCGCCTTCTTCTTCGTGGCCATCAGGTGCCTCCATCAGGGGTGATTTGGTGCTTTCCGCGCGAGCGACGCCGCGCCGCGCGAGACCCAAACTAAGGTGTTCCCCCCCGAGTGCAAGAGGGAAAACGGCATTTTCCCCTCTGGAAACGGCCTCACGGGGGGCTATCTTCCCTCGGAGAACACCCCCTCCCGGAGTCCCCCGATGCGGTTTGTCCCTCTGCTTTCCCTCGGTGGCGCCCTGCTTTCCCTCGGGCGCGACACCCTTCCGACCCCCGCGCCGACCCCCACGCCCCCCGCCTGCACCCGGGCGAGCGGGCTCGTCCTCCCCGAGGGATTCTGCGCCGTGGTCGTCGCCGAGCGCCTCGGACGCGTGCGCCAGATCACCGTCCTCCCCAATGGCGACGTCGCCGCCGCCCTCGGCGGCGGCGGGCCCGGCGTGGTCCTGCTCCGCGATACCAACGGCGACGGCGTGGCCGATATCCGGAAGGCCTTCGGCGAGGAAGGCGGCACCGGCATCGCCTTCCGCGACGGCTACCTCTGGCTCGCCGCCCCGAGCCGCCTGGTCCGCTGGCGCCTCACCCCCGGCGAGGACCAGCCCCAGGGCGCCCCCGAGACGATGGTCGACCGCCTCCCCACCGGCGGCCACGGCGCCAAGACCCTCGCCTTCCTCGGCGGCGACACGCTCATCGTCAACCTCGGCTCCGAGACCAACAGCTGCCAGCACGCCGACCGCAGCAACCGCTCCCCCGGCCACGACCCCTGCACCGAGCTCGAGGAGCGCGCCGGCCTCTGGCGCTTCAGCGCCACCCGGCCCGGGCAGCGCTACCAGGACGGCGCCCGCTACGCCACCGGGCTCCGCAACGCCATGGCCCTCGCCGTGCAGCCCGGCACCGGCCGCCTCTTCGCCGCGCCCCACGGCCGCGACCAGCTGGGCGCCAACTGGGGCTATACCGACGAACAGAACGCCGAGCTCCCCGCCGAGGAGTTCCTGCAGGTGGACGCGGGCGACGACTTCGGCTGGCCCTACTGCTACTTCGACCAGCGCCAGGGGAAGCGGGTCCTCGCCCCGGAGTACGGCGGCGACGGCCGCCGCACCACCCGCTGCGAGGCGAAGAAGGCGCCCCTGATCGGCTTCCCGGGCCACTGGGCCCCCATGGCCATCGCCTTCTACGCCGGCACCCAGTTCCCGGAGCGCTACCGCGGCGGGGCATTCATCGCCTTCCACGGCTCCTGGAACCGCGCCCCGCTGCCCCAGCAGGGGTACCGGGTGGCCTTCGTCCCCTTCGACGCCAGCGGCCGCCCCACGGGGCAGTACGAGACCTTCGCCACTGGCAGCCGCGGCCCCACCAGCCTCCGCCCCGCCGGCGTGGCCGCCGGCCCCGACGGCTCGCTCTACATCGCCGACGAAGGGTCGGGGACGATCTGGAAGGTGATGGTCGGGCGGTAGGGCGGTAGACAAAAGCGACCCCTCGGGATGCTGTCCGCGGGGTCGCCTGCCTTTGGTGTACCGCCTTACCGCCTTACCGCCTTACCGCCTTACCGCCTTACCGCCTTACCGCCTTACCGCCTTACCGCCCTGCCGCCTTCGCAATCGCCTCCCGCAACTCCACGTAGGCCTGCGGATCCACCTCGCGAAACGGCGCCATCACGTGCGCGACCTTCCCGCCCGGCGCCACCACGAACAGCGTGCGATTGTCCATCCGGTACTTCGGCTCCCAGGCGCCGAAGGCGCGGCCCATCGCGCCGTCGGGATCGCTCAGGAAGGTGAACGGGTAGTCCTTGTCCTTCGCCCAGCTGGCGAGCTCGGCCGCCGGGTCCACGCTGACGGCCAGCAGCGTCACCTTGCTGGTGTCTCCTACGAGCGTCGCGTACTGATCACGGTACGCGTCCATTTGCACCGTTCAGCCGCTGGTCCGCGCCTTGTAGAAGAACGCGATGACGAGCGTGTGGTCGCGGAGCTCGCTCAGGCGCACAGGGCGCTGGAGCACTCCGCCCCGGGTGGCGCCAGTCAGCGCCAGGTCCGGGATCTGGTCACCGGGCTTGAGGGGCACCGGTGCCTGCGCGGTGAGCGCGGTGGCGGCGAGCAGCAGACCCGCCGCGGTGAGCATGCGTGGCATTCCGTCTCCGGAAGGAGGGTTCCCCAATCTACCGCCCTACCGCCCTACCGCCCTACCGCATCACCCGCTCCACCTCCCGCAGGTCCGCCGCGATCTCGATGGGGCGGTTGGCGCGCGCGGGCGGCGGCTCCAGCTCCTGGTGATAGGTGATGAGCGCCCCCGGGTCCTTGAGCACGTGGCCGGTGAGCACCGCCATCACCCGCGCGTCGTGGGCGATCACCCCCGCCTCGCGCAGCTTGCGCGCTCCCGCCACGCTCGCGGCGCTGGCCGGCTCGCACCCCACGCCGGCCGCGTCGATCACCGCCTTCGCCTCGAGGATCTCGGCGTCGGTCACCGCGGTCACCACCCCGTCGGTGTCGCGGATGGTGCGCACCCCGCGGTCCCAGCTCGCCGGGTCGCCGATCTTGATGGCCGTGGCGATGGTCTCCGCCTTGACCGTGTGCCGCGCCCTGAACCCCTCGGCGAACCCCCGTGCGAACGGTGCCGCCCCCGCCGCCTGCACCGCCGCGATCCGCGGCAGCCGGTCGATGAGCCCCGCCGCCTTCGCCTCCACCAGCGCCTTCCCGAACGCCGCCGTGTTGCCGAGGTTCCCCGCCGGCAGCACGATCCAGTCGGGCACCTCCCAGCACAGCTGGTGCAGCAACTCGAGCACGATGCTCTTCTGCCCCTCGAGCCGGTAGGGGTTGATGGAGTTGAGCAGGTAGACGCCGAGCTGGTCGGCGGCCTGCTGCACCAGCGCCAGGCAGGCGTCGAAGTCGCCCCGCACCAGCAGGGTGCGCGCGCCGTAGGCCAGCGACTGCGACAGCTTGCCCAGCGCCACCTGGCCCGCCGGCACGAACACCAGCGCCGGGATCCCCGCCTGCGCCCCGTAGGCCGCGAGCGCCGCGGAGGTGTTGCCGGTGCTGGCGCAGGCGATGGCCCGGGCGCCGATCCGCTTGGCCTGGGTCACGCCGACGGTCATCCCCCGGTCCTTGAACGACCCGGTGGGATTGTGGCCCTCGTGCTTGAGGCGGAGCCGCGGCAGCCCCGCCCACGTGGCGATGGCCGGCCGGCGGAGCAGGGGGGTGTTCCCCTCGGGGTGGGTGACCATCTGCTCCCCCACCGAGGGGAGCACCAGCTCGCGGTAGCGCCACACCCCGGAGAGGTTGGCGTCGTTGCGCTGGCCCCAGCGCTCCTCGAACAGGCGCCGCAGGCTCGCGCCATCCTCGGCGGGCGGGTCGTGCCGCAGCTCGAGCAGCCCGCCGCAGTCACAGCGCACCGCGGGATCGAGCTCGCCGTACTGGTCGCCGCAGGCGGCGCAGACCTGGAGGCTGGCCATCAGTGCCCCTCGAGCAGGCGCGCGCCGGTGGCGCTCACCTCGGTGACCCGGGTGGTGCAGGGCACCCCGGCGGCGGCGTAGGCCCGCGCCATCGCCGCGGCGACGATCACGCCGGCGGCGTCGTTCGCCGCGAAGGCGAAGGCCGTCGGCCCGCTGCCGGAGATGGAGCAGCCCAGCGCGCCGGCCTCGAGCGCCGCCGCCTTGGCGGCCGGGAAGCCCGGCAGCAGCGGCGCCCGCGCCGGCTCCGCGATGCGGTCGTCGAGCGAGCGGCGCAGCAGGTCCAGGTCGCCGGTGGTGAACGCCAGTACCATCCCCGCCACCTGCGCCGCCTGGTACACCGCCACGTCCCGCGGGATCTCCCGCGGCAGCACCGCGCGCCCCTCGGCGGTGCGCAGCCGCTGCCCCGGGTGCGCCACCACCACCCGCAGCCCGGCGGGCCACGGGAGCCGGGCGTAGTCGCAGGCGCGGGCGTCGCGGATCAGCACGATCCCCCCGATCAGCGACGGCAGGATGTTGTCCAGGTGCCAGCCGGCCACGCACGCCTCGGCGGCGAGCGCCGACTCGAGCAGCTGCTGTTCGGTGAGGTGCAGCTGGAGCAGGGCGTTCGCCGCCACCGCGCCGGCCACGGCGCTCGCGGCGCTCCCGCCCTGGCCGCCGGAGAGCGGCAGCCCCTTGGTGATGCGGAGGGTGAGTCCCGCCTCGGGCCGGCCGGCGGCGCGGATGGCCGCCTGGGCCGCGAGCGCGGCGGTGTTGGCGCCGGCTTCCTTCGGGAGGTCGGGGTGACCGGCGTCGAGCACCACCACGCCCGGCTCCGCCGCGTGCGCCGCCTCCACGACATCCCCGGGGCCGGCCAGCGCCATCCCCATGATGTCGAGCCCGGGGCCCACGTTCCCCACGCTCCCCGGCGCAAACACCCGCACCCGATCACTCACCGATAGCCGCCCTCACCCCGTGTGCCTGCCCGAGTGTCCGTTACCCGTTTTCCGCTTCCCGCTTCCCGCTTCCCGCTTCCCGCCGCTCGGGCACCGCCGAACCGCCGAGGCGCCGAGCCGCCTATCTCCTCGCCAGCGCCAGCACGTCGTTCAGCACCCCCGCCGCCGTCACCAGCGGGCCCGCGCCCGGGCCGCGGATCACCAGCGGGTGCTCCTTGTAGCGCGCGGTGGTGAACACGATCTGGTTGTCGGTGCCCTTGAGCGCGGCGAAGGGGCTCTCGGGGCTCACCGCCGTGAGCCCCACCCGGAGCCGCCGCGGGGACACCGTGGCCACGTAGCGCAGCACCTTCCCCGCCTGCCGCGCCTCCCGGACCTTGCGGGCAAAGTGCTCGTCCCAGGTGCCGAGCCGGGCCAGGAACTGCTTGAGCGGCAGCGCCCGCGCGTCGGGCGGCACCAGCGACTCGGTCACCACCGAGCCCGGCTCGCCGCTGAAGCCCATGAGCCGGCCCAGGATCAGCGCCTTCCGCGCCACGTCGGCGCCGGAGAGGTCGTCCCGCGGGTCGGGTTCGGTGAAGCCCTTGTCCATGGCGGCGCGGAGGGCGTCCGAGAACGTCGTTCCCCGCTCCAGCTCCGACAGCAGGAAGCCCAGGGTCCCCGAGAGGCACCCCTCGATGGAGAGCACCTCGTCCCCGGTCTCGAGCAGCTTGGCGAAGGTGTCCATCACCGGCAGGCCGGCGCCCACCGTGGCCTCGTGCCGCAGCCGCCGGCCGTGGGTGCGGGCCAGCGCCAGCAGCGCCTCCGCGCCCGCCGCGCTTCCCGCCAGCGGCTTCTTGTTGGCGAGCACCACGTCCATCCCGTGGCTCAGCGCCCCGCGCAGCACCTCGGTGGTATCGTCGGCGGTCACGTCCACCAGCACCGGGTGCGACAGCGCGTGCCGGGTGGCGGCCTTCACCGCGAACTCCGCGTTCCACGGTGCCCCGCCCTCGAGGTGCCGCAGCGAGTGGCCCTTGGCCTTCTCCCGCGCCACCGCCGTGAGCCGGTGCGCCGAGAGGCCGGCCGGGTCGAACACCACGCCGCTGCGGTCGGCCACGCCCACGATCCGCACCTTGGGCCCCTGCGCCGGCAGCTCGCCCACCAGCTCGGTGAAGCTGCGCCCGATCCGCCCGAAGCCGAGCAGGAAGACGTCCAGCCGGTCGCGCGGCGCGGCCGAGCCGCCGCCCACCTTGCCCAGCTGGAAGGCGGCGTGGATGGCGCGCTGCGCGTCCCGCGCCTGCGCCTCGCCCACCACCGCCGAGATGTTGAGCTCGCTCGACCCCTGCGCGATCGCGATGACGTTGATCCCGGCCTCGGCCAGCGCCGAGAACACCCGCCGCGCCACCCCCGGCGTCCCCGCCATGCCGAGGCCCACCACCGCGATCGTCGCCACGCCGGGCGTGAGCCGCACCCCGTCGATCTCGCGGTGGGTGATCTCGTCGCGGAAGGCCTCGGTCAGGCAGCGCCGCGCCGCCTCCGCGCTCTCCGCCGGCACCGAGAAGCAGATCGAGTGTTCCGAGCTGGCCTGGGTGATGAGCGACACCGAGATCCCCTCGCGGTGCAGCGCCGCGAAGGTCCGCGCCGCCACGCCCGGTACGCCGAGCATCCCGTTCCCCTCGACCGTCACCAGCGCCTGGCCGCCGGCGCCGGAGAGCGCCTTCACCGGCACCTCGAGCCCGGTCACCCGTTCCGACACCTCCGTGCCCTCGTCGGCCGGGGCCGCGAAGGGCCGCACGAAGAGCGGCACCTTGCGGCCCAGGATCGGGATCAGGGCGCGGGGGTGGAGCACCTTGGCGCCGTAGTAGGCCAGCTCCGCCGCCTCGCGCACGTTGAGCTGGGGCAGCACCCGCGCGTCGGGCACTACCCGCGGGTCGGCGGTGAGCAGCCCCGGCACGTCCTTCCAGAGGCTCACCCGCGCGGCGCCGAGGGCGCGGCCCACCAGCGCCGCCGTCAGGTCCGAGCCGCCCCGGCCCAGCGTGGTGACCTCCCCCGACGGCGCCTGGCCGATGAAGCCAGTGACCACCGGCGTCACGCCCCTGGCCAGCAGCGGCTTGAGCGCCTTCCGCATCCGGGCGTCGGTGCCGTCGAGGTCGGGGGAGGCGTTGCCGAAGCCGGCGTCGGTGCGCACCACCTCGGTGGCGTCGATATGCTTGGTGCTCACCCCGGCGGCGAGCAGCGCGGCGGTCACCAGCCGCGCCGAGAGCCGCTCGCCCCGGGCCACCAGGAAGTCGCTGGTGCGGGGCGTCAGCTCCCGCAGGATCGACAGCCCCTTGGCCAGCGTCTCCAGCTCGTCCACCTGCGCGTCGATGAAGGCCAGCAGCTCGTTGCGCACCGCGCCGGCCGGGGCCAGCGCCTTCGCCGCCGCGTGGTGCCGCTCCCGCAGCTGCGCCGCCGCCTGGTACGCGGCCGTGACGTCGCCGGCCTGCGCCTTGGCGGCGGCGGTGAGCAGCAGGTCGGTCACCCCCGCCATCGCGGAGACGACCACCACCCGCGGGCCGGGGCGGCCCTGCAGGATCGACACGGCGTGCCGCACCGCCGGGGGATCGGCGAGCGAGGCACCTCCGAACTTGTGGACTTCCAGGGGGGCAGTCTGACGGGCCATGGCGCGCGAAGGATATCACCTCCCGACGGGACCGGTAAGGGCGGCGCGGAGCCCCTCGCCCCCGTGCCGTTCGGTGCCGCCGCGCGCTTCTGGTTCTGGCTCGGCTGCGTGAGTTTCGGGGGGCCGGCGGGGCAGATCGCCATCATGCACGAGGAGCTGGTGGAGCGGCGCCGCTGGGTGAGCGAGGGCCGGTTCCTCCACGCGCTCAACTACTGCATGCTGCTCCCCGGCCCCGAGGCCCAGCAGCTCGCCACCTACATCGGCTGGCTGCTGCACCGCACCCCCGGCGGGCTCGTGGCCGGCGCCTGCTTCGTGCTGCCCTCGCTGGTGCTGCTCATCCTGCTCTCGTGGACCTACGCGGCGCTGGGTCACCTCCCCGCCGTGGCGGGGGTCTTCGCCGGGCTCCAGCCGGCGGTGCTCGCCCTGGTGCTGCACGCGGTGCACCGCATCGGCCGCCGCACCCTCACCCACCCGCTCTTCTGGGGCATCGCGCTGCTCGGCTTCGGCGCCAACACGCTGCTCGGCGTCCCGTTCCCCCTGGTGATCGCCGCCGCCGCGCTCGCGGGGCTCGCAGGCCAGCGGCTCCTGCCCGCCGCCTTTGCCCGGGCCACGCCCGCCCACGGCGCGCCCGCGGCGGTGGTCGATGACGCCGCACCGCCACCGCCCCACGCCCGCTGGTCGCTGCCGCGCTTCGTGCGCGTGGTGGCGCTGGGGCTCGCGTGCTGGATCATCCCCATCGGCGCGCTGGCCCTGGCCCACGGCTGGCACGGCGCCCTCACCCAGATGGCCTGGTTCTTCACCACCGCGGCGCTGCTCACCTTCGGGGGCGCCTACGCCGTGCTCCCCTACGTGTACCAGGGGGCGGTCGGCCACTACGGCTGGCTCACCGGCCCGCAGATGATCGACGGCCTGGCCCTCGGCGAGAGCACCTCCGGGCCCCTCATCATGGTCGTGACCTTCGTGGGCTTCGTCGGCGGGTGGCAGGTGACGCCCCTCGGCGCGGCGCATCCGCTCGCCTCCGGCATCGCCGGGGCGCTGGTGGCCACCTGGTTCACCTTCCTGCCATCGTTCCTGTTCATCCTGGCCGGCGGGCCGCTGGTCGAGTCCACCCACGGCGAGCCCCGCTTCACCGCGCCGCTCACCGGCGTCACCGCCGCCGTGGTGGGCGTCATGCTGGGCCTCGCGGTCTTCTTCGGCCGCCACGTCTTCTGGCCCGACCTCCGGGGCGGCGGGTTCGACCTCCCCAACCTGCTCCTCGCCCTCGCCGCCCTCGTCGCGCTGGTCCGCTTCAAGGTCGGCGTCCTCCCCGTCCTCGGCGCCGCGGCCCTCCTCGGCATCGCCCGCGCGCTGATCTCCTAGCCCCACCGCTTCCCGCACTCCCTCGCGCCCAAGTCGCCGCTTCGCGGCTCCTGAAGGGCGCTCGGTTGCCGGTTCCCGCTTCCCGCTTCCCTTTTCCCTCTTCCCTTTTCTCTACCCCCAAACCCCGCCTATTCTTCCGGGTATGCTGACGGTCCTCAAGCTCTTCCAGTCCCTGTTCAAGACCCTCCACTCCGACGGCACCCCCGGTCAGGTGGCGGCGGGGATCATGCTGGGCGCCGGGATCGGGCTTACCCCGCTGCTCTCGGCCCACAACCTGGTGCTCTTCGCCGCCATCGTCCTGCTCAACGTCTCCTTCGGCGGCGGGATGCTCGGCCTGGCGCTGTTCACCCCGGTGGGCTTCCTGCTCGACCCGCTCTTCGACCGCGTGGGCCTGGCGCTGCTCCGCGCCCCCGGCCTGGCCGGCCTGTGGACCGACTGGTACAACATCCCGCTGCTGCCCTACACCAACTTCAACAACTCCGTGACCCTCGGCAGCATCGTCACCTGGCTGGTGCTCACGGTACCGATCTACTGGGGCGCCAAGCTGGCCATCGCCCGCTACCGCGCCACCTACGGCGCCAGGGTGATGAACTCCCGCTTCATGAAGGGCCTCAAGGCGTCGAAGGCCTACAACGTCTACGCCTGGTTCAACCCCGAATGACCCGCGCCGCCTTCAAGATCTTCCGCTGGCGCGCCGTCGGCGTCATCCTGCTCGCCTTCGTGGCGCTGGTGATCTGCTGGTTCCTCTTCGCCGAGACGCTGATCCGGAAATCCGCCGAGGACAGCCTGTCGGAGACCCTGGGCACCCAGGTGGACATCGGCCGCCTCGTCATCCGCGAGGGCGACGTGGCGGTGGACGTGGGCGACCTCGCCATCGCCGACCCGCGGAACCCCGCCCGCAACCTGCTCGAGGCCGGCACCATCACCGTGGACCTCGACCCGGTGCCGCTGGCCGAGAAGAAGATCGTCATCGACCAGGTGCAGCTGTCGGGCCTCCGCTTCCTGACCACCCGCGCCACTCCCGCGCGCCCCGCCGACCCCAACAGCCCCGCCGGCCGGCTGCTGCGCGAGACCGAGGCCTGGGCCCGCGACAAATTCAACTTCCCCAAGCTCGCCCTGGGCCGGGTGGACACGGTCAAGAGCCTGGTGCTCAACCCCGAGCAGCTCGGCTCGGTGCAGGCGGCCAAGGCGTTCCTCGGCCAGGTGGATTCCACCCGCGCCGCCTTCGAGCAGTCGCTGGCCGCCCTCGAGCTCACGCCGCTGGTCGACAGCGCCGGCGCGCTCGCCACCCGGCTGGCGCAGACCGACCCGAAGAAGCTCGGCCTCGCCGGCGCCCGCGACGCCGCGCAGCAGGTGCAGCGCACCCTCGACCGGGTCAAACAGGCCCGGCAGCGGCTGCAGGCGCTGGAACAGACCGCGCGGGGCTCCGCCGCGGCGCTGGGGCAGGGCCTCGCCGACGTCGATGCCGCCCGCCAGCGCGATTACGCCTTCGCCAAGGGGCTGCTCAACCTGCCCAGCTTCGACGCCCCCAACATCGGGCAGTCGCTCTTCGGGCAGCAGAGCACCGACTACTTCCAGCAGGCGCTGTACTACGCGCAGGTGCTGCAGAAGTACGTGCCGCCGGGCCTGCAGCCGTGGAACCGGCCCGGTCCCAAGCGCACCCGCCTGGACGGCACCACCGTCGAGTTCCCCAGGGAGCGGGAGTATCCCCGCTTCCTGCTGCGGCAGGGGAGCATCGACCTCGCGGCGGGGCAGGGGGAGCAGCACCGATTCGAGGCCAGCTTCGGCGGCATCACCAGCCAGCCGGCGCTCTACGGCCGGCCCGCCACGCTGAGCGCCGCGGGGCGGATCGGCGGCGCCACCCCGCTCGACGTCACCCTGGCGCTGCTCTCGCGGCACTACGGCGCGGCGCCCACCGATTCGCTGGTGGCGCGGGTGGGGGGCGTGCCGCTCCCGGCCATCCCGCTCCCGGGGCTGCCCTTCGCCGTGAACCCCGGGACCAGCACCGTCGGCTTCAGCTTCAGCCTCTCCGGCGACCGGCTGCACGGCAGCTGGGACCTCACCAGCGACCGCGCCGCGTGGAGCGCCGACACCAGCCGGCTCCGCGCGGCCGGGCTGGTCGAGAACACCGTCTGGCGGGTGGTGAGCGGGCTGACCCAGCTCCGGGTGCGGGCCGAGCTGGGCGGCACCATCGCGAGCCCCACGCTCCGGGTGCAGTCCAACCTCGACGACGCCATCGCCGACCGCCTCAAGGGGCTGGTGAGCGAGGAGCTGGCGCGGGCGGAGCAGAAGGCGCGCGCGGCGGTGGACCAGCTGGTGGACCAGCAGCTCACCGCACTGCGCGGCAGGGTGGGGGAGTTCTCCAGTCAGGCGCTGGCGCGGCTGCCGGTGGAGAAGTCGCAGCTCGACGGCGTGCAGCAGCGGCTGGAGACGGAACTCAAGCGCCTCACGCGCGGGGCGGCCGGCGGGCTTTCCCTGCCCCGGCTCCCATGAGCCTTGCCCTCGCGGCTGGCCTGGTCCTGCTCGGGCTCCTGGTCCTCGCCGGCGGGGGCGAACTGCTGGTGCGCGGCGCCACCGCCCTCGCGCGCCACGCCGGTGTCACCCCCGCGGTGATCGGCCTGACGGTCGTGGCGATGGGGACCTCCCTGCCCGAGCTGGTGGTCAGCGCCACCGCCGCCCTTGGCGGGCAGCCGGCCATCGCCATGGGCAACGTGATCGGCTCCAACATCTTCAACGTCGTCGGGGTGCTGGGGATCACCGCGCTGATCACGCGTCTGCCGGTCACCGGCTCCACCGTGAAGCTGGAGTGGCCGGTCATGGCGCTGGTGAGCTGCCTGGTGCCGGTGGTCGCCCGCGATGGCCTGGTCGACCGGAGCGAGGGCGCCTTCCTGCTGGCCGGCCTCGTCGCCTTCACCGGCTACATGGTCTACGTCGGGCGGCGGCAGGTGGGGGGGCCGGAGGAGGCGCAGTTCGCCGCCGAGGCGGAGCGGCGCTCCGTGCGCGGGCCGATGGCGCGCCTGGCGCTGGCCGCCGGGGCGGTGGGCGCGGGGCTGCTGCTGCTCGTCTTCGGCGGGAAGATCCTGGTGCTGGGCGCGGTGGAGCTGGCGCGCTTCGCCGGCCTCACCGAGCGCGTCATCGGGCTGACCGTGGTGGCCATCGGCACCTCGATGCCTGAGGTGGCGGCCTCGGTGGTGGCCGCACTCCGGGGCCGTACCGACGTGGCCGTGGCCAACCTGCTCGGTTCCAACATCTTCAACATCCTCGGCATCCTGGGCGTCACCGCCGTGATCCAGCCGGTGCCTGTGGCCGCCGAGACCCTTCGTGTGGACCTGGTCTGGATGCTGCTGACCGCCTTCGTGCTGTTCCCGGTGCTTCGCAGCGGCATGCGGGTCAGCCGCCTCGAGGGGCTCCTCCTGCTCGGGATCTACGCCGCGTACCTGGTGACGCTGCTCCGCTGACCCGGCCCCGGACCGGATTCATGACAGCCCGGCCCGGGTTTGTGATCTTCCCCCTCGCGTCTCGCGCCGGACCGGATAGATTCGGCACACCCGTCACATAAATCGAGAGGCCCGATGCGCATCGCTGTACCCGCGGAGACCGCTCCCAACGAGCGGCGGGTGGCGCTGGTTCCGGAGTCCTGCAAGAAACTCATCCAATCAGGGTACGAGGTGGCGGTGGAGGCCGGGGCGGGGGCCGCCGCGGGCTTCGCCGACGCCGCCTACACCGCGGTCGGCGCCCAGGTGGTGGCCGATGCCCGGGCCCTGGTGGCCTCCGGCGACCTCGTCCTCAAGGTGAATCCGCCCACCCACGGCGGCAGCCGCGACGAGGTGTCCTGGCTCAAGCCCGGCGCCATCGTGGTCTGCTCCCTGATGCCGCTGCGCAACCTCGGCGTGGTCCCGCCGCTGGCCGCGAAGCAGGTCACCGCCTTCGCCACCGACGCCATCCCGCGCACCACCCGGGCCCAGGCCATGGACACCCTCTCGTCCATGGCCAACATCACCGGGTACAAGGGCGTGCTGCTCGCCGCGGCGGAGCTCAACCGCTACTTCCCCATGTTCATGACCGCCGCCGGCATGGTCACGCCGGCCAAGGTGTTCGTGATCGGCGCCGGCGTGGCGGGGCTGCAGGCCATCGCCACCGCGCGGCGGCTCGGCGCCAACGTGCTGGCCACCGACGTGCGGCCCGAGGTCAAGGAGCAGATCGAGAGCGTCGGCGCCAAGTACGTCGGCATCGACCTCAAGGACGGCGCCGCCGCCGGCGGCGGCTACGCCAAGGAGCTCTCGGCCGAGGACCAGGCCCGGCAGCGCCAGATGCTGGTCGACCAGTGCGCCCAGTCGGACGTGGTCATCACCACCGCGCTCATCGGCGGCGTGTTCGCGCCCAAGCTGCTCACCGCCGAGACGGTGCGCTCCATGAAGCCGGGGTCGGTCATCGTGGACCTGGGCGCCGACGGCGGCGGCAACTGCGAGCTCTCGAAGCCCGGGCAGCTGGTGGTCGAGGGGGGCGTCACCATCCTGGCGCCGCTCAACGTCCCGGCCACCATGCCCAACCACGCGAGCCTGCTCTTCTCCCGGAACCTGACCTCGTTCGTCCAGGCGTTCACCAAGGACAAGGCCTTCGTGCTCGACTTCAACGATGACATCCAGCAGGGGGCGGTGATCACCCACGCGGGCGAGGTGAAGCACGCCCGCACCCGGGACGCCCTCGCCAAGGCGGGCGCATGAGCCGCCTCACCGCCACCACCCAGGCGCCGGACCAGCCCGCGCCGGCCCCCACCCACGCCACCGCCGACGTGGACTTCTGGGGCCTGCTGTTCGTCTTCGTGCTCTCGTCGTTCATCGGCATGGGCGTCATCCGCCGGGTCTCCCGGCTGCTGCACACCCCGCTCATGTCGCTCACCAACGCCATCTCCGCCATCGCGGTGGTGGGCGCCATCATCGTGGCCGGCGGCGAGTACCCGCCGCTCATCCGCGCCATGGGCGCGGTGGCGCTGTTCGCCTCGATGACCAACATCGTGAGCGGCTTCCTGATCACCAACCGCATGCTCAAGATGTTCAAGACCGACGAGAAGCGGCCCGGCGGAGGGCACGCGGCATGACGCACGCCCTCGCGCAGGTCGCCTACATCGTCGCCACGGCGCTGTTCATCTTCGCGCTGCACTGGATGAACACCCCGGCCACCGCCCGCAAGGGCGTGATCGCCGGCGTGGCCGGCATGGCCATCGCCATCCTGGTCACCTGGGCCCAGCCCACCGTGGTGCACCACCTCTGGATCGTGGTGGCCATCGTGGCCGGCGTGGCCGTCGGCGTGCCGCTCGCCAACGTGCCGCTCACCGCCGTGCCGCAGCGGACCGCCCTCTCCCACGCCTTCGGCGGCCTCGCCGCCGGCCTGGTGGGCACCGCCAAGTACTACCTCTGGTTCAGCGAGGGCCCCGAGAACCTGACCGCCTTCCGCATGGTGGCGATCATCCTCGAGATCATCCTCGGCTTCCTCACCTTCACCGGCAGCCTCATGGCCGCCGGCAAGCTGCAGGAGATCAAGTGGATCCCGCAGCGGCCGGTGACCTACCCGGGCCAGAACCTCACCAACCTCGTCCTGCTGCTGGTGGCGGCGGGCCTCGGCGTGGCCCTCACCCTGCACCCCACCGCGGACTGGGCCCCCCGGCTCTTCCCGGTGATCATCGTGCTGGCGCTGCTCTTCGGCGTGCTGCTCATCATCCCGATCGGCGGCGCCGACATGCCGACGGTCATCGCCATCCTCAACGCCTACGCCGGCCTCTCCGCCGTGGCGATGGGCTTCGTGCTCGACAACAAGCTCCTGATCACCGCCGGCGCCCTCGACGGCTCCAGCGGCCTCATCCTCGCCATCATCATGTGCAAGGCCATGAACCGCTCCTTCACCAACGTGCTCTTCGGGGCGTTCGGGCAGGTGCAGGCCGCGGCCGCGGGCGGGGAGCAGAAGCAGTACAAGGGGGAGACCGCGGAGGGCGCGGCGCAGGTGCTGGAGCAGGCCAGCCTGGTGGTCATCGTCCCCGGCTACGGCATGGCCGTCGCCCAGGCCCAGCACAAGGTCCGCGAGCTCTACGACCAGCTCAAGAAGCGCGGCATCACCGTCAAGTTCGCCATCCACCCGGTGGCCGGCCGCATGCCGGGCCACATGAACGTCCTCCTCGCCGAGGCCGACATCCCCCTACACCGACCTGGTGGAGATGGACGAGATCAACGGCGACATGCCCCAGTGCGACGTCTGCCTCGTGGTCGGCGCCAACGACGTGGTCAACCCCGCCGCCCGCGCCGACAAGTCGAGCCCCATCTTCGGCATGCCCATCATCGATGCCGACAAGGCCCGCACCATCTTCGCCATCAAGCGCAGCAAGAACCCCGGCTTCGCCGGCATCGACAACGAGCTCTACTTCTCCGACCGCACCTGGATGCTCTTCGGCGACGCCAAGAACGTCATCGGCGAGCTGGTGAAGCAGCTGGCGGGAGAGTCGGGGATGCACTGACGGGCGGTAGGGCGGTACGGCGGTTCAAAGGCGGCCCACGGGATGCACCCGCGGGCCTTGCGTTGCCATCACCGAAGGGTCGCGTCGCCGTACTGCCCTACCGCCCTACCGCCTTTACCGCCTTTACCGCCTACCGCATCCCCGGCATCTTCATCTCCTGGTACCCCGCCGGCACCTGGAACGCCGAGGCATCCACCGTCTTCGGCTCGAGCTTGGTCACGATCATCATCTGCTCCGCCTTGCCGCCCTCGAGCTTGCTCACCCGGAGCGGGAAGAAGCCGTCCTTGTAGAGCCGCGCGTACTCGGGGTTCGCCGCGGCGCCGGTCACGTCGGCCATCGGGTCGCGGCGGCCCATCCCGCCCCCGGAGCCCATGAGGAAGTAGCCCAGCCCCTTGGCCACGCACATCTCCATCTTGTCCGGCTTGCCCTCTTCCTCGGCGTAGCGGTACACCTCGCAGCTGCGGCCCGCGATCGTCTCGGTCTTGCCGGTGGCGGTGATCTTGGGGGTCTTGGCCGGCCCATGGTCCATGCCGCCCATCGGGCCGCCCTGGCTCCGGTCCATGGTCATGTACATCTTCTCGGAGGGCATGATCATCGTCATCTTCTTCCCCGCCGCGTCCATGATCATCACCGCCTGCCGCCCCTCCCGGCCCATCTCGGTGCGCACCATCCCGCCCTTGTAGGTCTGCACCATCTGCTGGTTCTTCTCGCTCATCTGCCAGGTCACCACCCCCTCGAACGCCTGGGCCGCGAGGCCGCCGGACGCGAGGGGTACAGAGGAGGGCGCCGGACAGGGCGCGCGCGAGCGGGGATGCCATGGGTTGCCTCACCGTTGGGGTACGAGTCACTTGGCCGGGCCGGTCCAGCGGCGATCCTCGATCGCCTGGTGCTGCTCGATCACGTCCTGCGCCTTGCGGTAGTTGTCGAGGAACTCCTGCTCCCACGCCCGGGGCATGTTGGCCCGGAGCCAGGGTGGCGTCAGGATCTCCTTGTCCGACCCGGGGTGCACCGCCTCGACGTGCCCGAGGAAGTGCGTGGCGTAGCCGGCGTCCATCGTGTTGAGCACCCGGAGCTCGAACGCCGCCACCCGGTCCTCCAGCACCGGCAGGCCGAGCCGCCCGAGGTGGTGCGGCACCGCCGCGAGCTTGTCGCCGTCGCGGCCGCTCTTGAAGCCCAGGTCGTAGACCAGGTCGAGCTGGCCCCGGTGCAGCAGGTGGATGCACAGGAGCCCGCTGTTCCAGACCAGCTCGTGGCTCAGGTGCCACTTGTGGATGTAGACGGAGAGGCGCGGAACGCTGGGGGAGATCGACGCGCGCACCGCGCTGTCGGCGATCATCCCGTTCCGCCGGCCCTGCCACGCCGAGGTGATGGCGATGGTGGGCGACGCGAACTGCCGCAGCAGTTCGTACGCGGCGTCGGTCTTCATGCCCCCAATCTTAACACCCCGGCGGGTGCAATCGGTGTCTGTACGGGCGTCCCCTTGCAGCACGAATTACCCTTCTCGTGCATCCTACCCGATGCACCGGGGGCAGCCCCGGCAGGAATGGCTCCGCCGCGTGGAAACCTCGTGGAAAAGCCCCCACGGGATCTGTTCGGGAAGCGGCGCTTTAAGTGATTGCAGCACAGATACTTAAAGTTATGTTTGGTTTTCCACGCGTTACATCTTATATTGGGCGGTCGTCCACCGGACCCTGACGGTGGATGTCCCAAGCCCAAGGAGGGGCGCCGAGTGACCATGCAGCCTCGCCGGAAGCGGCGCACGGTACGGCCGGCCCAGATCGCCAAGGCGGTCGATGAGGGTCGTGAGTCTGGACCTGTATCTGGACGAGATCAGCAAGGTGCCGCTGCTCTCGCGTGACGAAGAGATGGAGCTGGCCCGGAAGGCGTTTCGCGGAAACGTTGCGGCCCAGGAACGCCTGGCCCGGCACAACGTCCGCTTCGTCGTCTCCGTCGCCAAGAAGTTCCAGAACCGCGGGGTGCCCCTCGTGGATCTGATCGGCGAGGGCAACCTCGGCCTGATGACCGCCGCCCGGAAGTTCGATCCCGATCGCGGCGTCAAGTTCATCTCGTACGCGGTGTGGTGGATCCGGCAGGCGGTGCAGGCGGCGATCGCCCGGCACGGCCGGCCGGTGCGGGTACCCCTCAACCGGACGGCGGACCTGTCCCGGCTGGGGCGCACCACCACCCTGCTCAAGGGACAAGCTGGGCCGCATGCCCACCACGGAAGAGCTGGCGCGGGCCACCGGCCTCACGGTGGAAGCGGTGCGCAGTCTCGGCGCCCTCAACACCGAAGCGGTGCGGCTGGATCACCCCACCCGCGACGGCGACAACTCCGAGCGGATCGAGCGGTTCACCGCGCTGGACCAGGAAGGCACCGACGCCCCGGCCATCGCCAACAGCCAGACGTCGGACATCGAGGCGGCCCTCGCCACGCTGCCCCCCCGCGACGCGAAGGTCCTGCGTCTGTACTTCGGGCTCGAGGACGGCAACAGCCGCACCCTCGAAGAGATCGGCCGCATGATGGGCGTCACCCGCGAGCGGATCCGCCAGCTCCGCGACCGCGCCCTGACCCGCCTCCGCGAAGGCGAGCAGGGACAGAAGTTGAAGGATCTGGTGGCGTAAGGCGGTAGGGCGGTAGGCGGTACGGCGGTACACTAAGCGCGCGCGACCCCCCGGAGTGCATCCCGGGGGGTCGCCTTGTTACCGCCCTACCGCCCTACCGCCCTACCGCCCTTACCGCCCTGAGCGCGTACGACCGCAACACCCGCATGTAGTTCGCCCGCTCCAGCGCCGCCGGCTCGGCGCACGACTGGTGGCTCATGCTCCCCTGCATCTGCCGGATCGACTCGTACTCGTGGCTCTCCATCCACTCCCGCACCCCGTCGAGCAGGGTCCGCACGTGCTCCGGGCCGTGCCGCAGCACCGCGCTCGCCACCATCGCCACCCGGGCACCGGCCATCATGCTCTTGAGCACGTCGCCGGCGCTGTGCACCCCGCCGGTGATGGCCAGGTCGGCGCTGGTGTTGCCGTACATGATCGCCGCCCACCGGAGCCGCAGCCGCAGCGTCCACGCGCTGCTCAGGTTGAGCGACGGCACCACCTCCAGCTTCTCCAGGTCGAAGTCGGGCTGGTAGAAGCGGTTGAACAGCACCACCCCGCGCACGCCGAGCTCCCCCAGCCGCCGCGCCACGTGGGCCGGCGCACTCAGGAACGGCGTCAGCTTCACCGCCACCGGGATCTTCACCGCCCCGACCACCTCCTGCACCAGGTCGAAGTACATCTGCTCCACCTCCGCGCCGGTCTGCCGCGGGTCGGTGGGGACGTGGTACACGTTGAGCTCCAGCGCGTCGGCGCCGGCGTCCTCCATCTTCCGGGCGTAGCGGGTCCAGCCGCCGGTCGAGACCCCGTTGAGGCTCCCGATCACCGGGATCTTCACCGCCTTGCGCGCCTCCTCCAGCCGGTCGAGGTAGCCCGACGGCCCCAGGTTGTAGGCCCACATGTCGGGGAAGTAGCTGGTCGCCTCGGCGTAGCTCTCCGCGCCGTGCGAGAGGTACTGGTCCAGGTCGTGGCTCTCGATGCTGATCTGCTCCTCGAACAGCGAGGGCAGCACCACCGCGCTCACCCCCGCGTCCTCCAGCCGGCGCAGCTCATCCAGCTTCTCGGTCAGCGGGGAGGAGCTGGCGACCAGCGGGTTGGGCAGTGACAGGCCCAGGTAACTCGTCGTCAGGTCAGTCATGGGCGGCCTCCGGACGGGGCACGGCGCCGAAGGCGGCGGGCGCCTGCGCCAGGTACTCGTAGCGGTGCCAGCGCTCCAGCAGGTCCTGCTCGGCCTGCGCCAGCAGCGCGGCGGCCTCGTCGGGATGGCTGTGCGCCAGCATCGTGTAGCGGGTCTCGTTGTAGGCGTACTTCCGCAGCGGCACCGTCGGCGCCTTGCTGTCGAGCTGGAAGGGGTTCTTGCCCTCCGCCGCCAGCGCCGGGTCGTAGCGGAACAGCGGCCAGTGGGCCGACTGCACCGCCAGCTTCTGCTGCTCCAGCCCGTGCACCAGGTCGTAGCCGTGGGCGATGCAGTGACTGTAGGCGATGATCAGCGACGGCCCGTCGAACGCCTCCGCCTCGCGGAAGGCCTTGAGGGTGTGGCTGTCGTCGCCGCCCAGCGCCACCTGCGCCACGTAGATGTGCCCGTAGCTCATGGCGAAGAGCCCCAGGTCCTTCTTGGGCGCCCGCTTGCCCCCCGCGGCGAACTTGGCCACCGCCCCCCGCGGGGTCGACTTGGACATCTGCCCGCCGGTGTTCGAGTACACCTCGGTGTCGAGCACCAGCAGGTTCACGTCGCGGCCGGTGGAGAGCACGTGGTCGAGGCCGCCGAAGCCGATGTCGTAGGCCCAGCCGTCGCCCCCCACGATCCACACCGAGTGCCGCACCAGGCTGTCGGCCAGCGCCGCCAGCTCCCGCGCCGCCGGGGTGTCGAGCCGCGCCAGCCGCCGCTGGAGCTCGGCCACGAAGGCGCGCCGCGCCGCCAGCTCCACCTCGCTCCGCCCCTCGGCCGAGAGCAGCCCCGCCGCCACCTCGGCGCCGACCTCCCCGGCCAGCTCCGTGAGCAGCGCCTGCGCCCGGGCCCGCTGCTGGTCCAGCGCCAGCCGCATCCCCAGGCCGAACTCCGCGTTGTCCTCGAACAGCGAGTTGGCCCACGCCGGCCCCCGCCCCTCGCGGTTCACCGTCCACGGCGTGGTGGGCAGGTTGCCGCCGTAGATCGACGAGCAGCCGGTGGCGTTGGCGATCATCGCCCGGTCGCCGAAGAGCTGGCTCAGCAGCTTGAGGTAGGGCGTCTCGCCGCAGCCGGCGCACGCCCCCGAGAACTCGAACAACGGCGTGAGCAGCTGCACGTCCTTCACGTGGTCCGGCGAGAGCAGCTCCCGGGGCACCTCGGGCAGGGCGCGGAAGAAGGCCCAGTTGGCCTGCTCGGTGGCGCGGATCGGCGCGTGCGGCGCCATGTTGATCGCCTTGAGCCGCACCTCCCGCTTGTTCTTGACCGGGCACGCCTCCACGCACAGCCGGCAGCCGGTGCAGTCGTCGGTGCTCACCTGCAGGGTGTAGCGCTGCGCGCCGAACTGCCGCCACCGCGCCGCCGCCGACTTGAACCCCTCCGGCGCGCCGGCCAGCGCCGCCGGGTCATAGACCGCCGCCCGCACCACCGCGTGGGGGCAGACCAGCACGCACTTGCCGCACTGGATGCAGATGTCCGGGTCCCAGACCGGCACCTCGTGGGCCAGGTCGCGCTTCTCCCACTGGGTGGTGCCCGCCGGCCAGGGCGCCGTCGGCGGGGATGGCGCTCACCGGCAGCGCGTCCCCCTCGCCGGCGATGAGCCGGGCCGAGACCAGCTGCACGAACTCCGGCGCCCCCGCCGGCACCGCCGGTCGCATCGGGATCCGGCTGGTGGCCACCGCCGGCACCGCCACCTCGGAGAGCGCCGCCACGCTGGCGTCCACCGCGGCGAAGTTCCGCTCCACCACCACCTCGCCCCGCTTGCCGTAGCTCTTCTGGATCCCGTGCTTGATGGCGGTCACCGCCTGGTCCTGCGGCATCAGCCCGCTCAGCGCAAAGAAGCAGGCCTGCATCACGGTATTGATCCGCCCGCCGAGCCCCGCCTGCTTCGCCACCGCGAGCGCGTCGATCACGAACAGCCGCAGCCGCTTGTCGATGATCTCCTGCTGCACCCGGGTGGGGAGGTGCTCCCAGGTGCGGTCGCCGCCCCACGGGCTGTTGAGCAGCACCGTGGCTCCCGGCTCCGCCAGCGCCAGCATCTCCATCCGCTCCAGCAGGTGGAACTGGTGGCAGGCCACGAAGCTGGCCCGGCTGATCAGGTAGCTCGAGCGGATGGGGTGCGGCCCGAAGCGCAGGTGCGACACCGTCACCGAGCCGGACTTCTTCGAGTCGTACACGAAGTAGCCCTGCGCGTGCAGCCCCGCGTCCTCGCCGATGATCTTGATCGAGTTCTTGTTGCCGCCCACCGTGCCGTCGGCGCCCAGCCCGTAGAACACCGCCCGCACCGTCTCCGCCGCCTCGGTGGAGAACGCCGCGTCGAACGGCAGGCTGGTGTGGGTCACGTCGTCGGTGATCCCGACGGTGAAGTGGTTGCGCGGGGCCGGGGCGGCCAGCTCGTCGAGCACCGCCCGCACCATGGCCGGGGTGAATTCCTTGGAGCCCAGGCCATAGCGGCCGCCAAGGATCAGCGGCGCTCCCTCCCCATCCGCCCGAATCGCCGAACCGGCGAACCGCCCCGGGTGCGCCTCCGCCAGCGCGGTGAGCACATCCTGGTACAGCGGCTCCCCGGCGCTGCCGGGTTCCTTGGTGCGGTCGAGCACCGCGAGCGCGCCGACCGTGGCCGGCAGCGCGGCCAGCAGCGCCGCGGCGGGGAAGGGGCGGAACAGCCGCACCTTGAGCACCCCACCTTCTCGCCCCGGGCCACCAGCGCCTCCACCGCCTCGTGCGCCACCTCGGCCCCCGACCCCATCAGCACCACCACCCGCTCGGCGTCGGGGGCGCCGACGTAGTCCACCAGCCGGTAGCCCCGCCCGGTGCGGGCGGCCAGCCGGTCCATCGCCCCCTGCACGATCTCGGGGCAGGCCAGGTACCAGGCGTTGCCCGCCTCGCGCGCCTGGAAGTAGACGTCGGGGTTCTGGGCGGTGCCGCGGATGGAGGGGTGGGCCGGCGAGAGCGCCCGCCGGTGGTGCGCCAGCCGGGGCAGCTCGGGGAGCAGCGCCCGCACGTCGGCGGCGTCGAGCGGGTGCACCCGCGCGATCTCGTGGCTGGTCCGGAAGCCGTCGAAGAAGTGCAGGAAGGGGAGCCGGCTCTCCAGAGTGGCGGCGTGCGCCACCAGCGCCAGGTCGGCCGCCTCCTGCGGGCTGCCGCTCACCAACTGGGCAAAGCCGGTGCCCCGCGCCGCCATCACGTCGCTGTGGTCGCCGAAGATGGAGAGCCCCTGCGTGGCCAGGGCCCGCGCCGCCACGTGGATCACCAGCGGGGTCAGCTCCCCCGCGATCTTGTACATGTTGGGGATCATGAGCAGCAGCCCCTGCGACGCCGTGAACGTCGTCGTCAGGGCGCCGGCCATCAGCGCGCCGTGCACCGCCCCCGCCGCGCCCCCCTCGCTCTGCATCTCGATCACGCTCGGGATGGTGCCCCAGGCGTTGGGCTTCCCCTCCGCGGCCCACTGGTCCGACAGCTCCCCCATCGGCGACGCGGGGGTGATCGGGTAGATCGCCACCACGTCGCTGGCCAGGTAGGCCACCCGCGCGGCGGCCTCGTTGCCATCCATCATCATGTACGGCTTGGACATGTCATGCCTCCCGACGAAGCCTCGCCGCCCCCGGGGGAGGGGAGGGTGAACGGGGCGTGAGGGGATTTTCACGATGCGCGGGGCGGGCGGGAAGCGGGAAGCGGGAAGAGGAAAGAGGGAAGGCGAGTCCACCGGCGGCTGTCATCCCGAGCGCAGCGAAGGATCCCTCCCGGTCCGTGCCGCACCGGGAGGGATCCCTCGTCGCTACGCTCCTCGGGATGACAGTCAGGGGGGCTGGGCGCAGCGCGCGGAGCGCGAGGATGTTCTCGCGTCAGCGATGGATGCCGAGCCGCGGCTTCAGCCGCGGATCGCGGGATCGCGGGGCGGGTCGCGCAGCCCCGTTTCCCGCTTCCCGCTTCCCGCTTTCCCGCTTCCCGTTTCCCGCTTCCCTCTTCCCTCGTCTCTCCTACTGCCCCACCCCCCACCGGATTCGGGAGGAGCATCGGGGTCGTCGGTTCGTCCGGCGTGGCGGGCCGGCTGGGGCCCAGCACGTTGGCGGCGCTGCGCCAGGCGGCGAGGAGGTCCGGCTCCTTGGCGAAGCGGAAGCGGTTGAAGCCATCGAGCACCCGCACCACCTGGTTCAGCTCGTTGCCGGCCTCCTCCAGGGCGCGGGCGGCGCGGACGTGCTGCCGCCGGGCGGTGGCCGTGGCGTCCATGGCCTGGTCGAACGCCGCCAGCTTCTCGCCCACGCTGGTCAGCACCGCCTCCGAGAGGCCGAAGGGCACCAGCGCCTCCTGGTGCTGCCGGGCGGCGTCGAGCATGGCCTGGGCCGCGGTCCGGAACGCCTGGTAGCTCCGGCTCTCGCGCACCCGGCTGAACACCGGGACCAGGGCCGGCAGCGCGTCGGCGGCCGCGGTCACCACGCTCGAGAGGTGCAGCAGCTCGCTCTGCTCCAGCGCGGTGCGGAGCTCCTGCTTGGTGGCCACGCTGGCGCGTTCGGCGGTGACCCCGGCGCGCTGCTCGGTGGCGAGCTGGGTGAGTTCCAGCAGCAGGGCGCTGAGCCGCGCGGTGGCGGCGGCGTAGCCGGCGCTGGCGTCGGGGTGCGCGGTGCAGAACTCGAGGGCGCGCACGCCCATGGACTGGATCCTCCGGATGGTGGCTTTCATGGACTGCTCCTCCTGCCCGCAGGACGGGCCGATCAGGTGGGTGCTGCAACGACGCTGTCGGGGGTAGTGCGGACCGGGGGGTGGTAGGTAGGAGGCCGGTCGGGGGTGCCCTTACGCCAAAGCTGTGCCAGCGCGGAACGGCCCGGGTCCGCGGCGGGCCCGGGACGGCGTGTGAGGCGGTGGCCCCGCGGCACGCCAAATAACGCGCGATTCTATATGCGCATCCGCACAGGGCACGGGGCGGTGGGGCTTCCGGCGGGCCGAATCGGGGCTTCGGCAGGTGTCCGCGATGGCGGGCGGGTGGCTCGAGTGTCCGCGATCGAGGACACTCCGGTCCCGAAGTGTCCTCGAAACAGGACGGTCGGGGGGGCGCCCCTGGCCGGCCGCGGGGGGCCGCTGGTGGGTAGGCGGGGTCGCCGCCGCCCCCATTCCAGGTACCACGGCCGTACGGGTGCGCGCTCGACGGTGACCGGGGTCGGCTCCAGGCCCCCTCCTGGCGGCTGCGGGGGGAGGTACCGAGCCGGGAGCCTCACGGGATCCAGGGGCGAGGGGCGGGGCCCCCTGGTCAGGTCCGCGCGACCGGTCTGGTGGGAGCATGGAAGCGGGCCGGCGGGGCGGGCCGGGCTACCGGGCGGGCGGCCGGGGCGATAGGATCTTGCTCACCCAGGATCCCATCGGCCTAGCTGGAGGCGTGAACCTCTACGCCTACGCGGGCGACAATCCAATTGCGTCTGACGATCCCTTTGGGCTCTGCGATCCGCCGGATTCGCCAATCTGCAAGTTCATTGTGGGCGTGGCTTCTCATCCAGGAGTTCAGCTACTAGACAAGAATCAGAGTGCGATCCTGGCGGTTGCGAGCCTTCCGGCGGCAGGAATGGGAGGTGGTGCAGCGATTAGCCCCGAGGTAGCTGCCCTTGGCAACGTTCTCAGGACATCAACCAACGGCCTCTTGCGCGCAGGTGGTGTGGCAACTCGTGTGGCAGAGGCGGTAGGGGGGACGGTTTCAGGGCTGGCCAAGTCTGAGGGCTACAAGGTTACGGTCGATGGAGCGAAGCACATCGTCGCTAGAATCAAGGCCACCGGCGACATCCGGGTCAGTATCGACAAGGTTGGATCACTTACCCGGGAAGGGCTCGTTTCCGCCGACAGAGCGCTGACCCATCTGAAGAATCTTTCCACAGAAGAGATCGTCGGCCTGATCGACAAGGCTAAAGACCTTGTCGGAATCCCCAAAGTAGAAAGACCATGGGGAGAGAGAGAAATGGAACGGACGGAGCTGAATGGCATCCTGACTGGTGGTTCCATCGAGCAGTATGATCTCGATGTGCGGCGGAACCGCCTGACCATGGTCATCCATGTGCTGGAGAATGGGACACTGTCGCAGCACGATGTGCTGTTTGAGAAGGTGAGCCGTTTCACCTATGAGACTGAAAGCAAGAGTGATGCGGGCGAGCGTCTAGAGGTTACGGAGCTGTGGGTAGATGCCGGTCCTGAATCATCAGCTACGGAGGAGTGGGATATTCTGATTAGCATCTTCGACTTGTCCCACATCCGGATTCAATGCTCCTCTGTCTCGCTCGACGGGGAGCCGATGCAGTAACGCCCTCTGGCTTGAGCTTCGCCTCGAGGTGCAGGGCGCCCTTACTACTAGGGGCGCCCTTTGCTTTTCTTGACGACCTCGTTGCGATGTCAGCTAGCTGCTTTGGTACGGCTTCGAGTCGCTAAGAGTGCGTCAACCACCTTGAGGACTGCACGCTGATCGGCCGGGGAAGTGCCTCCACCTGCTGCAGACGTTTCAGGAGTCGCGCAGTCTTGGGGCCCGGCCCTCCGGCAGGCTATTCACACCGAGCAGCTCATCAGTGGTCACTCGCAGCGCCTGGGCCAGAGCGGGCAGCTGCGGCCCGGGCGCCCCTGCGTCCGCCCGCTCGTAGTAGGCGATCAGCGGATTGGAGAGCCTCACCCGGGCTCCCAGCTCATCCTGAGTAAGCCCACGGTTCTGGCGCAGGCGCGCCACGCGCGGCCCGAACCCCTCGGCGGACCCCGCACTCTTCCCTCTCTTCGGTGTGGCCCTGGCCGCCACCGCCGGGTCCCCTTGACGGAGTATGCCAGAACACGCATACTTCAGCATGCGCCTCCCGCCGCGGCTCCCCGTCATTTGGGTCGGCTCCTCGCGGGAGGATCTCAAGGCCTGTCCCGAGTCGGTGCACAGCGTGATGGGCAAGGCCTTGCTTCAGGTCCAGCTGGGGCAGATCCCGCGGATAGGGAAACGCCTGAAGGGGCAGCTCAGCGGCCTGGTGGAGTTGGTGGATGCCTTTGATGGCGACGCCTATCGCGCCATCTACACCCTCAAGCTGGCCGGCGTGGTGTACGTGCTCCATGTCTTCCAGAAGAAGTCGACGCACGGGATCGCGACGCCGAAGCATTTGGTCGATCTGATTCTTCAGCGCCTCCGCACGGCGCAGGCCCACCATGCAGAGCACTTTGAGAAGGAGACGTGAGATGAGCGAGCGCGTGAAGGTCACGATGGGCAGTGGCAACGTCTTTCAGGACCTGGGCTATCCGGACGCGGAGGAGCGACTGGTAAAGGCCAGCCTGGCGCTGGAGATCGAGCGAATCATCGACCAGCGGAAGCTCACCCAGCGGGCCGCGGCGAAGCTGATGGGGATCGATCAGCCGAAGGTCTCCCATATCATGTGCGGGCGGCTGGAGGGTATTCCACTGAGCGGCTCATGGGCTTTCTGACCGCCCTGGGGCGCGACATCGAGATCGTGGTACGGAAGGTCCCCGCTCGCGGCGGCACGGTCGGCTCAAGGTCATCGCAGGATAACTGGCGCTCCCGCGCGCTCGTCTTCTTTGGCTGCTCACCTAGCAGCTGCTCACACTGACCCGCCCAACTAACGTATGACGTTGCCAGGCGCTGCGCGCCTGCAGCTCGTGCGGTGGCGTTGGGACGGCCCCGGGCGACCGGCCGAGTCGGTCTCGTCACTCGCGTCTAGGGCCAAAAGGAATGAGTCATGATGCACGCAGCTGAGACGGGGCCGCTAAAGAAACAAGCAGCAGCGAGTTAGCGAGCGGCATCGGTACGACGGATCGCAATGGGGTGCTTGCTCACCAAGGATGACATGGTCCTCGAAGCGGCGGTCAACGGGCGCTGCACCCGGATCGTGACCTCTAACCGCCGGGACATTGCGGGGAGTGAGCGCGTTGGGGTGACACCGGCGTCTCCCCTGGCCTTCTTGAACGAATCAGAGGGATGCCATGAGTGCCCTGAGTCTCAGACTGCCGAACTCGCTCCACGCCCGCGCCCGCGAACTCGCCGAGCGGGAGGGCATTTCGCTCAACCAGTTCGTCAGTACGGCGGTGGCGGAGAAGCTGGCAGCCCTCCTGACCGAGGAGTACCTGGGTGCCCGGGCGCGGCGCGGGTCCCGGGCGGCCTACCTGAAGGCCCTGGGAAACGTGCCGGACGCCCCACCCGCACCCGGAGACGAGCTCGCGTCGGGACATGGGACGCCGAGGACTCGGCCGCGGCGCAAGCGGACGGGCAAGGCGGGCCGGGCGTAGCGGGGCACCCGAAGCTGGCCGGACAGATGGACCTACGCTCCGGCCCGTGGACGCTTGCTCGCCAAGACCGCCCGGCTCCCCAAGCGCCTCCAGCTGGTCAGGCAGCTCCCTGCCGCTGGTCAGCGGACGGTGCTCAAGCTGGTCGAGGCGCTGGTGTAGGCCAGGCGCTCAGCCCAACCGCGCACCATAGCGCGCGCCGTTGGCTGAGCCAGCGCGCTCAGGCTAACAGGGCACCCGGATGGATGCCCTTCAAGCCGACCAGCCCGAAAGCGCCATCAGCCACCCTGGCGCAGGCTATCCACAAGCGCCTGGACCTTCTCCCACGTGGCTGCCCGCGGGGTCCAGGTTGTCTTGGCGTCATTCCCGTAGTGCCCAAAGTCGTAGCCACCAGTCGCGGTTCCGCAGACCTTCCAGCCCGCGGCGCCGTCTCGAATCAGCCTCCAGGAGAAAGTGTCAGTCGCGATCCGCACGGTTGCCACCCGCCGATCATACACCCTGGAATCGGTACGCTCTTCAGCCACCGTGGTCACTTCGGCTGAGACCTGTGCCGAGTCCCCCTCAAGGCTAGAAGCGAGTACCTGAAAGGTGGCAAGCGTATAGATGGGGTCGATCATCCCATCCGGAGGGCAGGCCTGAAGCGAATCCCCGAGTGCCCCGAGCACTCGGCGTCACTCCGACAGAGCGATCCAAGAAGAGAGCGAGGGTCCGCTCCGCATCCGGTGCTCGCGGACTCTGCGCGCTGGATCGCGAGTCTGTAGGAGCTGCCGCGTTTCCCTGGGGACGGCGCTCACATGCGCTAAGCGAAACGGCAAGTAGCGCAGCGGCAGCCCAAAGACGGGGAGACATGGGATTACTCCTCCTTGATCGGGCGGTAGAATGTCGGTGCGCCCTTCCCGTAGCTGCCCTCGTTGAACTTGCGTGCGCCCGTCGTGCCGTCGTTGTACCCAGAGCCATCCGCACGGTGCGGCGACCCGTTGTTTGCCCATCCCCACACGTTCCCGCCTTTGTCCGTTCCGATGTAGAGCCCAGCATGACCACCTTGGACGACCACATCACCCGCCTGAGCGTCGGAGGCCTCCACTTGGGTGTACCCGGGATGGTCCCCGCCCTTGAACATGCCAGTCGAGGCCTTGTGCGAACTCTTCCAGTCGCTACCCAAGCCGTCCTGAGTTGACCTGCGACAGAAGTCTGTGCAATCCCCAAGGTGGCGAGAGCCGTAGTCGACCGCCTGCGGATCCTTCTTGATTCCTCCGGAGAAGTACTGCGAGTAAGTCCACTCTCCGCTCTCAATCCCAGAGGCGAGAACCTGCGCACCCTGTTGCGCGGAGATCATCTTGTTGCAGTCCTTCCAGCCGTCTGCCTTGGTGCAGAGCCCGTACGGGTCGCTGAAGGCAATGGGGTTATTGCCTGCGTAGGCGTAGAGGTTGACACCTCCCGCCAGCCCGATGGGATCCTGGGTGAGCAGGGTCCTGCGCTCGCCATCATAGCCGCGACCGCGCCGGGTCGGAATCCCGAGGTGCCGAGCCCTTGCCGGGTCATCCCTGATGTTGTACAGTACTGTTGTACAGTTTCTCGGAGGTCGTCATGCCGATCCAGACCACCTACTCCAACGCCCGCGAGACCCTCGCCGACCTTTGGCGGGAAGTGGAGGAGAACGGCGAGATCATCATCATCAATCGCCGTGGCCACGAGGATGTGGCCCTGATCTCTGCCGCGGAACTGAGCAGCGTGCTGGAGACGGCGCACCTGCTGCGGTCCCCCGCGAACGCCCGCCGGCTGCTGACCGCCCTGCAGCGCGCCCTTGATGGGCGGACAGCACCGGCAACGGTCGAGGGCCTCCGCCGCGAGTATGGCCTTGAGCCGGCCGCCGAGTAAGCCTCCCCGCCGCGGGGTGTTCCAGAAGGAGTTTCGGGAGGATCTGCGGTTCTGGGTGGAGACCGACCGCCGGGTCGCGTTACGCTGCTTGGACTTGGTGGAGGCCGCGCTGCGGGAACCGTTCGCGGGCCTGGGGAGCCGGAAGGGCTCAAGCACCTCGGGGCAAACGTCTGGTCGCGGCGACTCACCCAGGAGCACCGGGTTGTCTACCTGGTGCGCGACGACGAGATCGACTTCCTGCAGGCCCGCTACCACTACTGAGTCGCTGGCACCTTCAGCGGCACCATCCCGATGGCCCTGGCCGCGCGTTCAGAGTGACCGCCGACGAGCTGCTTGGCCTCAAGCCGGTCAACGACGAGTCGTTCCCAAAGGCCCCCGTTTGCCCAAGCGCCCGGAAGGTATCGCTGATCTCCCGGCCGCTGATCAACGCATAGTCCTCAAGCTCGTCATGGCGCCCACTGAAGCGAGGCGGCACACGAAGCCGCGAGCGGGGGCGCGGGGGTGAGCTTATTCGGGAATCAGGCAGAAGGCATCCCGTGGATCGCCCCCAACGAGAATAGCGAGAACGATCAGTCCACCAGGTCGATCTGGACGCGGGCGCCGTCCGGAAGATCGTGGATCTGAGTTGCGAGCTCTCCCATGAACCGCATCCCAGCGATTGCGTCTGCGCATCGGAGATTCGATAGGCTGTACTCCCCACCCAACACAAACGGGTACCTCGCGAAGAGTCGTTCCCCCTCACTGAGGGGTCGATTCTGCAGCTGCCAATCGCGGGCAAGCGGATGTGCGGTTAGTCTGGGCACATCTCGAAGGATCATGCCCGCCCACTCGTCCACGCCGTCAGCGAGTCGATCCCTTTCCCCGTCTCCGGATCAAACCGCCACACAACCCCTTCGTGAATGCAGAATTGACCTGCCAGAGCATCCTGGGCGAAGAACAAGCACCCTTGAGTCAGGTTCCCGAACGACTCCCGCCACAGCGCGGTCGAGTTCCAGACCTCGAGGGTCAGGCGCGCTCGCCCACCACAAGGGAAGACATGCAGCGCTGACTCGAAAGCCATGAACCCATTCTTGAGTGCGAGCAGGCATTCGAGTTCTGGCGCACAAGCCCCAGCCAAGCTTCTGAGTTCATCTGTTAGAATGGCCTCACCCTCGCTCAGAGGCGGGCCACCGAGGGCAGCGAGCTTCCGAATGCTCTCGCCTGCAGTCATGGGACCACCGTGATACTTACATAGGAGCCATCCGGTACTTGGCGGAGCTGGTTCCCGATCGAGGCACCCGCCCCGCGATTGTCGCTCGGAGTCACGTAACGCACACTAGCTCCTGTGCCCCCAGTGTTAAGGATCGCGGGAGGGTACTCGTCTCGGTCGAATCCCGACCTTGTCGGTGTTCCTGACAACGCCTGGTCACGCCTTGCGGTGTTGCCTGCGCGATTGACGACACCGCCTGTCGGATGCCCGGCTGCTTGGGCTTCCTCGATGTGCGCAGCCGATTCAGGAATCTGCCCCGGCTAACCGTAATGGTGGTTGTAGCCTCTGAAGCAGCTGCCCTGCCCAGTGCCGCAGCCGGCCCGACAATGCCAGAAAGCCCAAGCCCCCCTCTGTGAATTCCATTCTGGTGAATCTCATGAGCTTGGCGCCAGGTCTCGGCTTTGAAATACGGACTGAGCGCGGCTCCGAGGCGGCTTGCAAGGCGACTGAACGCGGCTCGGTCATCCGCGGTAATGCAGCACGTTAGTCCGTATGGGTCGCTGAAAGCAATGGGATTGTTGCCCGCATAGGCGTAGAGATTCACGCCGCCCGCCAGCCCGATGGGATCCTGGGTGAGGAAGATCCCATGGCACATGGGCCGGCGAAGGACCTGGCGGAGGCCAGCGCGCCGATGCCGCCCCGTCGACTGCGCGTGACACCATCATGTTGCCCAGGGTGTCCGCCGGCCGCCCGTGCCCTCCCCCTTCAGGAGTCCACGAAGCCCTGGGCCTTGTCCCACTCGGCCTCGACGTCCAGACGCCGGGCCCAGCGCTCGAGGGCGCCGCGATCCACCAGGTCCTCGCTGACCCGCAGCATCTGCCGGATGTCCCGCAGGTGGCGGTCCGAGCCTCCGGCCCTGAAATAGCGGAGCTTGTTCAGGATAACGTACTCGATCGGAGCGAGCGCGACCTCGTCGGCATCGACCTGCCGCCGGACCACCCGCGCGAAGGCCCATGCGGTCAAGGCATCGTCGCCGGGCAGGTAGACATCGGCCCGCATCGTGGTGTCGTGATGCAGAACGTTGAAGTGGCCGTGCGCCGGGCGGGCACTCTCCGCCGCGATGACCTCGATGGGGGGCAGGTAGAACGCGTCCTGCGACCAGGCGCGGGCGAACCGCCCCGCGTCGGCCGGCTCGAGGGCCACGACCACGTCAATATCCCGGGTCAGGCGGGGCTCGCCATACACGACCGAGGCCACCCCGCCCGTGACCATGTACGGAATGCGGAGCCGGTTGAGGGGGCGGACGAACAGGGAGATCAGGTTCGCGTCCATCACGAGGACTCGCGAAGGAACACCCGCCGCACCTCGGCGTCGACCTGCGGCGGACTCCACTCGGGATGGCGCCCGCGCACCCCGGCCGCGGTCAGCGCCCAGGCCTGCTGCCAGAGCGCGTGCAGTGGGCCACCTTGTCCGAGGCGGACATGGCGCGCAGCCGGCGCACTTCGAACTCAAGCACGGAGGGCATCACTGAAAACTGCCGCCCCAGACACGCCACCACAAGTCGGCCGGGGGGCGCTGGCTCAAGGGGGTCCGGACACCAATAGGCCGCGACCTGGCGCCTCTGAAGGCGGGGGCCCGGGGCGGGCACCTGAGCCGGAGGTCCCGGCGCAGGCACTGGTACGCGGGGCGCTGGCCGCATCGCTGCGCCGGGGGCGCCGGGCGGCGAACGCCAGGGCGCATGAGGGCCGCCGGGGAGGGTGGCGCTGGAGCCGGCCCCCTGACAGCCGCCGGGGGCGGGCCGGACTACCGGGCGGGGCCCCGGGGCGATAGGATCTTGCTCACCCAGGATCCCATCGGGCTCGCCGGGGGCGTAAACCTCTACGCCTACGCTGGCAACAATCCCATTGCGTACTGGGACCCTTTCGGGCTCGAAGTCCGTGTCCTCGGACCTGAGGTCAGGGCTGCCATCGAAACGCTGAAGAAGTCCCCGACCTTCGCGCGGTTGTTCGAGGCAATGGACAGGCAACCTGCGGAGAAGCTCTTTCTACTCATCAGGCCATCCCGGTACGAGGAGGGTGGTAAGGTGGCGGAGAGCGGAGGAGGGCTGTTCGACCGCCAGCTGCCGTGGAGCCCGAACGGCAACATCGTCCTCGACGTGAGCAAGGACAACCTCGTGGACATTGCACTCCACGAGTTCATCCATGCGGCATCCTGGCTCGGGGATAAGGCCGGCACTGGGGTGGGAACAGCCTGTTCGTACGATGGCACACCTGCTGCGCAGCAGTGCATGACCGACTGGACCAAGAAGATCCGGGATGAGGTCGCGCAGGCCGAGGGTGCGGAAGGGAAGGATGGTGATCAATGAGCAGCCTCCGCAAAGTTGGCTACGCGTTCGGGGCGCTCGCCGCAGGTGCTACCGCATGCGTGCCGACAAGGGCGGCGGGCGGGGCGGCAAGTGACGTCACTGCCGCCAACGACACTCCTGTCGCATGGCTGGCCAGTAGTAATCGAGTGGTATTTCGCCGCGTTCTGAAGTCATTCAATGGGGATGTTGCCACTACAGCGTGCGCCCTTACGGGCATCTACAGCGTGGCGCCGACCGATAGCCCGAGTGGCGAAGAGGAGGTTCGGGTAGGCGGGGTAATGTGTGATGCGGTGTGGCAGGAGGATCATCTGGCTCTCAGCCCAGATGCCAGGTACCTTGTTCATACTCGGTTCGGCCCGCACGGCGAGCTGATGCGCCTCGACCTCAACGATCTCACCCAGTCGGCAATCGCGCGCTCTTGCTCCGCCCCTCGGCCTCACCGTCTTGGGCTCCCGGCGGCGGAATGATTGCGTTTGCATCACTCTGTGATCGGCCTGACGAGCTCCCTGCGCTCCACATCGTGCTTGCCGATGGGACCAGGGAGTGGGCTGTCGGTGGGCCTGGAGACAGCGCGGGAGATGCGACTCCGACTTGGGCGCCAGACGGGCGACGATTGGCGTTCGCGCGCTCACGCCCATCACAGTCCGACATTGTTACCATCGACACCGGGGGACGATTGAGCGTGTAGTGGGCCCCGGCTTCTCGCCCGCTTGGAGTCCTACGGGTGAGTGGATCGCAGTCTTGAGCGCGTCTCAGGTATCACAGGAACGGCGGTCGATCGTTCTGATCCGCCCCGACGGATCGGATCGTCGGGTCCTCCTCGACGCCTCGGATGCCCGCCTCCCCGCTGAGCCGAACGGACTGGGTCGGATTGTCGGGCCACTTGTGTGGGCCCCGGGCGGGAATGCTGTCGCCTTTGCTTATGCCGATGCCGTGTGGATCGTTTCACTCGAGGGGCCGAGTCTTCGGCGGCTCACTCGGGGCACCCCGCCAGCTAGGGGGTCCGCGGACGATCCCAAGTAGCAACCTTTGCTCCTCGAGGTATCCTAAGACCGGGAAGCCTGCCTCGTGACAAGGGGGCGCCCATTCTGGGGTGCCCCCTTGCTGCGCGGCAGAGGCCCAGCAGCGGGGCTGGCGCCAAAGGATCATGGTGTGGGCAACGCTCGTCCTGCCCGAAGACGAGGGCGTCGGCACTGACCCGGAGAGCGCGGGCGAGCTTACGGATGCCGTCGAGGGTGGGCTGGGCGCTGCCGGCCTCGTCGCGGAGGATCTGGATGCGGGGAGGGCGACCGGTTCGGCCAGGGTCTTCTGGGTGAGGCCGCGGGCCTTGCGGAGAGCTATATTCCGCTCAACCCGGAGGCCACATGACCCCATCTCTTCCCGACGACCTGGCCGCTCGTGTCCGGCGCCTACCGGTGCCCGACCAGGAGCGAGCCTTGGCCTATGTCCGGGCCCTCGAGCGCGCCACGAGCCCGACTCCCCTGCTTGCGCTCAGCGGGACAATTCCCCCCGAGGACCTCACTCGGATTGCGGCCGCGATCGAGGCAGACTGCGAGCGCGTGGATGCCGCCAACTGGTAGGTACATCCTTGATACCAACATCCTGATCGCCCTCCTGGCTGGGGAGCCCGCCGCGCTCACCGAAGCCGGGAGGGCGGCGGCAACGTTTATCCCCACCATCGCCCTTGGGGAGCTCTACTACGGCGCCCGGAAGTCGGGGCGGCCAACCGAGAACCTCGAGGTGATTGAGCGCCTTGCGGCCAGCGCGGCGCTCCTGCCGTGCGGACCGGAGACCGCCCGCCGCTACGGCGAGGTGAAGGCCGAGCTGCGAGCGGCCGGGACACCGATCCCCGAGAACGACATCTGGATCGCGGCGCTGGCCCTGGAACACAGCCTGACGCTGGTCACGCGAGACGCGCATTTCGCCGTGGTCGCCGGCATCACGGCAGTTCCTTGGCGGTAGCCCCCGGCGGGTAGCGGTACGACCCCATACAGGGGATCCTGCTCACCCAGGATCCCATCGGGCTCGCGGGCGGGGTCAACCTGTATTCGTACGCGGGGAACAACCCCATTGCGTTCAGTGACCCGTTTGGGTTGTGCCCGCCCGAGTGGCTGTGCAGGCTAGCGCACTTCTCTGCGGGATTCGGTGACGCGGTCTCATTTGGACTGACCGACCTGGTTCGTGATGCCATTGACGCGAACAGTGCCGTAGACAAGGGCAGTGGGTCCTACGTCGGTGGATTTGTCGCTGGGATGGCGGTCGATGCGGCGCTAGGGAGCGCCATGGCCGCCGAGGCAAGTGCGTCTCGCGCCTCAGGAGTCGTCTACCGCCGCACGAATCTCAAGACAGGCGAGCAATACATCGGTAGAAGCAAGAATGAGGCTGCGTTCGAGGGGCGAGTGGGGGCCCACGACAGGAAGTTTGCCACTAAGCACAAGTATGACATCATTGATCGAGCCGACGGAACCCAGCTTCGCGTTGCCGAGGAGTCGGCTATTCGCCGGCACGGCGGTCCGAGCAAGCTAGCGAACAAACGCTTCGAGATGAACGACGAGGCCTACCGCGCGGCCGGTGGCACCGTTCCCAAGCCCTAGAAGAGATGCCCATGGGTAAGAAGAAGCAGACTTGGCAGCCGGGGGATACCTTCATCGTCCCGCAAAGCGATGGGGTTGGTACTATCGGGCAAGTGCTTGACCACATGATGACGAATGTTGTGTCTTGCGCCTTCTATGACATTCGAGTGCCATTGAAGGTAGCCCAGGGGCCATTCGACCTCGATGACGACCTCATCATTTCAGGGATCTCCGTTACCAGGGAGCAGCTGGACTTCAATGTCTGGAAGGTCATTGGATGGCAGCCTGTGGCGTTGGCGAAGCGGTTCTGGCCCAATGAGAATACTCGCGACCAGAATTGGGTTGGCGCAGAAGTGTACGACGCCGCGGTGGCTGAGGAACTTCTTGAAGCGTATAACGGTCTCACCGCCTGGGATGACTGGAAGGACCCGAACTTCTTGGATACACTCCTTGCCAACCCAGACAGAAGACCCAAGAATGTCGTCCTGAAAAGGCGGAAAGGCTAACATCGCCGGCCTCTCGTGGAGTCTGCTGCAGAACGGAGGCCCGACCTCACGAGAGATCGGGCTTCTGCGTTTCCGCGAGTCGGCCTCCAAACTCGCGTCTAGGGCCAAAACGCCTAAGTTGTGATGCACGTGGCTGAGAGCGGGCGACTAAAGAGAACAGCAGCAGTGAGTTAGCGCGGCGCATCGGTACGACGGATCGCAATGGGGTGCTTGCTCACCAAGGATGACATGGTCCTGGAAGCGGCGGTCAACGGGCGCTGCGCCCGGATCGTGACCTTCAACCGCCGGGACGTCGTGGGGAGTGCGCGCGTTGGGGTGACACCGGTGTCTCCCCAGGCTTTGCTTGAACAGATCCGAGGGATGCCATGAGTGCCCTGAGTCTCAGATTGCCGAACTCTCTCAACGCCCGCGCCCGCGAACTCGCCGAGCGGGAGGGTATTTCGCTCAACCAGTTCGTCAGTACGGCGGTGGCGGAGAAGCTGGCGGCCCTCCTGACCGAGGAGTACCTGGGTGCCCGGGCGCGGCGCGGGTCCCGGGCGGCCTACCTGAAGGCCCTGGGAAAGGTGCCGGATGCCCCACCCGCACCCGGAGACGAGCTCGCGTCGGGACATGGGACGCCGAGGACTCGGCCGCGGCGCAAGCGGACGGGCAAGGCGGGCCGGGCGTAGCGGGGCACCCGAAGCTGGCCGGACAGATGGACCTACGCTCCGGCCCGTGGACGCTTGCTCGCCAAGACCGCCCGGCTCCCCAAGCGCCTCCAGCTGGTCAGGCAGCTCCCTGCCGCTGATCGGCGCACCGTGCTCAAGCTCGTCGAGGCCTTGACCGAAGCCCGCCGCTCAGTGCGCCCCCGCGCGAAAGCTCGCGCTGCAAGTTGACAGAAGCGAGAAGCCCGGCCACGGGGGCCGGGCTTTGCCGGAGGTTGGCCACTAGATCACTACTCGGTCCTGGCTCGCCAAGTCTCGTAAAGCTCACGAAGCCGTGTCCCCTTGTACGTACCATCGGCCAATCCGTACGCCAGTGTAATGGCCAGCCGCACAGGGTTGCAAACCAATCCCCCTTGAATGGCTGGAGGATCGGCTGTCCGTAGTCAGCTTCCTGTTTGTTGCCCTTGAGTGCTTTCCATTGCAGCCTGGTAGCCGATTGACGCAGTATCTCACCCAGATACATGCCGATGTCCATGGCGAGCGAGAAGGTCTCCTCGGTCAGTTCTTCACCAGGCACCTCTACCTGCGTGAACCAGTCGGGTCCCTTTGCATAGATACCTTGGATCTCCTCAGTGGTGCGTTGACGTAAAGTGACCGTGTGCGTGAACCACTCCCCGAGCGCACCAAGCGATTCAGGAGAGCGATCGGGTATCCAAGACGAGAAGGGCTCGCTGGAACGAACGTGAGTGCTTAGCACCTCAATCCGCTCCGGAATCGACGCAAGGAACCAAGCGAAGTAGCGTTCAAGCTCCTTCGGCTCCATTTCTCGGAAGCGAAGTGAGGTTGGCGGGGCAATCAAGGTGTAGCTAGTCATATGTTGCGCTCAATGAACGAGTACTTCGATGCCGTTCTTGATGAGTTCGTCGCGTAGTGGGCCGGAAGGCCCGCCCTTCCCGGTCGCCGCGCTCTTGAAGAAGTGCCAGACAACCTTCTTGACCTGGCCGGTGCTCAGAAGCTCGGCGTCCTTGGCAATCTGACTGCGTGCAAGCTTTGTCAGAGAACTGGCCCCAACCTTCGATTCGTGGGCGATCCCGCTGACGAGTTGATCTACGTACCGCGCCCCTTGACTCGTTCGGAAAAAGACCTGCGACTCTCCACCTAGCTCTGCAAGAGCTGCTTCACCCGCACGACCCGTGGCGCCGATCGCCCCCGTCGCACCCTTCGCAGCAAGTCCTTCCGCGAGGCTCCCACCAAGGCTAGCAACAGCGAGCACCCCTTGGCACAGAGCACTCTCCCCGCATGTCGCTAACGATCCCCCAACCCAGTTGACTGCGGCGTTTCCTTGTCCAGTAGCAAGCCGATTGGCGTACCATCCGGAGCTCCCGGGGGAACAGTCACTGTAGTCGTCGGGGTTCTCAGGTGGACACAGGCCAAACGGATCGCTAAAGCTTGTCGGATTATTGCCCGCATACGCGTAGAGATTGACCCCGCCCGCCAGCCCGATGGGATCCTGGGTGAGCAAGATCCTATCGCCCCGGGGCCCCGCCCGGTAGCCCGGCCGTCGGCCCGCCTCTGGCGGGGGGCATGCCCGTGTGCCACCCTCGCTCCTCCCAACCTGGAGCGCCCCATGCACCCGTGGCTCACCCGCTACCTCGACTGGCTCGAGGCCACCAACCATGCTCCCGCGACCCGCCGCAACTGCCGCCGCGCCGTGGAACGCTTTCTCGCCTGGGCCGGGCCCGAGGGCGACCCGCTCCCCGGCCTCCTCCCGGACACCCTCGAGGCCTACCAGTCGGCGCTCGCCCGGGCCTGCCGCCCCGATGGCGCGCCGCTGGGCTGGGGCACCCGGGCCGAGTACCTCGGAGCGCTCCGCGCGTTCCTGCGGTGGGCGGTGGCCCAGGGGCTGCTCGCCGCCGACCCCACGCGCCAGCTCATCCTGCCCCGGCGCCCGGTGCAGCTGCCCCGCGCGGTGCTCTCCCATCGCGAGGCCACGCGAGTGCTCCGCCAGCCCGATGCCACGACCCCGCTCGGACTGCGCGACCGCGCGCTCCTCGAGCTGCTCTATTCGAGCGGCATTCGTCGCGCGGAGGCGGCCGGGATCCGGATCGCGGACCTCGACCCGCCGCGGCGCGTGCTGCTCGTCCGCGCGGGGAAGGGCCAGCGGGACCGCGCGGTGCCGGTCGGCCGCCGGGCGCTGCGGTGGCTGGGACGGTACTTGCGCCGAGCCCGGCCCCGGCTGGCCGGGGCCTCCGATCCGGGATGGCTGTTCCTCTCCACGCGAGGCACCCGCGTCCGCCTCAATCACCTCTCCGCGCGGGTGGCCCGATACGTCGCCGGCGCCCGGGTGGGCAAGCCCGGCAGCTGCCACCTCTTCCGCCATTCCATGGCCACCCTCCTGCTCGATGGCGGCGCCGACGTGCGCGACGTGCAGGAGATCCTCGGCCACGCGAACCTTTCCACCACCGCCCGGTACACCCACCTCGCCATCGGGCGCCTGCTGGCCGTGCACGCGCGGCCCATCCGCCGAACGGCGCGGCGGCTAGACCGGCGCTACGGCGGATCGAGATGGACCACGAATGGCCCGGCCGTCCGACTGCCTGACCGCACAACCGACGCACCGGTCGCCACACCGGAACGGCTCGACAGGAGCCCTCGTGGACAGCATGTTCTATGATGCCCTCGGGCGCCGGGTGCGGAAGCAGATGGCCGCCGCGGACGAGTACTACGTATACGAGGGCGCCCAGGTCATCTTCGACCTCAACGCCGCGGGAACCGTGCTGCGGGAATACGCCTGGTATCCAGGGGGCGTGGACCAGCTCCTGGCCCTGCGGACCACGACCCCGGTCAGTGATACCCTGGCGGCGATCCTTGACCCGATCAACGGCACCGTGCGCGGCCTGGCCCGGCTCCGGACCGGCGCCAAGGTGAAGGAGTACGCCGAGGCACCCTGGGGCGACGCGGTCGCGGACACGGGGGTCGTGGTGCGGTACCGCTTCGCGGGGCGGGAGTACGACAGCGAGAGCGGGCTCTACTACATTGGGCCACAACCTGTGCGGGTCCTCGGGCAACGATCCGGTCAATGTAGTGGATCCGTGGGGATTGGATCCGTTGTGCGGGGAGGGCTGGGTTCAGATCGTGACCCGTGGCGTAGACGAGAATGGTGTCCCGACTTGGGATTTGAAGTGTGAAAAAGCGGGAGGAGCAGGAAACGGCGGCTTCATCGGTCCAGGTACGGGTCGCAACGCGCCTCCGGGGTCGTCATTTCCTCACCGGCCTGCAGGTCCAAGAGGCAGGGGGGCAGGCGGGCCTCGGGGGACTACGACAGAGCAGGATGGCTCCGGCCCACGCACTTCCACTCTCCGCGAGTGTGCCGCGAGGGGCCGCGAGTACTACCGCGACGGGCTGGGTAACCTGGCCGGAAGGGCGGCGAAGGTGTCATGGCGCTTGGCCGAGTCTATGCAACGGGTTCGATCCTGGGGCGGCGCCTTCCGTTCACTAGCCTAACTCAGCTGGCGTCCCGGGCCCCAGAGGTATGGGAGGTATGGCCACATCCGACATCTCCTATGGCAGGCTCGCTCGCCCTCGCTCCCAACCTCGCGGCGGTAGGGGCACAGGTGCTCAATACCGTAGGTGTCCTCGGGTGGGGCTTGACGGGGGGCGAGTGGGTCGGAACAGCAGCAATGTGCGCCTATAACTCCTCATGGTACGACTATTACTAGCATGCAGTGCCGTGCGATGGGTACGATGCCGCGCGATCTCAGTGCGCGGCAGCAATGATGAGGGATGTCATGGTGCTTGAGCGGAAGGGCGTGTCGCTATGGAGAAGGCTCAATCAGCCCCTCTCCGAACGGCACATGACTGCCATTGGAACATTGGGCTTCCTTGCTTTCGGCCTCAGCGGGCTCCTGAGTATGGTGGAGGGTGCACCATTCTCTGGAGAAAGAGCGCTCAGTCTGGTGGTGGGGATAGTCATGGGCGTCCACTGGCTTGGCTCGGCCCGTCGTACGAAGTCGTCCGGTGGAACTTCGTAGCACCATCCCCACAGGCGCGGTAGTTGACCGGCCCGCTTTGTCTGGTCCATTTGCTGCCAACGGTGATGGGGGCGAAGGATGCGGGCGTTTGTGCCGATGGGAAATGGCGCAGGCCTTGTCGTAATGGAAGAGGGCACTATGCCACCTGACGGCACGGAGACTGAAGTCGATTTCTGGACGTTTCTGCTGCTTTACGTCCTACTTGTCTCTGTTGGCGTAGCCCTCGCGCTCGCGGGCTCTAGGTTCTTATACCTTGATGGTACCTCAATTGTGGTCGCGTACTGCGGCGCGGTCTTCCTCTTTGCGGCGATTGAACGGCCCAGGGTGCTCTTCGTTGTTGTCCGGAGCATCGGGTGGTTCGCCTTGCTTCCGAGGCCGCTCATCAAGGCCCTCCTCATGATCTCCGGGGTGTTGCTGCTATTCGGAGCGCTCACGGGCAAGTTCCACTAACGTTGCCTTGAGGCCCGGTGACACGAGCTCGGTCGGCGCGGGGAGACCCGCTCCGTGGCGGCTGCGGCCGGCGTCGCGATCGTCACCGGAACAGACGCCCTTCTGGTCCTCGTCGCGCCCGGCCCGTCCTTCTGGCGTGAGGTGTCCCGATGCGGCGTGCGGAAGGCCCGATCATGAAGTACGCGATGCTCTACGCAACGGGGTCCTCTGTGGTCGCTGCGGTGCAGTACAGCCAGTCCGGCTGGGTACGAGCATCCCCTCCGCACCTCCCGATCGGCGTGACTGTCAGCCTGAACTTTGCTGGGGCGGCGATGGTGGGCCTTCTCGGCGATAGAGTGCGACCGCATGCCACGACGCGCTGGCGGGCCGCCGGGCTCGGCGCCGTGGTGTCGCTGCCGGTATTCCCCCTGGTCTATCTGACCGCCATGCCGGGGAGCATGACCCTGCGGCAGATCGTGATCGCCGTGGCGCTGTGCGGAGTGGTGGGAGCCATGTTTGGTGCGGCCGGATGGCTGCCAGACGAGTAGCTCCTCGTGGCCGGGTGGGCGTCACGCCCCGATGAAGGGCGGGCCGCCGGGATGCTGGGGGCTGAGTGCGCCAGACGTCCCCTTCGTCGGCTCGGTGAGCCGGGCTTTCTGGGGGGCTCTCGTGGGCCAGGCGATGTCTCGGTGAATGGTCAGCGATCGAGCACTGCGCCCGGTCAGCCGGTGCGCACCCACGGAGGAGGCATACGGCATGGCGTTCCCGAACCGCGCCTGCCTGCGCGTGACCGCGCTCCTTGCTGGGGGTGCAGGCACCTTCGCGTGTGGTGGCGCCACCACGAACGGCGCCGCGCAGTTCCAGGGGGCGATGCCGCAGGACTCAGCGGCCCTGGTGCGCGCCGGCCAGCGCGCGCTCGAGTCCACGCTGCCAAAGTCCGAGCGGCCGATGCTCGAGGTGGCCAGCTTTGTTCGGGATGCGGCGGGTGTGGTCGTCTCCTTTCTTCCCAAGCCATTGGCGCCGGGCGGAGGGTGTCGTCAGGGTATTCAAGGACGGACGCATCGTTGTGCTCGAACGCTGGGAGTAGTCGTGGCGCCTGGCGCGGCGCCCGGCGGTGATCCTCGGGCGGGAGTCGCAATGGCGACGAGCGGCAACATCACATGCGGTGGTCGTCGGTCCGCTGGCGGCGCTCCGGCTGCGGGCGGCCTTCTCCGACCCCGAGGAACCGTGACCGGGGTCGGGCCCGCCGGGCGGGACCCACGGTCAGGGGTGCTGGGCCCGGCCGCGCGGTAGCCCTGGCTGCCTTGTCAATGCCGATTGAATGTGGGACACTCGTGGCGGGTGAATCTGGGACACGAGTAGGGGGCTGAGCCCTATGGGGAGCGGGGGGCCTCCGCGGGGGTCGGCCGCCCAGCGGCGGTGGTGGAGTCGGCCTGGAGGCGGCGGGCCAGGTCGCGGTGCTGGCGGAGGCGGTAGCTGTTGCCCCGGATGTTGACGATGTGGCAGTGGTGGACGAGGCGGTCGACGAGGGCGGCCGCCATGACGTCATCCCCGAAGATCTCGCCCCAGTCCTCGAAGCCCTTGTTGCTGGTGAGGATCGTGGAGGCGTGCTCGTAGCGGCGACTCAGGAGCTGGAAGAACAGCATCGCCCCCGTGCGGGTGATCGGGAGGTAGCCGATCTCGTCGATCACCATCAGACTCGGAAAGACGAGCGTTCGCAGGCGGGGGCCAAGCGTCCGCCCGCCTGGGCCTCTTCGAGCGAGTGCAGCAGGTCGGCGAGGGTGGTGAAGTAGACCCGGCGTCCGCTCTGGGCGGCGGCCACGGCGAGCGACAGCGCCAGGTGCGTCTTGCCGACGCCCGGCGGCCCGAGCAGGACGACATTCTCCTTGCGCTCCAGAAAGCCCAGCGTGTGCAGACTGTCGATCTGCTCGCGCTTGACCGACGGCTGGAAGCTGAAGTCGAAGTCGGCCAGGGTCTTCACGGCCGGGAGCCGCGCACTCCGCATGGCGGTCTGCAGGCGGCGCGCATTGCGCAGCTCGATGTGGGCGCCGAGCAGGGCGGCGATGGCCTCGCCGGGGGCCAGGGCGCCATCGTCACAGCGCCGGAGCACGTCGTCGAGCGCCTCGAGGGCGCCGGGCATCTTGAGATCGACGAGCTGCGCCTGGACGCGCTCGCGGAGTGACGGGGCGGTGGGCGCGCGGCGGGTCATGCCTCCACCCCGCGAGCGCCGCGTGGGCGGCGAGGCTCCGGTGCTCCACGACAACCTGGGGCACCGCGAGCGGACGCGGGGGGCACGGCGCGTGGGGGCGGCAGGAGCGACACATAGGGCCGCAGCGGCAGCGGCTGCAGCCGCGCCCTGCTCCTCGGCCAGGAAGCGCACCGCGGGGACCACCCCGGTGGTGCCGTGCACCCGCGGATTGGCCACGGTGTCGAGCCAGTGGGCGACCTGTGCATTGAGATCAGCGTCGCTGACGAAGGTGCGGCCGTAGAGGAAGCTGCCCCGCAGGTAGCGGATGGGGCGCTCCACTTTGCCTTTGGTCTGGGCGCGATAGGGCCGGCAGACCCGGAGGCGGAAGCCATAGTGCTGGGCGAAGCGCTGGCACTCGGGATTGGTGAGCAGGCCGCCGCCGGCGAGGCGATCGTCGTCCGGGTGAGGACGCTCCGCATCTGGTCGAAGAGCAGGTGGCGCGGGACACCGCCCCAGTCGTCCAGGCAGGCGGCGAGCCCGTGCTGCAGCGTCCGCAGATCCTGGCGGGGATAGAAGCGGACCCACAGCAGGCGCGAGTAGCCGAGCACGACGATCAGCGCGTAGCGGATGCCCCAAGGAAGGCGGCAGTGCGCGAAGTCGACTTGGGCCTGCTCGCCGGGCGCAGTCTCGAAACGCACGACGGGCGCCGACGCGGGACGGAGGGTCCCGACGTAGGCGCGCAGCTGGGAGTAGCCGCCCGGGTAGCCCGCGGCGCGGCACTCGGCGAAGAGGCGGGTGGCCTGCAGCGCGGGGAACTCCGCCAGGCGGGCGTGAATCAACGGGTGATACGGCGCCAGTTTGCTGGGCCGCGGCGGGCGCGGGCCGTAGCGCGCGCGCAGGGTCTCGAGCGGGACGTCGAGGAGGCCCTCCTCCAGCCAGCGGTAGAGCGTCGAACGGCCGACGCCGGCGCGTCAGGCGGCCTCGCGGCGCGAGCCGCCGGCCTCTTGGAGCAGATGTCGTAGGTACACGCGGTCGGGGACTCCGTGCATGCTGGGCTCCACGCGGTGGAGCCCAAAGGTCGAGACGGAAGGGGCGGCGTGTGGCCCGCCCTCAGGAAGTGTCCCGTTTTCACCCGGCACGAATGTCCAATATTCAATCGCCACCTACATGCCTGGCTCCTACACCTGACGGCGCTCCGGGCTGCGTGGCATGCGCGCATGGCGCCATCTGTGAACTCACACGGTGGTGAGCGTCCCATGAGGCCTGGGGACAGCAGGGAGCGCCGCCGCGTGATCATGCAGCGAGCGAACAGGTGTGCGCACTATTGCGCGGCGGCGTTCCTCCTGAGTCTTGCCGCAACGGGAGGTCGTTCGGAGCAATGGCTGCGTCCTCCCTGATGGACCGTGCTGCTCGGGTACTATGGCGCTGCGCTCGGCCTCGGGCTGCTGATCGGGCAGTTGGGGCCACGGCGCTTGACCTGCCCTCCAATTCCTGGTCCAGGTGTGATGGACGTAGTTTCTACCCACACCCTGGAGGCCTGGTCTCATGGCGAAGCGACGGTACACCTCGGACGACATCATCCACAAGCTACGGGAAGCGGATGTCCTGCTCGGCCAGGGCAAAACGATCAGCGAGGCCTGCAAGGTCATCGGCGTCACCGATCACACCTACTTCCGCTGGCGCAAGCAGTACGGGGGCTTGAAGATTGACCAGGCTAAGCGGCTCAAGGAGCTCGAGCTGGAGAATGCCCGCCTCAAACGGGTGGTGGCCGAGCTGACCGTGGACAAGCTGATCCTGAAAGAGGTGGCGGAGGGACAATACTGAGCCCAGCACGGCGGCGGGACGCGGTGGCCGACGTCCGGAGCCGGCTGGGCTACTCCGAGCGGCGGGTCTGCCGGGCGCTGGGCATCGCCCGCTCCTCCATTCGCTACCTGCCCACGCCCCGGGCCGACGACGGCCCGCTCCGAGCGCCATCGTCCGACTCGCGGCCCAGTACGGCCGCTACGGCTATCGGCGGGTGCAGGCGCTGCTGGCCCTGGAGGGCTGGGTGGTGAGTCTGAGCCGCGTGGAGCGGATCTGGAAGCAGGAGGGGCTCCGCGTCCCTCAGCGCCAGCCCAAGCGGGGCCGGCTCTGGCTCGCGAACGGCTCCTGCGTGCGCCTGCGGCCGGCGCACCGGCACCACGTCTGGTCGTGGGACTTCGTCATGGACCGCACCGACGACGGGCGGCCCCTGAAACTCATGGTGGTGCTCGACGAGTGGACCCGGGAGTGCCTGGCGATCCGGGTGGCGCGTCGGCTGCGCGCGCCCCATGTGCTCGAGGTATTCGCCGACCTGATGGAAGTCCACGGGGTGCCCGCCCACCTCCGGTCAGACAACGGGCCCGAGATGGTGGCGACGATCCTGCGGACCTGGCTGGGGCGGGTCGAGGCGGGCACGCTCTACATCACGCCGGGGAGCCCATGGGAGAACGGCTACTGCGAGTCGTTCAACGGCAAGCTGCGGGACGAGCTGCTCAACCGCGAGGTCTTCGCCACGCTGCACGAGGCGCAGGTCCTGGTGGAGCAGTGGCGGGTGCACTACAATCGCGTGCGGCCCCACAGCGCCCTCGGCTATCGTCCCCCAGCCCCGGAGGCCATCCTGCCCAGGCCAACTACAGCAGCCCCGCAGGAGCCGCTCACCGCGGCCTAGACTGACTCACCAACTGGACCAGACAAAGCGGGCCGGTCAGCTGGCGAGCAGGCACGCATCGTCTTCAGGTTCGGATGTGACGCCGCCTGGTTGAGCGACGCGTGGCGCGCCGACACGTCGCCGCGAAGGCCGCCGAATGGGACCTTCAGTGCGGTCCTTGAGGCGGAGCTCATTCTGCAGGATGCCGTGAGACTATCGGAGGGGGAGTACCGATCAGTCTTGCTGGAGCGCGCCCGGGCTGCAGGGCTGCCTTGGGCGATGTAGCGCACAGGAAGAGCTGACGAGAGCGAGCATGAGGCGCGCCGGGGGTAGCGCACTCACCCGCGGGGCGACCACCGGCCGCCCCGCGCTGCGTTCCACCTTTCGAGAATGCCCTCAACCGTCTGGTGCGGGTGGCCCAGGGCGCCACGCTGATCGCGCGGTACGCCTACGACGTGCTCGGGCGGCGCATCGCCAAGCGGGTCTACTCCGCCGCCACCGGCGGCACGGTGGGCTTCACCCGGTTCGTGTATCACGGCGGGCAGGTGGCCTTCGAGACCGACTCGGCCGGCAGCACGATCGGCACCCGGTATGTCTGGGGTCCGGGGACGGACAACCTGGTGGCGTTCCGGACCAGCGCGGCCGCGACCGACCACTACTATGTGGCGACCGACAAGCTGGGCAGCGTCCACCAGATCATCAAGCGGGACGGCACCTGGGTCAGGACCTATGGCTACACGCCCTACGGGAGCGTCGCTGCCAATGCGGGGTCGGGGTGACGCTGCGCTACCGCTGGACCGGCCGGGAGTGGGATGCGGAGACGGGCTGGTACTTCCACCGGGCGCGGTACTACGACCCGGGCCAGCGGCGCTTCGTGCAGGAGGACCCGGCCGGGGTGGCGGGGGGTGAGAACCTGTATGCGTACGTGGGGGGGCGGCCGCTGGTGGCCGCGGACCCGTCGGGGCTTGGGCCGGACCCGAAGTTCACGCAGTGGCCCAGCGATTGTTGCGCGGCGAGTCATGCGGGATGGGATGGGTGGTTTGGGATAAGCGGTACCCTGCTTGAAACGACACAGATCTTCGTTGCCGCAACAGGGGAGTATCTCGGGAGCTGGAACATGTCCGTCCGGGCCGCACAACGACGAATGGAGGCGTGGAGCGGTGGACCAGGGCGCGTGCGGTGGTTTGGCCCCACCGGCGATGAAGGACAGTGTGAACGAGCCGACCTGCAATCTCTGGGTGATGACACTCGTGTCAGAAGGAGTCGATGTCACAATTGTGCGTCTGACACTGGACAACGAACCAGGGTGGAACACTGGAGGCGCTGCGGACCTCTTTGTTGCATACAATCCCAGCCAGTTCAGCGCCCATGCTGTCGCGTTGTTCAACGCAGGTACTCTTACGGCGCCGGTGATCGACATTGCCTCCGTGATCACGCATGAACTCGCGGAAGGCTACTTCTTGTGGATTCGGGGCAGTACCCAGTCATTCGCCTATCAGCAGGGTGTCGACTTCGAGAACCTGGTGCGGAACAGCAATCCAAGCTATTACGGCATTCGCACGCGGCATTAGCACGCCAACGATTGGAGGCACAGTGTTGTCATCAACAGCGGTCACTTGGGAGGCGGTCGCGCTGTGGTGCGCCGTGGCGCTGCCAGGAGCCCGCTCGCGGCTCAACACGAACAGCCTACTGCCGAGCAGTTGATCGAAAGGTCAGAGCGACACCTCCGGGCACTGCAGGACTCAATGCAGGATCCAGCGCCTCTCCTGGGCCTGTGGGAGTGTGTGCTATTCGATCCAGTGGGTGCGCGTCGCGCCGTGTACCGCCTCGAGTTCGTGGAGGATTCGGCGCGTTGGGGCGCTCATGTCGTTCGCATTCACTGTGAGCGGTGCACCCGTGGAGTGTACCGCGTCCTGTGGCCAGCTGCACCACCGGCCACAGGTCTGCGGGCGGACTCAGGAGCGATCGGATGGTTGCTCAAACAAGGGTCGTTCGAGGCTGTGCTTGGTGTGCCGCCATCTGGGGGGTCATCCTGAGCGGGACGATGGGTTCGCAGAGCGCACATGGTTCCTGGCGGACGACGCATGAATGGTCGCCGAATCAGGAAGGGACCTTTGAGTTGCGGCGCGTCGATAAGTCATGGGAATAGATGCACAGCTCAACCATCGTTTCGGAAGCCCCTCGTAGCCCCACGCCGGATTGCTCCTTGGTCGCCGCCGAAGGCATCCCGGTTCCGTCGACAGTGCGAGAGGTGGAGTTCCCAGCTTTCCGTGGAGCCTGAGCACTGACTCCTAACCGGCTCGGCGGCGACGCCTGTGAGCGGCTTCGAACTGCTCGGGGCTAACGCCCGCGAGGTGGCTGTGCCGTCGAACGGGGTTGTAGAAGTGATCGATGTCCTCGGCGATGTCCGCCAGGGCGACGTCACGGCTCGGATAGATGCGTTTCTTGATGCGCTCCTTCTTCATGCTGCTGAAAAAGGACTCCGCGACCGCGTTGTCCCAGCAGTTGCCTCTACGGCTCATGCTCGGTGTGAGCTGGTTGGACTGGCAGAACCGGCGCCAGGCGTCGCTGCCGTACTGCGTGCCTTGATCCGAGTGAATGATGGTCCCGCGTGGCCGCCGCTGCTTCACCGCGGCCGCGAGCGCGTTCAGGACCAGCTCGCGGTGGATGGTCGGGCCGGCGGCCCACCCGACGACCTTGCGGGAGAACAGATCGAGCACGACGGCGAGGTACAGCCAGCCCTGCCACGTGCGGATGTACGTGATGTCCGTCGCCCACGCCACGTTGGGCTGCGTAGGCGCGAAGTGCCGCTTGAGCAGGTGCGGCGTGAGGACCGCCGGCTTCCCCACCTCCCAACGACGCGTGCGATGGCCATGCAGGGCGCGCAGTCCGTTCTCGCGCATCAGGCGAGCGACCCGGTGCTTGCTGCAGATCTCCCCGGCCTCCCGCAGGTCGAGGAACACGCGGGGCGCGCCGTAGATGCCCTGGCTTGCCGTGAAGGAGGCGCGAATCAGGCGCAGGAGCCGCGCGTCCTCGATGGCGCGCTTCGACTGCGGGCACTTGAGCCACTGGTAGTAGCCACTGGGTGCGACGGCCCGCTCCCGACACATCACCTGAATCGGGAACTGCTGCCGGTGGGCCTTGATGAACTCGTACTTCCGCCGGACGCGGACTCCCTTTGGGCGTCGCTGGCATGGCATTCCCTCGCATTGAGGTGCTCGAGGTTAGCACTCTCCACGAACGGCTGGCAACTCCACTCTGGGAGTCTTCTCTCTTGGACCACCGATGTGTATGTCAATGGGGAATACTGGTATACGGTGGACGCTCCGAGGAGTTGGGTGGCCAAGTACCGACCGGACTACGAGGCCTAACTGAACGCCTTCATCGCAAAGCGTGAACGCGATAGGGGAGCCTCGACGAACTGACGGTGAACGGCACGCGGGTCGGTACTGTGGGAGATGCCCTGGCCGATGCGAAAGCACTTACGATCGAGCAGTGCGCCGCTGCTACTGCGCTCCAACTGAAGAAGGACGACCTGCGCGAACCGCTTCGTGATCGCCTCAATAGCGGCTACTGCGGTATTGGCAATGCAGCAACGGCCATGTATGGAAGTGCGGCGCACGGCACCGTCTGGGCCGCAACATTCGGCCCTTGGACGATTCTGACCGCCGAGCTATTCCGCAGAGGGCCGTTGGGGAACATCGTTGTTCACGAGTCCATTCACTTCTTCCATCCGGACTGGAATGAGGGAAAGGTATGCTGGGAGACAAATCGGCATGCAATCGGTCGAGTATCGTGCAACTGACCACGAAAACATTGTGCGGATGGTGGCTCGTGCTGGGCCTGGGTACGCTGATCGCCACCACTGGTGCGGCCCAGGGGCAGTACGGTGCGACAACGTCACCATCAAGCGCGATGCGCTGTGGACACTGCCCGATTCTCTGGACCCTTACGGGAATGGGCTGCCAGAGGCTCTCATCGACGCGTGGCGGGAAGAAGCGCGCCGCGGCACCTCGTCCTCGGGGACAACTGTCCCTGCATTCGTGGAGGAGCGCTGGGCGAGGGACTCTACCAGCACCAAGTATGCGATCGCCTTCCTGGTGGCTGAGGGCGGCTACTCCGGATTGTCGACGGCTCGGGAGGCGCACGCATTCGCAGTGCACTACAAGGCCATGTCAGGCGACCCTGCGCCATTGCTGTTGATCCTACAACGCCCCCCTCACGGATGACAGGGTCAGCATGGCGCTAGGTGCCGCGCGTGGGCCGCTGGCCGCCGAGCAGGCACGCATCGTCTTCAGGTGCGGATGTGACGCCGCCTGGTTGATCGACGCGTGGCGCGCCGACACGTCGCCGCGAAGGCCGCCGAATGGGACCTTCAGTGCGGTCCTTGAGGCGGAGCTCATTCTGCAGGATGCCGTGAGACTATCGGAGGGGGAGTACCGATCAGTCTTGCTGGAGCGCGCCCGGGCTGCAGGGCTGCCTTGGGCGATGTAGCGCACAGGAAGAGCTGACGAGAGCGAGCATGAGGCGCGCCGGGGGTAGCGCACTCACCCGCGGGGCGACCACCGGCCGCCCCGCGCTGCGTTCCGCCTTTCGAGAATGCCCTCAACCGTCTGGTGCGGGTGGCCCAGGGCGCCACGCTGATCGCGCGGTACGCCTACGACGTGCTCGGGCGGCGCATCGCCAAGCGGGTCTACGCCGCCGCCACCGGCGGCACGGTGGGCTTCACCCGGTTCGTGTATCACGGCGGGCAGGTGGCCTTCGAGACCGACTCGGCCGGCAGCACGATCGGCACCCGGTATGTCTGGGGTCCGGGGACGGACAACCTGGTGGCGTTCCGGACCACCGCGGCCGCGACCGACCACTACTATGTGGCGACCGACAAGCTGGGCAGCGTCCACCAGATCATCAAGCGGGACGGCACCTGGGTCAGGACCTATGGCTACACGCCCTACGGGAGCGTCGCTGCCAATGCGGGGTCGGGGGTGACGCTGCGCTACCGCTGGACCGGCCGGGAGTGGGATGCGGAGACGGGCTGGTACTTCCACCGGGCGCGGTACTACGACCCGGGCCAGCGGCGCTTCGTGCAGGAGGACCCGGCCGGGGTGGCGGGGGGTGAGAACCTGTATGCGTATGTGGGGGGGCAGGCGCTGGTCCTGCGAGACCCCTCGGGGCAGTGGGCGGAGGGGGGGCCGCCCCAGCCGTTTCAGGATCCGTGCCCGGGCTTCGACACCTGCTATGAGCACGGCATTGAGATTGATGGGGTATTCGTGAAGGGCTGGAATACGGAAATGGTAGCTCCGAGAGCCTGAAACGCGTCAACGGGCAGTACGTTCAGGCATGCGATGAATACCGTGACAACAGTGCATTCATGGGATCAGTATCCGCTACGTGGGATGCTACTGCGGCCGCCAACCAGGATCAGGGGCCGCTCGTCGACAATGCAGAGGCCGGCTTTTGGACTGGAACCGACTTCACCCCACTCGAGGAGCCACGGATCGGAACTGGCGCAACATGGAATAGTCCGCCCCCTTCAGGCGCACAAACCCCGGCCACCGGGACGGTTGATGCGTGGCAACCGGCACCTCCGCCAGATGGTACATGGTTCTTCCATGGACACCCGGGTGGCGACCCGACGTTCTCGCCCGGTGACTTGGACACATTCCGTCGTGGCAGGTATGATCCGTGGGGGCGCCCCCACCGAGCTTCTGGCGGTGTTGTCGCAGTTACACGAACGCACTTTGCACTCGTCGCGGCTGGAACAGGACCTTCGGGCACGAGGAATGCCACCTGCAGACGTTAGGGGCCAGCAATGTTCAGCCAGCGTATTCCGCGAGCAGCTCCAGCGGCGGTCCTGTTGGCCTTCTCGTTGGTGGGATGTGGCGCCCCACAACTGTCCAGGCCCGCGCCCGTCCCTTCTGGCCAGGCGGCTTGTCAGCCACCGGGCGGGCCACTCGCGGAGATTGAGTTGATCGACTTGCGGGGCGATTTCACGCTGGTCGCGTTCGCCACAGCCGGGCGTTCTCCTGGCGGCGCGTCGGAAGGACTTCTCAGTCTGAGTCTCGACCGTGGGTTGAGAGGAAGGAGCACAATCGACCTTCTTGCCATCGGCGTGACGGAGGTTAGTGTGTCGCCGAACACGGCGCTTCCGGCGTTGTCAGGTGTCGAAGGCGGCGAAAGCATCGGAGAGAGGGGTGTCGTGCTGTGGATGGGCCGAGGCTCAGCAATTCATGGTGGCGCACGGTTCCATGCGCTTGGCCGAGCGCAGGACGGAAGGATTGTCGGTACCTGGGAAGGGGATCGGGAGCAACCACGGCCTGTGGGGTACTTCTGCCTGAGTGCTTTGCGCGGCAGTTGAGCAGGACTCAGAGCCGGGTGTGGGGGGCACCGACCCAGTCTGCTCGACCCTCCTCCGAGCGTCAACTAGCTGCGGCTTCCACCGGGCGGGACCAACGGGGCACGATCGGGAGCAGTAGCCCGGTGCGCGAGGATGCGCCTGTACCCGCGGGGCGGCCACCGGCCGCCCCGCGCTGCATGACACCCTTCGAGAATACCCTCAACCGCCTCGTGCGGGTGGCCCAGGGCGCCACGCTGATCGCGCGGTACGCCTACGACGTGCTCGGGCGGCGCATCGCCAAGCGGGTCTACTCCGCCGCCACCGGCGGCACGGTGGGCTTCACCCGGTTCGTGTATCACGGCGGGCAGGTGGCCTTCGAGACCGACTCGGCCGGCAGCACGATCGGCACCCGGTATGTCTGGGGTCCGGGGGACGGACAACCTGGTGGCGTTCCGGACCACCGCGGCCGCGACCGACCACTACTATGTGGCGACCGACAAGCTGGGCAGCGTCCACCAGATCATCAAGCGGGACGGCACCTGGGTCAGGACCTATGGCTACACGCCCTACGGGAGCGTCGCTGCCAATGCGGGGTCGGGGGTGACGCTGCGCTACCGCTGGACCGGCCGGGAGTGGGATGCGGAGACGGGCTGGTACTTCCACCGGGCGCGGTACTACGACCCGGGCCAGCGGCGCTTCGTGCAGGAGGACCCGGCCGGGGTGGCGGGGGGTGAGAACCTGTATGCGTACGTGGGGGGGCGGCCGCTGGTGGCCCGCGACCCGACCGGGCTCGCGCCCGACTGGGAGCACTTCCGGAGCATTGCGCCACCGGAATGCTGTCACGTCGGCTACGAGGCCTGGACCAGCGACTTCAACAACGATGGCCTGGATGACCTCGATGCGCTTCTCTTCTATGTCTGGACGCAGAAGTGCAACCGTGTTGGAGGTTGCGCGATTGAATTCGAAGGGCCACGGGCTACCGAACTGAAGTCAGCCTACGAGCGCGCCAAGCATGTGCTCGAGTTGGCCGCCAACAGTGGCGGGGAGTTGGCGGAGTCGGCGAGGGAGTTCCTTGAGTACCTTGCGGCGTACGAGAGCATGGGCCTGCGAGTAGTCGATGATCCAGTCACGGCGTGGGACGCTGGGACGACGCGGAATGGGATAAGCTACATTGATGTCGGGTTTCACGATCGCCATCCGGACGCATTCTACCTGCCACTCACGATCGTCCACGAGCTCGGCCACCAATATACACAGCGCTCTGGGTTCTTCGGACTCTCGGAGACGTTGGCCCTCGGCTCGGAGAACGTGATTCGGGAGTTTCTGGGCTGGCCCGCAAGGGCCGACCACTCACACCACCCTATCTTTCCACGCCGGATGACTCCGTGAGCGATGTCGTGAAATGGGCCTGCCTTGCCTGCGCCATGTTGCTTCACACGAGCTGCATACAGGCCCAATCCAACACCGAGGTGGCGAGCTCCAGTTGGATTGCCGAGGCGATGCAAGCATGTTCACCGCTCCCACGGTATCCCGGAGGCGGCACCGGCCCGTTCATGATGTGCCAGAACGCCCGGGGGGATTCAACATTGCGGGTAGTCCTGAATGGTCGTGGTGAGAAGGTATTTGTTGGTGTGACGTGGCACCTCTCCGCGGAGGGGCTGCGCGCCAGATTCTCCAGCTTCGCGGGAGCTTGAGTCGGGAATTCGGCCCCCGTACCGCTTCTGCGAGGATCCAACCATTGCTACAGGTCATGAATGGGCTGCGCGTGACACCCGGTTTCAGCTGGCGGTACTCCCGCCAGACACGCTCTACTTGGCCGCTATTGCGGGGGCCCTCCCGCTGCGCTGAGAAGTCCGAATGACCGTTCACACCTTCCATTCGGAGTGGACCGAGGCATAGGTATTCTGAGAGATGAATCGGCATGTACTCGGTCGAGTATCGTGCAACTGACCCTGCCCCGATTTGGTGGACACCTACCTGAGCCTCCATTATGGAGGCAGGAGGTGTCCTATGAAGAAGCGAGCCCGACCGTCGTTCAGCCCTGACTTCAAGCTGGAAGCGGTCCGCTTGGTCGTCGAGGGCAGGCGACCCTTGAGCCAGGTGGCACGGGAGTTGGATCTGCGGCCCGAGCAGCTGCGGGGCTGGAAGCAGCAGCTCCAGGCCCGCGGAGACGTCGCCCGCCCCGTCTCGACCCTGAGCCTTGAGGAGGAGAATCGTCGGCTCGGGCGCGAGCTCGAGGTGGCTCGGATGGAGCGCGACTTCGCAAAAAAGCAGCGGCGTTCTTCGCGAAAGACCTGCGCGGCGGTTCGCGATGATCGCCCAGCACCGAGACGCGTATCCGCTGCGCCTGATGTGTCGGGTCCTGGCCGTGACCCCGTCCGGCTTCTACGCGTGGCAGCGCCGCGACCCCAGCGCCCGCTACCAAGACGATACCCTGCTGGGAGTCCAGATCGCCGCCTTCCACCGCCGGAGTCGGCGCCGCTACGGCAGTCCTCGGATCTGGAAGGATCTGCGCGAGGAAGCGGGCCGCCGGGTCAGCCGGAAGCGGGTCGCCCGGGTGATGCGCGAGGCCGGGTTGGTGGGGACGCCCCGGCGGCGCTTCCGGGTCACCACCCAGGCCGATCCGCGGCAGGCGCCCGCCCCAACCAGCTGGCCCGCCAGTTTACGGTGTCGCAGCCCAACCGGGTCTGGGCGGCCGACGTCACGTACCTCGCGACGGCGGCGGGGTGGTGCTATCTCGCCGTGGTCCTCGATCTCTGCTCGCGGCAGGTGGTGGGTTGGGCGCTCAGTGCCCGCCTGGATCGGCAGCTCGCCCTCACCGCCCTGGGCCGCGCGCTGGCCCGGCGTCGCCCGCCGTGGGGGCTGCTGCATCACTCGGAACGGGGAAGGAGTACACCAGCCGCGACTACCAAGCCCAGCTGGCTCAGGGGGGCATCGCCTGCAGCATGAGCCGGCGGGGCGATTGCTGGGACAACGCCGTGGTGGAGAGCTTCTTCGCCACGCTCAAACGCGAACTGGTGGCGGACGCCTGCTGGCCCACCCTCGCGGAGGCCACGACCGACCTGGCGCAGTACCTCGATGGCTGGTATAACGTCCACCGGCGGCACTCGACCCTGGGCTATCTCAGCCCGGCCGCCTACGAAGCGCGGCTGACCGCAGCCGCCTAACCTAGGTGTCCACGAAATCGGGGCAAGCCCAGGTCCGCGGGCAGCGGCATCGATTCCGTGACCGACCCCCGAGGTGTGAAGCGGCACTACCGCTACGATGCCCGGGGGCTCACGGTGGGCGAGGTCGATGACGCATCCCAGACCAAGCGCGCCTTCTACTCTGTGGGCGGGCTCCTCGACCTCGCTCCGCATGCGCAATGGCCTCACCACGCGGTTTCGGTATGACGCCTTCGGGCGGCGCACGGCCATGATCTACCCGAAGCGCGTGTTCCAGCTGCAGGAGCGGCCGGAGACGCCGGTTGAGTGGCAGATCCCCGGATGCTGCATTCGGGTCGACACCATTCCCGATGACAGCGTGAGCTACAGCTACGACCTGCTCGGCCGGATCACCCGCACCGCCAACCGATGGGGCGTGATCCGGAGCAGCTATTTGGCGGATGGCGCGCTGGAGACCCGGGTCACGGACCTCAACACGCTCGACGGCTCCGGCAACCAGATACACGCCATCCTCGACTCCCTCAGGTATGTGTATGACAGCGCGGGCGCGCGGACCAAGCTCATCATGGCGGGCGAGACGGGCCTGTACAATGCCTGGCAGGACTCGGTGCTCTACCGGTACAACGCCCAGGGCGACCTCGATACCCTCCGGGCCTGCTTCGGCAAGGCGGACAACTGGCAGGCAGGGCTGGTGATGCCACCCTGCCGGGCCTTCCGGTTCACCTGGGACAGCCTTGGCCGGCGCAAGACGATCACCTACCCCAACAGCGCCGTGGTGACGTCCACGTATGACCTGCAGGACGTGCTGGTGACCGTGGCCGGCGTCAAGACCGTCTACGAGCCGCCCACCGGAAAGAGCGACCGGTTCGACTTCAGCTACGGCGTGGGGTACGTGAACGCGGTGGGGCGGATCTGGTCCCAGAGCTACGCCTGCAACGACTGGACCCAGCAGGATCTGCCCGGCCTCCCCTGCGGCAAGGGGGGGGCCACCCGCCAGGTCACGAACGTCTACAATATCCGGGGCGAGCTGCTGCGTCAGACCACCCTGGAGGGCAGCACCTTCTACGGCGATACGACGCGGCATGACATCGGTGGCAACATGGACCGTCGGGCCCGCTGGGATGGGGGAACCCTGCAGCAGTACACAGTCGACAATTTCTCGACCGCGGGGGCCTCGAACCGCCTGCAGGCCAGCAGCCGGAGCGACACCTATACGCCCTTCGACCTGGCCTACGAGTATGATGCCGACGGCGCGCGGATCGCCCAGCGCCCGACGCCGGTCACGGCCGCCACGGTCGACCAGGACCGGCGCTGGTTCTATGATGCGATGGGCCGGCAGGCGGGGTACAAGTACGTCGAGTGGTCCCAGGGCGAGGCGCGGTTGCGCTCGGAACCCCGCAACGGCTGCCAGTATGATCCGGAGGGCCAGGTATTCCGGCCCTGCAACTACGGGGGGAACCTGCTGGCCTATGAGGGCGTCAACGTCTCCCGGTTCGCCAACGAGACCTACCGCTTCATCCACGGGGGCGGCACGGACGACCTGCTGATGGCGCGCTACTCCTATGGTAGTGCGGTCGAGGAGATCTACTTCGTCACGGACGGGCAGGGCCGCGAGCTGGCCGCCGCGGACTTCGATGGCAGCCGGAATCAGGCGGTCTGGGGGGATGGCGGCCATCGGGAGGCGGGCACCACCACCAATGGCTCATCCTTCGATGCCACCCGGATGGGCAATGCCGACCAGCCGGGGGTGTCCCTCTTCCGGAATCGCAGCTACGACGCCAACTCCGGGACGCTGGCTGCAGGAAGACCCCATCGGGATTGCGGGGGTGTGAATCTGTACCAGTTTAATGGGAACAACCCGGTAGCCTATACCGATCCGTTCGGATTGTGTCCCAAGCAAGACCTGCTCTGCCAGGTCTTCGTTTCAGGTGCCCAAGCCCTAGGCGGCGCAGCCGGGTTCTTCGGAGGGCTTGCCGAGGGCGGTCTGGAGGGCCTCGCCTGCGGGCCTGCTGCACCTGCCTGCTCACCCGCCTTGGCGCTAACGAACGCTGTCGCCGGCGCCATCGCAATTGGGACGGCGGCTGGTAAGGCCGCCGATGCAATCATGAGCGGTACCGAGCCGCTTCAGATGGCGAGGGCAGGCCGTGGCGGCGGCAACTCAGCTGAAAACCGGGCATCAAATCAGATCAAGAAGGAGTATAGGTTTACACCCGAAGGCGAGAACGCTTTCCACACAGAAATCGGCCGCCTCAAGAAATTCTACGATGTCAAGTCACTCACCGAGGAGCAGTTGCGTGAGGCGGCCGACATCGTCCGGCAGAATGCCAAGTACATCAGGCCACCGGAGTAAGAAATGCTGAACACCCGCGAGGCACTCTCCGCAGCCCTTCAGGGGCTAGTTGGCCAGCCGTGCACCGCCGTCAGCAACCCAATTGGTTCGACAATCGTGATCGACATTGGTGACATGAGGCACGTCGATGACGCGTCGGCTGGGCACCTACAGGGATGGCGGAGGATAACGATTGGTAGTCCCTGGCGCCTCCAGACAGTTCACAGGGTAATCTGCGATTGGAACAGTGACAGCTCGCCGGACGGTGAGCTGATCGCCTCGCTGGCTGCTCTCGTAGGCGTACGGCTCGATGCTATTAGCATATCTGGGCCAGCATGGGACATGGTCACTCACTGGTCAAATGGCTATCAGCTTGTTGTTTTCAGCGACTCGGATGACTTGCGTGAGTACTCGTGGTTCATTCTCGGCGCCGATGGCCTAGAGATCACGGTGAGCCCCAAGGCCGCCGGCGACGACACCTGGCGCATCAAACAGCCAGGAGGCCGCTCCTGACCAGCCGCGGACGAGCACGAGGCCCCTGCAGGAACCCGGGTGACGGCGCACCCGGCGCGATCGCGTGTCACGTGGGACGCGGCGCGCGAGGCGCCCGTCATTCGGATTGTCGGATCCGCGCCGGGTAGCTGCCCGGGCAGAGTGGAAAGTGAGCCCGCCCGCGATCAGGTGTTTCTCCGGAGGCCGCGCCGCAGCACGCCTCGGCTCACAACACGGATCCGCGCCGGGCCCGAGGCACACGATGAAGCCGAGTACGTCGATTGTCAAAGAGCGCCTGCCAGCTGACGGGCCCCGCGTAGCTCGATCCTAGCCCAACTCGGAGGCGTGGCCCGCTGACGCGGGCGACCCTCGACACCCCATTATCGGAGACTCGAGCGGACCCTCGGCCAGGGGAGCCGTGTAAAATGGGAGGCCAGCCCAATGGGCTGCCTCAAGCGAACAAGGGCTCCTTCGTCCCGGCCGGCCAGCCGTCCAGCATAGCGACTCAGGCCGAGACTGCTTGCCGCGCCGGCCGCTCACGCCACACCGGCGGCTCGGCCGTGAAGACCCGCCGGTCGCGCGCCACGCTGTAGAGGAGCCGAAGCCCCGAGCGCATCACCGCCACCACGGCCTTCATCTTCTGGCCGCCATTGCGCTGGCACAGCGCCTCGTACTCGGCCCGGAACAGGCCGTCCTTGGTGATACTCCGGACCGCGAACATGTACGCCGCTTGGCGGAGCAGCGGCCGGCCCCGCTTGGAGATCCGCTTGGTGCCGCGGAGTATCCCGCTGGAGCGCTCGATCAAGGAGAGCCCGGCCACCCGGAGGATCTGGCCGCTCGACTCGTAGGCCCGGGGATCGCCGATCGAGCCGAGGAAGACGGCCGCGGTAACCGGGGCGACCTTGGGGATGCTCAGGAGGTAGGGCGTCTCGGGCACCCCTTGCAGGGCGTCGACCATCGCCGTCTCCAGGCTCTTGATCTGAGTCTCGAAGAGCGCCAGCCGCTCGAGGACCAGGCCGATCTCCTGACGCAGCCGACCCTGCGCTCCGGGCAACCCCAAGGTGGCCTTCGCAGCGACGATCAGCCGCTCGTAGGTTTCGGCGCCCAGATGGCCGCGACTGGCCGAGTGCAGCACCCGGAGTACCTTGGCTTTCGGGGCCTTGAGGAGATCCTCCGGTGTCGGGAACGCCCGGAGGATGGCGAAGGGCGTCTTCTTCGTGAGCAGCGGAAAGATCGCCTCGAACTCCGGGAACACGACCTGCAAGAGGCTCCGCAGCTGGGTCATCGCCCCGCGGCGGAGCAGCGACAGCCGCTCCCGCGCCGCCACCAGGTAGCGGAGATCGGCGTAGGCCGGGGCCAGGAAGGGGAAGCGGACGAAATGCCCCTGCGCGAGGAGATCGGTGATGGTGCCGGCGTCCTTGGCGTCAGTCTTCAAGGGCTGGTTATGGGCGACGTCCTTCCAGCGCTTGGTGTGGGCGGGCAGCACGCTCACCACGGGAACGCCGAGCTGGGCCAGGAAGTGGGCGAAGGTGAAGCCGTAATTGCCGGCGAACTCGATCCCGACGAGGATCGTGGAAGGCGTGGCACTGGGGGCTTGCTGGCTGAGGAACGCCACCGCCGCCTCAAACCCCTGGCGGGTGGTGGGAAAGCTGAACGGCTTGCAGTCTGCCTGGCCCTTGGGCCGGACGACCAAGGTGTGAGAGAACTTGCCGGCATCGACGCCGACCACGGCGGCGGCCGTCTGGGCGCGCTCGCGCCGGGGAAGGAGATCATGGGAGCACTCCGGGTTAGGGGTGCTCCGAGGGTGCGCCGGCCGGGGCCGGCGGGCTAGGAGCTGGTGGTCACCCTCCACCCCCATCGGGCAATAGGGGTGTCACGTTCACGGATCCTTTTGGATTGAAGGCCGATACCGTTGAGATCGGATGCCGATCTGTCGAGGGGCTTGAGGGAGCAGCACAGCACTGCGCGGTGCGTGTGCACAATGAGAAAGTTGACAAGACATTCGAGCTTCTCAACGTGGGTGGACGAAACGTCATCGGTACTGCCCCAGCTGATCAAGTGGCAAGGTATGCCGGGAGCTGGGTCGTTTCGGAGGCCCCAGACGGCATGACCTCTCAGCAGTACGATAACGCCGTGTTGAGCAATGCGTCCACCATCGCGGTCGAGAGAAACGGGGCGAGGTACAGCCCCTTTGGAGGATCCAACTCGAATCGCTATGTGTACGACGTAGTCACGAGCAGCGGCGGGCAAGTGCCCGCTGGGGCGCTCTCCGGACGGACAGGGGTCGCGCCTGGTCTTTGTGGTGGGGTCGGGCTGATGACTGGGGCAACTGCTCAGTCCGCCACTAGGTCTACTCCGAGCGCGAGAGGTCGACATGTATTCGCCGGGGAAAGCAGGGTTCCGCGGAGCACTCGCTGGAGCCACCGCTGGGGTGCTCCTCCTCAGCCTCTTCTTGGGGTGGACCCGTTCCTCCCCGAGTGCCCACGAGGGCGCCTACGATGCCATCACCGTTACTGCGTACGTGCTCGGCTTCCCGGTGAGCTTCGGACTCGACCGACTCCTCGCCGCAATCGAAGCCGTAGGGCCCAAGTACATCATGTCGACCCTGGCGGTCTCGCTATTGAGCCTGCCGCTGAATTGGTGCTTGGTCGGCTTCCTGGTGGCGATCGTCCGGGGCCCAGACGGCAGACGTACTCGCGCCTGAATAGTGGACCGTTCGACCTCCAGGAGCACCTCCGGGTTGTCGGGCCTCGCCCTGGCCGGGCGGCCGAGTCTAGCGTCGCGTGCTCGCCGAGTGAGTGCAGGGGCGGCGGGCCCGGGCTGGTTAAGGGCCTTTGGGGCCGGTGCGCATGGCGGGCCTCGCCGCGAACGAAAGAGGGGTGGTGGGAGCCCCAAGGGTCCTGAAGACCGGCGGACACCGGCTTGCGCCGGGCCGGCCCCATGGTCGGATGCGAGCGGTCCTCTGCTCCATCAGCGGGGGCACGCGGAGGTCACCCCACCACCGCTGCCCCCAAGCTGCACACGGGTCCGTCGATTGTCAAAGAGCGCCGTCCTGCTGCGTGCGGTGGGACCGTCGCGCGACACTCACAGCTCGTCGGGCCTCGGGGGCCGTCACATCTTCATGGGCGATTCGGGTCCGAGCGAGCGCGTCAGGACCAGGCTTGAGGGGGCGCTCGGGGCGCAAGGCTCAAGGGCGGTCGGAAGCCGCTCGCTCCACGCTCGGCTCAACGGCAACGACGCGAGGGCATGGCGCCGCTACGCGGCCACTTGGTGGCGATTCCCACGCCAACGGCCCTCGTCGAACGGCTCCCCGGTCTGCATGATCCGGAGCAGCAGCGGCACCAGCTTCCGGGCCAGAGCGCACACGGCCTTGGTCCCCGGGATGCCCCGGGCCCGCATCGCCTCGTACTCGGGCCGGTACAGGCCCCGGGGCTGGCACCAGCGGCCGGCCAGCAGGAAGAGCTGCCGCCGGAGCATCGGCCGGCCCCGCTTGGACTGGCGCCGGCGGCCTCGGTCTGGCCGCTCTGGCGGCCGGTGAGATTCATCCCGGCGAGCTTGAGGACCTGGCGCGGGTGCTGGAAGTCGGCCGGGGTGCCCAGCTCGGCCACGATCGTGGCGGCACAGGCGGCGCTGATCTCGGGGACCGAGAGCAGCACCCGGGCTTCGGGGCACTGGTCCACGAGCGCGACGATCCGGGCCTCGACCACGGCCAGTTGCTCCCGGACCAGCGCCCAGCGAGCGAGGAGCTTGGTGATCTCCAGCCGCCGCTCCGGCGTGGCCTGGGTCAGCGCGATGGTCTCCTTCGCCGAAGCGATCAGCGTCGCCACCCGCTCCTTGGAGACGTGACCCCGGGACGCGGCGTGGATGTGCCGCCAGACGGCCTGGGGTGTGGCGGCGGCGAACTCCTGCGGCAATGGCCAGCGCGCCAGGATCGCGAGCGGGGTCCGCTTGTGGAGCCCGCTGAACTGCCCGAGGAACTCGGGCCACGCCAGATCGAGGACACCCTGCAGCCGGTTCCTGAACCGGGTGGCTTCGACGGTGAGCCGGTGCCGCTGGACGGACAGGAGCCGGAGCTCGACGTAGGGCGTCGTCAGGAACGGGAAGCGGACGAAGATGCCCATCCCGACCAGCTTGGCGATCTGGGCGGCATCCTTGGCGTCGGTCTTCAAGGGGCTGTTGTCCTCCAGCTCCTTGGACCGATTGGTGTGGGCCGGGAGCACATTGACCACGGGGGTAGCCCCGGTCAGCCAGGAACCGGGCGAAGGTGAAGCCGTGGTGGCCGGCGAACTCCAAGCCGACCAGCATCTGGGCGGGGGTGAGCCCCGGGAAGAGGTCCTGCAGGTGCGCGTGGGTGGCCGCGAAGCCGGCCCGGCAGACAATTACCTTGAAGGGCTTGGAGCGGCGTCCGTCAGGGCCCTGGGCCACCAGGACGTGGAACTGCTTGGCAGTGTCGACCCCGACATGCACGGGGAACTGGCGGGCGTAGGCCTGCTTCTCATCGGGGGTCATGGGGTGGCTCCGGGGTGAGGGGGCGGAGGAGCCACCGAAGACAGCGCGGGCCTCAGGGAGGCGTCAAGCGGGAATAGATGTCTAGCCTATACCGATCCGTTTGGTCTCACTCCTTGTAAGGATGCCAACGGTAATACCGTTCCATGTCCCGAGCCGGCTGGCGGACCTCCGATCCCGGTACCGGACGGGAAGGATGGCAAGCCGAACTCCTGGGAAGTGAAAGCGGGTTCGGGGAAGCGGACGAAGTGGGGACCGAAGACACCGGTCCCGAGCGAGAAAGGCGAACAGCCCAGTGCAAGCTGGGACCCTGAGGGACACTGGGACGTCAAGGGCATGGGCGGGCGGAATAACACCCGGCGCTTCAACCCGGACGGCACCGAAATCGGCGATCACGATGGTACACCGATCTACGGCCCGCAGCAGTGGCCCACGAAGAATCAGGTAGACGCAGTCGGTGCAGCCGCGACTGCCTACTTGATTGTCCGGACTCTCCTGAGAATCGCCGTCCCCGCGACTAACGCAATACCTGCACCCTGATAGGAACCGAAATGGAACTCCTTTCCGACGAACAGGCGATCCGCTGGTGTGCCGAGCGTGGGCTTCAGCCTGTCAACGAGCTTCCCAGCACACGCATCGGGTTTCCCGGAGGCGAGTCCTATCGGCTTCGCCTTGCAGTAGCCGGTTCGGCGACCGAAGTCGTCGGGTTGGGCTACGCGCTGGCCATGACGGCGGTTCCGGGGGACGATGAAACCGCGTTCCAAGGCGGCCTTCTCTGGCTTCAGGATTGGGATATTTGGAGCGAGACCACAGAGCGCGTTGGCCATCTACTTCTGAACTCATTGCGACAATCGGCGCAGGGTGCGGGCCCGGTACGAACATCACCGGCACACGTATTCCACCGATCCGAGTTTATCGAAGCCCACGCGGCGCTAGCTGTCGCGCTCCTGTTCCAATGGGACGCATTCTACGTTCCCGTCATCGGGGCGTTTTACGCCTTCCTATCTCACCACGGCCAGATTGAGGTGGTGGCTCGTGACAAGGTGACCTACAGTGACCTGCTCGCGCGCTTCGAGAGGGGCGGGTTCAGCCCGGCGGCTGTCGTTCATTCGTGAGCAGCGCCAGGGGGACCCGCCGCCACCCAGTCTCCCGCTCTGCGATGCTCCCAGCGCGATCGCGTGTCACGTCGGACGCGGCGCGCTAGGCGCCCGTCGCGTGGGTTATCGGATCAGCGCCGGTAGGCGCCCCGGACGAGTGGGAGGTGGACCAGCCCGCGATCAGGTGTTTTGTCGGAGGCCGCACTGAGGCCCGCCTCGGCTCACAACGCGGATCCCCGGTGGGCCCGGGCACACGATGGAGCAGGGTACCACGATTGTCAAAGAGCGACTGCCGGCTGACGGGCACCGCGTAGCCCGATCCTAGCACCACTCGGAGGCGTGGCCCGCTCCCGCGGGCGTCCCTCGACACCCCATTGTTGGAGACTCGAGCGGACCCTCGACCAGGGGAGAGCCTGTACGATGGGAAGCGAGCCCGGAGGCTCCTTCAAGAGAGTCATGGCTCCTCCGCCCCAGCCGGCCAGCCGTCTTTCAGGGCCGATTCAGGCCGTAGCCGTCGCCCGCGCCGACCGGTCCCGCCACACCGGCGGCTCGACGGTGAACATCCGACGATCCCGGGCCACGCTGTACAGCAGGCGGAGCCCCGCTTGACCTTCCCCACCGCGAACAGCGCCGATAGGAATGGGAGGACCACCGCCACGGGTGGTGCTGCTCGGGGTGCACCGGGCCACATTGTACCGTCGCCTCAAGCGCCGGGGCATCCAGCCCCCGGTGAACCCCGCGGGTGGTGCAGGACTGAACTAGTCGCACCGTGTCGCACCATTTGTCGCACGGCGGCGCGTTGTCGCAGCGACAAACTGGCGGCGCGCGAGCCAAGTGGCGCCATGCAAACATCTTGGGACCAGGCGCCAATGGCACGCCCCATGACATAGCAAGGAGGCATCCCCACTCCGGAGCCTCCCGGTGCGCCTCCGCCTCAGCTGGCTGTCCGTCCTCCTGCTCCTCCTCGCGTTCCTGACGCCCGGCCTCGTACCGTCGTTCCGCCGTGCCCTCGTTCCGGCGCCTGCCGTCCCAGGTACCGTCATCGTCACGCCGGATGGCGGCACGCTCATCGCAACGGCCCACGCCGCCTGGTTCCGGGCCGACTTCACCGTGCTCAATACCCGGACCCTGACCAGCACCTACACGCTGGCCTGCAGCTACACCGGCCAGGTCACCGGGTGCTTCCTCGACAGCACTTCCGAGACCCTCGCGCCCGACGAGGCCATCACCGTCCACGTCTACTACCAGACCGGGAACCTCGCGCTCTCCGGCAACACGATCACGCTGACCGCGAGCGGACCGGCCACCGACGCCGGCTACTACGGGGTCCGCGTCCAGTCCAGCATGATCGCCATGGTCACGCCGGGAGGCACCCAGAACGATGCCGTCGTCACCGTGCGGCGCCACCAGCCGGCGCTGCTCGCCCGGTTCCTGCTCAGCCCGGGGTACGCCACCGACAGCGCCACGATCGGCATGACCTGGCAGCGCCTGCCCGCCGGTCCGGTGGTCACGGTCACGAATGATGCGCGCCGGAACCGGGGCCTCATCGAGTGGGAGGTCGAGGACAGCCTCGCGCTGCAGAATCCCGGGGATTCCGCTCGCGCCACCGTGACGCACTGCACCACCGGCGGCGTCTGCACCGAGGAACGGCGCATCGTGAAGCTCGCCAACGACAGCAAGCCGCTGCTCGGCTTCAGCGGCGTGCCCACCGGCAGCCTGGCCGCCGCCTTCGGCGCCCCCTTCGGGCCCGGGCTCGGCGTGAGCGGCGTCGAGGTCGAGACCGGCTTCGGCACCGTGCCCTACTTCTCGATGGGCCAGGCCCGCTCCGCCGGCCTGGTCTACTCCACCCGACAGGCCTGGCCCCGCGTCACCATCCCCGTGGACGTGGAGCTGCCCTGGCTCGCCGCCGATCCCAGCGTGCTCACCCTGCTGGCGTGGGACGGCGCGGCCTTCAAGGACTCGGTCCGCTACACCAGCCCCGGCTGTCTCACCGGCGCGGTCCGGAAGTGCCGCGGCGTCATCACCGCGGATTTCCGGACCTCGAGTTTCGCCACCCCGATGCGCAAGTGGCTCAAGATCGAAGCCCGGGTGGTGCCCGCGGGGGGCGGTGCGGTGGTGTCGGCCACCGACTCGGTGGAGGTGGCCCTCGTGGACCGCCGCACCACCCGCTACGGAGCCGGCTGGTGGCCCGCCGGCGCCCTCCGCCTGGTGGCGGCCGGCGAGGACCGCCTGCTGGTCGGCGCCGACGGGGCGGTGACCGTCTTCCGCGGCAACGGCGACAGCCTCTACCTGCCGCCTCCCGGCAACTTCAGCGTGCTCAAGAAGGTGGGCACCACCTGGGAACTCGCCCCGCGCGGCAGCCTGGCCAAGCTGGTGTTCGATGCCCAGGGGCGGCTGGTCAAGCGGGCCGACCAGAACGGCAACCGCGACACCCTGCTGTACGGCGGCACCACCGACTCCCTGCTGGAGCTCGCGACCCGCTCGACAAGCGCATCCTGCTGGGCTACGCCAGCGGCAAGCTGAGCACCTTCACCACGCTGCACGGCACCGGGGTGCCGCGGACCCACGCCATCATCATCGACGCGGCCACCAACCAGCTCACCCGCGACTCCATCGGCGGCGCGCCCTACCGCACCATCTACCGCTACGCCGTCCGGGACGCCGCCACCAAGACCCAGCTCCTCGGCATCCGCGAGGGGATGCTCGGCGACTCCACCCAGGTGGTCTACGATTCCAGCGCCGCCGGCTTTCCTCTGGCGGCCGGGCGCCGTGCGGCTCCCCCGGGTGCCGGACGAGACCGGGGCGCTGGTCCTGCCGCAGATCACCTATACGGCGGTCCTCAGGCGCGGGGCCGGCACCGTGGTGCCGCTCGACAGCACGGGGCCCTGGGTCGAGATGCGCGACCCCCGGGGCAACTGGACGCGCTCCTGGCTCACGCGCTGGGGCCAGGCCCGGTACGTCTGGGACACCCTCGGTGCGCTCAGCCGGGCCCGCTACACCACCGACGGGCGGGTGGTGTGAGCGAGGCGCGGCGGGGGGTGACACGACCCGGGTGTACTCGGCCTACGACAGCCAGCAGCGGCTGGTGAAGTCCTGGACCAACACCGTCACCGGGCTCGGCCAGGGGGTGCGGCTCGACAGCCTGGTCTACGATGCCAGCCACCGGGTCATCGTGCACGTGGACAGTCGCGGCAAGGCCGACAGTGTCTTCTACGACGCCAAGGGCAACGTCATCAAGACGAAGGACCCGAGCGGGGCCGTCACCCAGTTCTGGTACAGCAGCACGACCGGCCAGCTCGATTCGATGCTGCCGCCGAGTACCACCGCGCGCCAGCGTTACACCTACGATGCGACGTGGAAGAACCCGACCACCGTGAGCGCCGGGGCCACGACGGCCGGCAGCGTGCAGCAGAGCCAGTCCACCTACGACAGCTACGGCCGGGTGGCGAGCACCCTGTCCTGGGTGCAGGTCCGGGTGACCGGGTCCACCGTGAAGTGGCAGTGGCGGAAGACGGTGCCCACGTATGTCGCCGCCACCAACGAGGTCACCACCCAGACCAGCTATCGCAGCGACACCTGCGATCCCTGCGTGGGCGGCCCGGCGAGTTGGCCGTCCGACAGCTTCCATGTCATGACCGTGAGCGTGTTCCGGGATGCGGCGGGGCGCGATACCGCCCGGGTCGGCGAACGCGGCTACCAGACCGTCTACACCTATGACCGCCTGGGCCGGTTGCTGGCGCGCCGGCCGCCGAGCGCCGGGGGCCCGCGCCCCGGGACTCGATGGTGTACGACGTCGCGGGCAACATCGTGAAGACCTACACCCGGCGGGGCGACCTGCTCACCGCCACCTACGACAGCCGCAACCGCCTCCTCACCCAGGTGGTGCCCGGCATCGGGACCATCAACCGAACCTACGCCGGTCCCCGGACCAGCTCACCCGCGTCTGGGTGACCGGGGCGGTGGACTCGATCGGCGGCGTCAATGGGGGAGGTCCGGTACGGCTTTGATGCGCGCGGGCACCTGCTCGCCGACACCGCCTATCGCAACGCCACCGCCCTGGTCACCACCTACACCCGCGACCAGTACGACCGCGACAGCGTGGTCACCGACCCCGTGGGGCCTGGCGGCCCCGCTACGAGACCGCGCGGGGCATCCCCGAGCGCCTGGTCACCCCCTCGGGGACTCGGTCAGCCTCACCCTCGACGGCCAGCAGCGGCCCGCCCAGCGCACCGTGCTGAGCAGCGGGCCGGCCTTCACCCAGTCGGTGCAGTACCTCGCGAGCAGCGGGGCGGCGAAGATCACCCAGACAGCCGGGGCCAGCGGGTACGAGGTGGGCACCTACGATCCCGAGGGCGCCCCGGACGAACCCACCCTCGGCGCCCCGCTCGGGCCCATCTGGGTGGAGCAGCACGGCCCCTCCCGCTGCTCCCCGACACCCTGGTGGACAGCCTGAGCTATGACGGGTGGGGCCGGCTGCTGGGGTGGCAGCATTTCCGGAAGGCGGACACCCTCCTCACCCTGCTGGCCAGCGACTCGGTGTGGTTCGACCGCACCGGCAACGTCCATGTGAACGGGGAGACGCGCACCCACGAGCTGCAGACCGACCGGCTGCTCACCCGGGTGGCGGGGGCGTGGACCTGGAGCTATACCTATGATGCCGGCGGCAACCTCACCCAGGCCAGCGGCAACACGCTGTCGCAGACCATCACCTGGACGTACCAGTACGACGCCGCCAACCAGCTCCGGAGCGTGCGCTACCGCGGGCATGGCTGGGGGGCGGACAGCCTGGTGGCCCGGTACGGCTATGATGTGCTGGGCCGGCGGATCGCGCGCCGGGTGTACTGGTCGCCGCTGCCGGGGGCGGAGGCGCGGGAGACGCGCTACCTCTACCAGGGCGGGCAGGTGGTGGCGGAGACCGACGCGGCGGGGGCGTTCAAGTGGAAGTACACCTGGGGCCCCGGGACCGACAATCTGGTGGGGCTGCAGGACTCGACCGGCACCCAGTTCTACGTGGTGCAGGACCAGCTGGGCAGCGTCCGGGGCCTGGTGCGGCGGGACGGCACCTGGATCATGAGCCAGCGGTTCACGCCGGCGGGGCAGCTCCTGGCGCGGGATTCGGTCGGCGGGCACCAGTGGCCGAAGGGCTTGCACGTCGGGTGGACCGGGCGGGAGACGGACCCCGAGACGGGGCTCAGCTTCCACCGGGCGCGGTACTACAGCCCGGAGCTGCGGCGGTGGACGCAGGAGGACCCGATCGGGTACGGCGGCGGGGGCAACCTGTACGCCTACGTGGGCGGGGCGGTGCTGGAGGGGCGGGATCCGAGCGGGTTGATCGAGGACCTGCGGGGCGGGGGCGGGCTCGGGCTGGCGGAGTCGTTCCGTCCCTTCACCCTCGACCCGACCGCGTCGTCCATGCTGGATCAGATCCCGTTGCCCAGCGGAGGCTCTTCGACAACGATAGACCTGATTGCAGTTCTGGCGAACGGTGACAGGGTGCCTTGCAGCGAACTGCCAGAGGCCTGCCGGGAGTTTCTTGAGCAGTCGGGCGACCCTCTCGTAGGTAACCCGCAGCTACTTGCAGACGTGCGCGCGAAGATGAACTTGGCGCCTTACGACTCAAAGTACCTGTCGTACCGTGTCGAATCCGGTGGATGGTGCACGGCAACCTCATGTACGGTGACATTCGGCGGCGTCGGGGGATAAAGCTGGGCAGTCAGCCAGCAGGCGCGATTCTCGGGTGGCACTCGCACCCCAATGTCGGGTGGCCTGCCGTTGGCGCCGATTACTCAAGGTGTCCGCCAGCCTCTCTCCCCGATGCCTGTCGCTACGGTGTCGAGCCGAGTACTCCTGACATCCAATCGGCAGGCAAGAACGGATACACAGTGCCAATGTACGTCGTCTCCAGACGAGTGGTGTGGAGGTACCAATGGGTAGCTGGACAGGGGTGGGTTCATGGGAGAGTGCAGTGAGAGAGTTGTGGCTTGGCAACCGGTTCCGAACGCAAAGTGTGCTGCCGTGTGCTTGCGCTGTCGTGGCCATGACGCTCCTTCTGTCGAGCGGCGCGTGCGTGAGCAGCCAGGTACTCGTGGGCGGGATGCCATCAGGCGCTCCGTATGGCTTCTTGGTTGTTGGAACAGCAATGCCGGCCACCTTCGGGTTCAGGCTCGGCGATACGCTACTGGAGAAGGAACCGCGTACCGTCCCGGGGGCAGTCATCAGGGCCACTGGGCACCTGGTCGGGGTTTCCGCGAGGCGCGTGGGATCCCGGTTGCACGAGGTGGTTCGCCACCGAGAATCGCTTCCTCGTGCTTTTGGTGGCTGACTGTCTGGCCAAGGACCCCAGTGAGTTCGGGCTTGCTGCTGCCGTCCTGGCAGAGAACGGTGTCTTCTGGGGAGGCCACCAACCTGGCATCCGGGCCTGCCTGGTCGATGCTCGAGCCCGCCCTTAGACCGCCTAGATGAGGGGGCGTGCTAGGCGGGGCCCCCTGAACGTGGGGCCACCCCGGCCCGTAACCGAGGACCGTTGCTAGGCCTTGGATACGTCCGGGGTTGGGAGATCACGCACGGGCGGCCATCAGCCGCCCGTGCCCCTTTCGCTGACTCGGCACGGCGGCTAAACCGCCTTAGCCAACCAGCTCCGGAGCGTGCGGTACCGCGGGCACGGCTGGGGGGCGGACAGCCTGGTGGCCCGGTACGGGTACGACGTGCTGGGCCGGCGGATCGCGCGGCGGGTGTCCTGGTCGCCGCTGCCGGGGCGGAGGCGCGGGAGACGCGCTACATCTACCAGGGGCGGGCAGGTGGTGGCGGAGACCGACGCGGCGGGGGCGTTCAAGTGGAAGTACACCTGGGGCCCCGGGACCGACAATCTGCGGGGGCTGCAGGACTCGACCGGCACCCAGTTCTACGTGGTGCAGGACCAGCTCGGCAGCGTGCGGGGGCCTGGTGTGGCGGGACGGCACGTGGGTGATGAGCCAGCGGTTCACGCCCTATGGGCAGCTCCTGGTGCGGGATTCCGCGGTCGTGGCGATGCCGAAGGGGCTGCATGTCGGGTGGACGGGGCGGGAGACGGACCCCGAGACGGGGCTGACCTTCCACCGGGCGCGGTACTACAGCCCGGAGCTGCGGCGGTGGACGCAGGAGGACCCGATCGGGTACGGCGGCGGGGGCAACCTGTACGCCTACGTGGGCGGGGCGGTGCTGGAGGGGCGGGATCCGAGCGGGTTGATCCGGGACTGCTCGGGCGGGGCTTGCGGCAACCCGCATGATTGGTCGGGGGTTTGGGGTCTGTCGGGCGATGGGAGCGACGCTTCCGGCTTTGGTGGCGGGGTCGGGAGCTACATAGAGGATGACGGCTATCTCGAAGACCTGATGGACGCGATGTACGGAGCAGCGAGGGGAAAGGAAGGCTGCTATGGCCAGGTATGCGCGGTCAACCAGGAAGAATACGAACGCTACAAGAACAGCAATCTCGAGTCGCGCACTATTGACGAGCAGCGCTTTCCTGCGCTTGCAGAACTTCTCAAGCCCACCCGGCAGTTGAGTAGCACGGAGTTCGCAATGTTAATGGGCGCTGCAGGCATCGCCGACGCGGCGGCCCGGCAGTCCCTGCTCGACCACCTTTTGGTCGGCGGCAGGGTCGGCTCGGCGAGCGACTGGAGGGCGGTGAGTCGCGATCCCGGGTACGCGCCGGGCTCCGCGGATCAATATTACGGGTGGTACTTCCCTGAGTCCCTCAGTGTTTACGGTGAGTAACCGAGACTCGGGGGCGCTCGCCAACTGTGCACTCCATGAGTACGCCCACGCCGTTCACCAGTTGGGCCATGGCCCAGGTGGTGCTCAGGACTTCGCGAACCGATACACGACAGGAAGGCGGATATGCGGCTAGGTGTTATCCGGGGCCTGTGCGTCTTGGCGGTAAGGGGAACTCTACTGGTGGTGTGGCCCAGCGGCGCTGCCTCCTCACAGGTGCCGCCGCCTCTCCCGCTGGCATGCCGAGATCCGGCCCTCTACCGTGCGGGCAGCGACATGGCGGAGGCAGGGAGCTCAGCGGTGTTGCCCTCGAGAACTGCCGCCCTGGGAATGGTGGAGGAACTCAGTCGGCTTCATGGCCTTGCGGTGCGCGAGCGGCTCGCACCGAGCGAGGTGCGCGCAGAGCTTGGACGCATTCTATCTAAGGCGCGGCGGCTGGATTCGACAGGTGCCAAAGGAGGGTTGGCCTATCTCGTGGTGAATGGCGATGCGATGTTGGCGCCGGACTTCTACTTGGAGGACCTTTCATGGTTGTACTTTGTGTCCTTCGGCGACGCTGCTCCGGTCATTCACATTCTCGAGTCCTGGCACCGCCCGGAGGCGCGCTGCGTGCGCTCCGAGCGATCCGAGCGCTTGATGGGGAAGCACAGCGGCGCACGGTAGTGGGAGTTGGGCCTGCGAAGCGGCATGGTTGCTGGTCGCGTATCACACCGCAGGTGCGTTGTCTGCGATCGACCCGCTCTACGAGCCGGCGATCGATGCTCGCCTCCTCCTGCCGCACGCTATGCGCCTCCTGGGACCGGAGGTGCGGTCGGAGTTTCTCCAGGTCGCTGATCGGCTCTACCCGCCGCCGCACAATGGGCGCGAGGCACTGATGGGGTATTGTGCACCCGACTGGGAGTGGACGCCCTGATACGGCCCTCCGCGTGAAGCGCGTGCGCGCGGCGCCTAAGCTCTCGGGCCCCGGACCGGTCGAGAGCACGGTGTCCAGACTATCGGGTGGCTGATCGCACTGACCCTTTCCCGTTGCAGGGCCACTCAGGCTCGGAGCATTGGGACTGAAGGGCCGGCCTCTCCGAAGTCTGGCCTCCAGGAGACGCCGACAGGCCGCCAGTTCGGTCGGAGGTCGGAACCATCGCCGTGAAGCACATTGACCGACCCCCGGGTGCCCCCTGCGCCGCGCGCTAAAGCCGACGACTGGCACGCGGCAGAGGGGGCAGCCGGGGGAGGCCCCGACCCCTCAAGTTACCACCAACCGCCGAACCGCCGAACCGCCCAACTTCTGGGCAGCGTGCGGGGCCTGGTGCGGCGGGACGGCACCTGGATCATGAGCCAGCGGTTCACGCCGTACGGGCAGCTGCTGGCGCGGGATTCAGTCGGCGGGCACCAGTGGCCGAAGGGCTTGCACGTCGGGTGGATGGGGCGGGGAGACGGACCCCGAGACGGGGCTCACCTTCCACCGGGCGCGGTACTACAGCCCGGAGCTGCGGCGGTGGACGCAGGAGGATCCGATCGGGTACGGCGGCGGGGGCAACCTGTACGCCTACGTGGGCGGGGCGGTGCTCGAGGGCGGGATCCGAGTGGGTTGATCCGGGACTGCTCTGGCGGAGCCTGCGGCAATCCGCATGATTGGTCGGGGGTGCCCGGCTTCGACTCCTACGGCGGGAATCTCGGCGGGAGCGGGGGCACGTGGGGGAGCGGGCGTCCGCGCCCTGCAGCTCTGGGGCGCAACCCAGACCATTCTGCGCGACATGTGGAATGACTACCGCTCACGATACGAGAAGCTCAAGGCCAGCTATGGCCAGAGTGCCAATAGAGGCATCGCCAGGATCTTCGCAGGCTCCGATGCCTTGAGCTACAGGGACTTTGCACGCACGCTTGCTGCGGCAAGAAGCGTCCTTGGGAGTCAGCCCTCGGATGCGCTGAACTGGGTCACCGAGCATCTCCTGAGCGGTGGGGTATTCTCCAACCCAGGCTACGTAGCCGCGAACGGCTCCGGCAGCGGGACGCTCGCGATTACGATCCAGACGTATGAGGACAACGGAACGTCATTCACTGCGGTCCATACGGGGCGTCTAAGGCTCCAGTCCGTGTCATACGCGGAGCTTGCCAATGTGCTACTCCACGAGACACTGCACGCTCATGGCTTTGGTGAATGCGCCGCCTATACCTGGGCGGACATGGCCACCGGCTACAACCAATCCTACAGGGGCAAGCATGCCAATAGACGTGCGCCGCTACGCCTCGGCGGTGCTGTTATGTCACCTGGCTCTGGCTCTGGCTGTGGCACCAGCCGCGCACTCTCAAGCGTTGCCCGCAGTGTGCCTTGCAGTTCCCCATGGGCTACCAGCCGTGTTGCCGGGGATCGCATCTCGGGCGATGATGTGCAACGCGCCGTGGTGGACTCGGCTGTGGTGGCACTCCAGGCCGGGACGGGGCACGGTATGCCACCCATGCTGAGAAGCGCCTGGCGGGCCGACTCCCTTGGAATAGCCGCAGGGCTGGCGGAGGCCGTGGCCGACCCGTCGAGATACGGGACCAAGGGTGCGGATGCGGCAGCGCAGCTCTACCGTGCACTGGGTGGCTGGCCACAGCCGATACTGCTTGTGGCAGAGCTGAACTTGGAGGCTTCACGACGTGCCGGCGTGCTGAGCGCGGTCCGATCGCTGGAGACCGTGCGCGACTCGGCGGCAGTGCTTGGATTTGCCTGCGATGCGACGTGGCAACTGTTGGCGTTCGTGGCGGAGCCCGCCTATGCCACCAAATGGGCGGTGGCGAGACATGACTACTGGCCAGATCTCGCGATCGCTGTCATCCGTGAGTCCGTCCGACTGCTTGGAGAGGAACGCATGACGCAGTTTGGGCCAGTGCTGAGTGCACTTGAGCGCTCACCATTGGCGCTAGAAAGCCCCATGGGTCCGTGACGGCATGGGTTGGCACAAGTCTCTCCGACCTCCAGCGAAGGCGTCCGTCGGTGGGCTTCTTGGAGTGCTAGTTTCCGGGGTGTTCTGTTCCGGCCACTGCAGGGTGTAGGTGGCGATTGAATATTGGACATTCGTGCCGGGTGAAAACGGGACACTTCCTGAGGGCGGGCCACACGCCGCCCCTTCCGTCCCGACCTTTGGGCTCCACCGCGTGGAGCCCAGCATGCACGGAGTCCCCGACCGCGTGTACCTACGACATCTGCTCCAAGAGGCCGGCGGCTCGCGCCGCGAGGCCGCCCGACGCGCCGGCGTCGGCCGTTCGACGCTCTACCGCTGGCTGGAGGAGGGCCTCCTCGACGTCCCGCTCGAGACCCTGCGCGCGCGCTACGGCCCGCGCCCGCCGCGGCCCAGCAAACTGGCGCCGTATCACCCGTTGATTCACGCCCGCCTGGCGGAGTTCCCCGCGCTGCAGGCCACCCGCCTCTTCGCCGAGTGCCGCGCCGCGGGCTACCCGGGCGGCTACTCCCAGCTGCGCGCCTACGTCGGGACCCTCCGTCCCGCGTCGGCGCCCGTCGTGCGTTTCGAGACTGCGCCCGGCGAGCAGGCCCAAGTCGACTTCGCGCACTGCCGCCTTCCTTGGGGCATCCGCTACGCGCTGATCGTCGTGCTCGGCTACTCGCGCCTGCTGTGGGTCCGCTTCTATCCCCGCCAGGATCTGCGGACGCTGCAGCACGGGCTCGCCGCCTGCCTGGACGACTGGGGCGGTGTCCCGCGCCACCTGCTCTTCGACCAGATGCGGAGCGTCCTCACCCGCGACGATCGCCTCGCCGGCGGCGGCCTGCTCACCAATCCCGAGTGCCAGCGCTTCGCCCAGCACTATGGCTTCCGCCTCCGGGTCTGCCGGCCCTATCGCGCCCAGACCAAAGGCAAAGTGGAGCGCCCCATCCGCTACCTGCGGGGCAGCTTCCTCTACGGCCGCACCTTCGTCAGCGACGCTGATCTCAATGCACAGGTCGCCCACTGGCTCGACACCGTGGCCAATCCGCGGGTGCACGGCACCACCGGGGTGGTCCCCGCGGTGCGCTTCCTGGCCGAGGAGCAGGCGCGGCTGCAGCCGCTGCCGCTGCGGCCCTATGTGTCGCTCCTGCCGCCCCCACGCGCCGTGCCCCCGCGTCCGCTCGCGGTGCCCCAGGTTGTCGTGGAGCACCGGAGCCTCGCCGCCTACGCGGCGCTCGCGGGGGTGGAGGCATGACCCGCCGCGCGCCCACCGCCCCGTCACTCCGCGAGCGCGTCCAGGCGCAGCTCGTCGATCTCAAGATGCCCGGCGCCCTCGAGGCGCTCGACGACGTGCTCCGGCGCTGTGACGATGGCGCCCTGGCCCCCGGCGAGGCCATCGCCGCCCTGCTCGGCGCCCACATCGAGCTGCGCAATGCGCGCCGCCTGCAGACCGCCATGCGGAGTGCGCGGCTCCCGGCCGTGAAGACCCTGGCCGACTTCGACTTCAGCTTCCAGCCGTCGGTCAAGCGCGAGCAGATCGACAGTCTGCACACGCTGGGCTTTCTGGAGCGCAAGGAGAATGTCGTCCTGCTCGGGCCGCCGGGCGTCGGCAAGACGCACCTGGCGCTGTCGCTCGCCGTGGCCGCCGCCCAGAGCGGACGCCGGGTCTACTTCACCACCCTCGCCGACCTGCTGCACTCGCTCGAAGAGGCCCAGGCGGGCGGACGCTTGGCCCCCCGCCTGCGAACGCTCGTCTTTCCGAGTCTGATGGTGATCGACGAGATCGGCTACCTCCCGATCACCCGCACGGGGGCGATGCTGTTCTTCCAGCTCCTGAGTCGCCGCTACGAGCACGCCTCCACGATCCTCACCAGCAACAAGGGCTTCGAGGACTGGGGCGAGATCTTCGGGGATGACGTCATGGCGGCCGCCCTCGTCGACCGCCTCGTCCACCACTGCCACATCGTCAACATCCGGGGCAACAGCTACCGCCTCCGCCAGCACCGCGACCTGGCCCGCCGCCTCCAGGCCGACTCCACCACCGCCGCTGGGCGGCCGACCCCCGCGGAGGCCCCCCGCTCCCCATAGGGCTCAGCCCCCTACTCGTGTCCCAGATTCACCCGCCACGAGTGTCCCACATTCAATCGGCATTGACACAGGGCAGTGAGTCGCGGGGCGGCCTTCGGTCGCCCCGTGCCACTTCTACTAGAGCGGCTGGGTCGCTGACCCGCCTTAGCCGCCCAGCTCCGCAGCGTGCGCTACCGCGGGCATGGCTGGGGGGCGGACAGCCTGGTGGCCCGGTACGGGTACGACGTGCTGGGCCGGCGGATCGCGCGGCGGGTGTACTGGTCGCCGCTGCCGGGGGCGGAGGCGCGGGAGACGCGCTACCTCTACCAGGGCGGGCAGGTGGTGGCGGAGACCGACGCGGCGGGGGCGTTCAAGTGGAAGTACACCTGGGGCCCCGGGACCGACAACCTGGTGGGACTGCAGGACTCGACCGGCACGCAGTTCTACGTGGTGCAGGACCAGCTGGGCAGCGTGCGGGGCCTGGTGCGGCGGGACGGCACCTGGATCATGAGCCAGCGGTTCACGCCGTACGGGCAGCTGCTGGCGCGGGATTCAGTCGGCGGGCACCAGTGGCCGAAGGGCTTGCACGTCGGGTGGACGGGGCGGGAGACGGACCCCGAGACGGGGCTCAGCTTCCATCGGGCGCGGTACTACAGCCCGGAGCTGCGGCGGTGGACGGAGGAGGACCCGATCGGGTACGGCGGCGGGGGCAACCTGTACGCCTACGTGGGCGGGGCAGTGCTGGAAGGGCGGGATCCGAGCGGGTTGATCGAGGACCTGCGGGGCGGGGGCGGGCTCGGGCTGGCGGAGTCGTTCCGTCCCTTCACCCTCGACCCGACCGCGTCATCGATGCTGGACCAGATCCCGCTGCCGGATGGCGGGGCGGCGGCACGGAAGGCGGAGCGGGAGAACAGGAAGGCCCAGGAGGGCGCCACAGGGCCTGAGTCCGATGTGCCCGAGCTTGGCGACCAGTACATGACTCAACCCGACGCGAAGACGGGCGAGGACTTCACCAAGCATGGAACCTTGGACTTCGCGACGACTTCCTTCGTTCACGTTCGTGACTTGGATGTGGCAGAGTCGGAGCGCCAGGGCAGGTTCGTGTTTTTCTTTACACTTGACGCGGATGCATACACAATGACCGCCAAGAAGGGTAACGTGCTGACGAAAGAGTACCAAGACCGCTATGGTCCTGGGGTTGTCGGCTACAATGGCTTCCTTCACAGTCGCGCGGAAGGATGGACAGTCCGTGTGGAAGGGCTCGTGCAGCGTGCCACTGGGCTCGGGGTCTGGACGGTCGCGGAAAGTAGACCCTAGCCGCAGGCTTCTTGCGGGAGAAATCCTAGAATGCAGCTCCCAGTTGAGGTAGCCGCCGCGCGGCTGGCATTGCTGATTCTCCACTCGTCGGCGGGGGACGGGCGGTCCTTTCCGGATTCGATCCGATGGGGGTATCCATCGATCACGATCAGCACCGACGAGGCGATCAGCAGGCTCGTCGGGTTGTCGAAGCCTGTACTCTGTTCCGGCTGGGCAGGGGCGGACCTGCTTGAGATCGTATGCCGTGTCTTGCCACCCGATGGCCTGTCCGCGCAACGTGAGGTCGCCGACATCACACTGGACGGGATTGGACCTTGGCTGACGGCGTTCGCTGGTGGCGGCGAGCGGATGTTGCTTTCAACGGCCGTTCTCCGCGAGGTGGCCGCATGTTACGTCTTCGAGGGGGTGTCGTGGGGGATCACGGTTCGTGCTCAAGTCTCAAAGGACAACGTTGGCGCGGACCTCACGATTGGCAGCGCAGGCTCCCTGCAACGCCTTCCGCCATAGGAAGCCGGCAGGGCCGGCAGGTGTAGTGTGGAGCTTCGAGCGCCAGGAATCGGGGGTATCCATGGAGTGTCAGCCAATAGGAAGGTGGCCCGGCGTCCCAACAGGGTGAACGGCAGCGGGATGTGTCGCCACGATGACCGGCGGCCGTGGCCTCGGGGCTGCGAGCCGTTCGACGCTGGCGTCCGGCCGTCCCCTCGCCTGGGCGGCGCCTCGGGTGCTCGGATACCCGTCGTGAATGTGGAGCGTGCCCGCCAGCGCACGTGGACACAGTGGGCGTGAACGGAGGCGCGGTGACAAGGCAGATGGCACGCGGTGTGATGGTATCCTGCCTTGCGGCGGTGTTGCTGGGCGTCGCCGGCCTGGCCGTGAGTGCCGTGCCCGGCGCAATGCGCAATGCAGTGTCTGAGCCCGAGGACGTTGCATTGCTCCTTGCAGGCGGTGTTGTGGCTCTCGGTGCGGGGGTGAGTTGCTTGTTGCTCGGGATCGCGCTGTGGGATCATCGGGGTGATGCCCGGAGGATACGCCGGGCCAGCACCACGACCATGGCGTGTGCCATTGTCCTGATGATCGCCGCCGGGCTGAGTGCCATGGCCGGCGGCGGAGCGGCCGTGGACGCTCTTGTCCTCGCCGCCCTGGCCATGGTGTTGGGCGACTGCGCATGGTATGCGAGGCGGCTAGGGCAGGAAGCCCCGGCGCCCCCCATGGGGTCGTGATGCGTCGCCGACTTCCCTCCGTGGGGGGTGTGATACGGCGGTTGCGATGTCGGCCGATGCAACGGATGGCGTCCAATGTGCCTGAGTATGGTCAGCTGCAAATCATCGTCCCATGAAGGCGGCGGAACGCGAGGTCCGGCACTCACGCACACCGCGGACGCGCGAGCCATGCGGCTGGTAGGACTCCTGCTCTGCGTGTCGAGCATGTGCGGCCCGCGGCCCACAGCCGCCCAGGCCCCCGCGCGCGGCTACCTCGTCATCGGGCGTCCTGCCGGTGTATCGATTCCCTATGCTCCGGGTGATACATTGTGGCAGGTTGCCCTGGAGCGAGTGCCCGCGCAGGTCCGGGCGGCCCACGACGGCCTGCGCTTGCCCGGAGTCGATGACGCCTGCACCACGGTCTTCACGGACACGCGCCACTTCCTGTTCCTGCTTCACAGCAGTTGCAGCGCCGAGTCGCCTTCAGAGGACAATGAGGCCGGAGTGGTGTTCCGCGCCGATGGTCGTCAGGTCGGTCCCGTCCACGCCCTCCTTCCGCTGCACTTCTATGCCGATCTTCACCTGATCCAGCCGTAGATGGGCGGTCAGAGGGGTCCGCCGGGCCACACAGTGGCTCGGTCCGGCAACCATCCACGGGGCTGCCAGCAGCCGCCCCGTGGTGATGGTGGCGCCGAGACTGGCCGGCCCGCCCCGCTTCCGCCAACCAGCTCCGGAGCGTGCGCTACCGCGGGCACGGCTGGGGGGCGGACAGCCTGGTGGCCCGGTACGGGTACGACGTGCTGGGCCGGCGGATTGCGCGGCGGGTGTACTGGTCGCCGCTGCCGGGGGCGGAGGCGCGGGAGACGCGCTACCTCTACCAGGGCGGGCAGGTGGTGGCGGAGACCGACGCGGCGGGGGCGTTCAAGTGGAAGTACACCTGGGGCCCCGGGACCGACAACCTGGTGGGGCTGCAGGACTCGACCGGCACGCAGTTCTACGTGGTGCAGGACCAGCTGGGCAGCGTGCGGGGCCTGGTGCGGCGGGACGGCACCTGGATCATGAGCCAGCGGTTCACGCCGGCGGGGCAGCTCCTGGCGCGGGATTCGGTCGGCGGGCACCAGTGGCCGAAGGGCTTGCACGTCGGGTGGACGGGGCGGGAGACGGACCCCGAGACGGGGCTCAGCTTCCATCGGGCGCGGTACTACAGCCCGGAGCTTCGGCGGTGGACGCAGGAGGACCCGATCGGGTACGGCGGCGGGGGCAACCTGTACGCCTACGTGGGCGGGGCGGTGCTCGAGGGGCGGGATCCGAGTGGGTTGTTTGCGGAGGTGGGGGATCTCGGGCTCGGGTTCGCGGAGCAGGAGACCTTCAGCGGCGGGGGCGAGTTGTCGATGTGCCTGGTGTTCTGCACCGACGCAAGGGATCGGGATGAGCAGAAGTGGGAGGAGTGGTTTGATGAGCAGGCCGAGCAGGTGTGGGAACGGAACCGGCAGGCGCAGCAGGGAAGAGGTCCGAATCTGAATACCGGCGACCAGAATCTCGACAATGCGAAGCTTCGAGCGATGATCGACGACAACCTCGAGAATGCACCAGACGTGTACTGGAACGGTCAGGCAGGTTACCGGGCGGAGGTTGGCGGCTGGTGTACGAAAAGGGAATGCACCCGCATTGTCGGAACCAAGGATGGCGTTGACATCGGCCCCCCGCCTACGGGCGCACTATTCGCCTATCACTCACATCCCAACGTTGGGCTGGCTTCCGGACCGGGCGGCGCACGCTATTCAGCTGCGCCGAGCGCCTGCGACCGGAGCACTGGAAATGGGGACATGTGCGCATACTACATCAGGGGGCGCACACAGAACACGTATGTCTTTTCGGACAACCAGATTGCCCGCGTGACCCGGCAATTCGGGTTCCGCCCGCGCGGAGGTGATGTCTTCCAGCGCTGGCATCCGTAGGCCGCTCGGACCTGGGCGAGGAGGAGTGTACATGAAGTGGCGTTCCCTGGGCTTGTGTGCAACCGCGCTCGCCGTCATCGGAGCCTGTGCGGCGAACAGGCCCGACCTCGCAGTGGGTAGGCCAGCACCCGGCAATGAAGCGCTCCGCGCAGCGCTGCAGGTTGTGCTGTTGCAGGAACAGGACCCCCACGAGTCCATAACCATTCTCAGAGTGGCGCATTCTTCCTTGCTGGAGGGAGCTGGAGTCGAAGTATGGGATGACCTTTCTGTGTGGGCTAGCCAGTTGGCACTGGTGGCTTCGGACTCCGCCTTTGAGGCACCGCTAGAAGGGGAGTTGCAAATGGTCGTCTCGCGTTCGACTGGCTGTGCTCGCCAGAGTGAAGAGTGCTTCTCGGTGAGAGCGATGCGGATCGGTCACGGTGTGTCGTACTTGGTCGGGGTGGGGAGGGACGGCAAGGATGCGCACGTGGAGCGTCGGGCACCGTAGTGAACCTGACCCTTCCCCCGTTTCAGGGCCGCTCAGGATCGGAGGATCAGGGTTGAGGAGTGCCCCTCCTCGGGGGTGAAGCGTGCGGCGTACTCCGCTGGGGTGCTGTTCCCCAGGCTGCTGTGCGGCCGCTCGGTGTTGTACTCCTGGCGCCACTGCTCGATGCGGTGTCGGGCTTCGGCCAGCGTGGCGAAGTGGTACTGGCTGAGGCACTCGTCTCGCAGCTTGCCGTTGAAGCTCTCGATGAAACAGTTCTCCACGGGGTGGCCGGGGCGAATGAAGTCGAGGTGGATGCCCTGGCGACTGGCCCAGTGATCCAGGGCCTGACTCACGAACTCCGGCCCGTTGTCGCACACGATGGCCAGCGGCCGGCGGCGCAGCACCAGGAGCATGTCCAACGCCTCGACCACGCGCCACGCCGGCAACGACCGATCGACGAGGAGCAGCGGACACTCGCGGGTGGCGTCATCCACCAGCGTCCACACTCCGGAACGGGCGGCCCTCGGCCGTCGTGTCGCGCACGAAGTCCATGCTCCAGCGCTGGTCCGGGCGGGTCGGCATCGGCGTCGGCACCCGCGACACGGCCACTCGCTTCCGCCGGGGGCGCTGGCCCACGAGCAGCCGCTCCTCCCGCACCAGCCGCTCGATCCGCTTGTGATTCACCTCCCACCCCTCCCGCTGCAGCCGCCAGGTGAACCGCGGACTGCCCCAGCGCGGCTTGGCCAGCGCCAGCTCGCCCAGCCGCTGGCGCAGCGCCGTCTGGGGCGCCGCCCGCGACCGGTACTGCAGCAGCGAGCGGTGGATGCCGAGGTAGCGGCAGGCGCGCCGCAGCGGGAGCGCCCGCCGCGCACGGGTCTCGGTGACGACTGCCCGCCGCTGAGCCGGCGTCACCACTCTTTTCCCCAAGGCGTCCTTCAGGACCTGGATATTCAGCGCCTGGTCCGCCACCATGCGCTTGAGCCGGCGGTTCTCGTCCTCCAAGGCCTTCAGCCGCTGCAGCTCGGCCTTGGTCATCCCACTGTACTGCCGTTTCCAGCGGTAGAAGGTGTCGAGCGCGATCCCGTGTCGCCGGATCACTTCCTTGGCGGTGACGCCCCCTGGTGCTCCAACAGGATGGCGACGATCTGCTCATCCGTGTACTTCCGTTTCCCCTTCATGGGTCCACCTGGCCCAAGGCCGGTCAGGACCCTCCGATGCTAGCTGGCCCGGTTTCCGGGGGAAAGGTCAACGATGGAAGCCTGGACTGCGCGTATGATCCGGAGGGCCGCCTCTACCTGCCGTGCGAGCATGGGGCCTGGGCCATGGCGATGGACCATGGCAACGTGATCCGGGTCGGCCCGATGTGGCGGTTCGCGCATGGTCCCGGAGTGGACGACCCCTTGATCGGCCGCATTGCCTACGCCAACGGGACGGTGCGTGAGGTGTTCTTCGTCACCGATGGGCAGGGGCGCCAGCTGTCGCTCGGGGAGCCGAACGGGACCTTCGCGAATGCACCCTGGGCCGACAGCTTCGATGACTACAAGCAGTACCGTTGGGCCGGGGCGGCCACCAAGGCCTTCAGCTTTGCGGCCGAACGGCAGAGCAATGCGAATCAGCCGGAGATTTCCCTGTTCAGGAACCGGGCCTACGACTCACGGTCGGGCCGCTGGCTGCAGGAAGACCCCATCGGGATTGCGGGGGGGATCAATCTGTATCAGTTTAACGGGAACAACCCCGTAGCCTATACCGATCCGTTCGGATTGTGTCCCAAGCAAGACCTGCTCTGCCAGGTCTTCGTTTCAGGTGCCCAAGCCCTAGGCGGCGCAGCCGGGTTCTTCGGAGGGCTTGCCGAGGGCGGTCTGGAGGGCCTCGCCTGCGGGCCTGCTGCACCTGCCTGCTCACCCGCCTTGGCGCTAACGAACGCTGTCGCCGGCGCCATCGCAATTGGGACGGCGGCTGGTAAGGCCGCCGATGCAATCATGAGCGGTACCGAGCCGCTTCAGATGGCGAGGGCAGGCCGTGGCGGCGGCAACTCAGCTGAAAACCGGGCATCAAATCAGATCAAGAAGGAGTATAGGTTTACACCCGAAGGCGAGAACGCTTTCCACACAGAAATCGGCCGCCTCAAGAAATTCTACGATGTCAAGTCACTCACCGAGGAGCAGTTGCGTGAGGCGGCCGACATCGTCCGGCAGAATGCCAAGTACATCAGGCCACCGGAGTAAGAAATGCTGAACACCCGCGAGGCACTCTCCGCAGCCCTTCAGGGGCTAGTTGGCCAGCCGTGCACCGCCGTCAGCAACCCAATTGGTTCGACAATCGTGATCGACATTGGTGACATGAGGCACGTCGATGACGCGTCGGCTGGGCACCTACAGGGATGGCGGAGGATAACGATTGGTAGTCCCTGGCGCCTCCAGACAGTTCACAGGGTAATCTGCGATTGGAACAGTGACAGCTCGCCGGACGGTGAGCTGATCGCCTCGCTGGCTGCTCTCGTAGGCGTACGGCTCGATGCTATTAGCATATCTGGGCCAGCATGGGACATGGTCACTCACTGGTCAAATGGCTATCAGCTTGTTGTTTTCAGCGACTCGGATGACTTGCGTGAGTACTCGTGGTTCATTCTCGGCGCCGATGGCCTAGAGATCACGGTGAGCCCCAAGGCCGCCGGCGACGACACCTGGCGCATCAAACAGCCAGGAGGCCGCTCCTGACCAGCCGCGGACGAGCACGAGGCCCCCTGCAGGAACCCGGGTGACGGCGCACCCGGCGCGATCGCGTGTCACGTGGGACGCGGCGCGCGAGGCGCCCGTCATTCGGATTGTCGGATCCGCGCCGGGTAGCTGCCCGGGCAGAGTGGAAAGTGAGCCCGCCCGCGATCAGGTGTTTCTCCGGAGGCCGCGCCGCAGCACGCCTCGGCCTCACAACACGGATCCGCGCCGGGCCCGAGGCACACGATGAAGCCGAGTACGTCGATTGTCAAAGAGCGCCTGCCAGCTGACGGGCCCCGCGTAGCTCGATCCTAGCCCAACTCGGAGGCGTGGCCCGCTGACGCGGGCGACCCTCGACACCCCATTATCGGAGACTCGAGCGGACCCTCGGCCAGGGGAGCCGTGTAAAATGGGAGGCCAGCCCAATGGGCTGCCTCAAGCGAACAAGGGCTCCTTCGTCCCGGCCGGCCAGCCGTCCAGCATAGCGACTCAGGCCGAGACTGCTTGCCGCGCCGGCCGCTCACGCCACACCGGCGGCTCGGCCGTGAAGACCCGCCGGTCGCGCGCCACGCTGTAGAGGAGCCGAAGCCCCGAGCGCATCACCGCCACCACGGCCTTCATCTTCTGGCCGCCATTGCGCTGGCACAGCGCCTCGTACTCGGCCCGGAACAGGCCGTCCTTGGTGATACTCCGGACCGCGAACATGTACGCCGCTTGGCGGAGCAGCGGCCGGCCCCGCTTGGAGATCCGCTTGGTGCCGCGGAGTATCCCGCTGGAGCGCTCGATCAAGGAGAGCCCGGCCACCCGGAGGATCTGGCCGCTCGACTCGTAGGCCCGGGGATCGCCGATCGAGCCGAGGAAGACGGCCGCGGTAACCGGGGCGACCTTGGGGATGCTCAGGAGGTAGGGCGTCTCGGGCACCCCTTGCAGGGCGTCGACCATCGCCGTCTCCAGGCTCTTGATCTGAGTCTCGAAGAGCGCCAGCCGCTCGAGGACCAGGCCGATCTCCCTGACGCAGCCGACCCTGCGCTCCGGGCAACCCCAAGGTGGCCTTCGCAGCGACGATCAGCCGCTCGTAGGTTTCGGCGCCCAGATGGCCGCGACTGGCCGAGTGCAGCACCCGGAGTACCTTGGCTTTCGGGGCCTTGAGGAGATCCTCCGGTGTCGGGAACGCCCGGAGGATGGCGAAGGGCGTCTTCTTCGTGAGCAGCGGAAAGATCGCCTCGAACTCCGGGAACACGACCTGCAAGAGGCTCCGCAGCTGGGTCATCGCCCCGCGGCGGAGCAGCGACAGCCGCTCCCGCGCCGCCACCAGGTAGCGGAGATCGGCGTAGGCCGGGGCCAGGAAGGGGAAGCGGACGAAATGCCCCTGCGCGAGGAGATCGGTGATGGTGCCGGCGTCCTTGGCGTCAGTCTTCAAGGGCTGGTTATGGGCGACGTCCTTCCAGCGCTTGGTGTGGGCGGGCAGCACGCTCACCACGGGAACGCCGAGCTGGGCCAGGAAGTGGGCGAAGGTGAAGCCGTAATTGCCGGCGAACTCGATCCCGACGAGGATCGTGGAAGGCGTGGCACTGGGGGCTTGCTGGCTGAGGAACGCCACCGCCGCCTCAAACCCCTGGCGGGTGGTGGGAAAGCTGAACGGCTTGCAGTCTGCCTGGCCCTTGGGCCGGACGACCAAGGTGTGAGAGAACTTGCCGGCATCGACGCCGACCACGGCGGCGGCCGTCTGGGCGCTCGCGCCGGGGAAGGAGATCATGGGAGCACTCCGGGTTAGGGGTGCTCGAGGGCCGGGGCCGGCGGGCTAGGAGCTGGTGGTCACCCTCCACCCCCATCGGGCAATAGGGGTGTCACGTACACGGATCCTTTCGGGTTGTGTCCAAAGGATGGGGTCGAAGCCGTCCTCTGCAACGCAATCGAGGCCACCTCCACCGCACTTGGGGCTGCTGTCGGGTGCGCGATTGGCTGTACAACGGGGCTCTGGTTACCGCCGGTTCCGGTGGCCTAGCCCCTACCCGCCGGGGCTGCAGTTACCACCGTAGCGATTGGAGGGGGAGCCACAATTGGTTTGGGCGTAGGCAAGCTCGTCACGAACGTGCTGTTTGCGGACGCAGCCGGCACGCCAGCCGGCGGTGCCGGCGAGCAACCCAAGTCCCCCACTGCCCAAGAGATCATTTCCAATCCAAGAAGGGCTCCATCAATCGCCGCTTCCCGGGTGAAATGCTGGGAAAGACGATGGAGGAGATCGAACGGCTCGCGAAGGCCGGTGACCGTGCAGCGCGGACGGCAAAGAAGCTGCTAACTGACAGTAGATTTGATAAGTAGCGCGTAGACAGTGCCCTTACTTGCCCGCTTCCATCTGGGGAGTGGACGGGGCGGAGTTCATGAGCCACTGCCCGGTGAGAGTTCATGACGGCTAGGTTGAAATGGTATTCCGCGACGTTAACATTCGCGAGCCGCGTTGGCGGTATCAGGAGCCTGCGCCCGTTGTGCGAGGAGCGAGTGGTGCTCATTCGAGCGCCGACTGAGTCACGAGCACGTGTTCTTGCGGCACAGTACGGACACGCCGAGGCGCATTCCTACGCGAACGCACGTGGCGAGCAAGTTGAATGGCTGTTTGCAAAGATTGATCGCCTGGAGCAGCTGGAACCGCCGCCGGCGCAGGGCTGCTGGGAAGTTGCAAGTCGTTTCAACCGACGGCGCCAACGTGACCTCCGCGAGTGAGGCCCCCCCGGCGAGATCACGTGGGACGCGGCGCCGGGGCGCCCGTCGCGTGGGTTGTCGGATATGCGCAGGTAGCCGCCGGGGAAGAGTGGGAAGTGGGCCCGTCCGCGATCAGGGGTTCTCCGGAGGCCTCGCCCAGGCGTGCCTCGGCTCACAACACGGACCCGCGGGGGGCTGGGGTGCACGATGCACCGGGGTACCACAATTGCCGAAGAGCGCCTGCCGGCTGACACGGGCACCGCGTAGCTCGTGACCTTTCCCCCCGATAACAGCGCCAGCAGGAATCGGTAGACCCCAGCCAGGGCCGGTGCTGCTCGGGGTGCACCGGGCCACATTGTACCGCCGCCTCAAGCGCCTGGGCATCCAGCCCCCGGTGAGCCCCGCGGGTGGTGCAGGACAGAACTAGTCGCACGGTGTCGCACCGTTTGTCGCACGGCGGGCCGCTGTCGCTGCGACAAGCTGGCGGCGCGCGAGCCAAGTGGCGCCACGCAAACAACTTGGGGCCAGGCGCCGATGGCACGCCCCATGACATAGCAAGGAGGCATCCCCACTCCGGAGCCTCCCGGTGCATCATCCCGCGAACGTCGCGTTCTCCCGTTGGACCCTCGCGGCCGCCCTGGTCCTCGTTGGCGCCAGCGCCGCCCCCCTCCGCGCCCAGATCGAGGCCCCGCTCAGCGGGTGTGCCGGCCTCGACATCACCACCACCCCGACGGGCGTGGTCCGGGCACAGAACACGGGCCCGCACAACCAGACGTTCACGGTCTCCAACTGCGGCAGCACCCCCATCACCGGCATCACCCTGACCTGCGAGCAACTCACCCCGGTCAGTTGCGGTTCGGTGACGCCGAGCAGTCGCAGCACCCTGGCCGGCGGGGCGTCGTTCACGGTGACGCTCGCCTACTCCGTCGGCAGCCCCGGGATCGGGCAGGCGTACCTGCGCGCCAGCTGGGGGGAGGACGACACCGCCATCGGCATCCTCGGTGTTACCGTGCACGGCCCACCGCTCATCACCCTCAGCCCGGCGAGCACCGGGCCCCTCGGGCCGCGCCGTGGTGCGCAACCGCATGCCGATCGTCCGCGCGCAGATCGCGGCCCAGTACGCCGCGCTGGACACCACGAAGACCGTGCTGGCCTGGCGCACCGACACGGTCACCCGGTGGCGGTCGGATTCCCTCACGGTCGCGCGCTGGAATCGCGGGCTGATCGAATGGGCCGTCGACTCGGTCCGGGGCCTCAACGTGCTCAACGGCGACTCCGCCCTGGTGACGGTGACGGCCTGCTCGGTGTACTCCCTGTGCACCACCCTGACGCGCTGGGCCGTGCTCCCCCACGACAGCATGCCCGTGGTGGGCCTCACCGGGGTGCCGGTGGGTGCCCTCGGCAGCGCGTTCACCGCCCCCTTCGGCCCGGGGCTTTCGGTGGCGGGTGCCGAGGTGGAAACCGGCGTCGCCACCGTGCCCTACTTCTCGATGAACGCTCCGCGCAGCCTGGGCCTCGTCTATTCGACCCGGCAGTCCGCCCCGCGGGTGCTGGTCCCCGTGGACGTGGAGCCACGGCTGCCGCCGGGCACCAGCCTGGATGTGGTCGTCCTGCGGCTCCTCGACGGCCTGACCAGGCTCGATACCCTCCGGATCGCCGCACCGTCCTGTGTCACGGGCGCGGTGCCCCGCTGTCGCGGCGTGCTCGCGGGGACTTCACCTCCAGCAGTTTCCCGGTCCCCACGCGCAAGTGGCTGCGGGTGGAAGTGGCGGTGACGGCCAGCGACAGTACCCGGACCGTGAGCGACTCGGTGGAGGTCGTGCTGGTGGACCGCCGGAGCTCCATGTACGGCAACGGGTGGTGGCCATCGGTGGCGACGAAAGTCGTGGCGGCGGGGACGACCGCCTGCTGGTCGCGCCGTCCGGTGCGGCGACGGTCTATCGCGGGTTCGGGGACAGCCTGTATGTCCCGCCGCCGGGCAGCTTCACCTTCCTGACCAGGACCGCCACGGGCTGGGTGCTCCGCGCCCGGGGGGACAGCGCGGTCGTCCGGTTCGACAGCTACGGGCGCCTGGCCGCGGCCGTGGACCAGAACGGCAATCGCGATTCCCCTGGTGTACAAGGGGGCCACCGACACGCTCTGGAAGGTCCGCGATCCGGTCGGGTCGGAGATCGTCCTCACCTACACCGGGAACGCGCTGTCTTCCATCACCACCTCGGGCGGGCGGGTGGCCACGGTGACGGTGAGCGGCGGCCTGCTGACGGCCTTCACCCCGCCTCCGGGAATGGCGGCGGGTACACGTCCACCTTCGCCTACCAGTCGGTGGCCGCCGGCACCCTCCTCCAGCGGGTGATCGGGGTGCTGGGCGACACCACGGCCGTCACCTATGACCCCGCCCTCCGGTACCGCCCCACCCTCGCCACCCTGCCCAAGGTCCGCAACGAGGTCGGGGACAGCCTATCCCCGACCCTTGGCTACACCGCGGTCGAGACCCGGGGCCTCGGGGGCTGGTCTCCTGGACAGCGCCGGGGCCTTTGTGGAGCTGCGGGATCCACGCAACCACTGGACCCGTGCCTGGCCGAATCGCTGGGGCCAGGCCCGGCTGAGCTGGGACGCGCTCGGCGTGCTGGCCCGGAGCACCTTCAACGGGGATGGCTTCCTGCGCTGGAGCGAGGGCAAGACCGCGGATTCGAGCCGGTCGTACGTGGCCTACGACCACCTCTGGCGCGTCACCGGGCGCTACCTGGTGCGGCCGGCCGGCGAAGGCGGGGTGCTCCGGCTCGACAGCCTGCTGTACGATGCCAATCACCGGGTCGTGCAGCGCATCGATGCCCGGGGCCAGGTCTGGAAGACCGACTTCGACACCAGGGGCAACGCCATCCGGAGCATCCGGCCCAACACCCCGGGCCCCGATACCACCCAGGTCTGGTACCGGTCCGACGGCATGGTGGACTCCACCCGCGCCCCCGGCGATGCGGCGGCGACGCTCTACAAGTACAGTGGCCCGCTCAAGATCCTCTCCCAGACCATCACGCCGAGCCGGGACACGGTGGCGCGCAACCTCATGTGGGACGCCTTCGGCCGACCCTACCAGGTGGAGCGCAAGGTGCCGGTGGCCCTGGGCAAGGTGCAGTGGCGCCGGACCCAGACCTTCTTCAGTGCCTCCTCCAACCTGGTCGATTCGATCCGGACCATCCGGAGCTTCACCTGCGATACGCCCTGCGCGACGCCCACCTGGCCAGTCCCACTCGATAGCGACTCGGTACTGGTCGAGCGCGTTCGTGTGCGCTATGATCGCGCGGGCCGTGACTCGGTGCGCATCAGCGAGCGGGGCATCAAGACAGTCACGATCCGGGATCGCCTGGGGCGCGTGGTCAGGGCCTACCCGTATGAGTACCCATCGCAAGGGGTAGACTCGTTCGCGTATGACATCGCCGGCAACCTCCGGAAGACCTGGACCCGGCGCGGCCACCTGATCACCGCCGACTACGACAGTCGTAACCGCGACACCCTGACGGTCATCCCGACCGTCGGCACGGTCCGGAAGGCCTACGCGGGCCCGCTCGGCCAGCTCACGCGCATCTGGGTCACCGGGCTGGTGGATTCCGTCGGGGGGGCCCGCCCCGACCTCAGCCTGGTGTATGACCAGCGGGGCCGGCTCAAGGCGGACACCGTGTGGAGCGGGGGTGGCTCGCGTCACCACCTATGCCCCCGACCGGTACGAGCGGGACAGCCTCATGACCGATGCCCTGGGCAGCTGGCGCACGCGATACGAAGCGGTCCGTGGGCTCGTGGATGCCTTGATGACGCCGCTGGGAGACACGTTGCTGCTGAGCTTTGACCACCAGGGCCGGTTGGTGGCCGACTCCATCCGGAGTGCGGGCCTCCGGGTCACCAACGCGCTCAGCTATACCAGCGACGGCACCCCGAAGCGCTGGTCGACGGCGATGCAGGTCCCTCGACCTGGGGGGCCGGTGCGGATGACCAGGGGGCGCAGAACGACGCGCTCCCGGCCCTGCAGCCGGTCTGGAACCAGATCCGTGGGCTCGGGGGCGCCGCGGATACTCTGCGGGCCGAGCTCCTCTACGACGCCCGGGAGCGGTTGAGCACCTGGGACGGCATCGGCAGCCTGTCGGGCGGCGTGACGGAGAGTTACACTATCGACCGGGCCGGCAACCTCGGCACCGTTGGCGGCGGCGAGGTCTTCCACGGCACCACCAACCGCATGTTGCGCCGCGCCAATGGGGCGAGCCGCGCCTGGAACTACAGCTACGACGCCGCGGGCAACCTCATCCAGGCCGTGGATTCGGGGACGGTCAGCGTCACCTACACCTATGCCTACGACGCCCTCAACCGTCTGGTGCGGGTGGCCCAGGGCGCCACGCTGATCGCGCGGTACGCCTACGACGTGCTCGGGCGGCGCATCGCCAAGCGGGTCTACTCCGCCGCCACCGGCGGCACGGTGGGCTTCACCCGGTTCGTGTATCACGGCGGGCAGGTGGCCTTCGAGACCGACTCGGCCGGCAGCACCATCGGCACCCGGTATGTCTGGGGGCCGGGGACGGACAACCTGGTGGCGTTCCGGGCCACCGCGGCCGCGACCGATCACTACTATGTGGCGACGGACAAGCTGGGCAGCGTCCACCAGATCATCAAGCGGGACGGCACCTGGGTCAGGACCTATGGCTACACGCCCTACGGGAGCGTCGCCGCCTCCGCGGGGTCCGGGGTGACGCTGCGCTACCGCTGGACCGGCCGGGAGTGGGATGCGGAGACGGGCTGGTACTTCCACCGGGCGCGGTACTACGACCCGGGCCAGCGGCGCTTCGTGCAGGAGGATCCGGCCGGGGCGGCGGGGGGTGAGAATTTGTATGCGTATGTGGGGGGACAGGCGCTGGTCCTGCGAGACCCCTCGGGGCAGTGGGCGGAGGGGGGGCCGCCCCAGCCGTTTCAGGATCCGTGCCCGGGCTTCGACACCTGCTATGAGCACGGAATCGAGATCGATGGGGTCTTCGTCAAAGGCTGGGATCTCGGCATGGTCGCGCGCTTCAACTTCAAGACCAATAGTGAACGAGCAGGAAACGGTTGTCCGGCGTGGTTGAACGAGGCATCCGTGGAGGGCGCCATAAATGATGTATGGGACGCCTCGATGAGTTCTCAGCCAGATGACCTTGGAAGAGTGCCAGAGTTCGGCGTCGCACTCTCAGGCTCCGCTGGGGGACTTGTAGCCGGTGGCCTGATCGAAGGAAGTCATGACCCGAATGATGCGTTCGGTGTCAGTGCGTCATTGACTGCCGGTCAGCACTTTGCGCTGGTGCATTCGCATCCCAATGCCGGCAAGCCCTGGCCCGAACTAGGGAGCGGGATGACCTTCGGCGACAAGCTCAGCGGAACGTTCGGTGATATCGGAAGGGGCGGTGACTGGGCGATCGCAACCCAGGGGTTTTGGGTGGTCGCGGTCGGGAAGAGCAGCAACTCGCGGCGGCTGGGGCTACGTGTGGGCTCCCCGGAGGGAAAATCGTCGATGTGCTCTGTCGCGAAGCGTGTTTCTGCGCCATGAATGCCGCCTCGAGCACCTACGCGGTGCGCCCCGCGCAACCAACCATCAGGCTCGGTGCTTTGATGGCGTGCATGTTGCTGGCCTGTTCGCGCGCTGCAAGCCGCGGTGGGGCCCAAGTCGACTCCTCCACGCCAGCGCCTGAGGAATTGGCTGTTGCGGAAACCGCCCGCCAGATTCGCTCCTCTCTGCTCAAGCTGGATCTGGCCGGGGGTGGCCGTCTCACGATGAGCCCTGTTGCGGGCCGCTACTCGCCTGGGGACTCGCGCCGCGAGCGGGTCCCTAGGAGCCACGCCGAGGGGCTTGTGCAGCAGCTGGTCGAGCGGGGGATCGTGCGCGGCACCTGCATGGAAAGGTATCTCTGGAGTTGTGCGGACACTGGAGCCCGCTACTTTCTCTGGATCGCAAGTCCCAGTTGGCTCGCTCCAGACACCCTTGGAGTGCAGGCGAAAGTCACCGAAATGCCTTGGCCTTGGCGGACTGCCGATGCTCCCGGTGGGCTCTTGCGCCGTGAGTATCTGCTGCGGTTCGTCTACGCTGAGGCCGAGGTGCACCTGACGCTGCTTGAGGAAAGGCCGATTACAGAATAGAGTTGCGTTGACGCAGTCCCACCGGCATCCACGAAGAGAACGGAGGGGGGCGGGGCAGCAGCGCTGTGGCGGACCTCCCCAAAGTAGGACTATCAGGGCCGGCGGCTCCGGGGCAAGGAGACGGTACCCGCCGTGAACGGGATCCGCCGACCTGCGGGTGCCCCCGGCGCCGCGTGCCAAAGCCGACGACTGGCGCGCGGCAGAGGGGGCACAGGGGAGGCCCCGACCCCTCAAAGAGCACCAATCGCCCTCTCCCTCGCCCCCAGGTCGCGGCTCCGCCGCTCCCGAAAGGGGCTCGGTCGCGCCCAATCGCCCAATCGCCTGATCGCCCAATCGCCTGATCGCCCAATCGCCTGATCGCCCAATCGCCCACGCGCATTTCCCCGCTCCCCTTCGCAACCGATTGCGCCCTGGCCGCCGCCGAGCGTATGGTACACTGGGCACCGTCCCGAACCTGGCGAGGTGCCCATGCCCGTGACCGCGCGGCTGTCGAAACGCTTCTACGACACCTTCGGCGACGAGATCGCCAACGATCTCGTGGAATGGTTCAACCAGGTGGATGCTACCTACCGGCAGGAACTGCGGGAGCAGAACGACTTCAACTGGGGCCGCGTCGAGGCGCGCATCGGCCAGGCGGAGTCCCGGATGGAGTCCCGCCTGGTCGAGATGGAGACCCGGCTCCGGTCCGAGTTCCAACAAGGCCTCACGACCCTCGAGGCCCGCACCCACCAGGAACTCACCGGCCTGCGGGCCGACATGGACGTCAGCCACGAACGCCTGCGGTCCGACCTGCTCAAGTGGATGTTCCTCTTCTGGTGCGGCACCGCCCTGACGGTGCTCGGCCTCAGGTAGGCGGCTCGGCGGCTCGCCGGCTCGGACGCTCGCTGGCTCGGCGCTGCGGCGCCTCCCCCCGGGGTGCTCCCGCCGCCGCGTGCCAAAGCCGACGACTGGCACGCGCCAGAGGGGGCAGCCGGGGGAGGCCCGAATCCCTCGAAGACCACCCATCGCCGAATCGCCGAATCGCCGAGTCGCCTAACCGCCGAACCGCCCCCGGATCGACTACTCTCCCAATTCCGCCAGATCGGCCAGGTCCTTGGGCCGCCCGGCGGCACGCTTGTTCTGGATCAGGCAATCCCGGCCGAGGACGGGGACCGCGAGCCCCCCGACCGTCGCGGTCAGACGGCTGGACCAGCCCTGCTCGAAGCTGACTCCTGAGATGCTCGTCAGGAAATCGATGCGCGCGGGGGGAACCCCGATCTGGTAGACCACGTCGGGGGTGACCAGGTCCCCGACCGTGAGATGGTCCAGTGGAGCACCGAAGCGTTGCAGGGCGGCATAGACGCGCCGGGCATTGTCAGGGGTCGGGCGCACCCAGAGGTCCAGGTCACCCGTGGCGCGGGGACGTCCGTGCGCCGCCAGGGCGTGGGCCCCGACCACCAGGTAGTCAGCGCCCGCCGCGTGTAACTCGGCCAACATCTCGACGAAGTCGGGTTCATCGGCGAGCTCGGTGAGAAGGCCCACGCCTGCAGGGTGAGCGGCCAGACCATGGCCATGCGGGCGGACGGGGTGAGGGGCGTCGAGGGCGGAGTAATCCTCGGGATCCTGCAGGCGCCGTCGGCGGACCGGGTAGTGGCGGCGATCGACCATGGGGAGGAATCTAATCGCCCGGGAGCCAGGCCGCGCCGCCATCTCCCCGAAAATCCCGCGCGGCAAACGTCCCGCCGTACCGGCGTCCCGACCGAATGTCCCGGCCGTCGTTCCCCCGTCCCGACGTCCCGGAAACCCCGCGCGACCCCCGTTCCGCCGTACCGACGTCCCGGCAGCATCTCCCGACCGTCGTCCCGGCGTACCGGACTCCCGAAAATCCCGCGCGAGTCCCGTTCCGCCGTACCGACGTCCCGGCAGCATCTCCCGGCCCTCGTCCCGCCGTACCGGCGCTCCGGCAGGTTCTCCCGGCCGTCGTCCCGCCGTACCGGCGTTCCGGAATCCCGCGCAACGCTCAGGACGATCGCCGGACCCGCGGGAAAATTTCTGAAAGCGGAAAGCGCCAGCCGCCCCCCGCGCCGCCCGGCGACGGCCCCCGCGCGCGGGGGACCGAGGAAGCGGCCCCGGCGAATAGGAAGGCGAGGCGAGTCCACCAGCGGCTTTCATCCCGTCCTGAGAGGGATCCCTTCACGTGCTCGCGGCTAAAGCCGCGGCTCGGCTGCAGGCGCTGAAGCGCCTTCGCGCGGGCGGGTCCAGCCACGGGGCCGGAGGGTGAGGATGTTCTCGCTTTAGCGATGGATGCCGAGCCGCGGCTTTAGCCGCGGATCGCGGGGTCGCGGGGCGGGGCGCACTGCCCCCGTTTCCCGCTTCCCGTTTCCCGTTTCCCTCTTCCCGCTTCCCTCTTCCCTCTTCCCGCTTCCCGCTTCCCGCTTCCCGCTTCCCGCTTCCCGCTTCCCGCTTCCCCCCCGGCCAACGCCCGGCCTACTTGTCCTGCCCCGCAAACATCCGCAGCACCCGCTGCAGGATCCCGCCGTGCCGGTAGTAGTCCAGCTCCACCTGGCTGTTGAGCCGCACGATCGCCGGGAACGTCGTGACCGTGCCGTCGGCCGCGATCGCGGTGACCTTCACCCGGCCTCCGGGCGCCAGTCCCTGCGCGATCCCGGAGACGCTGAACGTCTCGCGCCCCGTGAGCCCCAGGCTCTGCCGGGTGGTCCCCGCCTCGTACTGCAGCGGCAGCACCCCCATCCCCACCAGGTTGCTGCGGTGGATCCGCTCGTAGCTCTCCGCGATCACCGCCTTGACCCCCTGCAGCGCCGGGCCCTTGGCGGCCCAGTCGCGGCTGGAGCCGGTGCCGTACTCCTTTGCCCGTCAGGATCACCAGCGGCGTCCCCTCCGCCTGGTACCGCATCGCGGCGTCGAAGATCGAGAGCACCTCGCCGCTCGGCACGTGGAGCGTCCAGTTGCCTTCCTTGTCCGGCGTCAGCGTTTCTTGATCCGCACGTTGCCGAAGGTGCCGCGCATCATCACCTCGTGATGCCCGCGGCGGGCGCCGAAGGTGTTCCAGTCCACCTGCGCCACCCCGTGCTCCAGCAGGTAGCGCGCCGCCGGCCCGTGCTTCGGGATGGAGCCGGCGGGGGAGATGTGGTCGGTGGTCACCGAGTCGCCCAGCGCCGCCAGGACCCGCGCCCCCTGGATGTCCTGGAGCGGGCCCGGGACGGCCGGGAGGTTCTGGAAGAAGGGCGGCTCCGCCACGTAGGTGCTCCCGGGGTCCCAGGCGTAGCGGCTGCCCGTCGGCACCGGCAGCGCCTGCCACACCCCGTCGCCGTCGAAGACGCTGGCGTAGCGCTCCCGGAACATCTCCGGCTTGAGCGCCGCCGCCACGGTGTCGGCGATCTCCTGCGGCGAGGGCCAGATCTCCTTCAGGTAGACCGGCTTCCCGTCCGACCCGGTGCCGATCGGCTCGGTGGCCAGGTCGATGTCCACCCGGCCCGCGATCGCGAACGCCACCACCAGCACCGGGCTCGCCAGGTAGTTGGCCCGGACGCTCGGGTGTACCCGCGCCTCAAAG